>JBBQFP010000048.1:0-21289 GCA_038322045.1 Actinomycetes bacterium | reverse complement strand
GCGGTCTCCGTGGTGGCGGCCATGAGCTGGGCGCTGAGGTCGGCGAGCTGCTCTGCGCCGCGGGCGACCCGTGCATGACCGTCCTCAGCCCGGTCAGTCGCACGCTGCGCCGCGGCCTGCGCCACCGCCGCGGCCCGGGTGAGCTCCTCGGCGCGACGCTGCTTCTCCCGCAGCACCTGCTGATTGCGGGCCAGCGGCCCGCCCTCGAGCGCCTGCACCCGGCTCCCAGCCTTCGCTGCCTCGTCACGGGCCCGATTCTGCGCGGCCTCGGCTGCGGCGAGCGCCTCGGCGACCCGGGTGACCGCCACCTCCTCCTGCCCCACCGCCCGGGCCCGCCCTGCACGCTCCTTCTCGGCATTGAGCGCCTCGGCGGCCCGCTCACGGAGCAGCGTCGCCGCGTAGCGCGCGTAGAGGTCGGCCGCACGTGCGACAGCCTGCGCTGCCGCCCGAAGCCGGTCGAGCCGCTCCCCGTGCTCGGCGAGGTCGTCGAGCGCCTCGCCGACCTGGCGGACCGCGTCCTCGTCGAGCGCAGGCAGCGACTCGTCCAGCATCGCGACCAGGCGGGCCGGGTCGATGTCCTCGCCGACCTGGGGCTGCCGCAGCCAGTAGAGCAGGCGAAGCAAGTCGTCGTACGCCTGCGCCTCGAGGCCGAAGAGCAGCTGTCCGACATGCTGCTTGTACTCGCGGGGCGACTCGAAGTTGCGGCCGTCCAGTGAGTCCACGAGCTCGCGGCAGCGCGGCCCGGACAGCGGTGTGCCGTCCGGTTCGCACAGCGTGGGTGCCGCGGTGGGCACGGTGAACTGCCACGTGGTGGCCTGCTTGGCGCTCGCCGAGTGCCGGATCCCGATGCCGCAGGTGACGACGTGCTGGGCGCCGCCCGCGTCAACGCGGGCGAACTCGACCCACAAGTACCCGGTGCGGGTGCCGACTGCGGCGGCACCGTCGCTCATCAGCCACAGAAGCTGGCTGCCCTGCCGTCCGGTCGCTGTCATCCGCGACTTGTCCCCGTCGAGCACGAACGGCAGGAGCATCTCCATGGTCTTGCTCTTGCCCGCGCCATTGGTGCCGCGGAGCAGCAGCCGTCCGTCGGCGAATTCGAACACCTGCTCGTCGTACTGCCAGACGTTGAGGATGCCGGCGCGGTGCAGCCGGAAGCGGTACGCGTTGCGCGCCATCAGAAAAGGCCCTCGGCGTAGGAAGTCTGAGGTGCGTAGCGCGCCGCCGCAGCGTGGACGGCCACACCTTCAGCAGTACGTCGCAGCAGTCCGGACTCGGTCAGCACGTCGAGAACGTCCTCACGGAGGACCTCCGCGTCGGCGTAGGCCTTGCGCAGGCCGCGGCTGTGCTCGGCGACGACGGAACGGACAGCCTGCTCGAAGGCGCCTTCGGGGACGACCCGCCATACCCGGTCAGCGAGCTCGGCCGACCGGGCGTCTTCCCGCACCAGTCCCACGAGCTGCTCGAGGACGAGGAGGGCGGCGTGCCGCTGCGAGCCGGTACCCGGGAAGACCAGGTCCGTGAAGGTCTCGTCAGGGTCGATGGCCAGGGCACCCTCGGCGCGTAGCTCCAGCTCGAGACCGACGTGTTCGCGGAACCACTCGGTCTCGCGGTTGCGGTTACGTCTCCACCACTCAGCCTGATCCTCTGTCAGGTCGGTCAGCGACAGCAGCGGTGACTCCAGCAAAGTCCGCCGGACGGCGACCCGGGCACCACCGGCGGCACTCGGCAACGCCGCAGCGTCGAGCAGGTCCGAGGGGCCTATCGCACCCGAAAGGCCTGATGAAACAAGGAGAGTCAACCGGTCGCGACGTACGTCGAGCAGGCTCTGCGCCCGGCTGTCCTCGACCCAACGGGTCAGGTCGCCATCGCGCTCGACGAGCACCCCGAACTCGATCAGAACCGCCAAGGCGGCCGCCATTGCCCGACGATCGACCGCCTTGTCGAGGTCGATGTCTAGATCGGCGTCGGCGACCGCGCTGCGGACCTGGGCAACGAGCTCGTCGAGCAGGAGCTGCCCCGGGCATCGGGTCAGCGCTGCCAGAGTCAGGCACATCAAGGCGTACGCGCGCGGCTCGAACCGCCGGCCCTGACCGCGGTTGATCGGCTTGCGCAACGGACGGGTGGCATCACGCCCGAGGCCGGATTTGTAGAGGCGGGCGGCCTTGGGTTCAACGACCAGCCGGTAACCAAGGCCTTCGGTGCACAACCGGGTCAGGTGCTCACGGTGTCGCCGTACCAGCAGCAGGTCGTCAGCGGACCGCTCGTCCGTCAGCAGTGGCTGCATTAGTAACGCCCTCAAGGCGGTTCGCCGTTCTGCCGCCACCTGGGTGTTCTCAACTGTCATGCGAGCCCAAGGGTCAGGTCGTGCAGACGCAAGGTGCCGGACGGGCTCTCGACGATTGCGTCCGTGCCTGGCGTCGGGCGGACTTGCAGCTCCAGGACGGTGCCGTCCGGCAACGCCGCTGCCGCCACCGCATGGTCGGCCAGCGGTCCGCCAGCACTGGCCATGGCACGAGCGTGTAGCTCCAGCAGCTGCACTCTCGCCGCATCGCTGATCTGCAGGTCCACGAGCGCCCGACCCGCGTGAGACTTCAACTCAGTCAGGCCCGCGGCACGTTCCGCTTCTGAGGCGGCTCGTTCGCGCAGCCGTCTCGCCTTCACGGCGCTGAAGTCCTCACGTCGGGCAGTCGCGCCGGTGGACCTGCGCTCTCCGCTCGTGCGCAACATGACCGGGACGTCGGCCACCGGTGCCCGCCACCAGCTGCTGGTAGCCGGGAGCGGTTCTCCGTCGGTCTGGGCCGGGAAGCCCAGATGCCGCGAGGGATAGAGACCGAACGCTGCCGCCCACAGCGCAGCTGCCTGGTCGGAATCGCTGGCGTCGAACCACTGCGCCAGCCGAAGGAGGTCGGCGTACCGGCTGACCTCCCGGTCGCGGCTGCTGGACAACCTGCGCAAGTTCACCAACAGCGCGCGCATCGCCTTCGTCGCGAGGCTCCGGACCTCCTCGGCATCGCTGCGTCGCCCCGGAACTCCAAGGAACCAGGCGCGCAGCCCAGCCCAATCCCGCTCCGCCAGCCCGGTGGTCCGCACCGCGCGTGAGCCATCGACGTTCACCAGGCGCGCTCCTGTGTTGGCCCTCTCCAGCAGCAAGACCGGATCCGTAACCGCAATGAGGTCACCGATCTGCGGCATCGTGCGAGCGATCTGGTCAACGAACCTCTGCAGGTAGTCGAGCAACGCTGCTTTGAAGGCCTGGAAGTCCTCCCGGCCCAGGTCGTAGCGCGCGAGTACGTGGCTGAGACTCGCGTAGAAGGCGCGGGTGCTTGTCACGAGCCGCTCGAACTGCGCGAACAGCGTGGCAACCTGGGCAGCCACGACGTCGGGCTCGACTTCGGCCAGCGACGTCTCGTCATACGCGGCGAGAGTGCGCAGACCAGTCATGATGCCACCGAGCAGCTCGGTGGAGACCTCGCGGACCTCATCAGTGGCAGAGAGCAGCTCCTCCACCTGCCGGTGGACGAGCTCGCCGCGCTGAGTCAGCTGGTAGCGGGCCCGGGTCGTCAGGTACTCCCGGATGCTGCGCGCCTCGGTTTCGCGCGGGCTGCGTGCCAGGTTGCCGGACTGGACCAAGTACGACAGTCGGGTGTCGACCAAGTCAACGTCGAGCTCAAAGCCGTGCTCGCTGCCGAGGCGTTCGGCGACCTCGCGGGCGGACAGGTCTGAGAGCAGGCCAGCTGTACCTGCTGTGAAGACGCGCATCACGGCGACATACTGCTCGGCCTCGTCATTGACGGCGTAGCGCAGCGCCGACAGCCTCAGCCGGTCGAAGGAAGTGTTACTCACCCCGCGCATGATATCGGGCCGATCGGAACTGGCCGTGGAGCGCTGAAGACCTGTAGTTGGGCGCCTCTTCATGCACATCTCGCGCCGGCATTGTTTGCCGTAAGACGGATGGCAGCCTGGGCTGACGGGGACTGGGAACCCGCTGATGCCCTCGCGGAGATCAAACCGCGGCGGGATGTTCGGCGAGCGCTGAGCGCCTCTGACCCGTCAAGACAAGCGCGTCCGTGGTGCGCCCACCGGACCGATTGTCGAACTGGCGCCCTCAACCCCGGGGAGCCCTGTCCTCGTGACCTCTGGGAATCGACCCAGAGGTCACCGCACCAATCTGGGCCACGGGCGAGCCCTCGCGTCCACCGCCGTCCACCGTTGTCCAGGACTGACAGGCACCCGCCATGAATCGGCCGGTTGACCCGAGTTCAAAGTAAGCAGTTGTTGAGCCGCCGCACGCTCCGACGTCAGCGTGCAGTCCTGGACCGTGCTGGACACCGGTGGACGCGGCGTCGTCCCAGGTCAGGAGTCCTTCGGGGTCCGTGGACGTCCAGCGCTGTCCAGGTTCGTCAGGGCAGGTGCTGTTGACATCTTGCCGACATCGCCCGCCCGGGGCTTCGGAGCCGTCGAGGGGGTCTGTTGACATTCTGCCGACAAAACGATCTTGGTCCAAGGTGCCGTGTTGCCCGCCCATCCTGCACACCTTCTGCCCGGTCGGACCTGCCGTCGATCTCGACCTCGGCCACGGCCACGATCACCCCATCGATCACCACTTGTGGGGATCCGTGCTCACCACATCCGCTCCTAGCTTGAGCCTCGACCGGCCTAGCCACCCACCCCCGCAAACCGTGCACAGACAGGACCCAGCAATGATCCAGGCGAGCAACATCACCAAGTACTACGGCGGGCTGCGAGCGTTCGTGCCCGAGGGGCTGTGGACCTCGGGCTCGTCACCATGGCCGTGTGTGTCGGCGAGATTCCGATAAGGCGCTTCCACCGCTCCACCTGTGTCACCACCCTGGCAGTTCGCTCCGTCAGCGACGCAGCGCTGGTCGGGGCGACTCACTAGTGGGTCATCGCCCGCGCACCCATCGCCAACGCTCGTCAACAGTCCCCGGAATCAGGAGAACATCATGAAGGACCACCTGCCAAGAACGATTACGTTGGCGGCGTCGGCCGCTCCCAACCAGCGCCCCCGGATCGCCTCAAGGCTTGCCGTGGCCGCGACGGTCCTGGCGAGCCTGATGGTGGGCGTTCCCTCCGCCAGTGCAGGAGCCTCCCAGGCGGCCCCCAGCGTGGACGCTGTGAGCACCGGACTCGACGCTGCCTTGAACGAGGTGGTGGCGGCAGGCGTCCCGGGCATCATCGTACGAGTCCAGGACCCTGACCGCGCCGCCCGGAATTATGTCGCCGGCGTGAGCGACCTCGCGACCGGTGCCAAGCTTGGGCCGGCCGCGCAGTTCCGGATCGGCAGCATCACGAAGACCTTCGTCGCCACCGTCGTTCTGCAGCTGGTCGGTGAAGGACGCCTCAGGCTCGACGAGCCCGTCGCCCGACGGCTGCCTGGTCTGCTGGCGAACGGCGAGCAGATCACCGTACGGCAACTGCTGAACCACACCAGCGGCCTGCCGGACTACACCGGGGATCCGAAGCTGTTCGCGGGAATCAAGCAGAACCGCGTCTGGGAGCCGCGGGAGCTGGTGGCCATGGCCGAGAAGCAACCGCAGCTGTTCCCGCCCGGCAGCGCCTGGGCGTACTCCAACACCGACTACATCGTCGCGGGTCTGCTTGTGGAGGCGGTGACCGGCCGTTCCCTGGCTCGCGAGCTGGACCGACGGATCTTTTCCCCCTTGCACCTGGAGCACACCTCGTTCCCGACCGGGGCGGCGGGTCTGACCGGCTACTACGCACATGGATACATCTCGACGGAGGCGAACCCAACCCCCGACGGTCAACCCCTCGACGTCACCGGTTTCAACCCCTCTCACGCCTGGGCCGCGGGCGCCATCGTCTCCAACGCCGCGGACCTGTCCAGCTTCTATACGGCGCTCATGAGCGGTCGGCTGCTCACCCAACCCATGCTGCGGGAGATGAAGAAGACCGTCGCCGAAGACCCCACCGATCCAAACAGCTTCCGTTACGGCCTTGGGCTGGAGCGAGTCACCGATGCCTGCGGCGCCCATTGGGGACACAGGGGCGCCATCTTCGGCTACCAGAGCCTGGCCTACTGGGACGCCAGCGCGGGCCGGACCGCTGTCATCACCCGCACCATGTTCCCCGCACCTGCAGCCTCCGAGCCCGCCTTCGCCGCAGCGATCGATCTCGCCCTGTGCGCCAAGGCCCAGGCGCCGTGATCGACGAGCGCGCGACCACCCGGTCGGGGGAGCACCCGGCGGGCCACCCGGATTTCCCATGGCACTTGACAACGATTCAAGGACAGAGAGTGAACACGTGATGTCAACGCTGTCGGCCGACCATGTCGATATCGAGGTGCGCGACCTTCGCCGCGTCTACGGCACCGGCGAAAAAGCATTCGAGGCCGTGCGTGGCATCGACCTGGTCGTCGATGCGGGAACCATCGTCGCCCTTCTCGGCACGAACGGAGCGGGCAAGACCTCAGCCCTGGAGGTGGTCGAGGGACTGGCACGGCCAACAGCCGGCCAGGTTCGCGTGCTCGGAATGGACCCGGTCACTGACCGCGCGGAGGTACGGCGAAGAACGGGTGTGCTGCTGCAGACGAGCGGGTTCCCGGCGGACCTGACCGTCGCGGAGACTCTGCGGATGTGGGCCTCGACGATGACGTCCACGCGCCCCGACGCCGACGTGTTGGCCGAGCTCGATCTTGGCGGCCGCGCCGACGTACGGGTGCGAAGCCTGTCCGGCGGCGAGCTCCGGCGCCTCGACCTGGCTTGCACGCTGCTCGGGGATCCAGAGGTCGTGCTCCTCGACGAGCCGACCACCGGACTCGACCCGCAGAGTCGGCGCCGGGTCTGGGATCTCATCGCAGCCCTACGGGATCGGGGTCGGTCGGTGCTCCTGACCACCCACTACCTCGAGGAGGCCGAGGAGCTCGCCGACCGCGTAGCGATCATGCACGCTGGTCGGATCGTCCGGGAGGGGACCCCTGCCCAGCTGGGAGCCGACCAGGCCTCGACCATCCGCTTCCAAGGCGCAGCTGCGCTGGTCGGGCTCAACGATTTGCCCGGCGCCATCACGGTTGCGACCCACAGTGGTACGACCACCGTGCACACCCATGACCTCCAGAGGACCCTGCATGCTCTGCTCGGACAGGCTGCTCAGTGCGACGTGCGCCTTTCCAACCTCGAGGCCCGCAACGCGTCGCTCGAGTCGGTCTTCCTCGCGATCGCCTCGGGCAATAGCGACCCTGATGGATCCCCTAGCTCAGTGGAAGGAGCAACCAGATGACGCTTCCCGATATGTCGACGCAACGCATCGCGGGCCTGGCCCGGGCCAACGCCATCCTGACGGCGCGTAACCGGTTGACGTTCATCTACGCCGTCATACTGCCCTTGCTGCCACTGGGACTCCTCATTGTCGGCGACAATAAATCCGCAGGCGCCGGTGCGAACGCGGTGATCACTGCGTTGCTGATGGCCGCGCTGTTCCCCGTCTACGCAAACCTGCTCTCCCAGTTCGTGACCCGCCGCGACGAGCTGGTCCTCAAACGCCTACGCACCGGGGAGAGCACCGACGCCGACATCATCGTCTCCCTCGCCCTCCCCGGACTGGTCGTGGCACTGGCCACCTCGGCACTGGTCGTTCCGATCGCGGTCGCCCTTGGGCAGCACTCGCCGCTCAATCCACTGCTGTATGCCCTGACCGTGCTCGTGACCCTGCTGCTATTCGTAGCCTTCGCTTGCTGCACGGCCGCATGGACCCGCAACGCCGAAGCAGCGCAGCTCACGAGCATGCCGGTCATCGTCCTAGTCATTCTCGGTCAGGTCGCGACCGCCTTCCCTGCGAACGTTCGCCATTGGACCGACCTGACCCCAGGCGCAGCGATCACCGACCTGGTGCGCGTCAGCTGGTTCGGATTCAAGACCGGCAGCGCAGACCGGACACTCGCTCTCAGCGACACCTGGGCGGCCGCCGGCCAGCCGCTCCTGATCCTCACCGCATGGGCTGTGCTGGCAACGATCCTAGCGAGACGCTCAATGCGATGGGAGCCCCGATCGTAGGTCGCTGATAGCGCGTACCCCAGGCTCGAGCCGGGTCAGTGCAATTGACCCGCTTCGGTGGACATCCTGAACTCGGGCGATGCGCCGAGAAGGGGACTTGACGGGGTAGTCCCGCGACAGCGCCTATCGCCCAGCCCCTTCCTTGGTGTATCCCCTGGCCGACGTTGGCGCGGGATACACCGGCAGGGTGGACGCGATCCCCGCGTCCGGCGAGCTGCCTATAGCCGCACGCCCGCCGACTCTCCCCGCACAACATCCGAGCGCCGGCCAGCGTTCGTGCTCGGTCTGCGTGAGAGGCTTGCCGCGCGACCTGTCGTGGCACGCGTCCGTCGTCTAGGTGCCTGCTAATCGCGGGGGGATCCTGTGGTGAACGAGACATCCGGTTCGGCGACTGACGAGCTGGCGCATCAGCTCACTGCTTTGCTCACCCGCACCGTGGGGAGGTCGCGCTACGTCCGTCACGGCGCGCTTGCCGTGGCTCGAGTGGACGGGGCTTGGCAGTGGGAGGGCGCGTCCAAGTGAACGCCCCGTACTTCGCCTGACCTAGCCAGACAACGAAAGGTAGTTGGACGCCATGCATCTCGACCCGACCGACGACAGTGCACGCGCCTTCCTGAGTCGCGGAATCGCCGGGCCGTTCCTCATGCTGAACCTGCTCCGGTTTCGCACCTGGGCGGACTACACCGAGTCACCGCACTCGGCACCAGCGGAGCCGATCAGCGGATCCGCCGCGTACGACCTGTACATCCAACACACCCTCCCCTTCCTGGCCGCGACCGGTGGGACGGTGAGCCTGTTGGCCGACGGGGGACGATACTTCGTCGGCCCCAGTGACGAACGCTGGGACGTGGCCATGCTGATCAGGCAGGCCAGCCTCAAAGACTTCTTCGCGTTCGCCAGCAACCCGGCGTACCTGGTCGGGGTATGCCATCGCACCGCCGCTGTGGAGGATTCCCGGTTGCTCCCCTTGGTCGAACGCGCCTTGCCGTAGGCGTGCTCGACATATGACCAGCGCTGCTCGCGGTCGCCGCGCTCTCACCTCTAGGTGCGGGACCTCCCGAGCCTGACCCGCCGCTCGTACTCAGAAATGGACACCGATCAATCGCACTCGAACCCCCACCCGCCACCGCGCGACCGGGCCGGCTCGATGGGCGGCCAAGGCCGTGCCGATGGGGCAGCCCGGGATTCCACATCGGCCGCCGACATAACCGAAGGACGGCGTAAGGGACAGAGCCGCGATCAGCCGTCTCTGACCTCTGGGAATCGACCCAGAGGTCAGCGCCTCGACTGAGCGATACGACGCCACTCCACCGTCCAGCGACGT
This sequence comes from Actinomycetes bacterium, assembly GCA_038322045.1. Lineage (GTDB taxonomy): Bacteria > Actinomycetota > Actinomycetes > JBBQFP01 > JBBQFP01 > JBBQFP01. Next base: position 11,935 of record JBBQFP010000048.1, on the reverse strand, counting down.
CCGCTGACGTCCGTCCCCGTCCCGTCGGCCAGGCTCGCGACATCACGAAGACGCTGATGTCAAGGTTCGGCACCCGCATGACAGGTGAGTTCCGGTAGGTGCGCGACGGGTGCTCAGCCCGACGCGGTACGTCGGGGGCGGCCCTTGGGGTTGGCGAACGCCCCGAGTTCGCGGGTTCGGTCGTGTCGGATCGGGTGCACGCGGATGACCTTGCCGCCCTGGCTCAGCTGCACCGACCCGGCGACGATCGTCACCTCAATGCTCTGGCGAGCCCACCCGCGCCCGCAGCCGTATGCCGCACCGGCGAAGCTGACCACCCCGCTGTTGTCGGCCAACCTGGTCACGCTCAGGCCGGTGGTGGCGTCCCGGGCCCGCCGCTGAACCTGTGCCCGTGGTGCCCGATCCGCCTGATCTGGCTTGAACCGCTGCGCATGGGTCGCGACCAGCACCCCGGCATGCACCACCTCGACCAGACCGTTCGTCACGACCACCTCGACCGGCTCACCAGCGAACGTCGCCCCCACGGCATAACCGAACCCGGCCAACGAGATCGCTCCCCGCTGATCGACCCACCGACTCACCCCCGGCGGCCGCGGCCCACGGTCCTTGCCCAGCACCGACACAACCATGGCCGGTTCCTCGGCGACCACCAGGCTGCGGTCCGCCAACGCGAACCGCTCCGCCGGCGGACGCCCACCGCAGGACTGGTGCGGGCGGCCGGTGTTGTACTCCACGACCCAGGTGTCCAACGCCGCCTGCAACGCCTCCACGCTTGGATGCCTACGGTCATGCTCGGCCAAGAACTCCGCGCGGATCGTCTTGTGCAGCCGCTCGACCTTGCCCGTCGTGGTCGGTGAGTACGGCGCGGTCAGCAAGTGCTTGATCCCGTTGTCGTGACAGATCTTGTCGAACAGCACCGGCCCCGGGCCCAGCCCGAACCGGGCGGTGAAGACCTTGCCGTTGTCAGTCAGGATCTGCTCCGGCACCCCGTGCGTCCGCAGCGCCCAGACCAGCGCATCACAGACCGGTCGAGCGGTGGCCCGCGCGACCACCCGGGCGCAGACCACGAACCGGGAGTGGTCGTCGATGCCGGTCACGAACTTCAACTCCCGACCGTCGGCCAGGAACGCCCGGCCCATCACATCCATCTGCCACAACTCCATCGACCGGCCCCGCTCCCACCTGCGGTAGTCCTCCCGCCTCCGGCGGCGCTTCTTGCCCCCCACCAAGTCATGACGCAGCAGAGCCCGATACACCCCAGACCGGCTCGGCAACGGCTCGACGCCGTCGCGCTCGAGCTGCCACACAATCCGCGACGGACCCCACCCCGGATGCGCCCGACGCAACGCCACCACGCTCGCCTCGACCAACGCCGTCATCTGATGCGGACACGACCCCGGCCGCGACGACCGGTCCGCTAACGCGCCCAGCCCGCCGTCACTGGCATAGCGACGCAACCATTCGTGGACCGTCTGCCGCGCCACCCCATAGCGCTTCGCGACGTCCGTGACGCTCGCGCCCTCAAAGACCTCCAGCACCGCCCGATACCTCAGCTCCACCACACCCAGCTCCACCAGCACGACCGGCTCCCTCCGCCACGACCACATGATCGAAGCGAGCGAACAACAGCAGCGCAGAAGCCGAAAGTGAGCGTGACTGTCAGGCACCTACCGGAACGAGTGTCGCCCACCTACCGGAACCGCGTCCGCAACCTGTCAACCAGGAACCGGGACCAAGGTGTCCACCATCTACCGGTGTCTCACATCACGAAGACGCTGAGATGTGGGCAGGCCTGCCTACATTCTGCCTACACGAGATCAGGGCCATGATCGTTGATCATGGCCCTGACCTGCACTTACTTCGTAGCGGGGGCAGGATTTGAACCTGCGACCTCTGGGTTATGAGCCCAGCGAGCTACCGAGCTGCTCCACCCCGCGTCGGTGGTACGACCATACGTCAGCCGTCGCGGCCGGGGCAAATCGGCCCCGGCCGCGAGGGGCGACTACCCCGCGCTGAGCGAGGGCGCCGGGCCAGGCGAGGCCCCGGCAGCCGGGGTCGGCGAGGCGGCCGGCGACGCCGTGCCCCCGGGCGACGGCGACGCCGAGGGCGTCGAGAGCGCTGGCTTGCCCTGAGCGGCGAGCGCGCGGTCCAGCGCGGACTTGAGCTTCGTCTGCGCCTGGCCGTAGGCCGTGAAGTCGCCGGCCTTCAGCGCCGTGTCGGCGGCGGTGATGGCCGCCCGCATGTCGTCGAGCGCCGACTGAAGCGCGGCGACACCGGTGCCTGGCGTCGTCCCACCGCCCGGGGTGGTTCCGGTGCCGGTCCCGGGCGGTGTCGTGCCCGTCCCGGTGGACGCTCCTGAGTCGCCCTGGAAGACGTCGTCGAGCGCCGCCTGAAGGGTGTCCTCGAAGCCGATCCGGTCGCCGAAAGCCACGAGGACCTTCTGCAGCAACGGGTACGCCGCGGTGCTTCCCGCGGCCTGGATGTAGACCGGCTCGACGTAGAGGAAACCGCCGCCCACCGGCAGCGTCAGCAGGTTGCCCTGGATGACCTCGGAACCGCCGCGACGCAGCAGCGACAGGGCCGAGGAGACGGTGGGGTTCGCCTCGAAGTTGTTCTGCACCTGGCCCGGCCCGGGGATCGTCGTGTTGCGCGGGACGACGAGCACGGTCTTCTTGCCGTAGTCAGGCCCGGGATTGGCGTTGACCGAGGCGAACGCCGTGAGGTTGTCCTTGTTGCTGCCTCCGGGCACGAACGTCGTCGTCAGAGAGAAGGCCCCCCTGACCTGACCCGGCGTCTGCAGGGTGAGGTAGTAGGGCGGCTGGTCTGCGGCGCTGGCAGCTGACAGCGTCGGGTCCTTGGGTACCCGCCAGAAGTCCTGACCGCCGTAGAACGCCACCGGGTCCTGCACGTGGTAACGCGCCAGCAGTGAGCGCTGCACCTTGAACAGGTCCTCGGGATAACGCAGGTGGCTCATGAGCTCTGGCGTGATCGCCGACTTCGGCAGCACCGTGCCCGGGAACGCCGACTTCCACGTGCGCAGGACGGGGTCCTTCTCGTCCCACGTGTAGAGCCGGACCGTGCCGTCATACGCGTCGACGGTGGCCTTGACGGAGTTGCGGATGTAGTTGACCTTGTCGGGCGCCTGTGCTGCGACGGCGTTGCGCGTGGTCAAGGTGTCGTTCGTCGCGGAGTCCAGCGTCGTGCGCTCGGAGTACGGCACGCCGTTCGACGTCGTGTAGCCGTCGATGATCCACTGGATCCGGCCGCCGACGAGGGCCGGATACGGGTCCCCGTCGAGCTTGAGCCACGGTGCCACCTTGGCGACCCGGTCCTTGGGCTCACGGATGTAGAGGATGCGCGACTGGGGGTTGATGAGGTTCGACAGGACGATCTTCTGCTCCTGGAACTTCACCGCGTAGAGCAGCTTGTTGAATGTCCCCCCGACCGGGACGCCGCCCTTGCCGGAGTACGTGTTGTTCTGCTGGCCGGTGGCGCTCTCGGCGGGGAAGTCGAGCTCCTGCGGAGTGCCGCCCTTCGGCCCTCCGACGATCGAGTACGTCGGGGACTTCTCGCCGAAGTAGATCCGCGGCTCGAACGTCCCGAGGGTCTTCGTCGGCGGGATGTTGCTGACCGAGAACGTCGGCTTGCCGTCGGAGTCCCGGGTGTTGCCGTAAGCCCCGACGAATCCGAAGCCGTGGGTGTAGACGAGGCGCTGGTTGATCCAGTTCTGCTGCTGGGCCCGGATGCCGCTCTGGTCGAGCTCGCGGACGGCGACCACCATGTCCCGCTGCTTGCCGTCTACCTGGTACCGGTCGATGTCGAGGACGTCCGGGAAGTTGTAGAACCCGCGAATCTGCTGGAGCTGCTTGAACGCCGGGCTGACGACGTTGGGGTCCATCAACCGGATGCCCGGGATGGTCTCGGCGTCGTTCTGCAGCTGACCTGCGGACACCGTCGTCCGGGCCTGGTAGTCGACGACCTTCGTGTCGGCGATGTCGTAGGCCTGACGGGTCGCCACGATGTTGCGCTTGATGTACGGCGACTCCTTGTCCTGCTCGCTCGGCTTGACCTGGAACTGCTGGACGAGCGCTGGGTAGAGCGCCCCGATGAGCAGCGAGGACAGCACGAGCAGCCCGAGCCCCATGCCCGGCAGCAGCCACGACGACCGACGCAGGATCGTCGCGAAGAACAGCACCGCGCAGATGATCGCGATGAAGGTGAGGATCGTCTTGGCCGGTAGGACGGCGTTGACGTCGGTATAGCCCAGACCCGTGACGATCGAGCCCTCGTGCACGGCGAGGCCGTAGCGGTCGAACCAGTAGGCGATCGCCTTGACGAGCACGAAGACCCCGAGGAGCACCGACAGGTGCACGCGCGCGGCCGTGGAGGCGCGGTCACCGGCCGACTGCAGCCGCAGCCCTCCGTAGAGGTAGTGGACGAGCAGCGACGCAAGGATGCTCAGGACGAGGGTGGCGAAGGCGAAGCCCAGCAGGTAGCGATACCACGGCAGCGAGAACGCGAAGAACGCGACGTCCTTGCCGAACTGCGGGTCCTTCGTGCCGAACGGCGAGCTGTTGCGCCACTGGAGGAACTTCTCCCACTGCGCTGTCGCCGAGGCGCCCGCGAAGACCATCAGCACGGCCGCCACGGCGATCACGAGGAGCTTGCGGACCGGCTCGAGCACCATGCGGTACCGCTCGAGGCTCTGCATCTCCACCGACGGCGGCAGGTACATCGGTCGCATCCGGAAAGCGATGACCATGTTCGCCACCACGGTGAGGGCGAGCAAGAGCCCGAAGACGACGAAGAGCAGCACCTTGGTGCTCAGCGTCACGCCCCACACCTTGGTGAACCCCACAGAGCGGAACCACAGGAGATCCGTGTAGAACGACGTGAACAGGCCGAAGGCCACGATGACCACGCCGAGGACGACGATCGTGGGCAGCAGGACACGGCCTCGGCGGCGCGTTGGCGGGCGCAAGGGGCGCACCACGGGTTCGCCGTCGTCGGGGATGTTGAAGCTCACGGTGCTCCTGAGTCGCTACGGGCGCGCACCAGTACGGTCTACGCCTCCAAGCCCAAACTTACCGACAGGCCCCGGAAGTTCCGCCGCGCGGTATGACCGGGCGGTCTGACCGGGCGGCGACGGCGCTGGGTGCGGAAGGATGCGCGCATGGACTTGTACCTCGCCCAGGTCGTCGGGGAGATCGAGCGGCATGTCGCCTCGGGCGGGTGGGACCAGGCGCCACGCCTCTTCGCCCTCGTCCCCACGGCGGAGCTCCTCGCTGCCCAGCCGGCGCTCGCCGAGGCGCTCGGCGTCCGTGAGGCGGCCCCGCACCAGCTGACGCCGGTCGAGCAGGAGGAGCTGCCCGACCAGCCCCTCGACGAGCTGCTCGCCTCGATCCAGTGGCCCGAGGACGTCGAGGGCACGGCCGTCGTCGTCGAGAGCGTGGCACTGCCCCCCGAGGCGGAGGAGTCGGTGCCGACCGAGGGCGACCTCGCCCGGTGGGCCGCCGAGCACCCGGGCAGGGAGGACGTGCGGATGGCCGTCGTCGTCCTGCGTGACGGACGCCGGGAGTGCGCGGTGCGCCTGCGGTCGAAGGACACCGACGCCGACGTCCTGTCCGGGCCCGACCTCGTGCCCCGCCTCGCCGAGGCCCTCGCGGCGACCCTCGAGCCGTAGCCGGGCGCCTCAGGCCGACGGGCCGGCCGGTCGAGGCGTAGCCGGGCGCCTCAGCCCGCCGTCACCTCGTGCAGGCAGGCACCGCGGCGTCGTCACCCGAGCGCAGCGCCTCGAGCGCCCGCAGGGAGCCCTCGAGCGAGCTGACCTTGACGAGGCGCAGCCCCGAGGGCCGTGCAGGCAGCGCCTCGGAGCAGTCGCCCTCGGGCACGAGGAACACCGTCGCCCCCGCCGCACGGGCGCCGCGCAGCTTCTGCTGGATCCCGCCGATGGGGCCGACCTTGCCCGCGTCGTCGATCGTGCCGGTGCCGGCGATGAAGCGACCGCCGGTGACCGCCTGCGGGGTGATCTTCTCGACGATGCCGAGGGCGAACATGAGGCCCGCGCTGGGGCCGCCGACGTCGTTGAGCTGGATCGTCACGTCGAAGGGGTAGCGCTCCGCGTCGGTGGGGGCGACGCCGATGACCGACCGCCGAGGTGTGTCCGTGGAGGCCGCCGTCGTCACCGTCTCGGTGCGCTCGACTCCCCCCCGCCGCACGAGCACCCGCACCTTCGAGCCGACCGGCCGCGCGGTGACGAGGCGGCGGACGTCGGCTGAGGTCGCGACCTTCGTGCTGTCGACGGCGAGGATGACGTCGCCGGCCTTGAGGTGCCCCAGGGCCGGCGCACCGACGGCGACGGAGGCGACGAGCACCTCGGTGGCCTCGGGCTTGACCCCCAGCTCGGCCATCGCGGCGTTGACGGCGTGGACCTGGGAGAACGTCATCTCCTCGGCGTTGCGCTGCCGGGACTCTGCCGGGGTCTGGTCCTTGGGGTAGATCTGCTCTCTGGGGACGACGGCCCGCGAGGGGTCGAACCAGGCGGCGAGGGCGCCAGCGAGGTCGAGCCGGGAGTCGGCGCTCGTGATGGCCACCGTCGTGAGGTTGAGGTGCCCGGTGCTCGGATACGTCTGGCGCCCGGTGACGGTGATGAGCGGCTTGCCGTCGATGCTGCCCAGGGTGTTGGTCGTCTCCCCCGGGCTCAGCGCGACGTAGGGCACCGGCAGAAGGGCCAGCACCGCCCCGAGGACGACGAGGACGAGGGCTGCGACGCCGAGGGTGACCCTCGTGCGCCGCGGCTCCTCGCCGGAGCGCGCCTCGTCGACGTCCTGCGCCTGCGTCGAACCCGCGCTCACGGGCCGCTCGGTGGACCCGGGCGACGCGACGCCCCCGCGGCAGGAGGCTCGTTGCGGCGGGCCATCTCACGCTCCATCGCGCGCTGGAACCGGTGGTAGCTCTCCACCGACTCGTGGGGATCGGCTCGTGGCCGCTCGCGGCTGACCCAGGCGACCCAGGCGATCGCGAGGAGGACCGAACCGGCGGGGATCAACCACCAGACGATCGCCGACATTGCACGCTCCGAGCTCGACCGGGTCCGAGGGGCCAAGGGTAGCCCCCGAGCCGCGAGCCGCCAGCAGCCGACTGCGGCAGCCACGCCGCTCCCCCGACGTCCCGTCCGCGAGCGGCACCCGGGCCGCCGACTCTGTCGTCCCCGCTGACTCCCGACCGGTCAGGGCCGCCTTGTGCGCCGCGCGGCACGCACGAGCGCCGCGGTGCCGACGACGGCGACGGCGGCGCCTGCGGCGCCCATCGTCGCGTCTCGGCGCCCGACCCGGCGTCCCGAGGTGTCGCGGGCAGCAAGCTCGGTGAGGAGGACCCCGAACGCCGTGACGTTGTCGAAACGCGGACGCCAGCCGGCCTCGAGCAGCCGCGCGGACGAGACGACCCACGGGTGGACGACGTAGGCGAGGTCGCTCCCGGCGGTCGGCAGGACGCGCAGCCGGTGCAGCCGCGAGGCGGTCGCGAAGGCCACCGCCGCGGGCATCTCGACCCGGGCCATCCCGGAGAGCCGCTCCACCTGGTCCTGCTCGAGCCAGCCCTCGCACCCCACGGTGAGCACGCCCTCGAGCCGCTCGACGGCGACGGTGGCCAGGGCCCCGGCGAGGTCCTCGACGTGGCAGAGCTGCCAGTGCGGCCGGGACTCCCTGACGACGAGGAGCCGGGTGCCGTCGAAGTGCCGCGTGATGACCGTGTCGACGCCAGGCCCCACGAGCGCTGCCGGTCGGACGACGCTCACCGCCATGGACCCCGCGGCGGACGCCTCAGCCGCGAGGCGCTCCACGGCGAGCCACACCGAGACGACCGAGTCGTCCGGGGCCGCCTGCATGGACGCGTCCTCGGGCAGGGGGACGGCGTTGCTCGGGAGCGCGCCGTAGACCATCGCCGACGTCGCGAGGACGAGGTGACCCACGCTCGCGGCCGCGGCCGCGGCCAGCAGGGCGCGCACCTCCGCGACCAGGGCGTCGCGCTGCGGGCCGAGGTCGAGCGGGGGCAGCGCCGTCGCTGCGTGGACGACGACGTCGACGCCGCGCAAAGCCGCAGCGAGCCCGGCCTCATCGGGTCCGCCGCCGAGGCCGACGACCTCGCGGACGCCGGAGGCCCCAAGGAGCCGGGAGACGACGAGGCTGCCCAGCGGCGTCGCGGCACCCGTGACGGCGACGACGCGACCGGCCGGGGCCGCTCTGCGCCGTGAGCGAACCGGGGCGCGCTGGCTGCTCACCATCCTCCGCTCGTCGCTAGCGTGTGCACTGCACCATCGTCTCAGTCGTGGACACCATGCCCCCCACGTCCACGTCCTCACCTGTCGCGACCTGGCCTGGCTCGTCTCGACGTCCGTCTCGCCCCCCCGAGGTGCCCGTGACCAATCTCCCGTTCGGCTTCGGCGCACCGTCTGGCGACGACGACGACGCGGGCGGTGGCTCCGGCCAGGGCGACCCGTTCGGCGGCCTCCTCGGAGGCAGCCCGGCCGACCTCGGCGCCGCCTTCCAGCAGCTGGGACGTCTTCTGTCGTCATCAGGTTCCGGCCCGGTCAACTGGGACCTCGCCCGCGACGTCGCCCGACAGACGGCCGCGGCGAGCAACGACCGCTACGTCGGCGACGCCGACCGCCGCGCGGTGGACGCCGCGCTCAGCCTCGCCGAGACCTGGCTCGACGCCGCCACGACGCTCCCTGTCGGTGCCACATCGCGGGCCGCCTGGAGCCGTGCCGACTGGATCGAGGCGACCCTGCCGGTGTGGAAGGAGGTCGTCGAGCCGATCGCGGCCCGCGTCGGCGAGGCGATGGCCGGCTCCCTCGGCGCCGGGATGCCGGGCGTGCCCGAGGAGATGGCCGGGCAGCTCGCGGCGATGAGCGGGCAGCTCGGCGGGATGATGCGCCAGCTCGGCGGGGCGATGTTCGGCGCGCAGGTCGGCCAGGCGCTCGGGACCCTCGCGGGCGAGGTCGTGGGCTCCACCGACGTGGGCCTGCCGCTCGGGCCGCCCCGGCGTGCCGCCCTGCTGCCGGCGTCCGTCGCGGTCTTCGGCGAGGGGCTCGGCGTCGACGCCGACCAGGTCCGGCTCTACCTCGCGCTGCGCGAGGCCGCCCACCACAGGCTCTTCGCCCACGTCCCCTGGCTGGGGTCGCGGCTGCTCGCCGCCGTCGGCGCCTTCGCCGCGGGGATCGAGGTCGACCCCGGGCGGATGCAGGAGGCCATGGGCTCGATCGACCCGATGAACCCCGAGTCGATCCAGGAGGCCCTCGCCGGGGGCCTGTTCGCGCCGCAGACGACCCCGGCGCAGGAGGCCGCGCTGGCCCGCCTCGAGACGCTCCTCGCGCTCGTCGAGGGCTGGGTCGACGTCGTCGTCGACGAGGCAGCCAGCCCGCACCTGCCGGCTGCGGGTGCGCTGCACGAGAGCGTCCGTCGCCGGCGCGCCACGGGCGGCCCTGCGGAGGCGACGTTTGCCGCCCTCGTCGGGCTCGAGCTGCGCCCTCGCCGGATGCGCGAGGCCGCCTCCCTCTGGGGAGCGATTGGCGAGGCCCGCGGCATGCAGGGCCGCGACGCCGTCTGGGCGCACCCCGACCTGCTGCCTGGGGAGGAGGACCTCGAGGACCCGACGTCGTTCGTGTCGGGCGGGGCCAGCCTGGACAGCGGCTTCGACCTCTCGGCCCTCGAGCAGGCTGGCGAGGCACCTCCCGAGCCTCCCGCGCCCGGCCAGGCACCCCCACCGCCGGACGACGCCTCCGGGGGCGAACCCCCCACCGACCCCGCCCGGTGATCTCTGCCGAAGCCGATGGAGCGGTCCGGGCGCACCCCGAGTCGACCGGGTCCGAGGCTGGCGGCACGCTGCCCGGCGCGCGAGGAGACGCCGCAGCAGGTGGCAGGCTCCCTCACCTGCACGCCGACGCCGTCGCCGTCCTCGAGGCCTGGCACGCGCCGTCGTCGGACCAGGAGGTGCTGCGCCGGCGCTACCTCGGGCTGCTCGAGCGGCCGGCGGAGGAGGCGCTGCTCAAGGGCGGCCCGGTCCACCTCACGGCGAGCACCCTCGTCGTCTCCGCCGACGGCGCCGACGTCCTGCTCACCCTGCACCGCAAGGCCCAGCGCTGGCTGCAGACCGGGGGGCACTGCGAGCCCTCCGACGCGACGCTGGCGGCAGCGGCGCTGCGCGAGGCGGTGGAGGAGTCCGGCGTCCCGGGGCTGCGGCTGCTGCCCGGACCCGTGGCGCTCGACGCCCACGAGCTCGTCGGCGCGTTCGGCACCTGCCGCGAGCACCTCGACGTCCGCTTCGTCGCCGTCGCCCCGCTCGACGCCGTCCACGAGATGAGCGAGGAGTCCCTCGACCTGCGCTGGTTCCCCGTGGAGACGGTGCCGGGCGAGCCCGGCGAGAGCCTCGCCGCGCTCGCCCGGACCGCGCAGGCACTGGTGTGCGCCGAGGGGTGAGCCCTCAGTCGTCGGTGAGCTGCAGACCGCTCGCGGCAGCGACGCCCTCGAGGTAGCCGCGGGCCCGTTCGGTGCGAGGGTAGGCCGCCACGAGCGCCCAGAAGCCTTCGCTGTGACCGGGCTCGACGAGGTGCGCCAGCTCGTGGACGAGGACGTAGTCGACCACCCAGAGCGGCATGCCCTGCAGCCGCGCGGAGAGCCTGATCGAGCCGTCGGCCGGGGTGCACGACCCCCAGCGGTGCTCCTGCCCCGTCGACCACGCCACGCTGTTCGGGGTCGCACGACCGGCGAGGTACCGGCGGGAGAGCGCACGTGCGCGGGTCAGCAACGCCGCGTCGGAGGGCCGACGGCGGGCTGCGCGCGCCCCGAGCCGCGCCACCATGACCTCGACCCAGTGCGCCTCGTCGGCGCGGGACATGCGGGCAGGGACGAGCACGACGGTCGTCTCGCCGTCCTGGTAGGCCGAGACGGTGCGTCGGCGGCGGGCGCTGCGGCGAACCTCTACCCGGGGGGGCGGCTCGTGGCGCTCGGCGGCCCCGTCGCGCGGGCCGGACTCGCCTCGCGAGGCGCCGTGGCCCGGGGCGACGTCGGGAGGTGGGGTCTGCGCCACAGGGCCACGCTACCGGCGCACGTGCCTGTCACCCCGCCGCCGCACCGAGCATCCGGGGTGAGAGGCGGAGCGGCCCGGGTTTCCGTCGTCCACAGGCACCCTCTGACATCGCCGCAGGTCAGCCCCCTGCGCCGCCGTTTGTCCCCAGGCTCGTCCCCAGGGTGTTCACCTCGGTTCCACAGCGGCACGCCGGTGCGTCCCCACCGCGTCCACAGCGTCGTCCACACGTCGCTGCGACGGCTCTCGCGCCACGCCGCGGCAGGCGTTGACGAGCGTGAGCGCGGCCCCCTAGCGTCCGGCGCGACCGAGGTCCCCGGGCCGTGCGACGGCCCTCCGGCTGGGGAAGGTCGAAGGGTCGGGAGCGGCCCGGGGACCCGGTTCTCGGCGCGCTGGCGGGACGCCTCCCCCAAGCGTGGCGCACGCTGCCGTACTCTGTGCCGAGCGCTCGCGCGCCGGGACGCCCCGAGCGTCCCGGAACCGGGGGCAGCACCGATCCGCTGGGTCCGGCGAGCAGGCGCTCGCCGCGGCGCGGCGCCGACCGGCAAGCGAGCCACCCGACCACCAGCCAGCTCCACCAGCGAAAGGGGCCGATCATGGCCGAGACGTACAAGGGCGACGCCTACTGCGTGAAGTGCAAGGAGAAGCGGGAGTTCGAGGGCGAGGTCGTCGTCTCCGAGTCCGGCCGACGCATGGCCAAGGGCGTCTGCCCCGTGTGCAGCACCAAGCTCAACCGGATCCTCGGCAAGGCCTGAGACACACCCCGCGGCCGCGCGCCGCGGGCACCGCTCATGCCGAGGGGGGCGGCGCCACGGCGGCGCCCCCCTCGGCATGTGCGGTCGGTGGCCCGGCG
>JBBQFP010000047.1:0-22356 GCA_038322045.1 Actinomycetes bacterium | reverse complement strand
GTACGGCCGCGCACCCGGGCGGCGATGACGGCGGGCAGGGTGAAGAGGCCATCGCAGCGCAGCGTGAGGAGGACGCGGTGGAGGCCGAGGCAGCAGCCGATCACCGCCGCGCCGAGCACGGCGGGATACCCGACCGACACGACGGGGTTGTCGAGCGCCGTCCGGTACCAGGAGGCCTCCGCGAGCCCGAGCGAGATGAACAACCAGAGGACCGGCAGGTGGATCACGTACACGGGCATCGTCCGACGGCCCAGGGCGGCGAGGGCCTTCATGACCCACCAGCCGTCCAGCGCGACGCCGACCCACACGGCGAGGACGACCGTGGGGACGCAGCGCAGGAGCCAAGCGACGCTGTTGGGAGCCGCCGTCTGCGAGATGGCGTAGGAGCAGGCGAGCGCCACGAGGACGACGGGGAGCACCCTGAAGGCGAACCTCCGGGCCGGCATGGCGCCAAGGTCCACGAACGCTTGTGGAGCCATGGCCGCGAAGACGAAGAAGACGAGCTGCTGCGGGATCTTGTAGGCCTGGCCCCCGCCAGAGAGGGACGGCGCCACGAGCGCCAGCGCCACAGCACCCACCATGACGGCGGGCAGCCACCGAGGGGTGAGGCATGCGATGACCACGGTGTAGGCGCCGAGCCCCCAGATGAACCACAGCGGCGTGTCGGGCAGGAGGAGCTGGCGCGCAAGGTCGCCGACGCCGTGGATGTGGTGCGGCAGCGACTCGGGCAGCATCAGACCCAAGACGAAGTAGACGAGCAGCCAGGCCACGTAGAGGTAGAAGCAGGTGAGCACGCGCACGCGGACGCGTCGCTGCGAGAGCCCCGCGCCGACGTACTTTGCCGAGAGCAGCCCCGCGATCGTGTAGAGCAGCGGCATGCGCAGGGTTCCGGCCAAGGACGCAGACTGCGACCAGACGCTGGTCGCAGGGCCCCAGCCCGGGAGCTCGCCGAGGTGCCAGCGCCAGACGTGGAACCCGACGACGGCGAGCACCCCCGCTCCGCGCAGCGAGTCGATCCAGTACATCCTTGCGGGTTGCTGCGATCGATTCACCCGTGGCGGCACCGGTGGCTGCTCGGACATCTCGCCTACTTCCCCGTTCGCGGCATCCGCCGCAGGCTCCCGTTCGCGCACTGCTACGCGTCGGCGCCCAGCATCCCTCCTGAGAGCCCTCGTCAGCCGGACTGGCAACGGCCCTGCCAGCGCCGGAAGCGTACATGCGCCCGTTCGGGCGAGCATCTCGGCTCGTGCAATCGACGCGCTAGACCCGCGCGAGGACTGAACGCCAGTGAGCCAACCCCCGACCTGGCCCCCGATGCTTATAGGCGAGCGACGGCTTCTCTACGAGCCACCAACTCGCGACGGCGAGCGGGTAGGTGAGCAGAAATGAGGCGACCATGAACGCGGCAGCACCGTGCCGAGGCAGTCCCACGCTCGCCAGAACCATCTGGACAGGAAACGCGTAGACATACACCCCGTAGGAGTAGTCGTTCCGAGAACCAATTCGCTTCAACCAGCCTGGAGCCCGAGCGCCGGCCCAGAGGAGCAGGTAACCCAACGAGGGATAGCCGAGGACGACGAACCCACCAGCGGCCAGTGTCGACACGACGACGACAAGACACACCGCCGCGGCCGCATCACTGATCGGGATCGAATCGGCGTACAGCCCGAGCAGGGCACCCACCATGAAGATGAACGTGAGGAGAACCGCGTCGTGCCCGGTCAAGACCGATTGCACGCGATGCCCGAGCGCTGGGTTCAGCGAGGGAAGTAGGAGCGCTACGTGCAGGGCGGCCGCGATGACCACGCAGACGACTCGGGCGCGCGCCAATACCCCGAATGCACAGAGCGCGGCGATGACGAGATAGCAGCGCCACTCGTGCACGAGGGTCCATAGGGAGCCGTTGAGAACGCTGGCTCCCACCCTTTGCCCGTACGGAGCGCTCAGCAGGAGGTCGTGGATCCCGTACTGATGGATCTTGAGCGTGGCATTCGAGGAGAAGTACCGCAGTGGACCGCCCGGGCTCGTCGTCACGTACCCAGCGATCGAGGAGTGCTCACGCAACCACAGGATCGGCCCGAGGACGCCGGCTGTCAGCAGTAGCACCGTCCAGAACCCCGGGAAGATTCGCAGGAACCGAAACCACAGGAACTGAACGACGTCGGACCGCATGCCGGACCGCACGACCAGATAGCCGCTGATGACGAAGAAGCCCGCGACGGCGAAGGCCCCGAACGACGACTGGTTCTTCGTCCAAGCGAACCCTGGATCGTCGCCGAACCCGCCCAACGGAAAGGTGTGACCGACGATCACGAGGCTGGCAAGCACCAGCCTGATGAGATTCAGCGCGTTATCCCGGCCCGACAGAGCCTGCTTGAGCGTGATCCGAGGCGAGGGTCGCGCAGCCCGTTCCGGCACCCCGCCCGTCTCGGCGCCCGGCCGCGCACGGACGCTCAGCTGTGCCCCTCGAACAGGCTCGTCACCGAGCCGTCGTCGAAGACCTCACGCACAGCCAGCGCGATGAGCGGGGCGATCGAGAGCACGGTGAGCTTGTCGAAGTGGTTCTCCGGGGCGATGGGCAGCGTGTTGCACACCACCACCTCGCTGATCCGCGAGTTCTTCAGCCGGTCGACGGCCGGCCCCGAGAGCACGGCGTGCGTCGCGGTAACGATGACCTCCGCCGCACCGTTGTCGAACAGCGCGTCAGCGGCCTTGGTGATCGTGCCCGCTGTGTCGATCATGTCGTCGACGAGCACACAGACCCGTCCTCGCACGTCACCGACGACCTCGTGGACCTTGACCTCGTTGGCGACCATGGGGTCCCTGCGCTTGTGGATGATCGCCAGCGGTGCCCCGAGCGTGTCGGTCCATCGCTCGGCAACCCGCACGCGGCCGGCGTCCGGGGAGACGATGGTGATCCTCTCGCGGTCCAGCCGCGCCCCGAGGTGGTGGGCGAGCAGCGGCAGCGCGAAGAGGTGGTCGACGGGGCCGTCGAAGAAGCCCTGGATCTGCGCGGTGTGCAGGTCGACGGCCATGAGCCGGTCCGCCCCCGCCGTCTTGAACAGGTCAGCGATGAGCCGGGCCGAGATCGGCTCGCGGCCACGGTGCTTCTTGTCCTGCCGGGCGTAGCCATAGAACGGCAGGACAACGGTGATCCGCTTGGCCGAGGCCCGCTTGAGCGCGTCGACCATGATGAGCTGCTCCATGATCCACTTGTTGATCTCAGGAGCGTGGCTCTGGATGACGAAGGCGTCGCAGCCGCGCACCGACTCCTCGAAGCGGACGAAGATCTCTCCGTTGGCGAAGTCGAACGCCGACGCCGGGGTGATGGCGACCCCGAGCTCGAAGGCGACCTCCTCGGCCAGCTCGAGGTGAGCGCGTCCGGAGAAGAGCATGAGCTTCTTCTCGCCAGTGCCCTTGATGAAGCTCATGACGCACTCTCCTCGCTGGACGGCTGGTCAGCGTGCGTGCCCTGCGGGCCAGGGACCGGCGGGTCGGACGACGCCCCGAGGGCGCGCGCCGCGGCCGCAGCCGACGGGCTCCCTGCCCGGCGACGCAGCACCCACCGCTCCACGTTGCGCTGCTTGCCCCGCGCGACGGCCATCGCCCCCGCCGGGACGTCGTCGGTGATGACCGAGCCGGCGGCCGTGTACGCGCCGTCGCCGATGGTCAGAGGCGCGACGAGCATGGTGTCGCTGCCGATCCGGGCGTGGGCCCCGATCTCAGTGTGGTGCTTCCCGACGCCGTCGTAGTTGACGAAGATCGTCGCGGCGCCGATGTTCGTGCCCTCGCCGATCCGGGCGTCGCCGACGTAGGACAGGTGCGGCACCTTGGCCCCTGCTCCGATGTCGGCGTTCTTCATCTCGACGAAGCCGCCCACCTTGGAGTCCTCGGCAAGCCGCGTGCCCGGGCGAAGGAAGGTGTATGGGCCGACGGTGGCACGGTCGCCGATGGCCGCGCCCTCGACGGTGGCCTCGCGCACCCGAGCACCGGCACCGACGAGGGAGTCGCGCATCGTCACGTTGGGCCCGATCTCGGCGCCGGCACCGATGCGGGTCGACCCGTGCAGCGACACCCCGGGCAGGAGGACGGCGTCCGGCTCGATCTCGACGGTGACGTCGATCCACACCGAGGCGGGGTCGGTCATCGTCACGCCCGCGCGCATCCAGCCCAGGGCGATCCGGTCGCGCAGCAGGCGCCCGGCCTCGGCGAGCTGGGCACGGTCGTTGACCCCGAGGATCTCCTCGGCCTCCGTGACGACGGCGCCGACCTGGTGACCGTCGCCGCGCAGGATGCCCAGGACGTCGGGCAGGTACTCCTCGCCCTGGCTGTTGTCGCGGGTCAACCGGCCGAGGGCGTCGCTCAGGAGCACGGCGTCGAAGGCGAACATGCCAGAGTTCACCTCGGCGACGGCGAGCTGCTCGGGCGTCGCGTCCTTGTGCTCGACGATGCCCAGGACGGCGTCGTCCGAGCCACGGACGACGCGACCGTAACCCGCGGGATCGGGCAGCACCGCCGTGAGGACCGTCGCGGCGTTGCCCTCGCCGACGTGGGCGCCGACGAGCCGCTCGAGCGTGGCCGTCGTCAGCAGCGGGGTGTCGCCGCACGTGATGACGACGGTTCCGGCGAGCGGCGGCAGACCCTCGAGCGCGGTCCGGACGGCGTGACCGGTGCCGAGCTGCTGCTCCTGGACGACGCACACGGCCTCGTGGTCGGCGTCCGCGACGTGCGCGGCGACCGCGTCACGTCCGTGGCCGACGACGATGGCGAGGTGCTGCGGCTGGAGGCCCCGGGCAGCGGCGAGGGCGTGGCCGAGCAACGACCGCCCCGCGACGGCGTGGAGCACCTTGGGGGTGGCGGAACGCATCCGGGTGCCTTGCCCTGCGGCGAGGACGACGACGGCAGCAGGACGGTCGGGCGACGGATCGCTCACGCGAGAAGGCTCCTCGGCCTGGCTGCGGGCTGGTGCGCCCAGGATACCGGTCGCTCGGGGGCGGCTCGGCCCGGCCAACGCCTTGCCGCCGGAGCAGCCTGCGGAGGGGAGGGCTCCCCCGGCTGGAATCGAACCAGCGTCGCGAATCCTGATTCAAAGTCAGGCGGGCCCTGCCAGCAGACCAACGGGGGAACGACCGGCCCAACTCTACGGCGGTGGCGCCGGAGTGTAGGCCGTGCGGAAGAAGCCCCGGACGGGGTGGCCGATGCGGACGGTGTGCGTGAACTCCGTCGCCCGCGTGGGGTGGCTCGTGTCGAACTTGATCATCACGTCGTCTGCCCGCGCGCTGTTGGGGTCGTAGATCCGGAGCGTGACCTGCGGCCCGGCGACCTCGTAGCCGTAGGCGAGCACCTGGTGGTTCAGGGCGAGGTCCTTGACGTGGCGCGAGGCGACGGTGACCAGCCCCAGGGCCGCCGGGGTGCCCGCGTCGAGGTCGGCGCGCACCTGCGGCCACTGCACCTGGATCGTCCGCCAGGCGAGCCCTCGGTCGCTGACCACGCGCCGACCGAGGACGTCGAACCCGGAGTCGCCGTCCGGCAGGTTCATCCACTGGTAGTACTGCGCGATCCCGGCGGGTACGTGCCACGACTCGATGAGGCGTTGGACGACGAACCGGTACAGCGGGGTGCCCTGCGCGGGGCGTTCCTCGGGCGGGGTGACGCCACTGTGCCAGTAGTCCAGCGCAGCGAAGACCATCCCGCCGCAGAGTCCCCCGCCGGCGTTCCCGAGGTCGATCGTGCCGAACGGCGTCGGCACCGACACCGCGGGCTGCTGGGGCCAGGAGTTGGTGAAGGCGAAGGCGTCCCTGCTGGCACGGAAAGGCGTCACGGGCGGCATCGGCGACCTCCTCGCTCCGACCCTATGGGCTAGGGGACGCCGACGGGGGCGTGGGCGACGTCGGGCTCGCCTGGCTCACCGGCGGCGGTACCGCCGCGAAGTACGGGTCGGCCGCCAGGCTCCGCACCGCCGCCAGCACGTCCGGCGCGCTGTCGATGCGCCAGTCCTCCTCCTTGTCGACGTCGAACCACACGAGAGCCGCGACGCTCGGCAGCGCGGTTGGCACCTCGCGGCGCAGCTGCTCGACCCAGCGCGCCTTGCTGCCCGCGTCCTGGGCCGACGACGTCTCAGCCACCATGATCGGCTTCCGGTCGCCGTAGGCCTCCTGGAACGGCTTGACACCTGTGGCGAGGCTCTGCCACGTCGACCACGTGCGCAGCTTTCCCCAGTTGTAGGTGTCGACGCCCACCCAGTCGACCCACGCGTCGCCGGGGTAGTACTTCGCGGCGGTGTTCCACGGCTCGGCGGGCGTGTCCGTCGCGTTGGGGCACCACACCCACACGGCGTTGGTGGCGCCCTCCTCGCGGAAGATCGTCCTGATGTGCCGCCACGCCGCGACGTACTTCTCGGGGCCGTCGTGGGTGCCCGGTGTGTTGTTGTGCGTGCCGTCCGCGGGCGACCAGTTGCCGTTCATCTCCCACGCCCAGCGCAGGAACATCGGCCGGCCCAGAGCCCTCACCGCCCGTGCCCTCGTGCGGATGAGGTCGTCCTGCGAGCCGTCGGTGATCTTCCGCAGCGAGGTGCCCTGCCACGAGACGAGCGGGACCCTCCCGGCGGCGACGTCGGCCTGCTCCAGCCCGCTGGGGAAGGTGTCCGACCACGCGTAGAAGTGGTGGTTGATCGTCAGTCGCCGTCTGAGCAGCTTCTCCCGCGCCGCGACCTCGAGCAGCGCTGCCTCGTTGCCCTGCCACGAGCCGGTCCGATCGACGAAGGCACCGAGGAGCACCCCCGTCGCCGGGACCAACGGTCCGGTGGGCCGGTGGACCGGCGGGGCGGACGACGACGTCGCCGGCGTCGACTCTCGACCGTTCATGAGCGCTCCGATCAGGGCGCCAACCGCGACAAGGGCGACCGCGAGGAGCGTCACGAGGACGAGCGCTAACGACCTTGGACGTCGGCTCAACAACGACTTCCGGCGTGTCGATACCTCTGGGGTGCGGGCGGCTGACGCCTCATCCGGGCCACCCGCTCCCGCCCGGTCCCCACGTCCTGAGGAATCGTCCATGAGTGCACGCCAACTCGTCGCAGGGGCCTCGCTGCTGGCCGCCACAGTCCTTGCGTCGTTGCTACCGATAGCCGCTCCCGGTCACTCGCTGGGGTCTGCGTCCGCCGCCACGACCGGCACCGCCACCAGCCTGCGGCCGGCCGGGAAGTACGCCCCCGCAGGAGGGGCCCTCGTTGGAGGCTACGTCAACCTCGCCGGGGTGTGGGAGGGATCCGACCAGGCCGAGGCCGACGTCGCCTCGCGCGAAGCCCTGCTGGGCCACAAGATGGACATCAACCAGCACTACTACGCGTGGACGGACTCCTTCCCCAGCGCGCTGGAGACGAGCGACGCCGCCAAGGGCCGCATGCCGCTCATCTCCTGGACGGGCACGGGCCTCGACAGCATCCTCAACGGCTCGCAGGACCGCGTCATCGACGCCCGTGCAGCCGCGGTCAAGGCATACACGAAGCCGGTGCTGCTCCGCTGGAACTGGGAGATGAACGGCAGCTGGAACCCGGGCGGTGGCTCAGCGAACAACAGCGTCGGCGCGACTGACGGTCCGGCGAAGTTCGTCGCCGCGTGGAAGCGCATCCACGACCGGTTCGTCGCGGCGGGCGCCAGCAACGTCGCGTGGGTCTGGTGCCCGAACACCA
The DNA here is from genome assembly GCA_038322045.1 of Actinomycetes bacterium. Lineage (GTDB taxonomy): Bacteria > Actinomycetota > Actinomycetes > JBBQFP01 > JBBQFP01 > JBBQFP01. The sequence continues at coordinate 14,666 of JBBQFP010000047.1, read as the reverse complement.
CCGATGTCCCCGCCGTCAGCTGGAACCACTGGACCCAGTACTACCCCGGCGACGCGTACGTCGACTGGGTGGGCACCGACACATACAATTGGGGCACTGTCAAGACGACGTCGACCTGGCACGGCCTCGCCGACACCGTCGCCCCGCTCTACTCGGACTACTCGACGCGCAAGCCGTTCATCCTCGCCGAGTGGGCCTCCACCGAGGTGGGCGGCAACAAGGCGGCGTGGATCACCGAGGCGCGCAGCCAGATCCAGACGATGTTCCCCGCGATGGCAGCGGTCATCTGGTTCGACGAGTCCAAGGAGACGAACTGGCGGGTCGACTCCTCCCCCGCGGCCCTCACGGCCTACAAGGCCATGGCAGCCGACCCGTACTACAACACGGCCACCACGCCCGTCCCTCCGCCCATGCCACCGGCGCTCACCCCGGTGCAGAACCCGCCCGTGCCAGGCCGGATCGCCGGACCGCTCGTCCCCGCCGGCGGCGCCCTGCTCGGGCTGCGTGTCGGAGCTCCTACGGGCACCACCATGCAGGCGGCACTGGCCGCCAGGGAGTCCGCTGCCGGGCGATCCATCGACATCGACGCCCACGACTACCTCTGGCGCGACACGGCCCCCGGTCCCCTCGAGCGCTGGGACATCCAGAACGGCCGGATCCCGCTCGTGACCTGGCGTCCTGACGGCTTGCGTCTGTCCAGCCTCGCGTCGGGCACCAACGACTCACGGGTCAAGCTGTGGGCCCAGGCGCTCAAGGGCCTCGGCGGCCCGGTGCTCCTCCGCTTCGCCCCCGGCATGAACGGCGGCGCGAGCATCTCGTGGTCCGGCGTCGCCAACAGCGACAACGGCGGCTCCAACGGCACGACGAAGTTCATCTCGGCCTGGCGCCACGTCCACGACGTGTTCGTCGCCCAGGGCGCGACGAACGTCGTGTGGGTCTGGTCGCCCGACGCCGTCAACGCGCCCGGCACCCCGTCCTGGAACACGTGGTCGGCGTACTACCCCGGTGACACCTACGTCGACTGGGTCGGTGTCAACGGCTCCAACGCCGGCACCACCGTCGCGGGGGGCACCTGGCGGAGCCTCACCAGCATCGTGACCCCGCTCTACCAGGCCTACGCCACCCGCAAGCCCGTCATGATCGCCGACACGGCGACCGCCGAGGCAGGCGGCAGCAAGCCCTCGTGGCTCGCCGACGCATCCAGCGCGGTCCGCAGCAGCCTCCCCGGCGTGGCCGCGTGGGTCTACACGGACACGGTGGGCACCTCGGGCTACCAGCTCGACTCCTCGGCGCCCGCGCTTGGCTCGTGGGTGACGCTGGCACAGCTGCCGTACTTCCGCCCCATGCACTGACGACTCGCCACGAGTCGCCTGAGCACCAACGGCGGACCCGGCTCCCTGACAGCTCCTGTCAGGGAGCCGGGTCCGCGTTGGTGACGAGGTACATGTTGTCCTGGTAGTCGTAGTTGATGCTGGCGTAGTCCATGCCGAGCACCCACGTGTGCGGCACGACGGCGCCGGTCGCGTCCTTCACCGGCCAGAAGCGCACGTGGTGACCGCACGGGCCGGGGCAGCCCTTGGCGATGTCCGCCGTCTGGGTGTTGCGCGTCGGGTCGCTGAACTCGGCGTCGACCTTGAGCTCGAAGACGCCTAACGGGTTGAACGTCCCGGCGGCGGGGCTGGTGGACCCTGTCAGCGGCGGCAGCACCGACTGCGCAGAGTTCGCCTGGTTGGTGAACAGGTTCGTGGCCGTCCTCACGCCCTTGGGCATCCACTTCATGATGCTGCTGGCGTTCTGGGTGCGGTACGAGACGAGCTGACGGACGGCGACCGGCTTCTTGTTGTCGAACCGGCCCCAGAACGGCGCGAGCACCTCATCGCCGATGGCATGGACGAGCCCGTGCTCGTTGAGCTTCTGCCCTGGACCGACGACGACGGTGGACCAGCCGAAGAGCTGGAACACCTGCTGGATCGTCGGTTCCTGGCCCCCCTCGGAGACCGACTGCCAGTACCCGGCGAGGGTGGCTGATAGCGCTGGCGCCGCCGGGTCGTTCGTCGTCACCGTGAGCGCACCGGTCTGCAGCCCACCGCTCGTGGCCACGAACCGGATCGGCACGTCGAGGAACCGTCCAGGGGGCAGCACCGTCGGGAAGTTCAACGTCGTGTCGACGGTCCACGCCCCGGTCACCGTCACCCCGGTCACTGTCAGGTCAGCGGTGCCGTTGTTGGAGACCCGAGCCGTCACGAGGTCGTGCACGGAGTACGTGTTCGTCAGCGTGCTCCCGATGCGGCTGAAGACCATCCGGTCGTTGCCAGGAGCTCCATCGCGGTTCGTCAGGCGAGCCACCGGGACACCGGCCCTGGGTTTGACGTTCGTCACGAGCAGCGGGACGTCGTTCCAGTCCCCCGCACTCTCCTCGGTCGCGACGACGTAGGACCCGGGGACGACGTCGCCGTTCGCGTCGCGCACCGGGAACACCCGGACCTGATGCGGCAGGGCACCTGTCCACGTGTTGTCGGCGTCCTCCTGGGTGACGAGCCGGTCGCCGAAGTACGGCCAGGTCGTCCAGAAGCCGAACTCGGTGGCGCCGGGGTCGAAGGTTGTCGTGCCCGTGACGGTCGGCATGAGGCTCTGGGCCGAGGCCTTGGGCACGGTGAACAGCTCGGTCCGCGCGGCAGGGTTGCCCGCGGGGTACCAGCCGGCATGCAGCACCGGCTCCGTCGTCGGCCCGAAGACACCGAGCGGGGTCGCGGTGACCTGACGGTCAGGGTCGAGCTTGACGAAGCTCTGCAGCGGCACCTCGGAGCCTGTCAACGCCACGTTGGGCAGCGACGACGTCGACGGGTCCGGGTCACCGACATCGACGTTGACCCTCTGCGTGTCGAGGATCCACTGGAGCGAAGGTTCCAGCGTCCCGCCGAGGCCCGCCGTGCCGAGTCCGTCGACAGGAACCTGCACCGTGGGCGTCGTGGGGTCGTTGCTGTCGACGGCGAGCACCGCGTGCGCCGGACCCTGACGAGTGGCGGTGAACGAGACGTTGAGGGTCACGCTCTGCCCCGCCGGCACGGTGAGCGGCAGCGACGGCGCGGACTCGACGGCGAAGGAGGCCGCGTCGGGACCGGTGAAGCGCAGCCCCGAGATGCTCAGCGCGCCGTCGCCGGTGTTCTGGACGACGACGGGCTTCGCCGCCGCCGGCGCGGCCCCGGACACGGCGTTGAACACGAGCTTCGTCGGCGGGACGACGACGTGAGGGGTCCCCGAAGCCGACCGGCCTGGCCGCAGGAGGACGACGTCGTAGGAGCCGAGCTCGGTGACGTAGAGGTTGCCGTTGCGGGTGTCCTCGGTGACGTCGAGCGGGTCGTCGAGCCCGGTCATGCCGGGCACCGGGTCGAGGGCACCGGCGATGGAGCCGTCAGCCGCTGGCGTCAGCACCTGGAGGTCCTTGCCGGCGCTGTACCGGGCCACGATGATCTTGCCCTTGAGTGCAGGCCCGAAGACGTCGCTCTTGTACTCGATGACCCCGTTCGGCGAGTAGTGCGCGCCGAGGTCGTAGGACGGCGACCAGCTGCGGTCAGGCAGGACTCCCACGGGGTAGTCCGTCGCCTCGCCGGGGTCGACGCCCGCGGTGGGGTTGCCGCCGTTGAAGACGTACTCGCACCGTGCTGGGTTCGGGTGACCGTAGTACCCGCCCGCGACGACGACGTGCATCCAGTCGTCCTCAGCCGTCGTCATGCCGGTCACGGCCGGGGTGGCAGGCCCGGTGAACGGGCCCTTGGTGGCCGAGTCGACGCGCCTGGTGCACGAGCCGGGCAGGGTGGAGGGCGTGGCGGGGATGTTTCCGCCGGTGGCCGAGCCGTTCGTCGGCGCGTACAGCTTGCCGTTGGAGTGGAACAGCAGATCGAAGGCGTTGCGGACGCCGCTGGCGTAGATGGTCACCGGTGCGCCCGGCGCGAACGGGTCGTAGCTGCCCGCCTCGTCGGTACGCACGTCGAGCGGCGGTCGCGTGATCTTCGTCGGGTCGATTCTGAGGATGGCGGCCGAGAGCAGGTGCTCCGGGCGCATGCCCCAGGCGTTGTCAGGCGCCCCTCCCGAGCTCATCGCGCCCTGGGCGAGGTAGAGGGCGCCATCAGGACCAGTGACGACGGAGTTCGTCTCGTGGTCACGCACCGAGCGGGGCAGTCCGACGACGTAGTCGACGACGGCCGCGAGGTCGGGCCCCGACATGCGGGTGACCTTGCCCGACCAGTCGGGGGCGTTGTTGAAGCTGTACGCGTTGTTCGACACCCACAGGACGAGGTTGCTCGCCGTCGCCGTCGGGTCGAAGGAGAAACCGGTAACGCTGCGAGCGCCGCCGTTCGCGTCCTGCAGGGCCGTCAGCACCTGCGGGGCGCCGAGAGTGCCGTCGGCGTTGACGACGAACCGGTCGATCTCGCCGTCGAGGGTCGAGGCGTAGAGCTTGCCGTCAGGCCCCATCTGCACCGACGTGAACGGCTTCCCGCGCGCGGTGGACAGAGCGACCTTCGTGAACGCGATGTCGTTGTTGCTCGCCCCGCCGACGGTGCCGGTCGTGAAGGTCACCGACGTCGGCACGAACGGCGCACCCGAGAGGTCCCTGACACCCGAGGTGACGCCGAAGCGGTATTGGGTCCCGGCGTCGAGCAGGTCGCGCGGCTGCAGCACGATGGCGTCACCACCGCCTGTCGTGTTGACGATCGCCGGGACGGCGAAGCCGTCGGACACCCTCGTCAGGCGAACGGTCGAGTGGCTGAGGGTGCCGGCGTCGACACCTGCACCGACGTTGGGCAGGACGACCTCGGCGACGACGGGGGCGTCGCGCCGGACGTTCGTCGCGCCGTCGGACGGGCTCACGCTGCGCACCGTGGGGCGCAGCGTCGAGGTGACGTCGGGGACGACGTCGACATAGTTGACCTTCGAGTTGGTACCGCCGAGCGCGTCGATCGTCAGCCTGCCATCGGTGACGCTGACGCTGCGCGTGACCATCTGGAACCGCTGGGCCGCCGTCGGCTTGAAGCCCGTGACGAAGCTCTGGCCCTCGACGTTGATGGTGATGCTCGAGTCGGAGTACGAGGCGTCACCGGCGGCGACTGTCACGCTGTACGCGCCGTCGGGCAGGCCGAGCTCCCATGCGCCCTTCGTCGGGTTGCCCAGCGTGCCGGAGTACTGCATCTGCATGAGGGTCGCCAGGCGCAGGTCGCCGAGCCCGGCGTTCGTCGGCGCGAGGTTGCGGTTGCGCCCGTTGCCCGAGAGGTCGACCGGGGTCTGCGTGCCTGGCAGGACCCATCCGTAGGACAGGCCCGTCCCCTGGTCACCGCCACCGCGTGGCCCGTAGGACTGACCGGAGTCCCGGACGTAGCCCGAGGGCACCGTCGTGCCGGCGTCCTGGAAGTTCACCTTGATGCTCGTCGCCAGGGTTTGGAGCGGCGTCGCCTGGACGGTCGCCGACGATCGACGGTTGCCGGAGGTGTCGACGGCCTGGACAACGTAGAAGTACGACTGACCGTTGCTCACGCCGGAGTCGAAGAAGTCCGGGACCGTCAGGCGTGCAGCGTTGACCGGCGTCGCCGTCGGCACGGGCTGCGAGGTGCCGCGGAAGACGTCGTAGTCCGCGAGGTCCGGCTCGAGGTTCGCCGTCCACGACAGGTGCACGAGGCTGTCGCCTCCGACGGCCCTGACGTCAGCAGGGGCGGCGGGCGGCACGGTGTCGGGCGGAGGGGCGGCGTGCGACGTCACGGCGACGTAGTCGATCTTCGTGTTCGTCCCGCCGGTGGGGTCGAGGGTGAGCCTGCCGTCGGCGACCGTGACCGTCGACGTGACGACCTTGTACTCCTGGTTCGCCGTCGCCTGGAACCGGTCGACGAGCTTCGCGCCCTCCGCCGTGATGGTGTGCGCGCTGTCGTATACGCCGTTGGACGGTGCGTCGCCGACCGCGACGGTGACGTCGTAGTCGCCGTTGGGCACGGCGACCTCCCACGCACCGGGCTTACGGACGCCGGTGAAGCCGACGACCTGGTCGCCCTGCATGTGCATGATCGAGTCCAGTGTCGGGGCGATCCCCTTGCGACCACGGGTGCGGCCGTTGGTCTCCAGCGCCACCGGCGTGCTCGTGCCGGGTGTCACCCATCCGTAGGCCAGGCCCCGGCCGCCCTGCTCGGCGGCGGTGCGGGCGCCGTAGGCCTGGCCGGAGTCGCGCATGTAGCCGACCGGGACCGCGCTCGATGCGGCCTGGAAGTTCACCGTGACCGACACCGTGCCGGTGACTGTCAGGGTGACGGAGTAACGGGCGGGCGCGTAGCCGGCCGCGCTGGCCGTCAGCGTGCCGAGGTACTCACCGGCGGGCATCGCGCTCGCGTCGACGGCCACGGCGAGCTGCGCCGGGGTCGCCGCGCTGGGGCTCGGCGTCGTGAGCCAGCCGACGTCAGACGTCAGGGCCGCCGACGGCGAGGTGCCGTCGTCTGTGCCCAGCCCGACGGCGAGGTTGGTCACGGCGCCGGGCGTCGAAGTGACCGAAGCCGCCGTGAGCCAGAACGTCAGCGTCGTCGCCGCCGAGGCCGGCGACACGATCACTCCTGTGAGCAGCAGGCACAGCGCCCCCACCAGCCCGCCTCGAATGCTGACCTTGACCGGCCTGCGTCGCGCCCCTGACATGGGTCCCCCCGTTGGTCGTGCGTCTTGTGCGGACACTGGCGGCCAGCTGGCGAGCGCCTACGGGACGGCGGGCACCGTGGCGCCCGCCTGCACCGGGTGCATCGAGACGCGCAGCTCGGCGCCGAAGCGCTCGAGCGACGTCGTGCCCAGGGCCTGATCCATCGACCGGCGCAGGACGTGCCTCGGGTCGGTCGAGTCCTCGTACTGCGTGACGACCCAGACGTGACCCCCCGCCGGGATATTGCGCAGCAGGCCGGGGAACTCGTCCTTGAGGAACGCCGAGGCGGGGTACGTCTTGGAACCCGCGCCCTCGAGCCGCACGGCGTCGGCGTCGAGGTAGTAGTCGACGGCGGCCTTGTTGAAGAACGGCTCCACGAGGATGACGTCGCCCGGACGGGCCTGCGCCTCGATGCTCTTCACCGCGCCCCGGAAGTCCTGGCGCACCGGGTTGCGCGGCTCGAGGTACTGAGCCGCGGTCACGGCGAGCGAGACGACGACGACCGCGGCGACGACGAGGAGCTGGCGGCGGAACAGCTTCGACAGGACCTCGGCGAGCATGAGGATGACGGGGACCGAGGCGACGATGAGGTACCGCTGCATCCACGCGCCGGGCTTGGCGATGTCGAGCAGGTAGACGCCGATGATGAGGAAGCCGGCCCAGCCAAGGAGGAACGCCGCGGTGCGCGAGCGCAGCCAGCCGGTGAGGGAGCCGCTCAGCGCCCCGCGCAGGGCGGCGAGCGGCCACAGCCCGAACAGAGTCGCCGACAGCAGCGCGAGGATGAAGCTCGTGTGGTAGCCCACGAGGAGCACCGCCACGAAGATGATCATCCCGAAGACAACGCCGAACAGGCCCTGGTGCTGCGCCTGGCTGCCGATCCCGCTGCTGAACGACGCAGCGGCGTCGGTCGAGGTGAACCGGTACTTGAACAGGGCGACGACCCACGGGACGAAGAACAGGCCGGCACCCGTCAGCCCGAGCAGCCAGGCCTTCACCTGACGACGCGGTGCGCGCTGTGTCAGCAGCCACATCCCGTGGACCACCGGCATGAGCAGGGCGTAGTAGTGGACGTAGAAGCTCAGCCCGGTGATGACGGCGTAGACGGCCCAGCGACGAGCACCGCCGTTGTCGAGGGCCGAGAACAGCGCCCACATCGAGGCGAGGCAGAACGCGAGCAGCATGGGGTACATGCGCGCCTCGGTCGAGTGCCACACCCAGAACGGCGAGGTCGCCCCGAGGGCGGCGGCCACGATCGCGGTGCGCTCGCCGCAGATCCGGCGTCCGACGACGAAGAGCAGCGGGACAGCCACGACCCCGAAGATGACCGACGGCATCCGCAGGGCGATCTCGCTGGTGCCAAACAGCTTGATCCAGAAATGCACGACCGTGTGGAAGAGCGGGACGTGGACGTTCTCCTCGAGCTCGAAGCGCCACAGGTCGGGCAGCGACAGCCGCGCCTGACGCAGCGTCAACGTCTCGTCGAGCCACAGGGACGAGACGTTGATGAGCGCCAGCCGGACGACGGCCGCGAGCACGGTCAGTGCTGAAACGATCTGCCAGACCGGGCGGCGGATGTCGACGGCGGAGCGGCCGAGCGCCACCGGGAGCATCCGCTCGGGGGTGACGGTGTCCTGCTCAGCCGTGGCCTGCCCCTGAAGCGGGACGACGACCGGCGTGCGCAGGCCCAGCAGGGAGTCCGATGCGGGCACGACGGAGCCGGTGCGGCGCTCGCGCAGCGCCACGAGGGCGACCCCTGACAGCAGCAGCACGTTGATCAGCGACCACGACAGGTTCGTCACCGTGCGGGCGTTGAACGGCTGGACGATCGCCCCGTAGACCATGGCGACAAGCGTCACCGCGGCCACGGCGATCGTCACGTTGGCGGCCGACGGAGGCCGCACCCGGCCGGTCGTGCTCTTGCTCGTGACGCCGAAGGACGCCGGGAGCCGGAGCACCGCGGCGATGGACGCCATCGCGTACACGGGGAACGTGCCAAAGGTGTACTGGAGGTGCTCCAGCCGCAGCTGACCACCGAGGGCGACCCTGATGGTCAGGAGGCCGAGCAGGAGGTATGGCGCGTAGAAGAACGCGAAGGTGCCGCTCGAGGCGCTGAACGCGCTGAGGCCGAAGAACAGGTACATCGGCGGGAGCAGCAGGTACACGCAGGTCACGAGGCCGGTGAGATAGAAGCTCGTCGCGAGCAGGTACTGAAGCCGCTGGCGAACGCTGAAACCGCGACGGAACGGCTCGCCGGTGAACAGGGCGCCGACCGAGCCGCGGGCCCAGCGGAACTGCTGCTTGAAGTAGCTGCCGAGGGTCGAGGGGCCGAGCCCCTCAGCCAGCGGGTACGGGTAGTAGATCGAGCGCCAGCCCTTGCGGTGCAGGTGCATCGAGGTGACGAAGTCCTCGCAGACGTTGTCCTCGACGAGGCCGCCGACGTCGTCGAGCGCGGTCCGGCGGAACACGACGTTGGTGCCGCAGCAGAAAGCGGAGTCCTGACCGTTCTTGCCGCGCATGATGGGGCCGTAGAAGATCGCCTGCTGCTGGTAGGCGCCGCGGGAGACCGCCTCGGTCGCGCCGTTGCCGTAGTACTGCGGCGACTGGACGAAGGCGACGTCGTCAGCCTCGAAGTGGCCGAGGAGAGTCGTGAGGAAGTTGGGCGCCGGCACGTGGTCGGCGTCGAAGACCGCGACGAGCTCGCCGCTCGTCTGACGCAGCGCGTTGTTGATGTTCCCGGCCTTGGCGCCGGAGTTCTCGGTACGCGCGATGTACAGCGCCCCGAGCCGGACGGCGAGGGCCTGCACCTCGGGCCGGTCGGCGTCGTCGAGCACGTAGGTGACGTGCGCGCCGTCCATGGCGAGGGCCGCTGCCACCGTGCGCTCGAGGACGGGCACCGGCTCGCCGTAGGTGGGGATGAAGACGTCGATGCTGCGCGTACGTGAGACCGCTGGCACGTCGTCGACCTTTGTCGACCAGATCGCCGACCACAGGCCGAGCACGTGAAGCACCGTGAAGCACTCCGCAGCAACCAGGAGCCAGAACAGCACGGGAGTGCCCATGCGACCCGGGACCAGCCACCACGAAACATACCCGATGGCCACGACAAGGTCGACAGCGAGCAGCACCTTGACCCGCCGGGAGACCCGCGTGGGTGCGGGTGCGTGCTCGACCACATCGGGTCGGACCTCGACGGTGGCGGGGCCCATCGCGGGCGCTTCGATCGTCATTCGTGCAGGGCCTCTCTCGGGGCGGTGCTGGTCACGGCGGGGCTGGTCAGCGCGGAACTGGCCAGAACCGGACTGCTGGTGTCAGGCGCGTCGTCGTCGGACGGCGGGTCGAGCGGTGCGCCGCGGCGGGCGAGGTGGTCCCACCCGGCGATGGCCGGCGCCGAGACGAACTCGACGACGGTCGTGAGCACCCGGCTCAGCAGCATCACGGCGAGGGCTGCGCTGACCGGCATGATCGGCGACAGGAGCGCGACCCCGACACCCTCGCGCACGCCCAGCCCGCCGGGGGCGAACGGCACGACGACGCCGACGACCCACGCCATGGCCATCACCGCGACGACGATCGGTGCCTGCGAGGCCGAGGTGCCCGCGATGGCGTGGGCCATGTGCCAGCCGACCAGCCCGCGAACCAGCCAGCCCGAGGCGTACACCGCCGAGGCCAGGAGCACTCTGGAGTAGGGGACGGTCCACGAGCCGTCGCCACCGAACCGTCGCTCCATCTTCGCCATGACCGGCCGGACGACGCGCGGATGCGTGCCGAGCGCCATGAGGGGCAGCGCCACGAGGGCGGCGACGACGTAGCCGGGCGGCACGCTCGGCCAGAACGGCAGCGTGACGGCGAAGACGGCCAGCGCGGAGCCGAGCCGCAGCACCAGGTCGTGCGCGGTGGCACCGATGACCACAGTGGGGGCGACCCCCAGGCGGCGGGCGAACTTGTAGCGGGCCGCGAAGTGCAGGACGCCGCCCGGCAGATAGCGCACGAGCTCGGCTGAGGCGAGCACGCGCGCGCTCGCGCTGACCGGCACCCGGTCGCCAGCGCTGACGAGGAGCAGGTGCCAGCCGACGATGTCGACGAGCCGCGCCACCAGAAGGAGCGCGCTCCAGACGAGCAGGTGCATGAGCGTGAGGACGGACTCGTCGACCTCGATGTCCTCGCTGGCCCGCATCGTCACCCGGACGGCGAAGACGACGACGACACCCCAGAGCAGCACAGTCAGGGCGAGCCGGATCGCGGGCCGCCCTCTCGGCCGACCCGCACCTCCGCTCAGCGGTTGCTCCAGAGTCCCCCCCGACACCCTCAGTGCCCCGTGACTGCTGCGGCCTCGAAGGGCTGCATGTCGAGCTGGCCGGGGATCCGGGTCTCGGTGAGGTCGATGATCTCGGCCTCGCTGAGCTCCGCGATGGCCGGACGGCGGTCGACGAGGACCGTGGCCGGGATCGTGGTGGCGTGCTCGCGGGAGACCAGCTCGGCGACGAGCCCGATGAGGACGGCCTGCACGCTGCCCGCGGCGAACACGCCGGAGGCCAGGGCGAGGTGCCCGGAACCGTCGGTGCGGGTGATCTTGAACAGCGCGGAGCCGCCGAGGCAGGTGGCACTGACGGCACCGCTGGCGAGCGCGATCCCGCCGAAGGCGTGCATCGGGCGGCGCGAGTAGCGGGCCATGTACCAGGTGGTCATGAGGTCGCAGCTGCCCCGGACGTAGCGCTCGAGCCCGTAGCGGGACTTGCCCGAGGTGCGCGGGTGGTGCCGCACGACCTTCTCCTCCACCCGGTAGCCGCGCCAGTGGGCGAGGACGGGGAGGTAGCGGTGGAGCTCGCCGTAGCAGGTCCCGGCGATCTCGTGCGCGGCGCTGGCTGAGTACGCCTTGAGCCCGCAGTTGAAGTCGTGCAGCGGGACGCCGGAGACCTTGCGGGTCACGGCGTTGAACACCTTGGAGGCCAGCCGGCGACTGAGCGGGTCGTGCCGCTCCTTCTTCCAGCCGCTGATGACCCCGTAGCCGGAGCGGATCAGCTCGACGAGCTCAGGGATCTCCTCCGGGTCGTCCTGCAGATCGGCGTCCATGCTGATGACGCAGGCGCCGCGCGAGGCCCGGAAGCCGGTCGAGAGCGCTGCCGCCTTGCCGAAGTTGCGCCGCAGGCTGATGACGATGATCTCTGGGTGGTCCACCGCGAGGTGGCGCAGCGCACGCACCGAGCCGTCGGTGGAGCCGTCGTCGACGAAGACGACCTCGAACGAGAGGCTCTCGCGAAGGCACACCGAGCGGATGCCGTCGAAGAGGGCGCCGAGCGTCGCCTCCTCGTCCTTGAACGGGACGACGACGGACACCTCGGGTGCGCCTGCTGCTGTGGTCAGGTTCTGCATGTCTGAGCCTTTGCTAGTAGGGCCCTTCGGCCGCTCCCCCCCGGGACGAAAGGACCATACCGGTAACCCTGCGTGATCGGCTAGCGGTAGCCGCCGTGTAGCGATGAACTTTGCGTTACCGAAAGTGATCGTTTGCATGACCACCCGCACGGGAGCCGCTGCTGACAACGATGAAAGCCCGCTGAGAAGTGTGAGAGACATCACACGCGATTCCGGCACTCCGCCCGTCTGGGACACTTCAGGACGACCCCGACGGTGCCGATACCGTCGACGCGGGTGGCCGTCGCGCCGCCCCTTCCGAGCCTCGTCCCTGAGCACGAGCCCGCAAGGATCTGGAGACCTCATGCGTCCCCGACTGCCCATGCCCGGATCGACCATGCCCGCTGCCCCGCGCGGGGCAAACCTGCCGCATCGCCAACTGCGCCTGCTGGCGCTCCTGACGACGCTGATCGTCGGCCTCGGCCTGCTGGGCCTGCCCGCCGCGACGGCAGGGACGCCCCCTGGCCCCCTGCGGGCCACCGGCAAGTTCGCCCCCGCAGGCGGCGCGCTCCTGGGGGCGTACGTCAACCTCACCGGCTCGTGGCCAGGGGTCGACGTCGCGCTGGCCCAGGCCGCCTCCCGCGAGCAGACGCTGGGGCGTGGCCTCGACATCAACTCGCACTTCTACTCGTGGACCCAGCCGTTCCCCGGGCAGCTGGAGCGGGTGGACGCCTCCAAGGGCCGCATGCCCATGCTGTCGTGGTCGGGCACCAACCTCGACAGCATCCTCAACGGCTCGCAGGACTCCGTGGTCCATGCCCGGGCGAAGGCGATGAAGGCGCTCGGCGTCCCGATGCTCCTGCGCTGGAACTGGGAGATGAACGGCGACTGGAACCCCGGCGGTGGCCCGAAGAACAACAGTGTGGGCACGACGAACGGGCCGACCAAGTACGTCTCCGCCTGGAAGAGGCTGCACGACATCTTCGCCGCGGAGGGCGCGACCAACGTGGCATGGGTCTGGGCGCCGAACACCACCGACGTCCCCGCCCAGCCGTGGAACCACTGGACGCAGTACTACCCCGGTGACTCCTACGTCGACTGGGTCGGCGTCTCCACGTACAACTGGGGGACGCTGAAGTCGACGTCCACCTGGCACGACCTGGCCGCGACGCTGACGCCGGTCTACACCGACTACTCGCGCCGCAAGCCGTTCGTCATCTCCGAGACGGCCTCCACCGAGGTGGGCGGCAGCAAGGCGTCGTGGATCCGCGAGCTGCGCAGCCAGCTCGTGCAGCTGTTCCCCGGTGTGGCCGCCATGGTGTGGTTCGACGAGGACAAGGAGACGAACTGGCGGATCGACTCCTCGACCTCGGCGCTGACCGCCTACAAGGAGCTCGCCAAGGACCCGTACTTCAACACCCGCACCGCCGCCGTCGCCGCGCCTCGGCTCCCGTCGATGACCGACGTCACCGTCAGCGCCGCCCCAGGTCGACCCGAGGGACGCCTGGTGCCGCAGGGCGGGGCCCTGCTCGGCGCCACCGTGACGCCCGGCTCCGGCCAGCTCTACGCCGACGTCGTCGCCGGGAGGGAGATGACCGCCGGCCGCACGCTGGACATCAACGGCCACGACCACGGCTGGACAGACACGGCTGACTTCACCCGCGAGGCGTGGGACATCCGCTCGGGCCGTGTGCCGATGATCACCTGGCGGCCGGACGGCGTCACGCTGAAGACCCTTGCCCGAGGCGACAACGACGCCCGGGTCCGGCTGATGGCCCAGGCGGTCAAGAAGCTGGGGTCGCCAGTCATGCTCCGCTTCGCGCCCGGCATGAACGGCAAGGCCACGGTTGCGTGGTCCGGAGTCGCCAACAGCGACTCGGGAACCTCCAACGGCACGACCCGCTACGTCGCAGCCTGGAAGCACGTCCACGACGTGTTCGCCGCCCAGGGCGCCACGAACGTCGTGTGGGTGTGGGCCCCTGACGGGCTCAACGCCGCCGGTACGCCGTCGTGGAACACCCCGACGAGCTACTACCCCGGCGACGCCTACGTCGACTGGGTGGGGATCAACGGGATCAACATGGGCACGGCGACATCGGGCTCCAGCTGGCTGCCCACGACCGCTCTGGTCAAGGGCGTCTACGCCAGCTACGCGACCCGGAAGCCGATCATGGTCGCGCAGACGGGCTCGGTCGAGCAGGGCGGCGACAAGGCCCTCTGGCTCGCCGGTGCGGCCACCGCGCTCCGCACGTCGTTCCCGTCCATCGCCGCGTGGGTCTACGACGACGCCGGCAGCCAGGGGTTCCGCCTGGCGACGACGTCGAGCGCGCTGCGCGCCTGGGTCACGGTGGCCCAGCAGCCGTACTTCCGCACCGGCCAGTAGGACGACGTGCTCAGGCCGCCCGGGCGATTCACCCGGGCGGCCTCAGCACGTCGGCGACCACCCGGGCGACCACCCGCGGGATGCCCGCCGGTGGCACGTGGCGCCGCAGGACGTAGACCGAGGACCGAAGGTAACGGACGCGGATCGCCAGGGTCTTGGCCCGGTGGCCCACGAGGGCCAGGTCGGTGACCTCGGTGCGCCCGGCCAACGGGAAGGCGCGCACGGCGAGGTCGACGTCCTCCGCGCCGCCGAGGCGGGTGCCGAGGCCGA
>JBBQFP010000046.1:0-22511 GCA_038322045.1 Actinomycetes bacterium | reverse complement strand
AGTTGAAGAGCCGCGGTCACGGATCGTGGTACTACGCGGTCGACGTCCCCGGCGGCTCCAAGGGTCGGCGCTACATCCGGCGTGGCGGGTTCGCGACCCAGCGGAGCGCCCAGGCCGCCATGCAACAAGTTCTCGACTCCGTCCGCGCGCAGATCAAGCAGACCGGCGCGGCCCGGCTCGTCGAGGAGTATCTGAAAGGCTGGCTCGACAGCAAGGCCGCGCTGCGGGAGACCAGTCGGCTGTCCTACGAGTATCACCTCCGGCTCTACCTGCAGCCTGGCCTGGGATACCTGCGGCTAGATGAACTCGACGTCGAGCACATCGACGCCCTCTACTCTGCGATGCGCCAGTTGGGCCACCCAGTCTCCACGCGCCCGAGCCCGGTTCTGCGTCGGCTCCTGGATGCGCGTCGGCCCAGCGACCCCACCCATCCGCTGACCGACGCCACCATCCGCCGGGTGCACGCGACACTGCGGTCCGCGCTCAACCAGGCAGTCAAACGCCGACTCATTGAACGCAACCCCGCGCTGCTGGTCGAGCTCGCTCAAGGCCGCCGGCCCCGCGCCGTTCTATGGACCCACGAACGGGTCCGAGCCTGGCAGGACCGCAACCAGGCCCTCACCGCGGCCCAGGATGACGAACGCGCAGCCGCGCACACCGCGAAGATCACCGCGCGACGCGCTGCGACCCAGCCCACCGACCGATCGCTGCACAGGGCTGCGCGCGACGCCGCCGCCAGCCACACCGACGCACGAGCCGCACGCAAGGAGGCCGCGGGACAGCTCGAGCGGCCGGTGGTAGCGCTGTGGACCCCGGCCCAGACCGGCGCGTTCCTCGACACCGCCACCAGTGACCGGCTCTACGCCCTCTACCACCTCATCGCCATGCGCGGCCTGCGCCGCGGGGAGGCCGCCGGACTGCCCTGGGCCAACGTCAACCTCGACACCGGCGAGGCCATCATCGACACCCAGATCGTCCAGATCGGCTGGGCCACCCGGACCACCAGCCCCAAAGCCGGCAGCGAAGGCACCATCGCCCTCGACGCCCTGACCGTCGCCGCACTGCGCGCCCACCGGGAACGCCAAGACGCCGAACGCCGCGCCTGGGGAGCCGCCTGGACCGACTCCGGGCTGGTGTTCACCCGCGAAGATGGCACCGCCCTGCACCCCGACTACGTCGGCCGCCACTTCATGCACCTTGCCGCACGCGCCGGGCTGCCCCCGATCCGGCTGCACGACCTCCGCCACGGCGCCGCCACCCTCGCCCTCGCTGGTGGCGCCGATCTGAAGATCGTCCAACAGATGCTCCGACACTCCAGCATCACCCTGACCGCCGACACCTACACCAGCGTGCTTCCCCAGGTCGCCCGTCAGGCGGCCGAGAACGCCGCAGCGCTGGTCCCGCGAGCAGCCCCGGCGACCACAGAGTCGATCACTGAGCCGATCACTGAGCCGATCACTGAAGAATCTTCTGCACACATATTGCACACATCTGAAGATCCAATCGAATCTGGATCTTTGGTTGAGATTGAAGAAGACCAGGTCAGAACGGGTGCGCCGCCAGGGACTTGAACCCCGAACCCGCGGATTAAGAGTCCGCTGCTCTGCCAGTTGAGCTAGCGGCGCGTGTCGTGCGTCGGAGACTCTAGCGTGGTCGTCGTCCGGCGCCCAAATCGGGTCGACGGCACGCCCCGGGCGACCGACGGTGTCAGCCGGCTGTCTGTCAGCTCACTCCCCACCAGCGCCGGACCGGCACCCGCTCGATGGCGAGGATGTCGCGCGAGGACGGCCCCAGCGGGTCCACCAGGTCGCAGAGCAGGCACAGCGGCACGTGCAGCCGCAGCAAGCTCATCGCACGCGCCTCGTCGGCGGTCTCGGTCGTGGTCTCCAGCATGGAGAAGTCATCGACCTCGCCGCGACGTGCGATGATGACCCGTTCGGGTGGGTCCGTGCCTTCGGGTCACGCACGTGGGCCGTGCCTGCAGGTCTGGGCAGGCGGGTCCACGGACCGGCGCACAGCGGCTTCACAGGGACGCCGCAGTCCGCGCACAGGGCGGGGCGAGCACACTGGGACCCGTGCCCAGCGCTTCGTCCTCCGCTCGCGTCCTGCTCACCCGACCCGACGGCTCTCCCGTGCGGGTGCTCGTGGTCGACGACGAGCCTTCGCTGAGCGACCTCATGTCCATGGCGCTGCGCTACGAGGGCTGGGAGATCCGCACGGCTGCCACCGGGGTCGCGGCCGTGCGCGTCGCCAAGGAGTTCCGCCCGGACGCCGTCGTCCTCGACGTCATGCTGCCCGACATCGACGGCCTCGAGGTCCTCCGCCGGCTGCGCGGGCACTCCCCCGACGTCCCCGTGCTGTTCCTCACGGCGCGCGACTCCGTCGAGGACCGCATCGCCGGCATCACCGCAGGTGGGGACGACTACGTCACCAAGCCGTTCAGCCTCGAGGAGGTCGTCGCACGCCTCCGCGGGCTCATCCGCCGGACGGGCGGGGCGACCGTCGGCAGCGACGCGATCCTCGCGGTCGGGGACCTCACCCTGGACGAGGACAGCCACGAGGTGTTCCGCGATGGCACGCTCGTCGACCTGACAGCCACGGAGTTCGAGCTGTTGCGTTACCTCATGCGTAACCCGCGACGAGTGTTGTCCAAGGCGCAGATCCTCGACCGCGTGTGGAACTACGACTTCGGGGGTCAGGCCAACGTCGTCGAGCTCTACATCTCCTACCTGCGCAAGAAGATCGACGCCGGGCGGGAGCCGATGATCCACACGGTGCGAGGCGCCGGCTACGTGCTCAAGCCCGTGGGCTGATGCGCCCGGTCCGTCTCTCGAGCTGGACCCTGCGCGCCCGCCTCATCGCCTCGCTGGTCGCGCTGCTCGCCGTCGTCTGCCTCGTCGTCGGCGTCGCGACGACCCTCTCGCTGCGGCAGTTCCTCGTCCAGCGCCTCGACGCCCAGGTGAGCGCGGCGGGTGGGCGAGCCTCCGACATCGGCGACCACCCTCGTGGCGACCCCGGGGCTTCCTCGGACGACGAGTACTCCGAGGCCAGGTTCCTCACCGCCCCGGGGCAGAGCACGGGGACGCTAGGGGCGCACATCGTCGACGGGCGCGTCACGAGCGCGGGGGTGCTCGTCGACGCGTCGCCGGCCCCGCGGGTCGACGCGCTGGAGGCGGACGACACGGCCGCCCTGGGATCGGTGCCCGCTGACGGCCGGATCCGGACGGTCAGCATCGGCGACTTCGGTCAGTACCGGGTCCGTGCGGTGTCGGTCCCGGACGGGGACGTCATCCTCACGGGGCTGCCGATGGCCGGCGTGCAGGAGACCGTCGTGCGGCTCGTCGTCGTCGAGCTCGCCGTCGCCCTCGCGGGAATGCTCGTGGCGACGCTCGCCGGCATCGCCATCGTCCGGCGGTCGCTGCGACCGCTCGAACGCGTCGCGGCCACGGCGACGAGGGTGACCTCCCTACAGCTCGACCGCGGCGAGGTCGACCTCTCCGAGCGGGTCCCTGCCACCGACCTCGACCCGCGCACGGAGGTCGGCAAGGTTGCGACGGCGCTCAACCACCTGCTCAGCCACGTCGGCGACGCTCTCTCGGCCCGGCACGCGAGCGAGAGCCGGGTCCGTACCTTCGTCGCCGACGCCAGCCACGAGCTGCGGACCCCGCTCGCGGCCATCCGCGGCTACACCGAGCTGACCCGCCGAGACGAGGACACGCTCACCGCCGACCAGCGCTACGCGTTGAGCAGGGTCGACTCCGAGGCGAAGCGCATGAGCGTGCTCGTCGAGGAGCTGCTCCTGCTGGCGCGACTGGACTCCGGACGTCCGCTCGAGCGCACCGACGTCGACCTCACGCGATCCGTGCTTGACGCCGTCAGCGACGCGTCAGCCGCCGGGCCCGACCACGTCTGGCAGCTCGACCTGCCGGACGAACCTGTCAGCGTCATGGGAGATCCTGACAGGTTGCACCAGGTGCTCACCAACCTCCTCGGCAACGCGAGGATGCACACCCCGGCTGGGACGACGGTGACAGCACGGCTCGCCAGGACTGACGACGAGGTGACGCTGTCAGTGTCCGACGACGGCCCCGGCATCGACGCAAGCCTCGTCCCTGACGTGTTCCAGCGGTTCACTCGCGGGGACTTCTCCCGAGGCCGCGCTGCGGGCGGCACGGGCCTGGGCCTGGCCATCGTCCATGCCGTGGTCCGTGCGCACCACGGCACGGTGAGCGTCGACAGCAGGCCTGGCGAGACCCGCTTCGTCGTCCGCCTGCCAGCCTCTACCGCCTGACGCGCTGTCAGGCTTGACAGGCAGACGGGGGCTGACAGCGCTCCCATAGGTCATCCGAACCCCCTCGCCAGGACGATGGGCGCCGCGGCCGACGCTGGGGATGGCGAGTACGAGGCCCACATGACGAAGGCCGACGGCACCGAGGTCACCGTCAAGCTCGACACGTCCTTCGCCGTCATCGGCGTCGAGGACGGCATGGGCAAGGGCGACCCCTCTCCCGCCGTTGCACGAGGCGGCGGCGCCGGAGGGACACCCTTCCAGCGCCGCCGCCGTGCTGCGCCGTGGCGCACGCGTGCCAGAACCGGGGCCCGCCGGACGTACGCTGCGTTCGTGACCACGCGCGCGCGGGCCCTCGGGGCCGTCCTCACCCTGGCGACCACTGCTGGCCTGGCTAGCGGCACGCTCCTGCCGGCCGCCTCGGCCGCCCCAGTCCCCCCCGGGGTGACCGCGACGGCCAACGCCTCCGGCGCCACAGCCTGGAAGACGACGGCGCCGGTCGTCGTCACCGCTCGCGGAGCCACGCTGTTCGCCGTCCGGCTCGTTCCCGTCGGCACGACGGCTGCTGTGCCGGGCGGGGTCGATGCCACCCGGCACCGGTGGACGACCAGCGTCGAGCTGCGGCCGGGCACCACGTACCAGCTCGTCGTCTCCGTGGCCGTCGCGGCGCCGGTCCCGACCCCCGCCCCGCCGACGCCGGAGCCTCCAGCGCCCTCGACGGTGCCCGACCCGGCCGCACCGGTGATCGACCCCGTGACCGGCCTGCCGGTGGAGGCGCCACCCGCGCCCACGCCTGCCCCGGTGCCCTCGATCCCCGTCGCACCGGCGCCGGTGACCCCTCCGTCCGTCGTCGGGGCCCAGGCCCTCGTGACGACGTTCCGGACCGGAGCGGCAACGCGTGTCGTGCGCGCGGTCATCGCCACCCCCGCCGCGCGCTCCCTCGTCGGGGTCGGCATGCCCGTCGTCGTCCGCTTCACCAGCCCGGTGACCGACCGCGCCTCGGTGGTGCGTGCCCTGACCGTGCGGACCTCCCGGCCGGTGGGTCCTGCGGCCTGGCACTGGGTGTCGGCCACGGAGGTCCACTACCGACCGAAGAGCTACTGGCCGGCTCGCACGACGATCACCGTGCAGGCCGCGCTCGCCGGGGTCCATGCGGCCCCCGGCACCTGGGGCGTCGAGGGCCGCAGCCTGACGTTCTCGACCGGGCGCTCTCAGATCCTCAAGATCACGAACTCGACGCACCGGATGGCCGTCGTCGTCGACGGGCGCGTCGTGCGCACCCTGCCGGTCTCCATGGGCAAGCCGGGCTTCGCCACCCGCTCAGGGATCAAGGTCCTCACGGCGAAGTACCTGTCGGTGCGGATGCGCTCGACGAGCATCGGCATCCCCGCGGGCAGCACGGAGAGCTACGACCTCACCGTGCCGTACGCGATGCAGATCACGAGCAGCGGGGAGTACATCCACGGCGCCCCGTGGAACCCAGTCATCGGCTACGCGAACCGCTCGCACGGCTGCACGAACCTGCGGCTGGCCGACGCGCGCTGGCTCTACGGGGCCATGCTCCCTGGGGACCCGGTGGAAACCGTCGGGACGGGTCGAGCGATGGAGCCGCGCAACGGCCTCGGCGGCGACTGGAACGTCCCCTGGGCGGTCTGGTCCGTGGGCTAGCAGCCGGACTCCGCGACGTCCCCGGACGACTCCCGCGACAAGTGCCCGACGACGAGCTCGGCGATGTCCCCGAGGCAGTCGAGCTGCTCCGGGGAGAGCAGGTCGATGAAGTGGCTGCGCACGGCCTCGACGTGGGCGGGAGCGGCTGCCTCGATGGCGGCCCGGCCCTCCGGGGTGAGCGCGACGAAGGCGCCGCGGGCGTCGCTGGGGCACCCCTGGCGCAGGAGCAGCCCGCGCTTCTCCATCCTCGCGAGGTGGTGGGAGAGCCTGCTCTTCTCCCACTGCAACGAGCAGGCGAGCTCGCCGACGCGGACGTTCTCGCCCGGGTCCTCGGACAGGCACACGAGGACGCCGTAGTCGGAGTCCGACAGACCTGAGTCGGCCGCGAGGCGGCGAGACAGTGCTCCAGCAAGCTGCCAGCGCATGTGCTGGTACCCACGCCAGGCGCGGGCCTCGCGCTCGTCGAGCCATCGCGGTTCGGTCATGGGGTCATCCTACGGAATAGTTGACACATCATGCACGTTCAGGGACTCTGTAGTTGACACATCAACGGATCACCGCCGTTCGACCAGAGGAGCCCCCATGACCGTCGCACCCGAGAACCTCATCCCCGCCATCGCCGACCTCACCGGTGACTACCAGCTCGACGTCACCCACACCCGGCTCGGGTTCACCGCCCGTCACGCCATGGTGACCAAGGTCCGCGGCTCGTTCGAGGAGTTCGAGGGCAGCGCCCACCTCGACGCCGCCAACCCAGCCAACAGCTCAGCAACCGTCACCGCCAAGGTCGCGAGCATCACGACCGGCAACGCCCAGCGCGACGGCCACCTGCGCACCAACGACTTCTTCGACGCGCCGACGTTCCCAGAGATGACCTTCGTCAGCACCGCGGTCGAGGCCGTCGACGCCGAGACCTTCCGGCTCACCGGCGACCTCACGATGAAGGGCATCGCCAAGCCGGTCACCGTCGACTTCACCTTCACAGGTAGCTCGAAGGACCCCTACGGCAACCTGCGCGCGGGCTTCGAGGGCACCACGACGATCAAGCGCAGCGACTGGGGCCTCACGTACAACGCAGCCCTCGAGACCGGCGGCATGCTCATCTCCGACAAGATCACCCTCGAGTTCGACGTCAGCGCGGTCAAGTCGGTCTGACGCGCTCCGCAGCGAACCGGGTGACCGGAGCCTCCGGAGGTCTCGAGGCCACTCTCGCCGGTTGGGCGAGCGGCCGCGTGGGGAGACCTCGCTGTGACGCCGCCCGACCGACGACGGAGGACATATGGGTTTCCTGAAGAGTGCCATCAAGACCGGACTGGCCATGAAGGCTCTCGACCTCGCCCGCCGCGAGGCGAGCAAGCCAGAGAACCAGCGCCGCGCCAAGGAGATGGTGAACCGCCTCACCAACCGCGGCACCTCACGAGCACCGCACTGATCCTCGTCCCCAGCGCCGACCCGCGCTGGGCACACCGAGTCCGAGAGGGCCGGTCCTCCACGGAGGGCCGGTCCTCTCGGCGTGCCGGGGTGGCGGAAGGCGTCTGCGGTGGGGCGCTACGGTCAAGCAGACTGCTCAGCTCATCGCGAGAACGGGAGAGCCACCACCGTGAGCACCACCCCGCCGAGCCGTCGTCCTACCCTGGAGCCGAGCCGTCGTCCTACCCTGGAGTCGGTCGCCGCCAGGGCGGGAGTCTCACGGGCCACGGTCTCGCGGGTGGTCAACGGCTCGCCTGCCGTCCGCGCGCCGGTCCGTGAACGGGTGGAGCGCTCCATCGCCGAGCTCGGCTACATCCCCAACCGCGCTGCCCGCACGCTCGTCACCCATCGCACCGACGCCGTCGCGCTCGTCGTCTCCGAGCCCGAGTCCATGGTCTTCTCCGACCCCTTCTTCGGCGCGATCATCCGCGGCGCGAGCGCCGGCCTCGCCACCGAGGGGCTCCAGCTCGTCCTCATGCTCGTCCAGCGCGCCGAGGACTACCCGCGGATCGAGCGCTACCTCTCCGGGGGCCACGTCGACGGCGTCCTGCTCGCCTCGCTGCACCGTGGCGACCCGCTCATCCCCCTCGTCCAGCGGCTGCGGCTCCCTGCGGTCTATGGCGGCACCCCGTGGGAGACGGCGACCGACCTGCTCTGGGTCGACGTCGACAACGTCGAGGGCGGGCGGCTGGCGACGTCGCACCTCGTCGGCTCCGGACGGCGACGCATCGCGACGATCACCGGGCCGCTCGACCAGCACGCGGCCGCGGACCGGCTCTCGGGCTACCTCGCGGCTCTCGGCGACGCCGCTGACAGCGCGCTCGTCGAGCAGGGAGGCTTCACCCGAGAGTCCGGCGAGGCGGCCATGACCGCGATCCTCGAGCGGGTCCCCGACGTCGACGCGGTCTTCGCGGCGAGCGACCTCATGGCCGCCGGCGCCCTGCGAGCGCTGCGGCGTGCCGGACGCCGGGTCCCCGAGGACGTCGCCGTCGTCGGCTTCGACGACATCGACGACCTCGCCGGCTGGACCGAGCCGCCGCTGACGACCGTGCACCAGAGCCCGGTCGAGCTCGGCAGCGCCATGGTCGCCCTGCTCGTCAGCGCGCTGCGAGGGGCCGAGGACGTCGCCCCGCGCCGGCTCGACGTGCGCCTCGTCGTCCGCTCGTCAGCCTGAACGTCGTCGAACGGGGGCACGCGTTGTCCTGGGTGTGAGGCTGCGCTAGAGGTAGAGGCCCGTGCTGCCGTCAGAGAGGCGTGGGGCCGCCACCGCGTGGACGTCACGCTCGCGCAGCAGGAGGTAGGTGCGGCCCTGGAGCTCGACCTCGGCGCGGTCCTCGGGTTCGAACAGGACGCGGTCGCCTACCTCGACCGAGCGGACGTTGGTGCCGACCGCGACGACGTCGGACCACGAGAGCCGCCGGCCGACCTTCGCGGTCGCGGGGATGACGATGCCGCCGGAGGAGCGGCGCTCGCCCTCGGCAGGGTCGAGCGCCACGAGGAGCCGGTCGTGGAGCAGGCGGATCGGCAGGGCGTCGGCACTCGTCGAGCGGGCGGGCTTCGTGGTCACCCGCCGACGGTACCCGCAGCGGGGCTCAGTGCCGACGCGTGCGCACCCGAGCGATGATCTTGATGAGGATCACGAGCACGACGGCGCCGCCGACAGCCCCGACCTTCGTCGTGTCGAGCTCGCCCGAGGGGGTGTGGAAGAAGGCCGAGACCTTGACCTTGGCGTCCCCGGCCGCGGCGGTCGCCCGCTCCTTGGCCTTCTCCGACGTCCGGGCCGCGACGTTCTTCGGGTTGACCCGGTCGGCGATCTCGTCCACCGTCCCGGCCAGCCGACGGCGCGCGGCGGTGATCTGCGCCTCGAGCTCGGCGACGCTCAGCTTGGCCGGGTCCTTCGCCGCCGCCTCCGCTGCGAGCCTCGCCCGCTCGTCGGCGACGGACGGCGTAGACAGCCCGGCAACGGTGGCTCCGGCGCTCGTCACAGCGGTGCTCTCGGTCACGTCTGCTCTCCTCGGCTCGAGACACGGGGGCTGAGGGCAGCCACCCGGGTGCGGCGGCTACGACCGACGCACCCACGATGATCCTGCCCGACGCGGGACTCGGTGCGCGACAGGGGCTCGCCCGCGACGTCGTGGCAAGGCGCTACCGTGCGCATCGTGCAGACGCCCCGCCTCTCCTCCGGTGACCCCGCGCCCGACTTCACGCTGCCCGACGCAGACGGGACGCCGGTGTCGCTCGCGGCGCTGCGGGGGCGCACCGTGATCCTCTACGCCTACCCCGCTGCCATGACCCCCGGCTGCACAGCTGAGGCGTGCGACTTCCAGGACAGCCTCGCCGGGCTCCAGGCGGCCGGGTACGCCGTCGTCGGGCTCTCCCCCGACCTGCCGGAGAAGCTCGCCCGGTTCCGCGAGGAAGAACATCTGAGCTTCCTCCTGCTCTCCGACCCCGACCACACCGTCCTCACCGCCTACGGCGCATGGGGCGAGAAGCAGCTCTACGGCAAGACGGTCACCGGCGTCATCCGCTCGACGTTCGTCATCTCACCCGACGGGGTCGTGCGCGAGGCGCGGTACGACGTCCGGGCTAAGGGGCACGTCGCGAGCCTGCGCAAGGCACTGGGCGTCTGACTCGGGCCCGCCCGGCACGGACCCGCGCAGGCCCTACGATTGCCTCCGTTCGTGCGGGAGTGGCGTAACGGCAGCCGCGGCAGGTTTAGGTCCTGTTGCCCTCGGGCGTAGGGGTTCGACTCCCCTCTTCCGCACCATCCCGGCCCGGCCTCGCCGTCTCACCTCCTGGCGATGCCCAGCGCCTCGGCGAGGTACGGCACGAGCGCCCGCAGCGCCCGCCCGCGGTGGCTGATCGCATCCTTCTCCTCGGGGGCGAGCTCCGCGGTGGTGCGGGTCTCGCCGTCGGGGACGAACACCGGGTCGTAGCCGAACCCGTTGGTCCCGCGCGGCTCACCGACGATCCGGCCGCGCAGCCGCCCCTCGACCGAGGTGACCGAGCCGTCAGGCAGGGCCAGGGCAGCCGCGCACGTGAAGTGCGCTCCCCGCTTGGCGTCGGGGACGTCGCCGATCTGCCCGAGCAGCAGCGCAAGGTTCGCGGCGTCATCGCCGTGCCGCCCGCTCCACCGGGCCGAGAAGATGCCCGGCATCGCGCCCAGGACGTCGACGCAGAGCCCGGAGTCATCGGCGACCGCGGGCAGCCGGGTGTGCCGGGCGACGGCGATCGCCTTGAGCGCGGCGTTGCCGCTGAACGTCGTCTCCGTCTCGGCGACGTCAGGGAGGTCGGCGAAGGCGTCGGTCCCCAGCAGCTCGGCCGCCAGCCCGGCGTCGGCGAGGATCCGACCGAGCTCGGCGACCTTGTGGTGGTTGCGCGTGGCGATGACGAGCCGGGGCAGCGGCGCGGACGAGGTCACCGGCCCAGCGCCTCGAGCTGGAGCCGGGTGAGCTCGGCGCAGCCCTGGCCGGCGAGCTCGAGGAGCGCGTCGAGCTCCGCGCGGTCGAAGGGGGTGCCCTCGGCGGTCCCCTGGACCTCGACGAAGCCGCCGTCGCCGGTCATGACGACGTTCATGTCGGTTCCTGCGCGGACGTCCTCGTCGTAGCAGAGGTCCAGCCGGGGCTCGCCGTCGATGATGCCGACGCTGACCGCGGCGATGGACCGGGGCAGCGGCTGGCTGCCCTTGGGCAACGACCCTCGGGCGCGCAGCCACTCGACGGCGTCGGCAAGCGCGACCCAGGCACCGGTGACCGCAGCGGTGCGGGTGCCGCCGTCGGCCTGGAGGACGTCGCAGTCGAGGACGATGGTGTTCTCGCCCAGCGCCTTGAGGTCGATCGCCGCCCGGAGCGAGCGCCCCACGAGCCGGGAGATCTCGTGCGTGCGGCCGCCGACGCGACCCTTGACCGACTCACGGTCCGAGCGGGTGTTGGTCGCCCTCGGCAGCATCGCGTACTCGGCCGTCAGCCAGCCCAGACCGCTGCCCTTGCGCCAGCGCGGCACGCCCTCGGTGACGCTGGCGGCGCACAGGACGCGGGTGCGGCCGAACTCGACGAGGACCGAACCCTCGGCCTGGTCGAGCCATCCCCGGGTGAGCGTCACGGGGCGGAGCTGGTCGAAGGTGCGTCCGTCAGGGCGGGCGCCGGCGGTGGGAGGCATGCGCCCGAGGGTAGACGGCGGCGCCGACACGCCCACCCTCGAGCGGCACCCGCCCCAGACGTCGCCCGGCGCTCAGACCTCGTGGACGTCGAGCGGGCGGGCGAGCCCTACGGCCCCGAAGGCCGGCTGCGCCTCGGCGAGCGCGCGCTGCGGGTCGCGCCACGGCGGGAGGTGGGTGAGCAGCAGCCGTCCGACCCCGGCGCGGGCCGCGTGCTCGGCGGCCTGCCTCGCGGTGAGGTGGAGGTCCGGCGGGTTGGTCTCGTCCTCGGCGAAGGTCGCCTCGCAGAGGAGGAGGTCCGCGCCCGTGGCGAGCTCGCTCAGGGCGGCGCTCACCCCGGTGTCCCCGGAGTACGCCAGCGCCGACCCGCCGTGCTCGAGGCGGATGGCATAGGTCTCCACCGGGTGGTTGACCCGCGCCGTGCGCACGGTGAACGGTCCGAGCTGCGTCGTCCGGCCGTCGAGGACGCCGACGTCAAGGACCGGGCTCATGCCTGGCTGCTCCGGCATGCCGTAGGCCCGGGCGAGGCGCGAGGCGGTGCCCGTGGGCCCCAGCAGCGGGATGCGCCCCTCTCGCCCCGGTGGGCCGTAGCGACGGGCGACGTAGTAGCCGCACACGTCGAGGCAGTGGTCGGGGTGCAGGTGCGAGAGGACGACGGCGTCGACGTCGGCGAGGTCGACGACGCTCTGGAGCGGCCCCAACGCCCCGCTGCCGAGGTCGAGCAGGAGGCGGTACCCCTCGGCCTCGACGAGGTAGCACGAGGCAGCGCTCGTCGACGAGGGCAGCGAGCCGCTGCACCCGAGGACCGTGAGCCTCATGCCCGGGAGCCCGCCGGCTCGGCAACCGTGAGCTCCGGCCCGAGGAACCGACGGCCGAGCTCGGTGAACGAGCGCGGGTCGCCGGTGGCGAGGAACCGGTGGACCGGCTCGGGCAGCGAGGCGTCGCGCTCGAGCCCACCGGCGGCGAGCGTTCGGTAGACGTCCTTGGCTGTCTCCTCGGCGCTGGAGACGAGCGTGACCTCGTCGCCCATGACGTAGGAGATGACGCCGGTGAGCAGAGGGTAGTGCGTGCAGCCGAGCACGAGGGTGTCGACGCCGGCCTCGGCCACCGGGTCGAGGTACTCGTGAGCCGCCGCGAGCAGCTCGGGCCCGCCGGTGACGCCCCGCTCGACGTACTCGACGAACAGCGGGCACGCCTGGCTGGTGAGGGTGAGGTGCGGGGCCGCCGCGAAGGCGTCGTCGTAGGCGCCGCTCGTGATGGTGGCGCGAGTGCCGATGACCCCTACCCGCCCGCTGCGGGTCGCCTTGACCGCCCGGCGGACGGCGGGCTGGACGACCTCGACGACGGGGACCTCGTAGCGCTCCCGTGCGTCGCGCAGGACGGCGGCGCTCGCGCTGTTGCAGGCGATGACGAGCATCTTCACGCCCTGGGCCACGAGGTGGTCCATGACGTCGAGGGCGAAGGCCCGGACCTCGGCGATCGGCCGGGGGCCGTAGGGGCCGCGCGCCGTGTCGCCGACGTAGAGCACCGGCTCGTGCGGCAGCTGGTCGAGGACGGCCCGCGCGACCGTGAGCCCGCCGACGCCGCTGTCGAAGATCCCGATGGGTGCATCATCCACGGTGGGCCAGCCTACGACGGGGTGACCGGCGTGCCCCGCTCACCAGACCGAGCGGACGAGGGTCTCCTGCAGCCACCCCAGCCACGAGTAGATGGTCAGCCCGGGCAGCCGGGGGTCGTCGTCGTCGAGGGTCTCGAGGAGCTCGTCGGTGCTTGCGTCGACCTCGAGGCGGGTGCCGAGGGCCAGGCGCAGGTCGGTGAGGGTGCGCAGCCAGGCCTCCGCCGCCGCGGCGTCGAGCTTGACGACCCCACCCGCGGGCGGCAGCGCCTGCCGGACGGCGGTGGCGTCGGCGACCTTGCGCTCGCGCAGGCCGAGCTCGGTGTAGCGGCGGAACTCCCCGGCCTGCTCGGCGTCCTCGCTGCCGTAGCCGTCGGGCAGGAGGCGGGCCAGCGCGGCATCCTCGGGCGTCCGGGTGGACGTCGAGATGCCCACAGCCCGGGCGAGAGGGTCGGTCTCGGCCGGGCCCTCAGGGGTGACGAGCTCGACGAGCTGGGAGAGCAGCTCATCGAGGAGACGGACCTCGGCGACGTCGAGGCTGGCCACGGCGCCGCCACCGCGCCTGCGGCGGAACCCCAGCGCCATCAGCGACCCTCGGGGGCGAGGGGACCGGCCTGGCGGTGCGCGCTCACGTGTCGTGCGACAAGGTCGCCCACAGGCCGTGCTCGTGCAGCCTGGCCACGTCGCGCTCCATCTCCTCGCGGGTCCCGGTCGAGACGACGGCCCGGCCCTCGTGGTGGACGGCGAGCATGAGCCGCGTCGCCTCGGCGCGGTCGTACCGGAAGACCTTCTGGAGCACCCACGTGACGTAGGACATGAGGTTCACCGGGTCGTCCCACACGATGCTCACCCAGGGCTTGTCGGGCCGGACGACGCTGTCGGTCTCCGGCCGCTCGACCTCGGCTGGGGCGGTGGACACGGCTCCATCGTGGCACGCGCCTCGCGCCGGCAGGTCAGATCCCGCTGGCCGCGCAGATGGTACTGGTACAGGAGAGGAGCATCCAGTCGCTGCTATCCATCCCGGCGAGCAGCCCGCTGGGGTTGCGACGGAGTTCGTACCCGCTCCGCTGGATGATGTCCGGCCCGACCTGGTCGGCGGGGTTGCTCGGCAGAGGAGTCGGCGCAACAGTGGGGTCACTGGAGCTGGTCGGCTGGCTGGTCGGCTGGCTGGTCGGCTGGCTGGTGGGCGAGATGATCGGCCCGGCGGTGGGTGCGCTGGTCGGAGACCCGGTCGGCGAGACGATCGGCGGGCCGGTGGGTGCATTGGTGGGCTCCGGCGCTGGCCCGCCCGGCACGGCGTAGTAGGAGAACGCTCCGGTCAAAATGTCCGACGTGTTGTCCTGCGCGAACACCGTCACCGTCGCCTTCCCGGGCACGTGGCGCGGGGTGCGGAAGGTGAGCGACGCGCTGCCCTGGCTGATCACGGATACCGGCGAGCCGTCCACGAGGACGTACGCCGGTGAGGGCAGCCTGCTGCCGTACAGGGTGACCAGCGTGTCTCCGGTGGAGGGGCCGGTCCCGGGCGAGATTCCGGTGATGCCGAAGTGGCCGGAGGTCGGCAGCCTGCTCGGCTGCGGGGCAACAGTCGGGGCGGATGTCGGGACAGATGTGGGGGCGACGGTGGGGGCGACGTAGGTCGGCTGCGGCGCAGGCGAGTAGGTGGGTCGGGGGATGGGGGCGTACGTCGGCGTCGGCGAGGACGTGGGCCGCTGGGTGTACGTCGGCACCGGTACGGGCGAGGACGTGGGTGCGGGCACAGGCGGGGTCGTCTTGCTCGGCTGCGGCGCGGGCGAGCCGGTGGGAGTACCCGACGGTGTCCGGCTGGGTGCCTGGCTAGGTGCGGTGGAGGAGGTGGGTGCTGGCACGGGCGGTGCGGTGGAGCGGATGGGGTTGGCTGTGGGCGCCGCCGATGGAGCCGTCGTGCTGGGGGGCGTGACAGGCGTGGGTGGCGTCGGCCCGGCGGTGGGGGTCGCTGGCTCTGTGGGCACCGGCACCGAGGTCGGGGTGGCCTGCCCGTTCTCGTCGACCACGAAGCTGACTGCGTGCGGTCGACCTACGGCAGCGTCGGAGGCGTCGGTGAGCTGCATGAGGAGGGCGTACTGCCCCGCTTCGAGGGAGAACCCGAGCGGCACCTCCACCCCGCTGGCCAGGCTGGCGCTGGTCAGCGTGGCGGGCGCGAGCGTCGCCTCGCCTGCGGCGTCGGTCTGCGTGGTGGCGCCGTCGGAGGAGACGGCCAGCCCGGCGACGGCGTACATCGAGCTGTACTGCGCCGAGCCCAGCGCGACCTTGAGTCTGAGCTGACCGGCGGGCAGCGAAGTTCCGCCCGCCCCCAGCTCGATCCTCAGCGTGCCGGCCGTCGTCGGGCGGAGGTCGGTCACCCCGCGAACCTCGTAGGTGACCGGCGTGGGCACCGACGCCAGCGCCGCGGCGACGTCCAGCATGCCGCCTGACGCCACCTTGCCGGTCAGCGCCGGCAGCTTCTGGACGGTGTTCATCAGCACCGCTTTGAGCTGCGCGCCTGTCGCGGTGGGGTACGCCGCCTTGAGCAGGGCGAGCGCGCCGGCGACGATCGGCGCGGAGAACGAGGTGCCGCTCATGGAGACGGCGCCGCCGGTGTTCCAGCCGAGGATGACGTACTCGCCGGGGGCGGCGAGGTCGACCGTCGTGGCGCCGTAGCTGGAGAACCCGGCGAGAGAGTCGCTGCGGGTGGTCGCGGCGACCGAGAGCTGGTTGGCGAGGGGAATGTTGGCCGGGTAGGACGGGGTGACGTCGTTGTTCGCCGTCGCGTTGCCGGCCGAGATCACCACCGGCACGTTCTTCGTGGCGGCGTAGGTCACCGCCGCTGTCCACTGGGTCTTCTGGTATGAGGACATATACGACCCGCTGAAGGAGCCGTTGATGACCGTCGCGCCGTGGTCGACGGCGTAGTAGATCGCGGTTGTTGCCAGCTCGAAGCTGATTCTGTGACCGGCGCCGACCGCGAGCGCCATCACCTGCGCCTGCGGGGCGACGCCCGCGCCGGGGAGGCCGTTGCCGACCGCACCCAGCGCCGAGTCGGCGACGAGAGTGCCGTGATAGTTGTACAGAAAGTCCCCGGTCGCGGAGTTGGAGACGTCTGCGCTGCCGCTGTAGAAGTTCCAGCCGTGGCAGTCGCCAACCTTGCCGTCGCCGTCGAGATCGGCGGTGGAGCCGCAGGGCTCCTTGGGGTTGGTCCACAGCTGCCCCCGCAGATCCGGGATCTCGGTCACGCCGGTGTCCAGCACCGCGATGATCTGGCCCTGGCCGCGGGTGATCTGCCACGCCCGGGCGGCGTGGATGTTGTCCAGCTGCCACGACGCGGCGTAGTCCGACGGGGTGGGGACATCGGTGGTGCGCGCCATCGCCGGGGTCTCCACGGAGGCGACACCAGGCAGCGCCGAGAGGGTCCGCGCGGTGACCCGCGTCGTGTCGACCACCACGAGGATCGCCCCACCCGCGATCGGGGTCGCCGAGAGCACGCCGGGGGTGGCGTCGAGCGCGGTCTGCAGCGCCGGAGAGATCGGCGTCGCCGGCTGGAGGGTGATGGGCGCGACGGGGGTCGGCTGCGCGACGGGCGGCGCAGGCTGAGCCTCCGGCGCCGGGGCCGGCTGCCGCCCCGTCGAGCGGGTGACCTGTAGCCAATGGCCGTCGGGGAACCGCTCCCACAGCTCGGAGCCGGGGTACTCCACGACCTCGATGCCGGTGGCGGCGTCGACGCCGAGGGAGTGGCCGCCGCTGTGTCCGGGCGCGTCGATAGCGCTGCCATACCCGAGCGCGTCGACGCCGTCGACGCTGACCACGAATGACTTCGCGGTTCCGCGGTGGGCGACCAGCGCGCCAGGGTGGAGCAGGAAGGTGGTCGTCTCGATGGTCGCGTGGGCGCCCTTGGGGTCACCCAGCCCGAGCTGCAGCGGCTGCGGTGGACGGGCAGCGCCGAGCACGCTGATCGCACCCACCGCCGCGAGAGCCAACGTCGTCCCGCCAGCGATCGCGCGACGAGCCCTGCCCTGCAGCAACCGCTGCTGCACTCTCATGACGGCCCCCATAGCCTGCGTCGTCGGACCCAGCTCCCCGTAGAGAGAGATGACGCTGTCCTGAACAGACGGCTCTGCTCTGGGTTTCGACAACCACGAGGGCGCGTCTTTAGCCCTGCGAGACCGAGAACTTGACTTGACATATTTCGTTGTGCCGCAGCGTGGCGGGTTGGGTACCTGAGGCAGGCGGTTCGCTGCCACCTTGTGTCTGCCCACTGCGCGCGTGTTTCGTCCCCACGCTCTTAGGCTGGGCGCATGCCGGACGCCGCCGCTCCCAGCACCGCGCTGCTCACCGATCACTACGAGCTGACGATGCTCCAGGCGGCCCTCCACGCCGGCACCGCGCAGCGCCGGTGCGTCTTCGAGGTCTTCGCCCGTCGGCTGCCCGGCGCGCGGCGCTACGGCGTCGTGGCAGGGGTGGGGCGGCTGCTCGACGCGGTCGAGCGGTTCCGCTTCGACGACGCCACCCTGGCCTGGCTCGCCGAGGTGGGCGTCGTCGACGCCCGCACGTGCGCGTGGCTCGCCGGCTACAAGTTCTCCGGCTGCATCGACGGTTACGCCGAGGGCGAGTGCTACTTCCCCGGCTCGCCGGTGCTCGTCGTCGAGGGCAGCTTCGCCGAGTGCGTGCTGCTCGAGACCGTCGTCCTGAGCATCCTCAACCACGACAGCGCGATCGCCACAGCGGCGTCGCGCATGACGACCGCGGCAGGCGGGCGTCCGTGCATCGAGATGGGCTCGCGCCGCACGCACGAGGAGGCCGCGGTGGCAGCAGCCCGGGCCGCCTACGTCGCCGGGTTCGCAGCGACGTCGAACCTCATGGCCGGACGACGCTACGGCGTGCCCACGACCGGCACGAGCGCGCACGCGTTCACGCTGCTCCACGACTCCGAGGAGCAGGCGTTCGCCGCCCAGGTCGCCGCCCTCGGCACCGCGACGACGCTGCTCGTCGACACCTACGACGTCGCCGAGGCGGTCGCCCTCGCCGTCCGGACGGCGGGTCCCTCCCTCGGGGCGGTCCGCCTGGACTCCGGCGACCTCATCGAGCAGGCGCGGCAGGTCCGAGAGCAGCTCGACGCCCTCGGAGCCACGCGCACGAGGATCGTCGTCACGAGCGACCTCGACGAGCACGCGCTGGCCGCGCTCGCCTCGGCGCCCGTCGACGGCTACGGGGTCGGCACGGCGCTCGTCACCGGCTCGAAGGTGCCGACCGCCGGGATGGTCTACAAGCTCGTCGCCCGCGAGGAGAGCCCCGGCGGCGAGCTCGTCGCGGTCGAGAAGCGCTCGGAGGGCAAGACGAGCCACGGCGGGCGCAAGTACGCCGCTCGTCGGCTCGGGCGCAAGGGCCGCGCGGAGGCCGAGGTCGTCAGCGCCGCGCCGCGCTGCGGGGACGGGCTGCGAGAGCTCCACGTGCCGCTCGTCACCGCCGGCGACGTCGTCGGCCGGACGACGCTCACCGTGGCGCGCGAGCGGCATGCCGCGAGCCGTGCTGAGCTGCCGCCGAAGGCCCTCGCCCTCTCCCGCGCGGAGCCGGCGATCCCCACCGAGATCCTCCTCTGAGAGGGGCCCCATGACCCGCGCACTCGTCGTCGTCGACGTCCAGAACGACTTCTGCGAAGGAGGGTCCCTGGCCGTGGCCGGTGGTGCAGCGGTGGCGAGCGCCGTCACCGACCATGTCCGCCGTCATCGAGGCGACTATGCCGCCGTCGTGGCGACGAGGGACCACCACGTCGACCCCGGGGCGCACTTCTCGGCGCACCCCGACTTCGCCGAGAGCTGGCCTGCGCACTGCGTCGCCGGGACCGTCGGCGCGGCTCTGCACCCTGGCCTCGACGAGAGCCAGCTCGACGAGGTCTTCGACAAGGGCGCCCGCGCGGCGGCCTACTCCGCCTTCGAGGGCGTCTGCGACGACGGCGTCGGACTCGGCACGTGGCTGCGGCAGCGGGGCGTCGACGCGGTCGACGTCGTCGGCATCGCCAGCGACTACTGCGTGCGGGCGACCGCTCTGGACGCCGTCGCCCTCGGGCTGCGGACGCGGGTGCTGCAGGGGCTCACGGCCGGCGTGGCGGCCGAGTCGACGGCGCGCGCCTGGCGCGAGCTGGCCGAGGCGGGCGTCGAGCTGGCCTGACCGCCGGCCCGCTGGCGCGCTCCCCGGCAGCGGGCGTCACCGCCGACCCGCGGGCGCGCTCCCCGGCAGCGTGCGTCACCGCCGTGCCTCAGAGCGTCCGCGCGTAGGCGCGCAGGGCACGCCACTGCGCCGGGTCCTCCCCACCGAGGCTCCAGAAGGCGATGCCGGCGAGCCGGTAGCGCCCGACGAGCTTGGCCTTGGCCTGCGTCGAGCTCACGGTGGGGAACCACACGACGCGGGTCGCGGTGCAGCTCACCGTCCGGCCGTTGCGCTTGCCCCGGTAGAGGGTGCGGTAGCCGAACTTCGCCTCGCCGGTTCGCCGGTCGTAGACCGGGCTGACGCCGCGCGACGCCGCGAGGTCGTTGAGCTGAGCCGTCGTCCGGCCGACGTCGCGGGGTCGGACGCCGGTCGGGCAGGTGCCCCGGAGCGAGGACACCCAGTCGTAGCCGTACGTCGGGATCGCCAGCTGGACCTTGCGGGAGGGCACCCGGCTGACGGCGTAGCGGACGACGGCAGAGGTCCACTCGAGCGGCGCGACCGGCCCGGCCGCCGACCCGGTGGTGTGGTAGTCGTAGGCCATGAGCCGCATCCGGTCGGCAGCCGCGCCGATGGCGGCGTAGTCGTACACCCGCCAGTTCGGGTCCGCGTCGGAGGTCCGCGCGGCGACGGTGACGGTGAGGGATCGGCCGTGCCGCTGCAGCGAGCGCTCGAGCTCGCGGACGAGGCGGGGGAAGAGCCGCTTGACGGTGTCGCGGTCAGCGCGGGTGCCTCCGAAGGCCATCGCCTCGTAGTCGAGGTCGAGGCCGTCGAACCGGTTGGCGACGGTGAGCCGGGTGAGCTGGGCGACGTGGGCCGAGCGCCGCGCGGGGCTGCGCAGCATGGCGGCCATCCCGCGCGCGCTCAGCGACTCGGTGACCGTCGGCAGCACCTTCGCCCCGGTCGACCTCAGACGGCGCACCGTCGAGGGGATGCTCGAGACGGCGCCGCCCTTCCAGACGACGACCTCCCGGCGAGCCTGGTTCGGCACGAGGTCGTACCAGAACGGGGAGGTGTCGGTGAACAGCGACCCCGAGCGCTCGACGGAACGGACCGCCGAGCCCAGCGACCAGTACGGCAGCCACCCCGAGACCATCCGCTTGGGGGCGCGTTGCTGGTGTTCCGAGGAGGCTCCGGCAGGTCCCGCCGACACGGCGCCCGACACGAGCGTGAGGACGGCGAGTCCTGCGAGGTTCCGGCGTAGTCGAGCGCTAGCGTTGCTCACGAGCCCCCCAGTGCGGCGCGCGGCAGCCGGACGTCGAGGGGTGAGGTCCCGCTGCCAGGTGCAGCGGTGTCGAGCCGTCTCTCCGGGGCGCACACAGCGGACATCCTGCACCCCTACCTCGGGGATGCGCTAGGTGTAAGTACAGACCTGGAAGATCTCGTTGCTCGAGCGGAGCGTCAGGCGTCGGGCGCGGGGACCGCGCCTCAGAGGTTGCCCCGACGGGCCTGCTCCCGCTCGATGGCCTCGAAGAGCGCCTTGAAGTTGCCCTTGCCGAAGCCCAGAGACCCGTGGCGCTCGATGAGCTCGAAGAACACCGTCGGACGGTCCTGGACCGGTTTGGTGAAGATCTGCAGGAGGTAGCCGTCCTCGTCGCGGTCGGCGAGGATCTTCAGCTCGCGCAGGGTGTCGAGCGGGACCCGCGTGTCGCCGACCCACTCCCCCAACGTGTCGTAGTAGCTCTCTGGGGCGTCGAGGAACTCCACGCCCATCTCGGTCATCGCCCGCACGGTGGCGACGATGTCGTTGGTCGCGAGGGCGATGTGCTGGACGCCCGCGCTGCCGTAGAACTCGAGGTACTCGTCGATCTGGGACTTGCGCTTGCTGACGGCCGGCTCGTTGAGCGGGAACTTGACCCGGTGGTTGCCGTTGGTGACGACCTTGGACATGAGGGCGGAGTACTCGGTGGCGATGTCGTCGCCGACGAACTCCTTCATGTTGGTGAAGCCCATGACGCGGTTGTAGAACTCGACCCAGTGGTCCATCCGGCCCAGACGCACGTTTCCCACGCAGTGGTCGATGGCCTGGAAGTAGCGCTTGGGGTGGTGCGCCGGCTTGCCGCGGAAGAACGGCTGGGCGGCGGCGAAGCCGGGCAGGAACGGGCCGTCGTAGCGGGAGCGGTCGACGAGGGTGTGCCGGGTCTGGCCGTAGGTCGCGATGCTCGCCGTCCGCACGGTGCCGTGCTCGTCGGAGGTGTCGTGGGGCTCCTCGAGGACGGTCGCGCCCTGGGTGCGGGCGTGCGCGATCGCGCGGTCGACGTCGGGCACCTCGAGCGCGAGGTCGGTGACGCCGTCGCCGTGAGCGAGGACGTGCTCGCCGACCGCGGTCCCGGCGTGGACCTCGCCGCTGATGACGAACCGCGCCTTGCCCGAGGCGAGGACGTAGTGCGCGAGGTCGCGCGAGCCGGTCTCGGGGCCGCTGTAGGCGACGAGCGTCATGCCGAAGGCCGACGCGTACCAGTGGGCCGCCTGGCGCGCATTGCCGACGACGAAGTGCACGTGGTCCATGCCCACGACGGGGAACGGGTCCGCTGCGGCGTCGTGCGGCACGGCGGCGACGAGAGCGACGTCATCGGTGGCGGCGTCGTCGAGGCGGTCGTCCGCCGGGACCTGGCTCGTTCCGGTGGCTGGGTCGAGGACGTGCGACACGGGTGCCTCCGAGGCAGGGCGAGCGGGCGGCTGCTGGTGAGCGGAGCCTGTCGCGGGGTCGTCGTCCGGGCAATCGGGGGCCGGAGGACTGGTCAGCCTGCACACTGTGCTCAAGGCAGGTCCGCTCGCACAGGACAGGTTGCCCACATGGACGCACATCACGTCGTCGACCGGCTCGACGCGCGGATCCTCCGCCTGCTCGACGACGAGCCGCGCATCGGCGTCCTCGGGGCCTCCCGTCGGCTCGGGGTCGCCCGAGGGACGGTCCAGGCACGCCTCGACCGGCTCGTCGCCGCGGGGGTGGTGTCGGGGTTCGGCCCGCACCTCGACCCGGAGGCGCTCGGCTATCCCGTCACGGCGTTCGTCACCCTGGAGATCCGCCAGGGGGTCGGCCACGACGCCGTCGCAGCCCGCCTGGCCGCGGTCCCGGAGGTGCTCGAGGCGCACACGAT
>JBBQFP010000045.1:0-22893 GCA_038322045.1 Actinomycetes bacterium | reverse complement strand
GAGGCGCACACGATCACCGGCTCGGGCGACGTCCTGGCCCGCGTCGTCGCGCGCTCCAACGCCGACCTCCAGCGGGTCATCGACGAGGTCGTCGTCGCCGACGGGGTGACCCGCGCCTCGACGGTCATCGCGCTCGCCACCCAGGTCCCGCTGCGCACCCTTCCGCTGCTCGACGCCGCCGCGGGGATGCGTCGGGGCGAGCCCGACGTTGGGACCGCTCGAGAGGTCCCGTACGGGGGCCCGTGAAGGAGGCCGCGCGCCCGTGAAGGTCGAGATCTGGTCCGACGTCGTCTGCCCGTGGTGCTACATCGGCAAGCGGCGCTTCGAGGCCGCCCTGGCGCGGTTCACCCACGCCGAGGACGTCGAGGTCGTGTGGCGGGCCTTCGAGCTCGACCCTGGCGCGCCGGCGGTCATGACCGAGTCCCTGGCGCAGCACCTCGCGACGAAGTACGGCATGCCCCTGGCTCAGGCGCAGCGCACCCAGGAGGACATGACCCGGACGGCGGCGGCCGAGGGCCTGGACTTCCACTTCGAGGCGGCCCGGACGGGCAACACCTTCGACGCCCACCGCCTGCTCGCCGCGGCGGCGGAGCATGGGGTCCAGGGGGCTCTCAAGGAGCGGCTGCTGCGCGCCTACTTCACCGAGGGCGCGCCCATCTCCGACCCGAGCACGCTCGAGCGGCTGGCCGCCGACGCGGGCCTGCCTGAGGGTGTCGCGGCGGAGGTCCTTGCCGACGACGTGCACGGCGAGCACGTCCGCGCCGACGAGCGGCAGGCCGCGGCCTACGGCATCAGCGGCGTGCCGTTCTTCGTCGTCGACGAGCGCTACGGCGTGTCGGGGGCGCAGCCGGCCGACGTGCTCCTCGAGGTGCTCGAGACGGCGTGGCGCGAGGCCCACCCGCTGCAGATGGTCGTCGCGACCCCCTCAGGTGCCGGCTCGGACGCCGCGTGCGCGGACGGAAGCTGCGCGGTCTAGCGGAAGGCGAAGCCACCCATCGGGCTGCTGCCGACGGTGTCGCCCTGGCTCGCGGAGAGGAAGCCCTCGATGCACTCGACGACGAACCGGTGGTCCTCGACCTGCGGCAGCCCCGACACGACGACGACGCCGACGACGCCCGTGCCCGTGACCGAGAGCGGGAACCCGCCGCCGTGCGCGGCGTACTCGGGCAGCCGCAGGGACGTGGCCTCGGGGAAGCTCGTCCCCTTCGCCTCGTGGCGTACCCGTTCGTACATCGTCGAGTGCCCGAAGCGCTCGACGACGCGGACCTTGGCGGCCACCCAGGCGTCGTTGTCAGGCGAGCTGCCCGGCAGCGCGACGCGGAAGAGCACCTGGGGGCCGCGGCGGATCTCGATGACCAGGGGAAGGTCGCGCTCGCGGGCGCGACGCATCATGACCAGGCCGAGGCCGACGGCGTCGTCATTGCTCAGCGAGGGCAGCCGCAGCCGGTCCTCCTCGGCGAGCAGCTCCTCGGGGGTGTAGCCACCCGTGGTCGACATGCGCAGCTCCTCCTCGATGGTGATCACGTGACGTGCATCCGGAGACCGGCCGCCTCCGACCATAGAGCCAGAGACGGGCAGGCGCAGCGGCCGAGGCCACCTGACCCCATTCGCGCGGGCACGGGCATGCTCCGCGTGGACGGGGAGCAGGCACCGCGGCGGCCGATCGGCGCCAGCGAGCCAGGTGGGCGGTCGGCCCCGTGCTACCCGGTCGAGGGGTCAGTGGACGAGCCCCAGGAGGTACTCGTGGCGGGCGGTGAGCACGACGAGGTCGGCCGCGGCCGACGGCGGCCCAGGCACCGCCTTGCGCACCTCGGCATGAACGGCGGCGTGCGGCCGACCCGACGACGCCGCCCGCCGTGCCACGAGGTGGTTGATCTCGCGGCGGACCCTCGCTGCCGCCTCCCACATGGGCGCGTCGGCCGGCGGGGCGACGTCGCTCGGGGCGGTGCTGCGGGCAGCCCGCTTGCGGTGCTCGGCGTCGCGGGCCGAGAGCAGCTCGGCCATCTGCTCCGGTGAGAGCAGGCCAGGCAGGCCGAGGAAGTCCGAGTCGTCCTCGGTGAGCGGCCGGGAGCCCGGCAGGACCGCCCGGCCGCCGTGCAGGAGGTGGGCGAACTCCGCCTCGGCGTGCAGCGCCTCCCATCCACCGGCACCTCCCGCCTCGCGCGGCTCACGCTCGGGCAGATCGAGCTCGTCGGAGGACGGCGGCGGCCCCGGGGTGACGTGGTTGCGCTCGGACTCGAGCTCGGCGGCGAGGGCGAGGAGTGGGCGCACCGCCGGGAGGAACACCGTCGCGCTCTCGTGGTCGCCGCGGGCGCGCACCACCCGGCCGACGGCCTGGGCGAAGAACAACGGCGTCCGGTAGCTCGTCATCCAGGCCAGGCATGACGCCCGGACGACGTCGACCCCCTCGCTGATCATCCGGACGCAGACCGCCATGCGCTGCTGCGAGCCGGCGAACTCGGCGATCTTCTCGCTGGCGCGCGGGTCGTCGGAGAGGATGAGCGCCGGCGCCTCACCGGTGACCGACTCGACGACGGCGGCGTAGGCGCGGGCGTCGTCCTGGTCGGAGGCCAGGACGAGCCCCGCGGCGTCGGGCATGCCGGACTCGCGCTGGTGGGTGATCCGCTCGTCCATGGCGGCGATGACGTGCGGCACCCACTGCCCGCGCGGGTCGAGCGCGGTGCGCCACGCCGCGGCCTCGACGGCCCGGGTCGAGGGCTCGCTCAGCGACGCGGCGACGACCTCGCCCGCGCTGTTGCGCCACCGCGAGACCCCCGTGTACGCGGCGAACACCACCGGGCGGACGACGCCGTCAGCCAGCGCCTGGCGGTAGCCGTAGCCGTGGTCGGCGACGCTGCGCAGGCCCTCGGCGTCGTCGTCCGGCTCGTAGGTGACGAAGGGGATCCGCTCGTCGGCGCGGGTGCGGAACGGCGTGCCGGTGAGGCAGACCCGTCGCCGTGCGGGGTCGAAGGCGTCGAAGACCGCCTCGCCCCACGACAGGCCGTCACCGGCGTGGTGGACTTCGTCGAGGATCACGAGCGTGCGGCGCGCCTCGACCCGGCGGCGGTGCAGCAGCGGCTTGGCCGCGACCTGGCCGTAGGTGGCGACGTAGCCGAGGTAGCCCTCGCGCACCGGGCCGACGTCGTTGCTCAGCGTGGGGTCGAGGTCGACGCCCATCGCAGCGGCGGCGTGCGCCCACTGGGTGCGCAGGTGGTCGGTGGGGCAGACGACGACGACCCGGTCGACGGCCCGGGTGCCAAGAAGCTCGAGGGCGAGGGTGAGCGCCATCGTCGTCTTGCCTGCACCGGGCGTGGCGGTGATGAGGAAGTCGCGCTTGGCTGCGGCCCGGTAGGCGGCGAGGCAGTCGCGCTGCCAGGCGCGCAGCGGGCGGCGCTCCTGCGGGGGGTCGGGGACGGCGAGCACGCTCACGGCGCACCCGCCCCCGCTGCGGCTGGCCCTGCCGCCGTGTCTGCCGGAGCACCGCGGCCCCCGGACGGACGCACCCGGCGACCGATGACGGCGCCGACGAGCGCGATGACGACCATGAGGCAGAAGATCGTCGCGAAGCCCCGGGAGTCGTGGCCAGCCTGGTGGAACGCAGCGAAGAGCGTGCCGGCGAGCCCGACGAAGATCACGCTGCCGAGGGCGTCGGAGAGCTGGAGCGCCGCGGAGTTGGCTCCCTGCTCGGCCTCCTCGGACAGCTCGAGCAGCAGCACCGAGACGCTGCTCATGCCCATCCCCATGCCGAGGCCGCCGAGGACCCAGCCCACCGGCGCGAGGACGACGGGCACGGCGGGCACGAGGACGACGCCGGCGCAGGCGATGCCGACGGCGATGAGCAGGCATCCTCGCGGGACGAGCCGGTAGCGCGGGGTTCGCCGCCCCGGCCGGCCCTGCAGCCACGAGCCGAACGCCCAGCCGAGCGCGCCCCCTGTCAGGGCGAGGCCCGCGGCCGTGGGGCTCAGCCCGCGGTCGGTGATGAGCATGAGGGGGACGAAGGCCTCGGCGCCGAAGAACGCCCCGCCCATGACGCCGCGCATGAGCACGACCGTGGGCAGCCCACGCGCCGCCCGCAGAGTCCCCCGCGGCAGCAGCCGGGGCACGCTGAGCCCGAGGACGACGAGCGCGACGACGGCGATCACCACGCTGAACAGGGCCAGCCGCTGACCGGCGTACTGCAGGAGCGCGGCGCCGGCGGCCGCGAGGACGGCGAGGCGCTTGCGCCCTGGGCGCACGACGAATTCGGCGTTCCCGCCGCTGATCGTGCGCAGCCGACGCGCCATGGGCAGCGCCGCGGGAACCACCATGAGCGGCACCGCGAGGAAGATGAGCCGCCAGGTCCACGTCGTCGCCACGTAGCCGGCCAGGGCAGGGCCGACGATGGAGGGCAGGACCCACGAAGCCGACATCGCGGAGAACACCTGCGGGCGCAGCGACTCGGGGTAGGCGCGGGCCACGACGACGTAGAGCGCGACGATGACGAGCCCGCCGCCCAGCCCCTGGACCGCGCGCCCGAGGATGAAGACCGCCATCGAGACCGCAGTCCCGGCGACGACGAGCCCGACGCTGAACGCCAGCAGCCCGGACAGCAGCGGCAGCCGGGGGCCGCGCCGGTCGCTCTCCTCGCCTGCGACGACCATGCCGACGAGGCTGGCGACGAGGAACCCGGAGAAGCCCCAGGCGTAGAAGCGGAGCCCGTGCAGCTCCTTGACCGCCACCGGCATCGCCGTCGCCACGGCCATCGCCTCGAACGCGACGAGGAGGACCACGCTGACGACGCTGACGGTCAGCGCCCGGTTCTCGGGCGCCAGAAGACCTGGCTGCGCCCCGCGCAGCTCGGTCTGCTCAGACCTCGCGAGGGGCGCCCCCGTGCTCAGCCCTGCCCGCCGGCGTCGCCGGAGCCACCCGCGGAGGAGCCGCCAGCGCCCGAGGAGCTCCCAGCGCCCTCGCCACCAGCGCCGAACTGGGCGTAGATCTCCTTGCACGCGGGGCACACGGGGAATCGCTGGGGGTCGCGGTTGGGCACCCACACCTTGCCGCAGAGGGCGATGACCGGGTCGCCGGTGACGGCGCTCTCGGTGATCTTCTCCTTGCGGACGTAGTGGGCGAAGCGCTCGTGGTCCCCGTCGCCGAAGGACAGCTGGGGGGTGGTGTCGAGCTCGCGCTCGAGCAGGGTCTGGGTGCCGTAACCAGGACCGCCGGGGACGTCGGGACCGAGAGGGGTGCTCACCGGAGGAGTGTACGAGCCCCGCCGTCAGTTCTGGCTGGGGTCGCTGGCGTGGGTGGACACGAGGGCGAGGTCCCCGACCTGCCGGCGGAGCACGCCCCGCCACAGCCGCCCCGGCGCGTCGCCGAAGAGGTCCGCGGGCTCGGGGTCGACGACGTACCAGGCGCCTTCGTCGAGCTCGGCGAGGAGCTGCCCGGGCCCCCAGCCTGCGTAGCCGGCGAAGATCCGCAGCCCCATGAGCCCGGGGACGACGAGCTCCGGCGGCGCGTCGAGATCGACGAGCCCCAGCCGTCCGCGCACCCGGCGGAACCCCACCGGTTCGGCGGCCTCGGGCGCGGCGTCGAGGCCGTCGTCGGCCCCGGGGCCCGCGAGCGATGCCAGGGCCAGGGCGTTGTCCTTGGCGACCGGGCCGCCCTCGAAGAGCACGCGTGGGAGCGAGACGTGCTCGCCCCACGGCGGGATGACGTCGGCTACCGCAAGCTCGGAGGGCCGGTTCACGACGACTCCGAGGGTCCCCGACTCGTCGTGGTCGAGGAGGAGGACGACGGTCCCGTCGAAGTTCGGGTCCCCGAGCCGGGGGGTGGCCACGAGCAGCCGTCCGGCCAGGGTCAGGGGCTGGTGGGGAGTGCCGGGGCTCGCTGTGGTCACGCCCCCCAGCCTGCCCGACTCGACCGCGTGCCGACAGCCCCAGGTGGCC
The DNA here is from genome assembly GCA_038322045.1 of Actinomycetes bacterium. GTDB lineage: Bacteria > Actinomycetota > Actinomycetes > JBBQFP01 > JBBQFP01 > JBBQFP01. The sequence goes on along the minus strand of JBBQFP010000045.1, from coordinate 16,969 downwards.
GACGGACGTCGGAGCAGCGGCGGGCTGGAGCGAGGAAACCATCGTTGTCAGCCACAGGCGACGGTGACCTCCCAGGCCGCAGCGCCCGCTTCCAAGGCGGCTTCGAGGCGAGCCACGAGCCAGGAGGTGTCGCTCCGATACGGTGCGAGAGCCAAGCCAACGTGTCTCTGATCGTCGTCCGGGAGAATTCGCCGTGTCACCGCAAGCAAAGGACGTCATTGGGTCCGCGTGGTCGGCCTGGCCTCGACAGCGTGCCTGTCCGCAGGCGACCGTCGCTTGAGCATGGTGGATGCCGTCCGGCACGTGCCGCGGGCCCTGCTTGATGCGCCGGCGGCGTCGTGGCTGACTGGTACGGACGCGACGACAACTGGCCTCGGCACAGCGAGTCGTGGTGGCGCGACGCTCTGCTCGAAGCCAAGGAGGCAGGCTGGTGGCTCGAGTTCCACGTCGGGAACAGCAAGCACCGGTGGGGGAAGCTCAGGTGCACCCGGACCGACGACCGCAGCGTCGAACCGTGCACGATCCGCGTCGACTGCTCCGGTAAGGGGGCTGAGAACGTCGCCCGCGATGTTCCGATGGCGATTCGTAAATGTCCCCACCGCGAAGGCGACCCGACGACGCCGGCGGCTCACATGCGCCGTGCCGTCGAGCGACTCCAGGACGCCGAGACGCTGCTGGTGGCCGTCGAGGGGGTGCTTGACGAGCGGGGCGCCTTGGAGGATGCGGAACGTCTTCTTCTGGATGCCTTCGACAAGGCCGTCGATGACGTCGAGCGTTTCGTAGACACGGCGGTGAGCCAGGAGGCTCAGGCGCTTGACAGGCTTCAGGCGGCCCAGCACGTCCTAGCGATGCTCGCGGACGGCTCGACGGACGCCGGGGAAGGCCTCGAAGCAGCTGATGTGCGTCTGGGTGAGGCGCAGCAGGAGCTCGACACCCTCAAACCGGGACCGGCGCGTGAGGCGAGGGCGGAGTTGGAACGTCTCCGGCGACGGGCGGACTGCATCCGCCTGCGGCTTCGGTGAGCGCTCGCTCGCCCGAGTTCAGTAAGAGGCATCGCTGACCGATAACGAGAGTACGGTGTTGGCAGTTGCCAACACCGTGTGGCAGGCTCACAGTTCTGCGGGCCAACCACCCGCTTGATACGCACACCGGAGATGCCGTGCCTCGGAAGATAGAACTGGTCGTCACTGGAGTCGATCTTGACGATGACGACACCGACGAGCTCATCGCCGTTCACCTCGGTGACTACGGCTGGACGAGTCGCGACGGAATCGTCAGCGCCACCGTCTACTTAGACGATGGTGTCGACGCCGTCTCGGCCGCGTGCGACGCAGCCAACCGGATCGACAACCACCTCGGCGTCCGCGTCGACCGAGTTTCCGAAGACCTGGTCGGCATCAGCGACATCGCAGCCCGGACCGGTCTCCATCGCGAGGGCGTCCGCCTGCTCACCCTTGGCAAGCGCGGCCCTGGTGGATTCCCCCCGCATCGGGGCACGATCGGGTCCGGCACCAACGCCTCGCGTGTCTGGCAGTGGGCCGACGTCGTCCCGTGGCTGCAGCAGCACGCGAACCTGTGCCTCGACGAGCATCCGATCAGTGCCCGTGAGACGAGCGAGATCAACGCGCATCTCGAGCGAATTCCCGATGACGTCGACCGGGCCTGGCACCGCAGCTCGCAGGCGCCCCGCGTGCACTCAGGGATCTCCTGGAGCCACACCGCGGCAGTTCTGAAGGAGCCGGGCACCTGGACCGTCGCAAGTGCAGGCGCCCGGCTCGATGTCGTTCGCGAGATGTACCTCTACGTCGCATCGTCTGGTCATGACCGGACCTGAGTACGGTGATGTTCAGGTCACGCTCAACGAGGTAAAGCACCTCATCTCACGGCTGACGATGCGGCAGATCCGCGTGGTCCGCTGGCGCGGGGAGGCGCTGCGGGAATCCGACGGCGCTGTGCACGACGTAGACGTTCGCCTCGAGCCCGCTCGCATGCGCATCTCCCCGGGAGGAATGTCCCTATGGTTCGACCACCACGTGGAGTGCAGCAATCTCGATGGTGAATGCATCGCCACGATCGAGACCGGAGTGATCATCGACTTCGATCTTGCGGGTGACGAGGAGCCGACGCTGTCGGTCGTCGCCTGCTTCGCAGACACCAACGGCGCCTTCATAGCGTGGCCGTACATCCGTGAGGCCGTTCAGACCATGTCGCTGCGCCTGGGGCTCGCGCCCATCACTCTCGGAATCCTTCTACGAGACACAGAGGTCGCTCCTGCCCCCAACTCCTAAGGTGCCGGGCCAGCGCCGGACGGAGGTCACCGCGAAGGGCACACCGCTCGTCGCAGCACTCGTCGGGCTGCTGTAGCGCGTCGGCGTCCACAGCCGTCCCTGCGCTGTGGGCGCTCCGTCGTGCATCATGGGGACGCCGGGTGCTCGCAGTTCTGCTGACCTGCAGCCGGTGCACCGACCCGCTCCATGACCCCGGGCCCAACCATCCGTCGCTACGAGCGACCACGTGCCGCGAGGCGATCTGGCGGGAAGGTGCTCACGACGGGAGGCCGTTCCCTTCGGGGAGCGGTCTCTCGTGCGTCGCGGCGGCCGCCGGGAGCGCCCCGGAGCTGCGACGAGCCAGCGCGCGCACGACCAGCAGCCCGATCGCGACACCGGTGAGGTCGGCGACGACGTCGCGGGGGTCGCCCGCCCGGCGGGGCAGCAGCAGGGCCTGCGCGACCTCGCTGCCCACGGCGTAGCCGAGCAGCGCCGCCGTGGTCTCCCGCACGGGCAGCCCCGCCAGAGCCCCGGTCACGGCGACGAGCGCGAAGAGCGTCGCGTGGCCGACCTTGTCCGCCCCCGGGAAGATCCCGCTCGCCCCACCGTCGCTCGGCGCGAAGAGGACCACGGCGCTGAGGATGGCGGAGCCCGCGAAGGCCAACCGCCACATCACTGAGCTGCTCGCGACGACGGACCGGTCGGGCACGGGCTGTCGCCTCGCTTCGGCAGACGGGGCAGCCGGCGCGGGCTGCTCGAGGAGTGCCAGCAGGCCACCTGAGGAAACGGGACCGCCGGTGCGGTTGCCCTCAGTCTCTCAGGGAAGCGTTGCCCCATGGGAGATCGCTGGTACCGCGAGGCCGCCGTCTACTGCCTCGACGTCGGAACGTTTCAGGACTCCGACGGCGACGGCCACGGCGACCTGTGCGGGCTGATCAGCCGGCTGGACTACCTGGCCCGGCTCGGCGTCACCTGCCTGTGGCTCAACCCGATCCATCCCACCCCGGACCGCGACGCCGGCTACGACGTCACCGACTTCCTCGCGATCGACCCACGGATCGGGACCCTGGGCGACTTCGCGCGGCTGCTGGGCGAGGCCGACGCCCGCGGCATGCGGGTGATCATCGACCTCGTCGTCAACCACACCAGCGACGAGCACCCGTGGTTCCGGTCCGCGTGCAGCGACCCTGAATCGCGCTACCGCGACTTCTACGTGTGGTCCGACACCGAGCCTGCCGACCGCCATCAAGGCATGGTGTTTCCCGGCGAGCAGAAGGAGACCTGGAGCTGGTCGAAGGCCGCCAAACGCTGGTACTTCCACCGCTTCTACGACTTCCAGCCCGACCTCAACTGGGCCAACCCTGCGGTGCAGGCGGAGATCTTCGAGGTGATGGCGTTCTGGCTGCGCCTCGGCGTCGCGGGCTTCCGGGTGGACGCGGCGCCGTTCATCATCGAGGAGGTCCGCCCCGACGAGCCGACCGCGCCCAAGGACTTCGAGCTGCTCACCCGGATGCGCGAGACCGCCTCGTGGGTCCGGGGCGACAGCGTGCTGCTTGCCGAGGCCAACGTGGCACCCCCGGAGATCCCCGCCTATCTCGGCGGCGGCGGAGGTGCGAACAACCGGTTCGCCATGCTGTTCGCGTTCCCGCTCAACTCCGCCCTCATGCTCGCCCTCGCACGCCAGGACGCCGAGCCGGTGGCCGAGGCGCTCAAGGCGCTGCCCGCGCTCCCGCGGCACGGGCAGTGGGCCACCTTCCTGCGCAACCACGACGAGGTGGACCTGTCCCGGCTCAGCGCCGACCAGCGCGGCGAGGTCTTCGCCTCCTTCGGCCCTGACGAGGACATGCAGCTCTACGGCCGCGGGATCCGCCGACGCCTGGCCCCGATGCTCGGCGGCGACCAGCGGCGACCAGCGGCGGCTCCGGATGGCCTACTCGCTGCAGTTCTCCCTCCCCGGGACACCCGTCCTGCGCTACGGCGAGGAGATCGGGATGGGCGACGACCTCTCGCTGCCCGGCCGCGAGGCGATCCGGACGCCGATGCAGTGGTCGACCGGCCCGACGGCCGGCTTCTCCTCGGCGGCGCCGAAGGACTTGGTCCGTCCAGTCGTCGCCGCCGGCCCGTTCGGGTGCGACGAGGTCAACGTCGCCACCCCCAAGGGGGTGCTCGCCCATGTCGCTTACGGCACCGAGAGCGCGGTGCTCTTCCTCCACAACCTCTCCCCCGAGGACGCGACGGTCGACCTCGGACCGCTGCCCGAGCAGCAGGGTCGCCCGACCGAGATCCTCGCCGACGGCGACTACCCGCAGCCCTCGGAGGAGCTCACCGGGCTACCGCTCGCCGGGTATGGGTACCGCTGGATCGAGCTGGCCCGCAGCTACCGCCCCTGAGCGCGGACCGCCGCGAGGTGCTGCTCGCGCAGCTCGCGGCGCATGACCTTGCCGACGACCGAGCGCGGCAGGGAGTCGCGGATCTCGACGATCCGCGGCACCTTGTACGCCGCGAGCTCGCTGCGGCAGTGGTTGCGCAGGTCCTCAGGGGCCGCCACGACACCGTGGCGCAGGACGACGCACGCCTTGACCGCCTCGCCGCGGTAGTCGTCAGGGACACCGAAGACAGCAGCGTCCTCGACGGCCGGGTGCGTCTTGAGCGCCTCCTCGACCTCGCTGGGATAGACGTTGAACCCCCCGGTGATGATGAGCTCCTTCGTCCGGTCGACGATCGTCACGAAGCCGTCGTCGGTCATGACTCCGACGTCGCCGGTGCGCAGCCAGCCGTCGGGCGTGAGTGCCGCGGCGGACTCCTCGGGCCGCTTCCAGTACCCGGCGAACACCTGCGGCCCGCGCACCTGGAGCTCCCCGCGATCCCCCGGCCCGAGGACCCGGCCCGGGTCGTCGACGTCGGCGATCCGCCCGTACGTCGAGGGCATGGGAACGCCGATCGTGCCCGGCCGACGCGCTGGCGACATCGGGTTGCCGAAGGTCAACGGCGAGGTCTCGGTCATGCCGTAGCCCTCGACGAGCATGCATCCGCTCGCCGCCTCGAACCGGCGGACCGTCTCGACGGGCAGCCGCATCGCCCCGGAGAAGCAGCCGCGGATGGAGCCGAGGTCGTGCGCCGCCGTCTCCGGCGCATCGATGATCGCCGAGTACATCGGCGGCACCCCGGGGAACAGGGTGGGCCGCCAGCGGTCGATGGCCTCGAGGACCATGGCGACGTCGAACAGCGGCAGGAGGACGACCGTGCCAGCCAGCCGGGTGGCGACGCCGAGGCAGAACGTGAGCCCGTAGGCGTGAAACATCGGCAGCACCGCGAGCATGACCTCCTGCCCCCGGACCGCGCGGTTCTCCCAGACGGCGGTCTGCGCCGCGTTGGCGAGGAGGTTGCGGTGGGTGAGCATCGCCCCCTTGGGCACCCCCGTCGTGCCCCCGGTGTACTGCAGCAGCGCGACGTCGGACGGCGCGACCGGGTGCTGCTCGACCGGCTCGCCGCGGCGCAGCACCCGGAACGGCACCGCGGCGGTCCCTGTCGGCAACGTGGTGCGGACCTTCGCCAGCGCGACGCGGGCCTTGGGTAGCGGCAGGCGCAGGAGGAGCCGCTGACGGGCGGGCAGCTGGTCGGCGACCGAGCTGACGACGACGTGGCGCAGACTCGTGCTCGACCGCACCGAGGCCACCGCCTCGAAGGCACGGTCGAGGACGACGGCGACCGTCGCGCCGCTGTCCTCGAGCTGGTGGCCCAGCTCGTGCGCCGTGTAGAGGGGGTTGCACTCGACGATGACCGCCCCGAGGCGGAGGACCGCCCAGAAGACGACGACGTGGTCGGTGCTGTTGGGCAGGACGAGGGCCACCCGGTCCCCTGGCCCGACGCCCAGCGCCCGCAGGCCGCCGGCGACCCGAGCGATCTGCTCGTGGAGCTGCCGGTAGGTGAGCGTGCTGCCGAGGAACGCCGTCGCGACGTGGTCGGGAAAGTCCCTCGCCGCGTCGTCGAGCAGGCTCGTCAGCGGCCGGTCCTCGATCTCGACGTCGGCCGGCACGCCCTCGGGGTAGTGGACGAGCCACGGTCGGGCGTCTTCGGTCACGGCACAGATCCAACCATCACGGGCACCGCCGACGGTCACGGTGCCAGGCCGCCGCGCGGAGGGCCACCGATTCGGGGCGTTAGACGTGCCAGCCGAGGGACCGAGCCTGCTCCGGGGTATCGACGTCGCGGGCGGCGTCCCAGACGTCGGGGCAGTCGACGACGGCGTCACCGAGGAGCAGCCGGGCGGGTCGGTCGCGCAGGTCCCCCAGTCGGGCGAGGTGCAGGCGCAGCGCCTCGACGCGGTGGGCCGAGAGGAGGGGTTGGCGTCGTCCGTCACGGTCGACGAGGACCGCCGACGGCGACGGCTCCCGTCCTGGGAGGCCGAGCCGACGCAACAGCTCGTGCACGGCCCTCCCCGCGGCGGGCTGGTCGACGGCGCAGACGACGACGAACGGGATGTCGGGGTTCACGGCCGCGAGCCCCGCGGCGACAGCCGCCAGCGGCCCCGAGCCGGCAGGCTCTTCGCGGGTCCACGTCACCTGCCTGCTCGTTGTGCGCTGTGGCCCGACGACGACGACCTGGGCCGCCCCCTCCATCGCCGTGACGACGGCGTCGAGCAGCCGGACGCCGTCGTCACGGGTGAGGGCCGCCTTGTCGGCGCCGCCGAGGCGTCGCCCCGCTCCCCCGGCGAGGAGCACCGCGGCCCACGCCTGCGCCAGGGGCTCGTCGTCCATGCGGACATCCTCCCGCCCTCGCCGCCGCCGTCGCCCTCGCCCGCCGGTACCCCGCCGGGCGCCGCCGTCCGTAGACTCCGGGGGTGCTTGACGAGCGAAGCAGCGATCCGGACGGCGACCCGCGCCGGGAACCGCTGGGGGTCCTCACCCTCGCGGCGATCCGCCCGGCAGAGATCACCCTCGACGAGGTTCTCGGCGCGGTGCGCGACCCCGGGACGGGCGGCATCGCCCTGTTCGCCGGGACCGTCCGGGACGACGACGAGGGCCGCGGCGTCCGTCTGCTCGAGTACAGCTGCCACCCCAGCGCCGAGACCGAGCTGCGCCGGGTCGCCGAGCGCGCGGCGGCACTTCCGGGAGTGCGTCGCCTCGCCGTGCTCCACCGGATCGGGTCCCTGCACGTCGGCGAGACGGCAGTTGTCGCCGCCGTCGGCGCCGCCCATCGCGGCGAGGCCTTCGACGCCTGTCACGCCCTCGTCGACGCCGTCAAGCACGAGGTGCCGCTGTGGAAGCACCAGGAGTTCACCGACGGCACCCAGGAGTGGGTGGGCGCGTGCTGACCGGGAGGCCGGCGCGAGCGCTCGCCGGTGGACCGTGGCGCTCCTGGGCCGGCACGCACACGGCGAGGCGCGGGGGCGGTCGTGGCTGAGGTCACCGTCCGCTACTGGGCCGCCGCGAAGGCCGCGGCGGGCATCGCCGAGGAGTCCCTCGAGGCGGCGACGGTCGGGGCCGCGATGGCGACGGCGGCCTTCCGCCACGGCGACGCCCTGACCGCGGTCCTCGAGCACTGCTCCTTCCTCATCGACGGCCTGCGGGCGAGCGTCGAGACGCCGCTGCCCGAGGGCGCCGTCGTCGAGGTCCTGCCGCCGTTCGCCGGAGGCTGAGCGCGGGGGCTGAGCACGGGAGGGTGAGCGCCCCCGGCTGAGCGTCGGCGAGCAGTCGCGCCGCCGGTGGCGTCGCAGCGCCGAAGCGGGGCAGGATGCGGCTGCGACGTCGGCACGCTGCGCCGGCGCGGCGTGCGACGAAAGGCTGCCTCACCCCGTGGACGACACCAGCGCCCTGCTCCCCTGGCTGCGAGCCTGCGCCGAGCGGCTCGGCGTCGCAGAGTCCGACCTTCCCGACATCGACACCGTGCTCGGCGTCGCCGGCGTCGCCGCCCATGGGGTCGCGCGCCCCGCCGCACCGTTGACGACCTTCCTCCTCGGCGTCGCCGCGGCCCGCAGTGGTCGCCCGCTCGCGGAGCTCGCCGCAGAGGTCAAGGCCCTCGTCGCGCAGACGGAGCCGATCGAGGCGTGAGCGCCCGACGGCACCACGTCGGCATGCCCTGGCCCGAGGCGGGGCCGACGGCGTCATCCGGGGCCCTGCCCCTGCCGGCGCGTCCGGTCGCGCTCGCCGACGTCCTGGGCGCGGTGCTCGCCGAGCCCGTGGTCAGCCCTGTGGCGCACCCCCCGTTCGACGCGAGCGCGATGGACGGCTGGGCCGTCGCCGGCCCGCCGCCCTGGGCCGTCATCGGCCTGCTGCTCGCCGGGCAGTCCGCTGCCCCCTTGACTCCGGGCACGGCGACGGCGGTCGGCACCGGCGCCATGCTCCCTGCGGGCACCTGCGCCGTCGTACGCTCGGAGGACGGCGTCGTCGGCACGGACGGGCTGCTCCGAGCGGGGGACGGCGACGCGCTCGCGGCGAGCCACGTCCGACGGGCCGGTGAGGAGTGCGCAGCCGGCGCCGTCCTCGTCGCGGCGGGTACCCGAGTCACCCCGCCCGTCATCGGGCTTGCGGCGGCCTCCGGGCTCGACAGCCTCCTCGTGCACCCGGTGCCGCACGTGGGCTGCCTCGTCCTCGGCGACGAGCTCCTCGCCTCTGGGCTGCCCCGCGACGGCCGGATCCGCGACAGCCTCGGCCCACAGCTGCCCGGCTGGTTGCAGGGGCTCGGCGCCGTCCCGGCCACCCCGGTCCACGTCGCCGACAGCCTCGACGAGACGACGACGGCGCTGACGGCCGCCGCGACCTGCGCTGACGTCGTCGTCACCACGGGCGGCACCGCGGCCGGGCCGGTCGACCACCTCCACGCGGCGCTCGAGCGGCTCGGGGCGACGCTGCTTGTCGACGGGGTCGCCGTGCGACCCGGTCACCCCATGCTCCTCGGGGAGCTCCCCGGTGGGTGCCGGGTCGTCGGGCTGCCGGGCAACCCGTTCGCGGCGCTCGTCGGCGTGCTCACGCTGGCCCGGCCGCTGCTCGCCGCGCTCTCGGGCCGGCCACCGGAGGGTGCACTGCAGGCCACGTCACGCGAGGACCTCCGCGGGCGCCCAGGCATGCACCGGCTCGTCGCTGTCGTCTCAAACGGCGGCGGCGTGAGGGTGCTGCCCTTCCAGGGCTCAGCGATGCTCCGCGGGCTCCTCGACGCCACCGCGCTCGCCGTCGTCCCCCCCGGGGGCGTGCGGCGGGGCGAGAGCGTCACGGTTGTCCCGCTGCCCTGGTAGCTGAGCGGCGGCGAGCACCTCATCGGACTACCGTGGGGACGTGAGCGAGCCCACGGTGAGCAGTGTCCCCGGTACCGTCTTTGACCCCAGGCGGATCCCGCCGGATGAGCACCACCGTGACGTCAGCGGCGGGTGGCTGCGGCCCACGGTCTTCGGGGCGATGGACGGGCTCGTGAGCAACGTCTCGCTCATCGCCGGCGTCGGCGGCGCCGGAGTGGTGCGCTCGGTGCTCGTCGTCACGGGCCTGGCGGGGCTCGCGGCCGGGGCGTTCTCCATGGCCGCCGGCGAGTGGATCAGCGTGCGCAGCCAGAACCAGATGATCGACGCCGAGCTCGCCAAGGAGCGCCTCGAGCTCGCGCGCAACCCGGCCGGGGAGACCGCCGAGCTCGCCGCGGTGCTCGTCACCCACGGCATGACCCCCCAGACTGCGGAGTCGGCGGCCCGGGAGATCTCCCGCGATCCCGACGTCGCGCTGCGCTTCCACGCCCGTGAAGAACTGGGGATCGACCCGGGCTCGCAGGCGTCGCCGTGGACGGCCGCGGGCACGTCGTTCCTCTCGTTCTGCATCGGCGCCCTCATCCCCCTGGTCCCGCTGCTGCTCGGCCTGAGCACCGTCCTCGTACCGCTCATCGTCTCGGCGGTCGCGGCGTTCGTCGGTGGCGCCGTCGTCTCGCGGGTCACCGACCGCAAGCCACTCGTCGCCGGCTCCGAGCAGCTCGCCCTCGCCGCTGCGGCAGCCGGGTTGACCTACGTCATCGGCCATCTCGTCGGCAACGCCGTCTAGCACGTGGCGGGACTCGGCGGGCTTGGCGGGCGGGGGTTCGACCGCCGCGCTCAGACCGGCTGGAGCACCCGCTGCGGTTCTGGCTCGGGGGCCCCGCGCGAGGTGAGCCCCGGCCGGGTGCGGCGCTCGACGGCCATGACGACCCACAGGAGCAGGCCGCCGACCGCCCAGGCGGCGAGCAGGTCGCTGAGCCAGTGCATGTCGAGGTAGAGCGAGCACAGGCTCACGATGAGCGTGATGCCGGCGACGAGCGCAACCAGGACTCGCGGGCTGACCCGTCGTCCGGCGGCCTGCGGCAGGTAGAGGTGAACGAGGTAGGCGACGGCGCCCCACATGACGACGGCGCCCGCGGCGTGGCCCGAAGGGAACTCCGTGCCGCCGACGAACGTGTGCGCGATGCCGTCGATAGGCCGCGGCCTCGCCGTGAGCACCTTGAGGGCGCCGACGACGACGTTGAAGATGATCGCCGCGCCGAGCAGCACCCCCAGGGGCCGCCATGACCGCACTCGCCCCGCGAGCCACGCCACGAGCGGGACGGCGACCGCAAGGATGACGCCGCGCTGACCGAGGCGCTGCGCCTCGTAGGCGAGCGGGGTGAGGACGTCCGAGGGGCCGAGCTCGTGGCGCCAGTGGTCGCGGCTCACGGCGATGTCGAGGTGGAAGAGCCCGACGCCGGCCACGACCTGGAACCCGATCCCGAGAGCCAGCCCGAGGAGCACGAGGGGGATGACGGGGAGCGCCCGCAGCCGCGCGGCCAGCCGCGCCGTCGCCGCCGGAGCGGCGGTGGCGACCAGGGCGAGCGCTGCAGCCGACACGGCGGGTTGACCTCCAAAGGCGTCAAGGTGTGCGGAACGCACGGCGAGGCGCCGAGAGACCGGCACTGGACGCTCTCGCCCGTGCCCCTGCCCTCCGCAACGCCAGCCCAACCCCGAGGCGTTCCTCGGCATGCCCGACATGGCGCACGTCACAGGTGCGACGGCACCGGCGCTCAGAGCTCGAGGACCCCAAGGCGGGCCCTGCCGCCGACGAGCACCTGCTCCTCCCCCGCCACGAGGACGACGACGGCGTCGGAGCTTGTCGGGGAGGTCGCTCCAGTCCGGCTCGGGGACGGTGACCGACGACCGTGCCGCAGCACCGCGGGCAGGGGCGGGAGGAATGGGCCCGAGGCTAGGGCACCGGCGCAGGGGGTCGGCCGGCTCAGGGCAGGACGATCCGGTACCCCATCCGCGGCAGCCGGTCGAGCAGGACCGCGAGCGCCGCAACGGTCTGCGACCGGTCGCCGCCGCCGTCGTGCATGAGGACCACCCCACCGGGACGGACGTCGGAGAGCACCCGCTCGACGATGGCGTCCGCGCCGGGGCGCGACCAGTCACGCGGGTCCACCGACCACCGCAGCGGGAGCATCATCTGGCGGCGGGCCTCGGCCTCGATCGTCGGAGACCAGTTGCCTCCGGGCACCCGGAAGAAGACCGGCGTCACCCCTGCGGCGGCAGTGATTGCTGCCTTGCCCCGCGCGATCTCCCGCATGATGACCGCCGGGGAGCGGGTGCGCAGCGCGAGGTCGTGGCTCCAGGTGTGGTCGCAGAGGACGTTGCCCCCGGCGAGCACCGCACGGGTCAGCGCAGGCCTGCGCTCGACGGCGGTGCCGACCTCGCAGAAGACGGCGTTCACCCCGTGCCTCGCGAGCAGCGCGAGGACCTCCGGGGTCGCCGGCCCGGGGCCGTCGTCGAACGTGAGCACGAGTGAGCCGGGCACGCGGAGGCGCCCGATGACCGGCGCGACGAGCACCGTGCGCCGCACCGTCTCTGCGCTGACGGTGCCTCTGACGACCCGCGCCGACCCAGGCCTGCCACCGACGTAGAGCCCTGCTCCGGTGGGGTCCGCGGGGAGGACGACGACCATGGTGCGCACCGGCTCGACGGCGTCCCTGCCGGGGACCAGGCTCAGGACGTCGCCCTCGGACACCGGCGTGCTCAGCGTCGCCGGCACCGGGCCCCGGAAGATGGTTCCCGCCTCACGGTGAGGGTCGAGGACCCGGTGCGTGCGAGCGGAGAGCAGGCGCCCGTCACGAACGCTGCGGTGCGCGACGACGAGGGCGTCGGTGACGGTGCTTCCGGGGCCGAGGGGCACCCGCACACCGTCGACTGTCACGACGAGCGGCGGTGGCGCAGCGGGGGTCGAGGGCACGCCGCCCTCCGACGAGGGGTTCTCGGGCTGCGGAGCCGCCGAAGGTCCGGTGGCCGGAGTGCTCGGCTCGCCTGCCGCCGCGAGAGGCGAGGACGGTGCGGGTGCAGACGGCGCTCCCAGGCTTCCTCCCAGGCGCCGTTCGGCACCGACCGAGCCGGCACCGCACCCCGACAGGGCGACGACGACGAGCGCCGCACCGGCCATCGCCGCTGAGGCACGCCGCCCGTGTCGTCGCATCACACCCATGGGACGCCGCAGGAGTGGAGAAGGTTGCCCCGGCAGCGGGATCAGGGCTGCTGAGGCGGTGCGAGGGTCGGCGACCCGGCGGAGGTGGCACCTGGCTCGGACGGTTCGGCCGTAGGCCCCGACGAAGGTCCCGGCCCGGTCGGCGAGGCCGACGAAGGTCCCGGCCCGGTCGGCGAGGCCGGCGGTGTGCCGGGCTCGGCCGGGGATGCCCACGCCGGTAGCACGGCTGACGCCGGCTGCGCCGCGGGCACGGCGCCGGACGTCGACGGGTCGAGCAGCGGCAGGCGGACGGCGAATCGGGCTCCCCGCCCAGGTTCGCTGTGCACGTCGACCGTGCCACCGTGGGCGGTGACGAGGGCAGCCACGATCGCGAGGCCGAGCCCGGCGCCCCCGGCCTCGCGGCCGCGAGAGGGGTCGGCACGGTAGAACCGCTCGAAGATCCGCTCCTGGTCGGCCGCGGAGATGCCCGGACCGTCGTCGGCCACCTCGACGACCGCGCTGCCCGCCTCGGTGCTCACCCGGACCGCCACGCTGGTGCCGGGGGGTGTGTGCCTCAGCGCGTTGCCGACGAGGTTGCCGAGCACCTGCCGCAGGCGCCCCTCGTCGCCCAGGACGACCGCGCAGGACGTCGTCGCCTCGAGGTGGGTGCTGCGCTGCGGTGACACCGCGGCGGCGTCCTGGACGGCGTCGGAGGCCAGGCGGAGGAGGTCGACCGGAGCGCGCTCCAACGGACGCTGCTGGTCGAGTCGGGCGAGGAGGAGGAGGTCCTCGACGAGCGAGCCCATCCGGGCGGCCTCGCTCTCGATGCGCCCCATGATCCTCGGGGTGTCCTCGTCGCCGATCGCGCCCTGGCGGTAGAGCTCGGCGAAACCTCGGATGGAGGTCAGCGGCGTCCGCAGCTCGTGACTGGCGTCGGCGACGAACCGGCGCATGCGGTCGGCGGCCGCCCGGGCGGAGGCCTCCGAGGCCTCGCGGGCGCGGAACGCCGTCTCGATCTGCCCGAGCATCGTGTTGACGGCGGCCCCGAGCCGGCCGATCTCGGTCCTGTCGTCCATGTCGGGCACGCGTCGGGCGAGGTCCCCGGCGGCGATGGCCCGGGCGGTCGCCTCGACCGTCTCGAGGGGGCGCAGGCTCCGGCGCACGAGCAGGTAGCCGAGCGCCCCGAGGAGGACGAGGGCGGTGACGCCGATGACCATGGTGATCCGGCGCAGGCGCGCGACGGTGGAGTCGATGTCGTCGAGGCTCAGCCCCACGGTGATGCTCCCCGCCGACTGCGGCAGCGACGCCACGAGGACCCGCCACCGGTAGCCCGCGCCGTCGGCTCGCACGGTGAACGGGTTGCCGTCGCGGCTCGCGACCCGCTCCGGCCCGAGTGCCGGCAGGAGCGGGGGTGCCTGCTGGGTCCCGGCGGGAGCGAGGATCCGCGCGTCGACGACGGCGCCCGCGGCGTCGGACACCTGGAGGTAGGCCGCTCGGCCAGGGGCCTGGGCGAGGCTCGCGCCGCCGAACATGCCGGCTCCGCCCCGCCCCGGGGTCCGGTTGAGGATCTCCGAGGCGCTCACCCGCAGCTGCCCGTCGACCCGGTCGAGAAGGTATCCACGCAGCGCCGTCGTGCTCACGAGCCCCGTGCCGGCCAGGGCGAGGGTGACGAGCACCATGGCGGCGCCGACGAGCCGCCACCGCAGCGGCACGGCGTCGAACCGGCCCGCCCCGGTCGCACCGGCGCCGTGGGGCGCGGCGGGAGCGGTCATCCGCGGGGAACCCGGAGCACGTAGCCGACGCCGCGCAGGGTGTGGAGCAGCCTCGGCTCGGTCGTGTCGATCTTCTTGCGCAGGTAGGAGATGTAGGACTCGACGACGCTGGCGTCACCGCCGAAGTCGTAGTGCCACACGTGGTCGAGGATCTGCGCCTTGCTCAGCACCCGGCCGGCGTTCTCCATGAGGTAACGCAGCAGGTTGAACTCCGTCGGCGAGAGCGTCACCGGCTCGCCGGCCTTGAAGACCTCGTGGGTGTCGTCGTCGAGCTCGATGTCGGCGAAGGTCAGCCGGGCTGATGGGGTTTCGACGAGGGCACCGGTTCGACGCAGGATGGCGCGGATGCGCGCGAGCACCTCGTCGAGGCTGAACGGCTTGGTCACGTAGTCGTCGGCGCCGACGGTGAGGCCGGTGACCTTGTCCTCGACGGCGTCGCGTGCGGTGAGGAACAGCACGGGGACGTGCGAGGTCTCGGAGCGCAGCCGTCGGAGCACGTCGAAGCCGTCGATGTCGGGCAGCATGACGTCGAGGACGACGAGGTCGGGCCGGAACTCGCGTGCCTGCCGCACGGCATCCCCGCCTGTCGCCGCGGTCGCCACCTCGAACCCGGAGTAGCGCAGGCTGATCGAGAGCAGCTCGAGGATGTTGGGCTCGTCGTCGACCACCAGCAGCCGCGCCCCCGTGGCGGCAGCGGTCCCCGTTGAGGGGGCCCCCGAGGGAGTCACGAGCTGCTGCCGGGGCGAAGGGTCACAAGGCTCACCTGGGAAGTGTCTCTCGGTGCGCTGGGCTTGCGCTGGACGGGACCTGGGAGCCGCCTGGGTGCGTCATCTCACCGGTGCGACGAGGGACCTCAGGTCGCTCCCCCCTCGACCGCGCCTCCGCCAGCGGCGGCGTGGCGACCTGCCCAGGGCGAGATGGCGGGGCCGGCAGCTCGACGAGGGCGTGCCGGGGACCGCGACAGCTGCGCTGCGCCCAGCTGCGGACCTCCGGCTGCTGGGTGAAGAGCACGACCTGCCGCCGCTCGGCGAGCTCGACGAGCTCGGTGAGGAGCCCCAGCGCGCGGGCCGGATCGGCGTGGACGAGCGGATCGTCGAGCAGGACCGGGACGACGGTGCCCGGCCGTACGAGGTGGTCGGCCAGCGCGACCCGGAGCAGGAGGTACACCTGCTCCGCGGTGCCGTGGCTGAGCAGGGCCGCGTCACGCCAGACGCCGTCGAGGTCGAGCACCCGCACGTCGAGGGTGGCCGGGTCGACGAGCACGTCGGTGTACCGGCCCTGGGTCACCACTGGCAGGTGCCGGCGAACCGACTCCGCGAGGCGCGGGGCGAGATCGCGGTGCGCCGAGGCCGCGGCTCGTGCCAGGTGCGCCGACGTGATGTCGAGCACCGTCGCCAACGACTCCACCCGGTCGAGCTCCAAGCGCGCCATGGTGAGCCGTTCCTGCGCCTCGGCCAGCGACGGGGCCGCCTGCTCGCGAGCCGCGAGCTCCCCGGCGAGGTGCGCAGCGGTGGCCGCCGCCTGCGCCGTCGCCTCCCGCGCCTCGCGGAGCCGCGACTGTGCCTGCTCGGACCACGCGACTGCCCGTGTCACGTCGACGAGGTCGTCCCAGACGTCGCCGAGGTCGCACCCCGCGGCGGCGCCGCCCTCTGCCCCGACGTCGGCGTCACTGCCGACACGGTCGAGCAGCCCCCTGGGTGTCACCCCGAGGCTGGTCCGGTGCTCACCCTCCCCGTCGAGGGCGGCACGACGGCGCAGCGTCGCGAGGAGCTCGTCGCGCGCCCCCGCCGCAGCGTCCGCCCGACGCTCGGCCGCGAGCGCCAGCCCACGGGCCGAACCCTCGTCGGCCTCGAGCTCGGGCCTGCGCGCCGCCGGATCCGCTGACGCAGGCGCAGGCGCAGGCGCGCGCGACGGCCTGAGAGCAGCGTCCGGACGCCCTGGCCGCCGCGGGCGCCACATCGCCGCCGCAGCCAGCGCAGCCATCGCGGCCACGGCAGCCACGGCGGCCACGGCGAGCGCCGCGGCCGCGCCGAGGACGAGGGCGAGCCCCGCTGACCCCTGCCCGGCGCGGACGACGGCTGCGCCTGCGACGACGCCGACCACACCCGCGACCACAACGACCGCCGCGGCCACAGCCAGCCACCGCAGCCGCTCCCGACCGTGAGCAGGCACGCTCCGACGGCGGCCGGTGACGTCGTCATCACTCGCGGCACCGCCGGGCCGAGCGGCACCGCCGGGCTGAGCAGCCCCGCCAGGCCGAGCGGCACCGCCAGGCTGAGCGGCCCCGACGCCAGCCTGGCCTGACCGCAGCGCCTCGACCACTCGCCAGTGCAGGTCGGCCTCCTCACCCGCCGTGGCGGCCTCCCGGCTGAGCTCGGCCAGCCGCCCGGCGTCCGCCACGGCCCGGGCGGCCGCCTCGACCGCCTGCGCCCCCCCGCGTGCGGCAGCGACTGCGGCCTCGTGCCGCTCCGCCACGGCGTCGACCGCGGTGCGCGCCTCGTGG
>JBBQFP010000044.1:0-24090 GCA_038322045.1 Actinomycetes bacterium | reverse complement strand
GGAGGCAGTCGCCGCGATCGCCTGGCTGGCCATGCGGTTCGCGGGCGCCGAAAGCGAGGCCGTCGCCGTGGTGGGTCCAACCCCGAGTGAGGCACCAGGTCGAGCGATGATCACAGTTGCCGAGTCGATAGTGGCTCCATTGGGGTCCACGGTCAGGCTCTGCTGGAACCGCCCCCCTCGACTGGCTGCGAAGCTGGGAATCGCTCCGTCCACCGGAGCCGAGCCGAGGAACGCAATCGGCCCCACGCATCCCGGGCCGAGCCGGACGACGGCGGAGGACGACGCGGAAGGGCGAGCAGCGGCCACCGGAGTGGGCTGATGGCCCGCCGAGGCGGTGAGCAGGTGAGCCGACACCCCGACCGCGCACGCAGCGACCGTTGCTACGGCCGACAGTCTCAGGGCGTTGGCCCGCCGTCGGCGTGCTACGCGTTGTGCCACGGTCCGGCCGGTGATGGGGAACGGCACGTCGGACTGCTCCAGCGCGGAACGCAAGGAGGCTGCCTCCCTGTCGCCCGCACTGCTGTCGTGCTGCCAGTTCATAGGTCAACCTTTCCGCCCATGAGTTCCCGAATCCGCGTCAGGCCTTTGGAGGTCTGACTCTTCACGGTTCCCTCGGAGCAACCAACTAAGTCAGCGATCTGGGATATCGGCATGTCGAACACGTAGCGCAGCGTCACTATCAACCTCTGCCCAGGCGGTAGGGCCCGGAGGAGGCGTTGCAGGTCCATGCGGTTGTCCGCTGCTGGCGAGAAGTCACCTGCGGCTACGTCTGGGGGTTCGGCGAAGGCCTCCAACTTCGCCTTGCGTATCGACTTCGACCAGATCCGGACCATGCAGGTGACCGTGTACGCGTAGGCCGCTTCGCTGTGCTGAAGCCGGCCCCAGCCACGGTAAGTGGCCTCGAGCGCTTCCTGAGTCAGGTCCTGGGCGGCGTGCCAGTCGGCGGTCAGGGCGAAGGCCCGACGCTGGAGGGCGGCTTGACGGTCGCTGACGAATCGGTCGAAGGCCTCACGGGAGGCGTGACGCATTCGTCCTCCCGACGGCTCCTTGTTGACTGGGTCTTTGTCCCCCGCTCTTACCGCCGCAGACGCAGCCAGGGGTCACCTAGAGAGTGGGAGGCCGAGCCGGGAAAGTTGCCTCGTCGTTCCCGCCGGATCGTGGGTGTCCGGGGCGCACGGGTGGTCATGAGGCGAAGTCCGTCGCCCGGCCGTGATCGGCAGCGCTGCAGTGACCGGCATCGGCGTAGTAGCTGTCATAGAACTGGTACCACGTAGAATTGCTCTGGTAGTAGAGGCTCGGGTACGGCGCTGCGGCCTGGCTAGCAAGGGCAGACACACGGTCGCACGTCGAATTCGTCTCACCCGTGAAGGCCGCCGTGCCTCCTTGGAAGTGGTTGGCCGTGCTCGTGGCGATCAACTGGCCGTCCACGAAGACGTTGTACGCCCGCAAGGTCGAACCGGTGCGGCTGAGCTGGAACTTGTGCCACGTGCCCAACGACAAGACAGCGCCAGCGTGCAACACCTCACCATTGGGAGCGCCCGCCGAGTACTCTCCCCAGAACACACGTGGAGCCGACGTGTAGGGCATCCCGCCCGCAGACCCCACGTACCAGCCGACCTGCACGAAGTCGTTGCCGTTCGCGAGGAAAACGTCCGCCCTGAGGTCGAGGTCGCGGGATAGACGATGCCGGCGGGTGGCACTCTGACAGTCCCCATGACGCTTTGCACGTAGGTGTTGGCAACGTGCTTGTCACCAGCCAGGGCATGCTGGGCCGAGCACGCAGCTGTCGCAGTGGGCACCGCCGAGGCTGGCGTCACGGCGCTCGCCGTCGTTGCAGCCACCAGCGCCGCCATCGGCAGCACCGCCAAGCGGCGGGACCGGGAGGAACGGGACTTCAGCACTCGCTTCCCTAGAGAGACCAGGCGGAGCCTACGCTCCTGCCCTCCCCACGCCGACCTGGCGGAGCCAGCGGGAAGCCGAGGGCCGCAAGCGGTCGCTATCGGAGGACCAGCGCGTGACACGGGTGCCAGGAGCCGCCGCGCGTCAGGCCTATCGACGGTGCATCGCTGATCAGGCGTTCGCTGTCAGCGGTGGGGCCCCGGCGAAGCTGCGATGGCCGCTCCAGGCGATCTGGATCCCCATCCCCAGGGCCAGCGCCAGCAGCCCGCCGACCGCGTCGAGGACGAAGTGGTTGGCCGTGGCGACGATGACGACGAGCGTGGCCACCGGGTAGAGCGCTCCGAGGACGCGGACCCACCGGCGCCGTGCCAACGTGACGATGGCGAGGCCGCACCACAGGGCCCAGCCCATGTGCAGCGACGGCATGGCTGCGTACTGGTTGGACGCCGAGGCGACGTCGCCGGAGGCCCACGAGCCCCAGGTGTGGAACGCCACCACGGTGTCGACGAAGCCCTCGGAGGACAGCATCCGGGGCGGCGCCAGGGGGGTGAGGTAGAAGCCGACGAGCGCGACGAGGCAGGTGAAGAACAACGCGCTACGGGCGGCACGGTACTGCGCCCGGTGGCTACGGAAGAGCCACACGAGCACGCCGAGGGTGACGATGAAGTGCAGCGTCGCGTAGTAGTAGTTGGTGGGGACGACGAGCCACTCGTGACGGCTGAAGAACCGGTTGACGCTGAGCTCGGGGTCGAAGCCGATCCGCCGCTCGAAGGCGAGGACGTTGTCCGCCCGGGCCAGCGCCTGCTCGCGGTGCTCGGGCACGGCGTTGCGGACGACGCCGTAGAGCCACCAGCCGAACGCGCACAGGATCAGCTCCTGCCACAGGCGAGGGGTGCGGTTGGCGCGCAGCCAGGTGAGGGTCGCGGAGAGTCGAGCCGTCACGTGCCGTCCCTCCTCCCATGCGCTGATCAGTCCGCCGACGATCCTGCCAGACGTCTGTGGTGCCGCCTGCGCGCCTCGCTGATCCAGCTGGCGGCTCAACTCCCGGCAAATCATGCCGATCCAGGAACAATGACTTCCTCGCTCGGCGCGCTGCGCCACTCCCTCGGCGCTCGGATCCTCGCGGCGATGGCTGCGGTGGCGAGCATCTCGCTCGTCGTCGCCGTCGTCAGCATGTCGGGCATGTCCTCGATCGCGGCGCGGGCCGCGGACCTGCAGAAGCAGTCGATGGTGCCCATGGGGTACCTGGCCGACCTCCACAACGCCGAGCTCAAGGCGCGCATGGAGCTCTTCGGCATCGGCGTCGCCACCACCCCCAAGGACAAGCAGGGCTGGGTCACCGGCCTGGCCGCCGACGACAAGGAGATCGCCGACGCCCTCGCCGGCTACCACGCGACGACGCGGCTCGCCTCCACCGACCTCGCCGGCTTCGAGACCGCCTGGGGCGCCTACACCACTGTCCGCGACGGCGAGCTCGTGCCCCGCGCGCTCTCGGGCGACCTTCCGGGGCTCATGCGGGTCCAGCTGGCCAAGGCCAAGCCGGCGCTGTCGGCGGCGGCGGACGCCCTCGACGCGCTGCAAGCCCAGGAGCAGAAGGCCGCCGAGGCGCGGGCCGCCGCGGCGCAGTCGACCTACCGCTCGCGCACCGTCGCCGAGGCCGTCACGGTCGTCGGCGGGGCCGCTCTCGCGCTGCTCCTCACGCTCCTGCTCACCCGCAACGTCGTCCGCCGGGTGCGCCAGGTCCTCCACGTCGTCGAGGGGCTGGCCGAGGGAGACCTCACCCGCTCGGTTGGCTCCACATCCCGCGACGAGATCGGGCAGATGGCCGAGGCGCTCGACGCCGCGTGCGCCTCGTTGCGCGACGGCATGGGCACCGTCTCGGGGAGCTCGCGCATGCTCGCCGGCTCCGCCGAGGAGCTCGCGGCCCTCTTCGCCGACATCGACTCCTCCGCCGCGGACGCCTCGCGCCGGGTCGACCTCGTCTCCGCGGCCGCCGAGCAGGTCTCGCGCAACGTCTCGACCGTGGCGACGGGCGCCGAGGAGATGACCGCCTCGATCCAGGAGATCGCCCGCAACGTCGCCAGCTCCGCCGAGGTGGCCCAGCAGGCCGTCGGGGCGGCCTCGGCGGCGACCGAGACCGTCAACCGGCTCGGCGAGTCTTCGGCCAAGATCGGGACGGTCATCAGCATGATCACCTCGATCGCCCAGCAGACGAACCTCCTCGCCCTCAACGCGACGATCGAGGCCGCACGCGCGGGGGAGGCGGGCAAGGGCTTCGCCGTCGTCGCGGGAGAGGTCAAGGACCTCGCGCAGGAGACCGCGCGGGCCACCGACGACATCGGCCGGCTCGTCACCGCCATCCAGGTCGACACCGGAGACGCCGTGTCGAGCATCGCCCGCATCTCCGAGATCATCGGCCAGGTCAGCGGCTTCCAGGACACCATCGCCTCGGCGGTGGAGGAGCAGCACGCGACGACCGAGGAGATGAGCCGCAACGTCGCCGAGGCCGCGACCGGGACCGTCGAGATCGCCGGAAACCTCGGAGGGGTGGCCGAGGCCGCACGCACGACGACGGCGGGGGTGGGGACCTCGCGGGTCGCCGTCGACGAGCTCGCCGGGATGGGCGGCACCCTTGCGGGGGTCGTGGGACGCTTCCGCACCTGAGGTGCCGGTCGGTGCCAGACTGCCGCCGTGACGAGCCTGCTGCCTGCCTACCTGACCTCCACGGCCCCGTCCTCGGGGACCCTGCCGCCTCGCGCCTGGTTCGTCTCCGACGCGCCGCGGGTCTCACTCGACGGCACGTGGCGGTTCCGGCTCTCGCCTGACGCCACGACGCCGGAGTCCTCCGTGGCGCCGGTCGACGTCGACGACTCCGGGTGGGACGAGATCGCCGTCCCGGGGCACTGGCAGCTGCAGGGCGACGGTCGTTACGGGCGTCCCGCGTACCTCAACGTCAGCTACCCCTTCCCCGTCGACCCGCCGCACGTCCCGACCGAGAACCCCACCGGCGACCACCGCCTCGTCTTCGACGGGCCGGCGGACTGGCCGTCCGGCGCGGCCGTGCTGCGCTTCGACGGCGTCGACTCGTGCATTCGGGTCTGGCTCAACGGCACCGAGCTGGGCTGGGCCACCGGCAGCCGGCTGCCGTCGGAGTTCGACGTCAGCGCCGTGCTGCGGCCGGGGGAGCGCAACGTCCTCGCCGTCCGGGTCCACCAGTGGTCCGCGGCGAGCTACCTCGAGGACCAGGACATGTGGTGGCTCTCGGGGATCTTCCGCAGCGTGACGCTGCTCTGCCTGCCTGACGGCGGCGTCCGGGACTTCACCGTGCGGGCCGGGTACTCGGCGGCGCAGGGCTCCGGGGAGCTCCTCGTCGAGTGCGCGGCGCCGGGCGCGCGGGTCGTCGTGCCCGAGCTCGGCGTCGACAAGCCGGTGGGGCAGCTCGTGCGGCTGCCTCGGGTCGAGCCGTGGAGCGCCGAGGTCCCCAGGCTCTACGACGGCGAGCTCGTCACGGCCACCGAGCGGGTGCCGCTGCGGATCGGCTTCCGCACGGTGAGCGTCGAGGACGGCGTCCTGCGGGTCAACGGCCGGCGCCTGCTGCTCTCCGGCGTCAACCGGCACGAGTTCTCCCCCGACACGGGTCGCACCGTGGGCGAGGACCTCATGCGCCTCGACCTCGAGCTCATGAAGCAGAACAACATCAATGCGGTGCGGACGAGCCACTACCCGCCGCATCCGCGCTTCCTCGAGCTCTGCGACGAGTACGGCCTCTACGTCGTCGACGAGTGCGACCTGGAGACCCACGGGTTCGAGCAGGTCGGCTGGCGCGGCAACCCGACCGACGACCCGGCCTGGGCCGACGCCCTTGTCGACCGGATGCGCCGCACGGTGCACCGGGACCGGAACCGGCCCAGCGTCGTCATGTGGTCGCTGGGCAACGAGAGCGGCACCGGGCGCAACCTCGCCCTCATGGCTGCCGAGGCACGCCGGCTCGACCCGACCCGACCGCTGCACTACGAGGGCGACTGGGCGAGCCCCGACGTCGACGTCTACAGCCGGATGTACGCCGACCACGCCGAGACCGAGGCGATCGGACGCCGTGAGGAGGTGCCGCTCGCCGACGCCGCGCTCGACGCCCGCCGCCGCGCGATGCCGTTCGTCCTGTGCGAGTACGGCCACGCCATGGGCACCGGACCGGGGGGGCTGCGGGAGTACCAGGACCTCTTCGAGTCCTACCAGCGCTGCCAGGGCGGCTTCATCTGGGAGTGGATCGACCACGGGCTGCGCACCCGCACCGCCGAGGGCGTCGAGTACTTCGGCTACGGCGGTGACTTCGGAGAGGTCCTCCATGACGGCCCGTTCGTGGCCGACGGGATGCTCTTCGCCGACCGGCGGCCCTCGCCGGGCCTTGCGCAGTACAAGAAGGTCATCGAGCCCGTCCGTATCGACGGCGACGCCGCAGGCTCCACGCTGCGGGTGAGCAACCGCCACCTGTTCCGCGACACCGCTCACCTGCGCTTCCTCTGGACCCTCGATGTCGAGGGCGTCGCCGTCGCCGAGGGCGAGCTCGACGTCGCACCGGTCCCAGCGGGCAGCGAGGCCACCCTGCCGCTGCCGCAGCTCCCGCCGTTCGGGGCCGGGGAGACGTGGCTCACCGTGCGCGCCGTCCTCGCGGCCGAGGAGGCCTGGGCGCCCACGGGTCACGAGGTCGCGTGGGGACAGGTGCGCCTCCACGAGGTCGCCGTGCCCGCCGTTGTCCCGCCGCCGGACACCCACCCCCACGTCGAGGCCGACGGGTTCACCCTTGGCCCGGCCCGGTTCTCGGCGCTCGGCCAGCTCGTGGAGCTCGGAGGCCTGGCGCTCGTGCCGCCGAGGCTCGACGTCTGGAGGGCGCCCACCGACAACGACCGCGCGTACCACGGCAAGTCGATGGAGGCGCTGTGGCGTGCGGCCGGGCTGCACCGGGTGCAGCACCGAGTCGACGACGTCGAGGTCGTCGAGTCGGCTCTCGTCGTCCGGGGACGGGTGGCGCCCGCAGCGACCGATCGCGGCCTGCGCGTGGAGTACCGCTGGTCCCTCGTCGAGGGCGACGGCGTGCTGCTGCGGCTCACCGTCGAGCCGGAGGGTCCCTGGGACATGCCGCTGCCCCGGCTGGGTCTCCGGTTGGGCGTCCCGGCGACGCTGGACTCGGTGGAGTGGTTCGGCGCGGGGCCGGGGGAGAGCTACTCCGACCTGCGCGACGCCGCCCGGGTCGGCCGCTTCGCCCTCGGCGTCGACGCGATGCAGGCGCCTAACGCCCGGCCGCAGGAGAACGGCAACCGTGCCGACGTGCGCTGGGCACTCCTCACGAGCTCAGGCGACGGCTCGGGCCTGCGGGTCGAGGGGGTGCCGACGTTCGAGCTGTCGGCGCGCCGGTGGACGACCGAGGCGCTGGACGCGGCGGAGCACCCCTTCGAGCTCGCCGCCGACCCCGAGCACGTGTGGGTCAACCTCGACCTCGGCCAGAACGGCATCGGGACGGCGTCCTGCGGTCCGGGTGTCCTGCCCGTGCACCGGCTCGAGGCCGAGCCGACCGAGCTCTCCGTCGTCCTTCGTCCCGTGCCGGCGCGGCCGTCGCAGCGGTAGAGAGCCTTAGACGTCGGCGGTCGCCCGCTGCGCCTTGCGGTCGCTGACGACGTAGGAGACCCCTGCTGCGACGGCGGACACGACGGCGACCGACGGCCAGGCGCCGATCTCCTTGGCGAGCGGGTGGCTGAGGCCGAACGCCGCGACGTAGAGCCCGACGAGCCCGGCCGTCGTCGGCCAGCCGACCGTCCTGCGCCACTCGGTGGCCGCCACCGCGGCGCCGAGGACGAGGGGGACGGCGCCCAGCGGACGCACGCCGGTCCACCGGGCCACGGCGTAGCCGCTGACGAGGGAGGCTGCGACGACGGCGGAGGTCGGGATGCGGCTCATGCCTCGACCGTAACCGCCCGCGGGGAGGGGTGCTCGCCCGGGGCGGGTCAGCCGCTGGCGGAGGCCCGCTGGCCGGGGTGGGCGCCGCGGCCCGGGCGCGGGGTCAGGGCGTCCGGGCGGCGAGGTAGGCGTCCGCGAGCCGATTGGGCGCGCACGCCAGCCAGGCGTCGGTCAGGAGCTCTCCGAGGACGGCGTCCTCGACGGCGTCGAGCTCCACGAGGACGGCGGCGAACCCGTCGAGGTGCGGGATCGTGAAGACTCCTGCACTGCCCCCGGCCAGCACCGCCTCCTTCTCCCCGAGGTCGGCCACGCGCAGGGCGACGATCGGGGAGCGAGGTGGCTCGACGTCGCCGAACCGCCTGATGTCCGCCTTGGTGAACGGCCGCTCCCACGCGAGCACCTTGTCGCGCACGCACCAGATGCGCGCGCCCCGGCGGTCTCGCTCCTCCGTCTCGGGAAGCGCCACCGCGAGGCGGGCCACGTCGTCCAGCGTCGGCATCCCAGCACGGTAGCGCCGCTCCCCGGTGCCGGGGACGGGTCAGCCGCTGGCAGCGTCCTCGAGGGCAGCGATGTCGAGCTTGCTCATCGTGAGCATGCGCGCCATGACGCGTCCGGAAGCCTCGGGGTCCGGGCTGCCGAGCAGCTCCGGCAGGCGAGTCGGCACGACCTGCCAGGACATGCCCCAGCGGTCCTTGAGCCAGCCGCAGCGCCCCGGCTCGCCACCGTCGGTGAGGGCGTCCCAGTAGCGGTCGACCTCCGCCTGGTCGGCGCAGGGGATCATGAACGACACGGCGTCGCTGACCGGCTGGGCCGAGCCGCCGTTGAGGCCGAGGAAGTCCCGGCCGTCGAGGGTGAACGACACGGTGACGGCGGGCCCGGAGTTTCCACCCTGTCGCCTCACCTGGAGGATCTCGGAGCCCGGGATGAGCGAGGTGTAGAACCGCGCGGCCTCCTCGGCTGCAGACTCGAACCACAGGCACGGGGTGATCGCCACGGGGGGCTCCGTTCTCTCGGGGTGCCGATCATGCCGGGTGCGCCTGCCCCGCGCGAGATCCCCACGCCTACCGGGCTCAGGTCAGCGGCCCCACGTCGGTGACCCTGACCACCGCCGTCCCGGCCTCGTCGCTCGCGGTCAGGTCGACCTCGGCGCTGATCCCCCAGTCGTGGTCACCGGCCGGGTCGTCGAAGATCTGGCGCACGAGCCAGCGGCCGGGCTCCTCGACGACGACGAGGCGGGCGGGCCCACGCGCGTCCGGCCCCGTGCCGATCTCGTCGTACTCCGCGAAGTACCCGTCGAGGGCTCCCGCCCAGGCGTCGGCGTCCCAGCCCCCGGCGACGTCGAGCTCACCGAGGTCCTCGACGCGACGCAGGGCCGCGAGCTCGACCCGGCGGAACAGCGCGTTGCGCACGAGCACCCGGAACGCGCGCGGGTTCGCGGTGACCGGGGGCGGCGGCTTCTCAACCCCCCCGCCGAGCGCGAGACCCGCTGCGACGACGTCGGAGGGGTTGACGAGCTCCTCCCACTCGTCGAGCAGGCTCGAGTCGGTCTGACGGACCATCTCGCCGAGCCACTCGACGATGTCGGTGAACTCCTCGCTCTTGAGGTCCTCCGGCACGCTCTGGCGCAGCGCCCGGTAGGCGTCGGCGAGGTAGCGAAGGACGAGGCCCTCGGATCGGGCCAGCGAGTAGAAGCCGACGTACTCCCCGAAGGTCATCGCGCGCTCGAACATGTCCCGGACGACGGACTTCGGGGCGAGCGGGTGGTCGGCCACCCATGGGTGGCCGCGCCGGTAGATCTCGTAGGCGGCGCCGAGCAGCTCCTCGAGGGGCTTGGGGTGCGTGACCTCCTCGAGGAGCTCCATGCGCTCGTCGTACTCGATGCCCTCGGCCTTCATCGCGGCGACTGCCTCGCCACGGGCCTTGAACCGCTGCGCCGAGAGCACCTGCCGCGGCTCATCGAGGGTCGCCTCGATGACGCTGACGACGTCGAGGGCGTAGGTCGGGGACTCGACATCGAGCAGGCTGACAGCCCCGACGGCGAAGGCTGACAACGGCTGGTTGAGGGCGAAGTCGTTCTGGAGGTCGACGGTGAGCCGCACGCGTCGGCCCTCGGCGTCGGGCTCTGGCAGCTGCTCGACCACGCCAGCCGCGAGGAGCGAGCGGTAGATGGCGATGGCCTGGTGGATGTGACGACGCCGTGCCGCCGGGCTCTCGTGGTTGTCGGTGAGCAGGTGCCGCATCGAGGTGAAGGCGTCACCAGGCCTGGCGATGACATTGAGGACCATGGCGTGGCTGACGCGCAGCTGGCTCGTCAGCGGCTCGGGCTCCGCGGCGACGAGCCGGTCGAAGGTGGCCTGGCTCCAGCTGACGAAACCCTCGGGCGGCTTCTTGCGCACGATCCGTTTGCGCTTCTTGAGGTCGTCGCCCGCGCGGGCCAGCAGCCGCTCGTTCTCGACCTCGTGGTCAGGGGCCTGGACGACGACGCCGCCCTGCGTGTCGTAGCCCGCGCGCCCGGCGCGGCCGGCGATCTGGTGGAACTCGCGCGCCTTGAGGTGCCTGGTACGCGTGCCGTCGTACTTCGACAGTGCCGTCAGCAGCACCGTCCGGATGGGGACGTTGATGCCGACCCCCAGCGTGTCGGTTCCGCAGATCACCTTGAGATGTCCTTGCTGGGCAAGGCGTTCGACGAGCCGACGGTACTTCGGCAGCATGCCCGCGTGGTGGACGCCGATGCCGTGCCTGACGAGTCTCGACAGGGTCTTGCCGAAACCTGACGAGAACCGGAACCGACCGATCGCCGCGGCGATGGCGTCCTTCTCCTCACGCGTGCACACGTTGACGCTCATCAGGGCCTGTGCCCGCTCGATGGCAGACGCCTGGGTGAAGTGGACGACGTAGACCGGAGCCTGCTTGGTGTAGAGCAGGTCCTCGATGGTCTCGTGCAGCGGGCTCGTGACATAGCGGTACGTCAGTGGCACCGGTCGCTCGGCCGAGGTGACGGACGCCGTCGTCCGCCCGGTGCGCCGCGTGAGGTCGGCGCGCAGCGCTGTGGTGTCGCCGAGCGTCGCCGACATGAGGAGGAACTGAGCGTGAGGCAGCTCGAGCAACGGCACCTGCCAGGCCCAGCCTCTGTCAGGGTCGGCGTAGAAGTGGAACTCGTCCATGACCACCTGGCCGATGTCGGTGTCGGCGCCTCGCCGCAGGGCGATGTTCGCCAGGACCTCGGCCGTCGCGCAGACGACCGGTGCCTCGGCGTTGACGCTGGCGTCACCGGTGAGCATGCCGACGGACTCGGCACCGAAGACCTCGCAGAGGGAGAAGAACTTCTCCGACACCAAGGCCTTGATGGGTGCGGTGTAGAACGTGCGCAAGCCGTTGGCCAGGGCGACGAAGTGCGCTCCTGTCGCGACGAGGCTCTTGCCCGACCCCGTGGGGGTCGAGAGGACGACGTTGGAGCCCGTCACGAGCTCGAGCAGGGCGTCGGCCTGGGCGGGGTAGAGCTCGAGGCCCTGCGCCGTCGTCCACCCCGTGAACGCGTCGACGAGGGCGTCGGGGTCGGGCTCCGGCGGGATGAGGTCGGCAAGCGTCCGTGGCGAGGTCATGGTCGCGCCATTGTCGTCCTGCCGAGGGGGTCCCGTGGCCGCCCGCTCCGCTGTACCGTCGAGCGACTCGTGGAGGTGATCGTGGCGCCTGCAGGCATCGCCGGTCTGTTCGACAGGGTGGCCGACACCTACGACGCGGTCGGCGTCGACTGGTTCGGGCCGATCGCGGCTGGCCTCGTCGAGGAGCTGTCGCCGGCTCCGGGCGAGCGCGCCCTCGACGTCGGCTGCGGCAAGGGGGCCGCGTTGCTGCCCCTGGCGCGCAGCGTCGGGGCGACGGGTGCGGTGACGGGCGTGGACCTGGCGCCGAGGATGGTGCAGGCGGCGCGCGAGGCTTCACGTGCCGCGGGGCTCGGCCACGTCGCGGTGCTCGTCGGGGATGCTGTCGACCTGCCGGTGCCCGAGGCGTCCTTCGACGTCGTCGCGTCCTCGCTCGTGCTGTTCTTCATGCCTGAGCCCGCTGCCGCGCTGGCAGGCTGGGTCCGTGCGCTGCGACCGGGAGGACGCATCGGGATCGCGACGTTCGCCGACACCGATCCCGTGTGGCAGCAGGTGGACCGGCTCTTCGAGCCCTACCTCCCGCAGCGGATGCTCGACGCGCGGACGAGCGGACGCAGCGGTCCCTTCGCCGAGGACGCCTCGATGGAGCGGCTGCTCGGCGAGGCGGGCTGCACCGACGTCCGTACCGCCCGACGCACGGTCGTCGCCGAGATGCGCGACGCTGAGCACTGGCACGCCTTCAGCTGGTCGCACGGGCAGCGCGCGATGTGGGAGTGCGTGCCCGACGAGGAGCGCGCCGCCGTGCGGGCGAGCGCGACGGAGCTGCTTGGCGCCGCTGCGCGGCCAGACGGAGGCATCGGCCTGCGCCAGGAGGTCCGCTACACGCTCGGGACCCGCCCGTCCTAGACTGCCCTCCACGACGACACCCGAGGACCCGGCGGTCCGCGCCCTGCTCAACGACGGCAGCATCCCCAGCATCGCCGGTACACGTTCTCTGCACGGGAGGTGTACGATACGTGTATGCCTAAGGTGCGCACGAACATCGAGATCGAGGCCGACCACGTCCGGGCGATCATGGACCGCTACGGGGTTCACACCAAGACCGAGGCTGTCGCACTGGCGTTGCGGCACCTTGCGGGCCCGCCGATGACGCGTGAGCAAGCACTGGCGATGCGGGGTGGCCGGGCGATCGATGACGTTCCGGGCGACGCCTCTCCGCGTGGCGCGGCGTGATCCTCGCCGACACCTCGGCATGGGTCGAGTACGACCGAGCCACCGGCAGCACGGCAGACCAACGCGTTGCCGAGCTGATTTCCACCGACGGGGCGCTGGTGGTCACCGAGCCCGTCGTGATGGAGGTGCTGGCCGGCGCTCGCAGTGACGCGCGGGAGCAGGATCTGCGGCGTCTGCTGCTGAGCTTCGGGTTCCTGCCCTTCGACGCGGTTACCGATTTCGACGCCGCAGCGAGGATCTATCGCCGTTGTCGCCAAGCCGGAGTCACCCCTCGTGGGATGGTCGACTGCATGATCGTGGCGGTTGCCTATCGTCGCGGAGCCGCGCTGCTGTCCTGGGACGTCGACATGGACCGTGTCGCTCAGGTCATCGGCGTCGAGCTGGATGAGGCGTCGCTGCGCGCCTGACGCCAGCGACCGCTCGGTTCGGTTCTCACCGTCCGATTGGGCGCTCCCGTTGTGGAACAAGGGCTGACGCCGTAGACGGCAGCAGGACGGCTCCCGGGCTGGAGCCGTCCTGCTGGGTCTGGCGCGCCCGTCCTCAGGCGCGCCGTTTAGATCGCTGCTGAGGCGAGGTCGGGGGCGAGCTTCGGCTCGAGCAGCCGGTGCGGGGTCACCTCGGCGACGGTGGCCAGCACCTCCTCCTTGCGGGTGACGTCGTCCCAGCCGAGCAGCGGGGCGATCGCGTCCGCGGCGGACTGCGCGAGCTCCTCGGTGACCAGCCCGCGGAACGCGAGGGCGGTGCGCCGCACGAGCAGGTCGGAGAGATGGACGACGTGCTCGGTCATGGCGAGGAACGACATCTCGCGCTGGGAGTAGTTCGACGCCCCGGCGAGCGGGGCGTCCTGCCCCTGGCCGATGAACTCGGCGACGGCGGTGGCGCGGGTGCCGTAGCGGTCGAAGAGCTCGCGTACCCGGCCCTCGGGGACGCCGGTTGCCATCGCCGTCGCCTGGACCCACTCGGCCTGGTCGGCGGCGCTGCTCGGGTAGCCGAGGCCGCCTCCGATGGGCATCGCCCGGCTGTCAGCGGTCCGCGTCGAGCCGAGCAGGCCGAGCGAGGTGTCGGCGACCTGCTCGCCGAGCGCGCGGAACGTCGTCCACTTGCCGCCGACGATCGACAGCAGGGGCACGCGGTCGTAAGGGCCGATCGCGCTGACGTGGACCTTGTGGTCGCGCGAGACGGCAGCGGGGTCGAGGCCCTCGGCCCTGGGCAGCGGACGCACGCCGGAGAACTCGTAGACGATCTGGCTCTTGTCGACGGGAATGTCGGGGAACACCACGGGGATGAAGTCGATGAAGTAGTCGACCTCGGACTCGGTGCAGACCGGCACCTCGTCGGCCGGCACCTTGATGTCGCTCGTGCCGACGAGGACCCGGTCGCGCACCGGCATGATGAGGACGATGCGCCCGTCGTGGTTCTCGAAGAACATCTCGCGGCCCTTGCACGCCTCGAGCAGCCGTGGGTTGTCGAGGACGATGTGCGATCCCTTGGTGCCGCCCATGTACTGGGTGGGCCGGCCGAGGATCGTGTTGACCTTGTCGACGCCGTTGCCCGCGGCGTTGATGACGAGGTCGGCTGTCAGCTCGACGGTGTCGCCGGTGATCTCGTCGCGCAGGACGAGACCGCCGTCGTCGTTGACGCCGTCGAGGCTCGTGTAGCTGCACGCCCTCGCGTGCATTCCGAGGGCCTGCGAGTCGAGGATGAGCTCCATGGCGAGGCGCTCGGGGTCATACACCGAGGCGTCGTAGTACGTCGCGGTGTAGAGGATCTCCGGGTTGATGTCGGGGAACGTCGACATGGACGCCTTGCGGCCGCGGAACTCGTGGCGCGGCAGGTGCGTCGTGCGGAACGTCAGGGCGTCGTACATCATGAGGCCGGCCTTGATCACGAGCGCGCCGCGCTCGACGGGCTTGCCCGGCTTCCCGGTGGCGATGCGGACGGGCTCCCGGGTGATGCCGGAGAACCTCTTGAACACGGGGATCGTCGTCGGCAGCGGCTTGACGTAGTGCGGGGCCAGGCGCACGAGGCGGTTGCGCTCGGTGACGGCCTCGTGGACGAGACGGACCTCGCCGTACTCGAGGTAGCGAACCCCGCCGTGGATCATGTGAGACGACGCGGCGCTGGCGCCACCGCAGAAGTCGCGTCGCTCGACGAGGACGACGTCGATGCCCTGGAGAGCCAGCTCGCGGAAGACCGAGATGCCGTTGATGCCGCCGCCGACGATCAGCACCCTCGCATGGGGACGGGCGGAGAGAGCGGCGAAGGATTCGGCGTGGGAGGTGAGGACGGTGCTTGTTGGGCTGCGCATGGCGGCTGGCTCCTGGTCTTGTGGTGGTGCACCCGATGCCCTCATGCTGGAACGGCGTGCACCATCGGGCAATACCCGTGAACGGATGTGCAGATGACGGTCCCGCAGCTGGAGCCGGACGCCGGCGAGGCGACGCCGGAGAAGGTCGCCGCGGCTCTGCACGCGGCGCGCCGCTACTACGTCGAGGGCCTGACCATGGAGCGCATCGCCCGTGAGATGCGCACGTCGCGGTCCAGCGTGTCGCGGCTCATCTCCTTCGCCCGCGACGCCGGGCTGGTCGAGATCCGGCTCGCCGCGCCCGGCCGCGCGAGCGAGGCGCTGGAGACGAGGCTGCACGCACGGACCGGCGTCGCGGTCCACGTCGTCCCCGTCCCCGCGCAGGACGACGACAACCTCCTGGCCCTGCGCCACGTCGCGGAGGCCGCCGGGCGCCTGCTCGGCTCCCTCGTTGACTCCGACTGTGTGCTGGGCGTGGCGTGGGGGACGACGACGAGCGCCATCGCCCGAGCGCTCACGCCCAAGCACACGACCAACGCCCGAGTCGTCCAGCTCAACGGTGCGGGGAACATGCGCAGCACCGGGTTGGCCTACGCGAGCGACATCATGGGTCGCTTCGGTGCGGCCTACGCCGCGCGGGTGCAGGAGTTCCCCGTCCCGGCGTTCTTCGACTACCCCGAGACGAAGGCTGCGCTGTGGCGCGAGCGCAGCATCCGGCGCATTCTCGACCTCCAGCGTCGGATGGACCTCGCGGTCTTCAGCATCGGTGCGCTCGACGGCCCCGTCCCGAGCCACGTGTACACCGCCGGCTACCTCGAGGCCGCCGACTTCGCCGCGCTGCGCCGTGACGGCGTCGTCGGCGACGTGGCGACGGTGTTCTTCCGCTCCGACGGCGGCTCGCAGGGCATCTCGCTCAACGAGCGGGCCAGCGGTCCGGATCTCCACATGCTCACTCAGGTGCCGCGACGGGTCTGCGTGATCTCAGGTGAGGCGAAGGTCCAGGGGCTGCTCGGTGTGCTGGCGGGCGGGATCGCCACCGACGTCGTCCTCGACGAGTCCGCCGCCCGGCGGCTCGACCTCGAGCTGGAGCGTGCAGCATGACCAGGGCCGGTCAGGTCAGGTCGTGGCCTCGACGTAGACGGTCCGCAGGCAGCCCCAGTGCCGGCCTCGCACGGTGATGGGGACGGAGGCGTCGCGGCAGAGCTGCACCGTGCCGTTGGCCGTACGCCGGTAGGCCTGGAGCAGGTAGGGCCGGGTGCTCCGCGACGCGGTGAGCGCAGCCTCGTCCTTGGCCCGGGACCTCGAGCGCGCGTGCTTGGCGTTCCACACGGGGTCGGAGCCCTGCGACTGGGAGAAGGCGGTGTTCATCGTCGGGCGGTAGCCGTTGCGGTCGTGCAGGCAGCAGCCCTCGACGACGTCGTGCTCGGCGAGGATGGGCTCCTGGACGGACGGCGCGACGTCGTCGGTGAAAGCGGAGAACCGGGTGCGGTACTGCGGCGGGTTGGAGCCCGGGACGAGGACGTAGTGCTCGTCGAAGAGATCCTCCATCGACAGCCGGCCCTTCGCGACGGCGTCCTCGAAGATCGCTTGCAGCTGGGCGGCGCCCTGGCGGGTCACCTCGATCATCGTCGTGTCGGTGCACGGGATCCCGGCCTCCGCGCGAACCCTCAGCAGCTGCTCGCCGACGCTGCGCAGCCCGGTGATCCGGTTCTTGGCCTCTCCGAGGTGCCGCGTGCGCTCCGTGGAGTGGTCGAAGACGACGCCCACGCCTTGGTCGACCTCGGTGAGGGTCCGCTCGGCGTGGGCGATGCCGGTCGCGATCCACGACATCGCCTGGTCGGTAGCGGAGATCGCCTCGACGACGACGTCGAGCTCGGAGCGGATGAGCACGGCGTCCTTCTCCACTTCCTGCGCCTGCGCGGCCGTCGTGTGCCCGGCCTCGGCGAGGACGTCGATCGCCGCGGCGAGCTGTCCCATGCCCTCGGTGACGGCGTCGGCGGAGGCGGCCGAGCGGTCGGCGAGCTCCTGGACGTTGCTCGCGATGACGTGGAACGCGTTGTTCGCGCTGCGCGAGGCCTCGATCTTCGCGTTCACGGAGAGGATCTTGCTCTGGTCGGCGATCTGACTGATCTGCGCCGTCACCGAGCGCAGCTCGTTGAGGACGCTGACGACGTTCTCGAGACGCTCGGCGGCGTCCGAGGACCATCGCGCGAGCTCCTCGATGCCCGACGCCGAGCGCACGAAGCGCTCCCGTGAGGCCTGGACGGCATGCGTCGCCACCTCGGCCCCTGCTCGGGCCTCCGAGGCGGTCGTCGCGACCTCATGGGTCATGGCGAGCAGCGACGTGCTCGCGCTGCGGAGCTGGGCGAAGGTCGCTGCCTCGACGTCGGCCGAGGCGCTGATCGCCGCGACGTTGGCGCCGATGTCGACGAGCTCGAGGGTCAGCGCGGCGCCGCTCGTCGCGAGGCGCTCGACCGCCTGCTCGACCTGCCCCTGCGCCGGCGACGTGGCACCGCGTCGGCTCAGCCTCAACCGTGGCACCGCTCGACCTCCTACGTGAGCCGCACCGGGCGTGGCGCGGCGTCCGTCTTCGGTCTTCGGCTCCTTCCCGTCGCTTCTGAAGGGCCGGACGGAGAAGGGCTCGGTCCTCGTCAGAGAAGGCTGCTCGCCAGAGACGGCCGGTCCGCGCAGCCCGGGCGGGCAACGACGCGGCTTCGGAGGGGATACCGGCGGGCCAGGTGCGACAGACTTATGGGCGTCGGCCCCTTGCCTCGACAGCCCGGTCAGCTACATGCCTGTGCCTCTCCCGACCGGATCCGGAGCGTCCGAATAATGTGTTGTCTCAGCAACGTTGTGGGAGTACGGTCCGCGTAGACGCGCTGTCCTCGACTCCCTGACTGGACTGGTCGGATGGGCCTGCGTCCGCCAGCCGACGAGGCAACATATGGGCTGTAGCACCGGCATCTCCCCCCCGCGACCTACGGGCGTGGGCAAGACATCCTCGGACATCAGCAGGTCCCTGCGGGCTCTCCTCGCCTCGGTGCCGCGCTGAACGCTCTGTTTGTCAAGCGTCACGCCATGGCTGGGACGAACGACCGGTGAGAGTGGACAGGCACCGGCGCGACCAACCGCTGAGCGGCAGGCGCCTCCAACGACTGGTTCCACCGTTTCACCAGCATGGGTCAACCAGCGCGACGCGTGAGCACTCGCCAGCTGGCCTCTCGACCTGAGCCTGTTCCACGGCCGGGAACAGGCTGTCAGCCGAGAACCAGCCGGCACTCCAGTGCACGCCTACCCTCCATGACAGGAGCACATCATGAGACTGACTCGACGACACGCAGTCACCGCCACGATCGGCATCCTGGCGATCGCGGCGCTGACTCCGGCGGCGCTGGCTTCGCCCGGCGCTGGACTGACCGTGACGACGCTCGCGACGGCCAACCTCGACCACCCGGTCCGCGCGCACGCTGACCGCATCGCCCTGCGGACCAAGGCTCCGACGATCGTCCGCGTCCAGAACCTCGTCTTCGCTCCGGGTGCGGTGACCGGATGGCATCACCACCCGGGCGTCGTGCTCGTCGCCGTGGCGTCAGGTTCGGTCATGGTCTGGAACTCCAGGTGCGAGTCGACGACTTACGGGCCGGGATCGCCTGCAGGCTCCGCGTTCACCGAGAGCGGTGACGAGGCACTCCAAGTGACGAGCCCTGGGGGAGCGTCGGTCTTTGCGACCTACATCGTCCCGCGGGTCGACCCTCCCGAGTTCCGGATCGAGGCTGACGCTCCAGACTGCCGCTGACCGGCACCTTCGTGCAGCGGCACACCCCGGCCGCCCGGTGGCTGCCCGAGGCTGACGGCACGCGCGCCGCCGTCAGCCCTCGGGCAGGCCGTCGTCGAGGCAGAGGATGTTGCCCTCGCTGTCCTTGAACCAGGCGGCGCGGCCCATGCCGCTGATCGTCGCGATCCCGTGTTCCCACGCGACCCCCGGCATGTCGTAGTGCTCGAAGACGATGCCCTTGGCCTGCAGGTCGCGCACCTCGGACGCGAGATCGGCCACGTGCCACTGGGCGATGGTGTGACCAGCCATGCCGGCGTACTGCGTCGCGTAGATGCTGAACGTCGTCCCGCCGCGGGTCTTGTACACCATCATTTCGTCGATCTCGACGACGGGCTGCATGCCGAGCCGGGTCGCGTAGAACTCGCGCGCTCGCTGCAGGTCTGCGGCGGGGATGTTGGCGGTGACCGTACCTGCCTCGAGCATGGCTGCCTCCCTGGACAGCGTCGTTCACAGACGAAGTGTCTGGCGGCACACGCTACGCACGGCTGAGGTCACCGACAAGACCTCTGAGACGTAGACCGGCACCGCGAGAGCCCCCGGTCCGCGCTGCGCACCGGGGGCTCTCGACGAGGGGCTCAGGCCGTCACTTGACCGGCAGCCGCGCGCTCCAGATCCCGCGGCCATGGGTGGCGACGTAGACGCTGCCCTTGAACAGCTCGACGTCCATGACGGCCGTGCGCGGCAGACCCTTGGCGAGCTCGTCCCACGAGCCAGCGCCCTGGGGCTGGACGAAGACGCCGAGGTCGGTACCGACGACGACCGTGCCGTCAGAGGCGACCTTGACGCTGTTCGCCGGGACGTTGGGGAACGTCGACCCCCCGATGTTGCTCATGACGAGCGTCTTGGCCGCGAACTTCCACACGTGACCCGCGACGTCCGAGCCGGGACCGTCGGTGAAGCGGCGATTGAAGCCGCCCGACGTGGCGTAGACGTTCCCGGCGTCATCGAGCGCGACGCCACCGACGAAGCGCTGGGCCAGCTGGTCCTGCGCCGTGGTGCCGGCGCTGTCGGCCAGCGTCGTCCACGCGACCTTTGTGGGGTCGGCGACGCGGTAGTCCGAGTCTGCGTTCCTCCCGCCTCGTGCTCGACGCTGAGGTGAGCCAGGGCGACGTCGGCGAGGTGAAGCAGCCGGTGCAGCCGCGCGTCGCTCAGCAGGCGGTCAAGACGCAGCAGTCGCTTGCGGGTGGCCGGGGGAAGGTCCGGGAGCGCCAGAAGAGCCGCGTTGGCGGCCCGGAGACGGCGGTTGTCGTCGGTGTCGAGCGTCCACTCGCCGACGGTGACGTCGAGCGGCGTGGGCACCCCGAAGCGGCGCAGGTACTGGTCGCGCAGGCGCACCCGCCCGCGGAGGACCGCAAGGGTCTGGTCCTCGCTGCGGTAGCCGCGCAGGGGGCCGGAGGCCATCGCGATGGCGGCCTCCTGGGCAAACAGCACCGCGAGCACCGCGGACAGCTCCGTCGCGGCGGACATCCCGACGCGCTCGGCGTCGACCGTCAGCCCCCGTACGCCCTGCGCTCGGGCCATCCACCGATCACGATCCGTTTGAGGAGTTCCTCAAAGCTCAGGTGAGTTCCGAGCCCGGTCTGCCTCTCGCCCTCCAGAAGTGCCGCGAGCGAGACTTGAGCGTTCGAGTGGCCGGACTCGAACAGGCTCATGGGGCGCATCTGCATGACGGAGAAGCGACCGGCACCTGAGTGGCGGTTGGAGTCGTCGCGCGGTCTGGAGGATCCGGTCAGCATGAACTGCCCCTTCTCGGTGCGGCCGTCGACTTGGCGCCGGACGCGGTTCCAGATGTCTGGTTCGAGCTGCCACTCGTCGAACAGGATGGGTGGCTCGCCGCTGAACAGCGACTGCGGGTCGAGCGCTACCTGCGAGCGAGCGACGGGGTCCTCGTCGAACCGAGTGATCGTCTTCGCGACACGGGAAGCGGTCTCGGTCTTGCCGCAAGCTTCGGGTCCCTCGATCAACACGGCCCCCATGACCTGGAGTCTCTGTGCGAGCTCCCGGTCAGTGATGCGGGGCAGGCAGGCGACCACGGCTCAACTCAAGCGAGTGCGCGCTCCGAAATTGAATGATTGCCTGCCTATACCTTGAGCGATTGCCTACGCTCTGCTCGATCTCTTGCGTAGACGCAGGTCAGCCGCAGGGCCGACCAGGCAAGCCGCCGAGGTCGTGAGGTGCTCAGCCCGCCTCACCGGTGGTCCCATCGGCCGCCACGGCACCGGGGAGTCCGTACTCGTGCGTCCAGGCGCGGAAGGGGTACCAGCCGTCGACCTTGTCGTGGTCGCCGTAGTGGTGCTCGACGAGCATCGGCCGCAGCTCGCGGCGCCACAGCCGGTCGAGACCCTGCGGCGTGTCGAGGCCGGGTCTCATGAAGTAGGACGGACCCAAGGCAAGGGAGGACTCGAGGCCGTGCCGGCGCATCTCGGCGTTGAGCCGGTCGCGCAGCGACGCGAGGCCTGGCGCACGGCCGTTGTCCACGCACCAGCGCGCGAGCACACCGGTGAGCGCCGGCTCACCGGTGTCCATGGACAGGAACACGAACCGGCGGCGCATGGCCGCGTCGAGCAGCGCGTCGAGCCAGCTGCTGTCAGCATGGTGCAGCTGGGCCGCCAGCGCCGCGGTGTCGCAGGCCAAGGCGGCCGGCGTGACGGGCGGCGGGGCGACCTCTGCATCCTCCGCTGGCTCCTGCTCGGGGTCCTCGAGCTCGACCGGCACGCCGGGGTGCACGTCGAGCTCGGCAAGAGCCTCGAGTGCGCTGATGATGTCGGTCAGGTCGAGCACGTCCTCGCCCTTGACCCGCGGGTCGGACAGGTCCGGCGTGGCGGCCGGCTGGGTGGCGCTCTCGGCGCTGGTGTCGGGCATGGACCGACTGGTCCGCGCACGTCCGCGGCGGGCATCCGGCACCGAGGCGGGCCGGGTCCGCCCCGACCCCGGGCCGTGGCACGACCGGCGGCCCTGTGCGAAACACGTGCGAACGCGGGCCCCCGCCGGGGGGCCCGCGTTCGCGAAGCCGCAGATCAGGGCCGGTGCCGGCCCTGGTGCTCAGATGTCGAAGTACATCTCGAACTCGTGCGGGTGCGGGCGAAGCCGGATCGGGGCGATCTCGTTGGTGCGCTTGTAGTCGATCCATGTCTCGATGAGGTCGCTGGTGAAGACCCCGCCCTCGAGGAGGTACTCGTGGTCGGCCTCGAGCGCATCGAGGACGGCGTCGAGGGAGGCCGGCACCTGGGGGATGTCGGCGTGCTCGTCCGGGGGCAGCTCGTAGAGGTCCTTGTCGACGGGCTGGACGGGCTCGATCTTGTTGCGGACGCCGTCCATGCCGGCCATGAGCATCGCGGCGAAGGCCAGGTAGGGGTTCGACGACGGGTCAGGCACCCGGAACTCGATGCGCTTGGCCTTGGGGCTGCTGCCGGTGATCGGGATCCGGATGCAGGCCGAGCGGTTGCGCTGGGAGTACACGAGGTTGACCGGCGCCTCGAAGCCGGGCACGAGGCGGTGGTAGCTGTTGACCGTCGGGTTGGTGAAGGCGAGCAGCGACGGGGCGTGCGACAGCAGGCCGCCGATGTACCAGCGCGCGGTGTCTGACAGGCCGGCGTAGCCGAGCTCGTCGAAGAACAGCGGCTCCCCTGCCTTCCACAGGCTCTGGTGGCAGTGCATGCCCGAGCCGTTGTCGCCGAAGATGGGCTTGGGCATGAAGGTCGCCGTCTTGCCGTTGGCCCACGCGACGTTCTTGATGATGTACTTGAAGAGCATGAGGTTGTCGGCCGACTTCAGCAGCGTGTCGAACCGGTAGTTGATCTCGGCCTGACCAGCGGTGCCGACCTCGTGGTGCTGGCGCTCGACGACGAGGCCGGCTGCGCTCAGCGCGAGCGACATCTCGGCGCGCAGGTCGGCGAAGTGGTCGACCGGGGGAGCGGGGAAGTAGCCGCCCTTGTAGCGCACCTTGTAGCCGCGGTTGCCGCCCTCTTCGACGCGACCGGTGTTCCAGGCCCCTGCCACCGAGTCGATGTGGTAGTAGCTCTCGTGGGCGTTCGTGTCGAAGCGGACGTCGTCGAAGACGTAGAACTCGGCCTCGGCACCGAAGTAGGCGGCGTCGGCGACACCGCTTCCGGCGAGGTAGGCCTCGGCCTTGCGGGCGATGTTGCGCGGGTCACGCGAGTACGCCTCGCCAGTCAGCGGGTCGTGGATGAAGAAGTTCATGTTGAGCGTCTTCACCGGACGGAACGGGTCGAGCACTGCCGTCGTCGGGTCCGGGAACAGCGCCATGTCGGACTCGTGGATGGCCTGGAACCCGCGGATCGAGGAGCCGTCGAACATCACCCCGTCGGTGAAGACCTCGGGCCCGAAGGACTCGGCCGGGATGGTGAAGTGCTGCATGATCCCGGGCAGGTCGCAGAACCTGACGTCGATCATGGCGACGCCCTCGTCCTTGATGTACGCGAGGACCTCGTCGGCGTTGGTGAACATCCATCCTCCTTCGTCGCGACGGTCGGCCCGCGCGCTGTGGCTCGAACGCTAGGAGGGGCCAGTTTCCCGTCGGTGTCCCAAGTGTTTCGCCCGGGTAACGCCGCCGGTCACCCGGGGTGCCCGCCGGACGGTTGCGCGGGCCGGTGCGGGGCAGCGCAGCTAGCCTGCCATCGTGGACAGAGGAGCGCTCGGGTCGTGGCTGCAGGGACCGCCGAGCACTGGCGCGCCGTCGCGTTACCGCGGGGAGCGGCTCGGTCGTCCGGAGAGCGGGCCCGGGTCCGTGGCCGGGTTCGGTGCCCGGCTGGCGGCCATCGCCGTGGACTGGGCGGCGAGCATCCTCATCAGCCGGGCGATCATCCCGAGCGTCCCCTACGGGAGCGGCGCGTCGTCGTGGGCGGTGCTGGCGATCTTCGCCGTCGAGGTGGCCCTGCTCACCATGCTGGGCGGGGCGAGCCTCGGGCAGCGGCTGCTCAGGCTGCGCGTCGTGCGCGTCGAGGGCGGGGCGCTCGCTCCTCTGCCGGTCGTCGTGCGCACCGTCGCCCTGAGCCTGGCCAGTCCCGCTCTTGTGATGGACCGCGACGGCCGTGGGCTCCACGACCGCGCGGCCCGGTCCGTCGTCGTCCGCACGCGCTGACTCCGACGAGTACCCAGCCCGCGGGTTCCTCAGCCCCGCATGCCCTTGGGCATCCGGGCGTTCTTCGGCATCGGGCCCTTGGGGATGGGCAGGTTCATCGCGCCCAGCGCCTTGAGCCGGCGGTTGGTGTCGGCGATGCGGGCCTTGTCGAGGTTGCCTGGCAGCT
>JBBQFP010000043.1:0-24254 GCA_038322045.1 Actinomycetes bacterium | reverse complement strand
TAACAGCGGAGAGCGCCGCGTTCTCCGGCCGGCATGCTGCTCGAGCTGCCCTCCTCAGCGTGCCCACGATCCCGGTCCGGCGCGCTGGCCTCCCGGTGCCCATCGGCGCGGGCCGGCTGACCGCCGTCGTACGGATCCTGGCGTCGCAGGCTTACCTCGTCCCGGCCCCGGAGCAGACACGGCGTCGGGCTGAGGGTTGGATAAGGGCATGAGCGAACAGAGCCCGGACCATCAGATCATCGTCGTCGGACCCGACGGCACGCCCGTCGCGCTGCCACCGGGCCTCACCGCGGGCGGCGCCGGCGGCGGCGAACCGTCGGGCGACGACGAGTCCGGCAGCTCGGTCATCGGGCTCATCGAGCAGCCCGCCAAGGTGATGCGCATCGGCAGCATGATCAAGCAGCTGCTCGAGGAGGTACGCGCGGCACCGCTCGACGAGGCCGGCCGGTCCAGGCTCGCGCAGATCCACGAGCGCTCGATCAAGGAGCTGGAGGCCGGGCTCGCGCCCGAGCTGGTCGAGGAGCTCGAACGCATCTCGCTCCCGTTCGGCGAGGGCACCGTTCCGAGCGAGGCCGAGCTCCGCATCGCGCAGGCCCAGCTCGTGGGCTGGCTCGAAGGGCTCTTCCACGGGATCCAGACGGCGCTGTTCGCCCAGCAGATGGCAGCGCGCGCCCAGCTGGAGGAGATGCGTCGCCGGGCACTCCCCCCGGGCGCCATGCTCGCTGCCGAGGCGGCAACGGTCGGGATGACACCGCAGCAGGGTGGCCGCGGGAACGAGGACCGAACGAGCGGGCCCTACCTCTAGCGCCGGACCCTCACCCCTCGGCGAGCAGCCCCTCGAGGATCCTCGCGACGCCGTCGTCCTCGCAGGGCGGAGCCGACAGGGTGGTCGACCCGAGCGCGGTCGCGTGGCCGCCCTCGACGGCGTAGCCCCGGCCCGCCCACACGAGCATGGGCACGTCGTTGGGCATGTCCCCGAACGCGACGACGTCCTCCGGCGCGATCCCGCGCCGTTGGCAGAGGCGAGCCAGCGTCGTCGCCTTGCTCACCCCGGCAGCGCTCATCTCGAGCAGGCAGTCCCGGGAGTTCGAGTGCGTCGCCTCGACGAGCCCGGCGAGGACAGGCGCGGCCAGCCGGAGCATGTCGTCGGCGCGCGAGGCCTCGTGCCGCGCGAGGAGCTTCCCGGCCGGCTCCGCAA
The DNA here is from genome assembly GCA_038322045.1 of Actinomycetes bacterium. Classification (GTDB taxonomy): domain Bacteria; phylum Actinomycetota; class Actinomycetes; order JBBQFP01; family JBBQFP01; genus JBBQFP01. The sequence continues at coordinate 23,056 of JBBQFP010000043.1, read as the reverse complement.
GCAGCTCGTCGAGGGGCTGGACCTGCGCCTCGGTCGACGTGAGCTGGGAGAAGAACTCCGGCTCGTGGGCGAAGGAGTCCGCCCGCTCGACGGCGAACCGGATCCCGGGCATGAGCTCGCTGAGGCGGGCCGCCACCGTTCGTCCGGCCTCGGGCGAGATGGGGTACGAGGAGGTCACTCGCTCGCTGCGCAGGTCGTAGACGAAGGCCCCGTTGCCGCACACCGCCTCGCCGAGGTGACCCGTCGCCGCGACGACCGGGGCCATCCAGCGCGGCGGACGGCCCGTGACGAACACGACGGCGACCCCGGAGTCCTCCAGGGCCTGGAGGACGGCGATCGTGCGCGCCGACACCGTGCCGTCGTGGCGCACGATCGTGCCGTCGAGATCGGTCGCCACGAGCTTCATCACCCGCCGATTCTCTCCCGCGCTCGTCAGTGGTGCGCCCTAGGGTCAGGCGCATGCGCATCGGAGCAGTGATCCTCCCCGAGCATCGATGGGCGCACGCGCGAGCGGTGTGGGCCCGGGCCGAGGCGATGGGCTTCGACACGGCGTGGACCTACGACCACCTCACCTGGCGCACCCTGCGCGAGGGTCCGTGGTTCTCCGCGCTCCCCACGCTCACCGCGGCAGCGTGCGCGACGACGACGCTGCGGCTCGGCACCCTCGTGACGTCGCCGAACTTCCGGGAGCCCGTGCTCCTCGCCAAGGACGTCATGACCCTCGACGACATCAGCGGCGGACGCCTGCGCCTCGGGGTCGGAGCCGGGGGCACGGGGTACGACGCGCAGGCACTGGGCCAGGTGCCCTGGTCACCGGCGGAGCGTGCCTCGCGGTTCGCCGAGCTCGTCGAGGCACTCGACCTCCTGCTCTCCCAGCGCGAGACGACGTGGCGAGGCGAGCACTACGCCGCGGTCGAGGCGCGGGCGATCCCCGGGTGCCGCCAGAGCCCGCGGGTCCCGTTCACCGTGGCAGGCACCGGGCCGCGGGCCGTGGCGGTGGTCGCGAGGCACGCGCAGACCTGGGTGTCCTTCGGCGACGTCCGTCGCGCGGGCGAGCTCTCCGACGCCGAGTGCGTCGAGGCCTACCGCGGCCAGGTGCGCCGTCTGGAGGAGGCCTGCGCGGCGATCGGCCGCGACCCGGCGACCGTCGGGCGGCTCTACCTCACCGGGTCGACGTCCGAACGGTGGCTCGACTCCCCCGAGGCGTTTCGCGACTACGCAGGCCGCTACCGCGGGCTCGGCGTCGACGAGGTGGCCCTGCACTGGCCGCGGGCCGACGGGCCCTATGCCGGAGACCTGGCGACCTTCGAGCGGGTCGTCGCCGCCGCCCTCTCGGCCTAGCGCGCCCTCGCTCAGACCACCGGCTCGAGGGTGTCGCGACCGAGGTACGGGCGCAGCGCCGCAGGGACCGTCACCGAGCCGTCAGCCTGCTGGTGGTTCTCGAGGATCGCGACGATGGTCCGCGGCAGCGCGACGAGGGTGCCGTTGAGCGTCGCGACCGGTCGGACTCCGTCGCCGTCGCGCATGCGTACCCGCAGCCGACGCGACTGGAACGACGTGCAGTTCGACGTCGACGTCACCTCGCGGTACTTGCCCTGGGTGGGGATCCACGCCTCGCAGTCGAACTTGCGGACGGCGGAGCTGCCGAGGTCGCCCGAAGCGACGTCGATGACCCGGTAGGGCACCTCGATGGCGTCGAGGAACGCCTTCTCCCACGCGAGGAGCCGGCGGTGCTCGGCCTCGGCCTCCTCCGGGGCGCAGAAGGAGAACATCTCGACCTTGTCGAACTGGTGGACCCGGATGATGCCGCGGGTGTCCTTGCCGTAGGAGCCGGCCTCCCGCCGGAAGCACGAGGAGAAGCCCGCGTAGCGGCGCGGCAGCGAGCCCGCGTCGAGGATCTCGTCCATGTGGTACGCCGCGAGCGGCACCTCGGAGGTGCCGACGAGGTAGAGGTCGTCCTCCGGCAGGCGGTAGACGTTCTCGGCGGCCTGTCCGAGGAACCCCGTCCCCTCCATCGCCTCCGGCTTGACGAGCGTCGGGGTGATCATGGGGGTGAACCCCGCCGCGACGGCCTGCGCCATGGCGAGGTTGACCAGCGCCAGCTCGAGCAGCGCGCCGACGCCGGTGAGGTAGTAGAACCGGGCGCCGGAGACCTTGGCGCCGCGCTCGGTGTCGATCGCGCCGAGCAGGGCGCCGAGCTCGACGTGGTCGCGGGCGGGGAAGTCGAGCTCGCGAGGGGTGCCGTGCTCCTCGAGGACGACGAAGTCCTCCTCGCCGCCCTCAGGGACGCCGTCCTCGACGATGTTCGACAGCGCCAGGAGCAGCTCGGAGGCCTGCGCCTCGGCCTCGCCCTGCGCGACCTCGGCGGCCTTGACCTCGGCGGAGAGCGCGCCGGCACGCTCGAGCAAGGACGCCCGCTCGGCCTGGTCGGCCTTGGGGATGAGCTTCCCGAGCTGCTTCTGCTCGGCGCGCAGTGTCTCGAAGGCGAGGGTCGCGGCACGTCGGCGGGAGTCGGCGTCGAGGAGGGCGTCGACGATGCCTGGGTCCTCACCCCGGACGCGCTGGGACGTGCGGACGGCGTCAGGGTTCTCGCGCAGGAGCTTGAGGTCGATCACCCCCCGAGGGTACCGAGCCGCCGCGCGCCCCACCGAGGCCGACGGGCCCCCCGAGCCGCCGCGCGCCGGCCGGCCCGCGCAGGCGAGTCGCCCCACGCCGCCCGGCCCGCGCAGGCGTGCCGCCCTCCGACGCGGGTAGCACCCCGACGTGACAACCCGCGCCCTCGGCCCCCGCCTCGCCCTCGGGGCGCTCGCCGCTCTGGCCCTGAGCGTGCCGGTGCTCCTCCTCGCCCTGCTGGTCAGGGACCGGTGGGAGCCGCTGGGCCGCCTCGACCGCACGACTGCCGACCGGCTCAACACGTGGGCCATCACCCGCCCAGGCACGGTGAGCACCCTCGAGACCCTGCAGACCGTCCTCGCCCCGACGACGTTCCGGGTCCTCGTCGTCGCCGCGGCGGTGTGGCTGTGGGTCAGGGGCGCGCGCCGGACGGCGATCTGGGCGGTGACGGCGCTCACGGTCGGTGGGCTGCTGGGCGTCGTCCTCAAGGCCGTCGTCCACCGCGCCCGGCCGTCCTTCACCGATCCGGTGGCTCACGCGGGCAGCTACAGCTTCCCCTCCGGCCACGCCCTCAACTCCATGCTCGGCGTGGCGATCCTCTTGGTCGCGCTGCTTCCCGCCCTGCCCCGGGCGGCTAAGGCGGTGCTCTGGGTGGTCGGCGTCGGGGTCGTCCTGCTCACCGGCTGGGACCGGATCGCCCTCGGCGTCCACTACGTCAGCGACGTCCTGGCCGGGTGGTTCGTCGCGCTCGCCGTCGTCATCAGCACGGCGACGGCGTTCGAGACGTGGCGACGTGACACCGGCCGAGGGACGACAAACCCGCTCTCCGAGGGCCTCGAGCCAGCAGCGCAGTCCCGATGACCACCAGCCCGGTCCGCCACCTCACCGAGGAGACCCGATGACCACGCATCTCGCCGAGCAGCAGGGCCGTCGCGACGGCCGGGGCGACCGGCGGCGCGACGTCGTCACCGCGGTCAAGCGCGCCGCCCCGCTCGCGGTCCTGCTCGTGGTCGTCATGTGCGGCCTCGGCCTGCTCATCACCCGAGTCCTCGAGAGCACCTGGCCCATGACGGCCGAGGACGGCGTCAACCGGGAGCTCGAGGGCGACCGGACCCCGTTCTGGAACGGGGTGACCCACGCGCTCACGATGCTCGCGAGCACCCAGGGCATCATCGCGACGACGATCGTCATCGCGATCGCGCTGCGCCTCGTCGTCGGCCGGTGGCGGGAGTCGGCGTTCCTCGTCACCGCCGTCGCGATGCAGTCGACGATCTTCGTTCTCGTCACGCTCGTCGTCAGCCGCGACCGCCCGGACGTCGACCGGATGGACCCCTCGCCCCCGACGTCGAGCTTTCCCTCCGGGCACACCGGCGCGTCGGTCGCCCTCTACCTCGGGCTGGCGGTGCTCCTCCTGTGGCGGACGCGCCGCTCGTGGTGGCGCAGCCTGCTCGGCCTCGTCCTCATCGCCATCCCGCTCGCCGTGGCGTTCGCGCGCATGTACCGCGGCATGCACCACCCCACCGACACCGTGGGTTCCCTCATCCAGGGCGGCTCCGCCGTCGCGATCTCGGCGTGGGCGGTGCTCCAGCGCACCGCGCACAACGCTGCCACGACTACCGGCACGGTCGGTCGGAGCGTCAGCGACGCAGCGGGCTGGCGACGGTGACCCGGCGGGCGTGCGTCGTCGTCAACCCCACGAAGATCGACGACCTTCTGGACCTGCGGGCGAAGATCTGCGGCGCCATGGCCGACCGGGGCTGGGACGAGCCGCTGTGGTTGGAGACGACGGAGGAGGAGACCGGCCGGGCGCAAGCCGAGAAGGCGCACGCCGAGGGCGTCGACGTCGTCCTCGTGTCTGGAGGTGACGGCACCGTGATGGCAGCCGTGAGCGGCCTGGCCGGGACGGGAACCCCGCTCGCCATCCTGCCGTCGGGAACGGGGAACCTCCTTGCGCGCAACCTCGGGCTGCCGATCGACCTCGACGAGGCGCTCGCGACCGCCCTCGACGGCGCCAGTCGCACGATCGACGTCGGGGCCTGCGAGGGGTTCAGCTTCGCGGTGATGGCTGGCATGGGGTTCGACGCGCATGTCATGGCCGACGCACCCGAGGCGGTGAAGGCCCGGCTCGGCTGGCCCGCGTACGTCGTCTCGGGCCTCAAGCACCTGCGCGATCGGCGGATGGACCTGCGGATCAGCCTCGACGGCGCACCGCCGCTGCGCAGGCGGGCTCGCTCCGTGCTCGTCGGCAACGTCGGGACGTTGACCGCCGGGATGTGCCTGCTGCCCGAGGCAGAGCCGGACGACGGCGTCCTCGACGTCATGGTCGTGCGGGCCCGCGGCCTGCTCGACTGGCTGCGCCTCGCCTGGGCGGTGCTGCGTCACCGAGAGCCGGCCGACGCGCAGGCCGAGACCTTCCAGGCCCGGACGGTCGACCTGCGAGTCGGCCGGGACGAGCCGCGAGAGCTCGACGGCGACCCCATCGCGCCCGGCCGCCGGATGCGTGTGGAGGTGCAGCCGGGCGCGCTCATCGTGCGGGTACCGGCTACTCCGTCTCGTACTTGAACGAGAGCTGGATCTTCGTCCGGTAGAGCAGCGAGCCGTCCTCGCCGACGAGGATGTCCTGCTTGGTCACCTCCGCGACGCGCAGGTCACGCACCGAGCCGCTTGCCGTCTTGATGGCCTCCGCGGCGGCCTCCTCCCACGACGAGGCACTGGTGCCGATGACGTCGATGGCGCGATACACGCTCATGGGGTTCCCTTCTCAGCAATCCGTGAGCTGCGTGCTCCCCTGGTGGGAGCTGCAGGGTGGTCGTGGTGCGGACGTTGTGGCGGTCACTATCCTCTGCCGAGGTCGGTGCCGACCATCGCCCACGCCGGTGTCAGACAGTCCACACCAGCGCCAGGGCGAAGGCCATGAGAAGGACGAGGAGCCGACGTACCCGCATAGTGGTCACCTCTTCCGGTCGACGGACCAGACCACGCCTCGACGCTACTCGCGGGTAACCCAGCAGTGAGGGCCGAAAGACCCTGGCGAAAGACCCACGGCCCTCGCTCGTCAGGTCGCCGTGCCCTCGCGGACCCGCGCCAGCCACGCCCGCGCCTCGGCGAAGTCGTCGTCAGCCGTCCCGCGCCGGACGGTGGGCGGCACGGCGTCGGCGCGCTCGTAGGAGCCGAGGTATCGGACGTCGTCGCAGACCCGGCGCAGCCCCATGAGGGCCTCCCCGACCCGGGCTTCGGTGACGTGGCCCTCGGCGTCGAGCGAGAAGCAGTAGGCGCCGATGCCGGCACCCGTGGGCCGCGACTCGATGCGCGTGAGGTTGACGCCCCGGACGGCGAACTCCTCGAGGATCTCCAGCAGCGCGCCGGGGTGGTCGTCGTGGATGAACGCCACGAGCGAGGTCTTGTCGTGCCCGGTCGGGGCCGCGGGCGAGGATGGCAGGGCGACGAGGACGAACCGCGTGACCGCGGCCGAGTTGTCACCGATGTCCTCGGCAAGGACGTCGAGCCCGTAGCGCTCGGCCGCGACCCGTGCGCAGATCGCGGCGTCGAGGCCTGCCTCGCCGGCCGACACCGCAGCCGCCGCCCCGGCCGTCGAGAACGCGGCGACGACGGCCGCGCCCGGAACGAGCGCCGCGACGGTCCGGCGGGTCTGAGCCTCGGCGTGGCCGTGGGTGCCGATCGTGCGGACGTCTTCGAGCCTCGTTCCCGGCCGGGCCGCGAGGACGAACCGGACCGGGAGGAGGACCTCACGGGTGACGACGAGCGGCTGGCCCGCGGCGAGCTCGTCGAGCGTGGCCGACACCGAGCCCTCGACGGAGTTCTCCAGCGGCACGAAGCCAGCCTCGACCTCACCCGTGCGCACGGCGTCGAGGGTGGCCGGGACGGTGGCCAGCGGCACGAGCTCGGCGCCCTCGGCCTGCGGCACGGTGCGCAGCGCGGCCTCGGTGAACGTGCCCGCGGGCCCGAAGAAGCCGAGCCGGGTCACCGCGCGGCGTCCGAGCGCCTGCCGACGTCGGGGCGCTGGCCCTCCGCGGACGCGCTGCGGCGAGCGAAGGTGATCGCCTGCTCCTCCTCGGGGGAGAGCTGCTGCTGGCCCGCCCCGGCCTTGACGCCCTTGGCGTAGGTGCGGGTCTCGCTGCGTCCGTTGATCGAGGTGATGACGAGGCCGTCGCCGGCGTCGTCGAGCAGCGCCGCGGCGAACGACATCCGTCCGCCCATGTCGGCAAAGGCGTCGAACCGGACGACGGCGACGTGGCGGATGGCGTCGGCGAGGTCGAGCCGGGTGGTCTCGAGCTGGCTGCGGGCGTCGGAGAGATCGGCGCGCAGGCCCTCGACCTCGCCGATGTGGCGCGACACGGCGTCGAGGAAGGACTCCTCCTTCGGCGACCTGCCCTGGAGCAGCCGCAGCCGCTGCCGCAGCCGGCGCAGCCGGTCGAGGGCGACGACGGCGAGCAGCAGCGCGAGGCCGCCCGCGGTGGCGCCGGCGACGGCGAGGACGTCCAGGGTCTGGCTGTCGAGCTGCACGTGGCGGTCCTGACGGGGCGGGCGGAGGCGGGCGGGGCCGGTGGCGAGCGTATCGGCAGGGGCGATCCCCTACCGTGCCGGTCATGGACCGGTCCGAGGTGCGCTCCCTGCTCGATGCCGTCGCGAGCGGCGCGACGCTGCCGCAGGACGCCCTCGACGTCCTCGCCGCAGGGCCGCTCGGCGGGGTCAGCGACCTCGGCTTCGCCCGCCTCGACACCCACCGGGCGCTGCGCACCGGCGACCCCGAGGTCGTCTACGGCGCGGGCAAGACACCCGAGCAGACCGTCGCCCTCCTGCGCGCCCTCGACGAGGCGGCAGGCGGCCGTCCGGCGGTGGCGACCCGGCTGCCCGAGGCCGCGCGGGCCGCCGTCCGCGAGGCGTTCCCCGACGCCTTCGTCGACGACGTCGCCCGGGTGGCCGTCGTCGGGGAGCTGCCGCCCGAGCGCGGCGTCGTCTGCGTCGTCGCGGCCGGGACGAGCGACGCCCCCGTCGCCGCCGAGGCCGCGCTCGTCGCGCGGGCCTTCGGGGCGGGCGTGGTGCGGGTGGACGACGTCGGCGTCGCGGGGATCCATCGCCTGCTGGCCGCCCGCCAGACCCTCGACTCGGCCGACTGCCTCGTCGTCGTCGCCGGGATGGAGGGAGCGCTGCCCAGCGTCGTCGGCGGGCTGACCGGGGTGCCGCTCGTCGCGGTGCCGACCTCAGTGGGGTACGGCGCCTCGTTCGGCGGGCTCGCCGCGCTGCTCGCCATGCTCAACTCCTGCGCGCCGGGCGTCGTCGTCTGCAACATCGACAACGGCTTCGGCGCGGGGGTCTTCGCGGCGCGGGTCGCCCGGCGCGCGGCGGCACGCGGAGGCGAGCGGTGAGCGTGCCGGACGCCGCCACGCCGGGGAGCGCCCCCGGAGCAGGACCCGGCACGCTCCTGTGGGTCGACGCCTCGGCCGGTGCGAGCGGCGACATGCTCCTCGGCGCGCTCGCCGACCTCGGGGTACCGCTCGAGGTCATGCAGGCTGCAGTCAGCTCGGTGATCGCGGGCGTGACGCTCACGGCTGCACCGACCGCGAGGCACGGCATCGCGGCCACGCACGTCGTCGTCGAGGTCCCCGGTGAGAGCGAGGCGGACGCCGGGGCCGGGGCGGACGCCGGGGCCGCCGCGGGAGCCGACGCCGGGGCGCACGCCGTCAGCCGGCCGTGGTCTGAGGTCCGGCGCCTGCTCGAGGCCGCGACGGTGGACCCCGACGTCCGTCGGCGCGCCCTGGCGACCTTCGCGCGGCTCGCCCGCGCGGAGGCGGAGGCCCACCGAATCGACGTCGAGGACGTCCACTTCCACGAGGTCGGGGCGCACGACGCGGTCGCCGACGTCGTCGGCGTGTGCGCGGGCCTGGCGTGGCTGGGCTCGCCGCACGTGGTCGTCTCGCCGGTAGCACTCGGCAGCGGAACGGCGCGCGGGCTGCACGGCGGCATCCCCGTGCCCGGGCCGGCGGTGCTCGCCCTGCTCACCGAGGCCGGCGCGCCGGTCCTCGCGGGCGCGGCCCCGCACGAGGCGTGCACCCCTACCGGAGCGGCCCTGCTCGCCGAGCACGCGACGGCGTGGGGCCCGCTGCCGGCGATGACCGTGCGCGGCACCGGCAACGGCGCGGGAGGGCGCGACCTGCCCGAGGTGCCCAACCTCCTGCGGCTCCTCGAGGGCGTGGCGGTGCGAGAGCCCGTCGCGTCTCGCGAGCCCGAGACGTCCGGCGCGACGGCGGGCGTCGAGCACCCGGGCGGCGACGTCACCGAGCAGGTCGTCATCGAGGCCAACGTCGACGACCTCGACCCCCGGCTCTGGCCCCGGGTCCTCGTCGAGCTCCTCGACGCGGGGGCCTCCGACGCCTGGCTGACGCCGATCCTCATGAAGAAGGGACGCCCCGCGCACACGGTGTCGGTGCTTGTCGACGCCGCAGCCGCCGAGCGCGCGCGGGAGGTCGTCCTCACCCGCACGAGCGCCATCGGCCTGCGCGAGCACCGGGTGAGCAAGCACGCGCTCGACCGGTCCGAGCGGGTCGTCGAGGTCTGGGGCCGCCCCGTCCGGGTGAAGGTCGCCACCCGCGCCGGTGAGGTGGTCAACGTCCAGCCGGAGTACGACGACGTCGCCTCCGCGGCAGCGGTCACAGGGCGCAGCGAGAAGGCCACCCTCGCCCAGGCCGTCGCGGCGGCGCACCTGCTGCAGCTGTGAAAGCGGCGGAGCTCGTCCTCGGGCTCGTCGTCGTCCTCCTGACGACGTCGTCGGTCATGCGCACCGTCGTCGTCCCACGGGGTACGCGCTCGCACTTCGTCCGGGTCACCTCGGCGGTGGCGTGGCGACCCGCGCGGCTGCTCGCCGACCGGATGCGCTCGGTGGAGCGCGCCGACGCCGTGCTCGCCTGGGCGGCGCCGCTCGGCATCCTCTTCAGCCTCCTCGGCTGGCTCGGGAGCTACCTCGCGGGCTATGCGCTCATGCTCCACGGGCTGGGCACGCTCGGCGCGGCGGCGTCGCTGCGGGAGGCCGGGTCGTCGCTGTTCACCCTCGGCTTCGCCTCCAGCGACCGGGGCCGGCTCACCGTCGTCGACTTCGCCGCGGCCGCGACCGGCCCGCTCGTCGTCGCCGTCCAGATCGGCTACCTCCCCGCGCTCTACGCCTCGTACAACCGGCGGGAGACCGAGGTGACGATGCTCCAGTCGCGCGCCGGCGAGCCCAACTGGGGGCCCGAGATCCTTGCGCGGCACGTCACGGTGAACAGCCTCGACCGGCTCGAGGAGCTCTTCCGCAGCTGGGAGCGCTGGGCCGCCGACGTCTCCGAGAGCCACACGAACTACCCCGCGCTCATCCACTTCCGGTCGCCGGACCCGAGACGCAACTGGCTCGTCGCCCTCATCTCGGTCATGGACGCCGCGGCGATGCAGCTCGCGCTCGCGCCGTCGCTGCCTCAGGGCGGCGCCCGGATGACGGTGCGGGCCGGCTTCGTCTGCCTGCGCGAGCTCGCCCGGGTCGAGGGGATCCCCTACGACGACGACCCCGACCCCGACAGCGGCATCACGCTGCCCTACGAGGAGTTCGAGCGGGCCACCGCACGCCTGGAGTCCCTGGGGTTCCCCGTCGAACGACCCGCCACCGAGGCGTGGCCGCACTTCCGGGGATGGCGGGTCAACTACGAGAGCGTCGCCTACGAGCTCTGCCGTCGGATCGACGCCGTGCCCGCGCTGTGGACCGGTCCACGCCGGGTCGACCGCGGGCCGGTCGCCCCGCGCACGCCGGTGAACCGCCAGCCCGGCGGGGGCACCGGACGGCCGAGGCCGGGGCAGTGATCGCGCAGCGCGCCTGGCGGACGGCGGCGGCGGCCGGGGTGGCGGCGGCTCTCGTGCTGGCCGCGCCGCTGGTGACCGGTGCGGCGGCGGCCGCGGCAGGCCGGACCCCGACCGCGGCGGCTGTGACCAGGGCCGCCGCCGCGACCGGCCCGGACCCCGTCGTCGTCGTCGGGGTCCCCGGGCTGCGCTGGTCCGACGTCACGGCGTCCGGCACTCCCACGCTGTGGCGGCTCGCCGAGGGGTCTGCCCTCGGGTCGCTCGTCGTCCGGGCCGCCGGGCCGCTCACGTGCCCCGCCGACGGCTGGCTCACCCTCGGCGCCGGCCGCCGGGCCGAGGCACGAGCCACCGGCGGGTCGCTGCAGGCCTGCCGCGAGGTCCCCGTCGTCGCCGATGACGCCACCCTCGGCTCGGCCATGGCGGCCGCCGTCCCGTCGTGGCCGCAGCTGCGACGCCACAACGCCAGGCTGTCCTACGACGCCGAGCTCGGCCTGCTCGGCCGCGCGATCACGCCGGCCGGTGGCGCCGTCGCCGTGGGACCGGGGGCCGCGCTCGCAGTCGCCGACGACGCCGGCCGGGTGACGCGCTACCTCGCAGCCCCAGACCTCGGCAGCCCCTCGCCGGTCGCCGCGGCTCTCGCTCGCGCTCCGCTGGCCGTCATCGACGCCGGAGCGGTCAGCGACCCGCTCGCCGCCGGCGAGCCCTCACGCGCGAGCCGTGCCGCCGCAGCCGACGCCCGTGTGGCGCTGGCCCTTCGCGCCGTGCCGCCCAGGGGTCGCGTCCTGCTCCTCGGCCTCGCGGACGGCTCGGCGACGTCGCACCTCGGGGTGGCCACCCTGAGCGCACCGGGCGGGGGTGCCGCCTGGCTGACGTCGGCGTCGACCCGCCAGGGCGGTCTCGTCCTGCTCACCGACGTCGCCGCGACCGTGACGTCGATGCTCGGGCAGCCGGTCTCCGCGGGCACCGACGGCGCGGTCCTCGGCACGACCCCGCGGTCGGAGGCGCTCCCCGCGAGCGTCGAGACCCTCCGCGACGCCGACCTCGCGGCGACCGTCGTCCGTCGGATGCTCTCGCCCTTCTTCGCGGGGCTCGTGCTCCTCCAGCTGCTGCTCTACGCCGCCGCCGCCGTGCTGCTGCGCCGGCCGTGGGGCGGCCCGGCCGGACGGCGACCGGTGCTGCGCTCGCTGCGCGGGGTCGCGACCGCTGCGGCCGCGGTGCCGGTGGCGACCTACCTCGCGCAGCTCATCCCGTGGTGGCGGGCGTCGTGGCCGCTGGCAGCGGTCACCGGGCTCGTCGCCGGCTGGGCGCTGCTCCTCGCACTGGCGGCCCGGGTGGCGGGTTGGCGGACCCTGCTGCTGTGGGCGCCGGCCGTCGTGGTCGCGGTGACGGCACTGGTCCTCGGTGTCGACGTCGCTACGGGCTCGCGGCTCCAGCAGGCCAGCCTCATGGGCTACACGCCCGTCGTCGCGGGGCGCTTCTACGGCTTCGGCAACGTCGCGTACGCGCTGTTTGGGACGGCGGCGCTCGGGACGGCGTCAGCAGCGGCCGCCGCCCTCGACGCTGGCGGCCGGAGGCGTGCCGCGGTGGGCGCCGTCGTGGCTCTCGGCGTCGTGGCGGTGGTCGTCGACGGACCGGTCGGCGTCGACTTCGGCGGGGTGCTCGCCCTCGTCCCGGCCTTCGCCGTGCTGGCGCTCGGCGTCGCGCACGTGCGGGTGACGTGGGGGCGCGCGCTCGCCATCGCCGCCGCGGCGGTTGCCGCAGTGGCAGCCATCGCGGTGGCTGACTGGCTGCGGCCGGCAGCGAGCCGTACTCACCTCGGGCGGTTCGTCGCCCAGGTGCTCGACGGCTCGGCGGTCGACGTCGTCCAGCGCAAGGCCGAGGCAAATCTCAGCGTGCTCTTCACCTTCCTCGGCGTCGTCGTGCCGGTCGCCGTCGTCTTCCTCGTCGTCGTCCTCCTGCGGGGTCTCCCGTGGCGGGGGCCGCTGATGACGAGCATGGTCGCGCGCGAGCCGGTGCTGCGGCCGCTCTCGTGGTCGGTGGCGACGCTCGCCGTCGTGGGCTTCGCGGTCAACGACTCGGGCATCGCGATCCCGGCCGTCGCGTGCATGCTCGCCGTGCCGCTGCTCATCGCCATGGCCGCCGACTCGCTGCTCCGCGACGACGGACCAGGGCCGCGATGAGCACCGCGAGCAGCAACCACGGGGCGACGTCGGTGCGCACGGCCAGCGCGAGGCGCGCGAGGGCCTCGGGCTGCACCTCGACCCGGCCCGGCAGGTAGGCGACGGCCAGCACGGTGGTGTGCGCCAGGGCCAGCACGTGCAACCGCCCGAGGGGCAGCAGAGCCAGCGGTGCCCACAGCAGGACGTCGTACCAGGGCAGCGCGTACGGCGCGGTGAGCAGGTAGGCGGCCACGACGACGGCGAGCGCGGTCGCGGCGTCGTGCACGCGCCACGTCTCGGCCAAGCGTGGCGTGAGGTCCGCTTCCGTACCGGACGCGCGGCTCCGCGGCGGCCCGGCGTCACCACGGCGTCGCCACAGGACGACGGCGACGACGGCGAAGGCCGCGGCCGCTCCCGCACCGATGACCGACCGGGTCGCCGGGTGCCCGAGCGGCCCCCGCAGCCACGCGTCGACGAGGTGCCACGGGGTGGCGAGGCTGACGAGACGCCGCGCCCGCAGCAGCTGGTCGAGCACGTGCGGCCCGGCGAGCGCGTACGCCGGCAGTGCGACGAGGCCGGCGCCCGCCACGAGGATGGCGACGTCCCGCACGCGGCGACGGCCCACCCACGCGAGCGCGAGCAGGGCGAGCGCGCCGGTCGCCTTGACCGCCACCCCTGCGCCGAGCAGCGCCCCGGACACGAGCACCCGCCCCGCACCAGGACGCCCGCGGAGCACGGTGAGCGCCGCGACGACCGGCAGGACGAGGAGCGCGTCGACATGCGCGCCCGCGACGACGGCCCAGAGCACGAGCGGGTTGAGCCAGAAGAGCAGCACCGCACGTGCGCGGGCACCCAGGTCGGCGCCGGCCAGCCGGAGCAGCAGCGACCCGGTGAGCAGGAACGCCGCGGCGTTGGCCAGCGACAGGAGCAGCACCGTCCGGCGGACGTCGGGGCCGGCAAGCGCGGCCGCGGCCCGCTGCTCCGCCGTCGTCAGGGGGCCGTACACCGACGGCGTGGACCGCCAGGGCGGCTCGGCGGCTGAGACGACCGGGTCCTCGGGAAAGCTCGACGGCGGCTGCCGGTAGGGGTCGCCGCCGAGCACCGCGATCCGTCCGTAGGCGGCGTAGCTCAGGTGGTCGGCGGATCCCATCGGCGGCACGGCCACGAGGGCTGCCACGGCGACGACGGATCCGGCCACCAGCCGGCCCACCGGGGGACGCCAGCCCCGCCGGAGCGCGACCATCGCGAGCCCCAGGCCGAGGGCCCCTGCGGCGACAGCGACGAGCAGCAGCCCGGTGACCAGCCAGGGGCTCGGCTCGAGCGCCAGGTGCCACGGTGGCAGCCACGAGCGGGGGCCGAGCGGCGGCTGAGCGACGCTCGGCCCGAGCAGCCCCGTCGCGACCACGGCGACGACGCTCACGGCGGTGGAGGCCAGCCCGGCCACACCGAGCCGCCCGGCCGCGGGCACCTGAGCGTCGGCGGCGTCCCCGGCGTCGGCGGCGTCGGCAGCCGAAGCCGTCGTCGTGCTCAGCGCGAGACCCCCGGTCGCCAGCCGCGGGAGAGCAGGGCGCGCAGGACGTCGCGGTACTGCCGGCCGCGGTGCACCTGCGCGCGCCAGTCCCGGCCGGTGACCCGGTGGTGCAGATCGGCCTCGACCTCGACGACGCGCAGCCCCGCGCGCAGCAGGTCGACGCTGAGCCCGGTCTCGACCCCGAACCCCGCGGCGAGGGGGCTCGCCGCACGGAAGGCGTCCTGGGTGAGGCAGCGCTGGCCCGAGAGCGGCTGGGTCGGCGTCCACCCGGTGAGGGCGGCGATCCCGTCGCGAGCGAGCCGGACGACGAAGCCGTGGCCGCCGCCGGCCCGTCGTTGCGGGGGCAGGACGGCGATCGTCATGTCGGCAGCACCAGCGAGCACGGGCGGCACCAGGGTGCGGGCCTCGGCGGCGGTGTCCTCGAGGTCGGCGTCAAGGAAGAGCAGCACTCGCTGCTTGCCGTCACGAGCGTCGGCACCGGCGACCCACGTGGCGCCGGTCGACATCGCCGCACCCTTCCCGCGGTTGCGCGCATGCCGCAGGACGACGGCCCCGGCCGCGCGGGCGACCTCAGCGGTGGCGTCCGCGGAACCGTCGTCGACGACGACGACCAGGTCGACGCCGGGGATCGTGCGGGCTGCGGCGAGCGTGCGTGGCAGGCGGTCCTGCTCGTCCTTTGCGGGTACCACCACCGCGACGCCGCTCGCCATGCGCACAGCCTCTCAGTCTGCGGCCGGCTCCAGGCACGAAGAGGCCCGAGCGCTGCCGACGGGGGATGCAGCAGCGCTCGGGCTTCAGCCGACGATAACGCAAGAATCAGATTCTGCAACGTCGAAAGGGCGACACGCTTCGAACGTGAACGACTTGTGACCGACCGCTATCGCAGGGTGACCTGGCGGGAGAGCAGGCCCGCCCGCGCGCCCCGCTCGGGCGGGGTCAGCGGCGCGCCCGACGCCAGCGCCTCGTCGAGCCGCGCCCGGACCGCGACGGCGGCGTCCTCGACGTCGTCCGCGCCCGTGCCGCTCGGCAGGTCCCACACCGGCACGAGCAGGCCGTGGGTGCGGAACGAGCCGACGTAGCGCGTGCTCTCGCCGAGGCTGAGCGCGCCCGCGACCTGCAGTCGGGCGAGCGCGTCGAGCAGCGGATCCTCGTCCTCGGGAAGCACCCAGCGGAGGTGGTTGCGCTCGCGCATCTGACACCAGTAGGCGGCCTCGACCGACACGAGGCGCACGGTCGGGATCGCGGCGGAGTTGGCGCGCTCGAGCGAGGCGGCGACCTCCGGGTCGGCGTCGGCACCCTCACGGAGCCAGAAGTCGAAGCCCTCGTGGACGGTGACCTCGAGCGCCACCGACGCGTCGACGAGGTCGGCGAGCGCGGGCCCGTCGGCAGGCGGCGTGCTCGGCGGGACCGGGGTGCCCGGCTCCGCGGCGAGGGCCTGCGCGAGGGCGTGGGCGACGTCCCGGCCCGGGTCGCCGGAGGACTGCTCGACCTGCAGCCCGAGGAGCACCGCCGAGTCGTCCCGGCACAGGGCGGGCCACGCCAGCGGGAGGACCGTCGCGAGCGTCGCCGTCCGGCCGGCGTGCTCGCCGAGCAGGGTGAGCGGGGCGGTCGCAGCCGGGACGATCTCGCGCATCGCCACCCAGTCGCACTCCGAGGCCAGCCCGGCGAACGGACGCCGGACGTAGGCGGTGACGGCCTTGCTCGACTCGCGGCCGTGGCAGGCCTTGTAACGCCGGCCGGACCCGCACGGGCACGGCTGCCTCGCCCCGACGACGGGGACCTCGGCCTCGCTCGCGGTGGCGGGGGCAGGGGTCGGCGTGCGGGCCATGTGTGGGTGCTCCAAGGACGTCGGTGCGGTCCGGCGCAGCCTAGCCGGGAGGGTGCTCACCGCTGACGTGGACGAGCGCCCACACCGTCTGGCGGCCGCTGGCCGTGGTGACGCCCCAGTCGCGGGAGAGCTCCCCGATGATCCGCAGGCCGCGGCCCGTCTGCGACCCGTGGGTGGGGCTGCCGAGGGCTGGCACAGCCGAGCCTCCGCCGTCCGCCACGCTGATCCGCACGTCAGGCCCGACAAGCTCCCACGCGACCTCGACGCGGTCGCCGAGCGGGTGAGCGTGACGCAGGGCGTTGCTCATCATCTCGGACAGGACGAGCAAGGCGTCCTCGACGACGTGAGCGGGCACCCGGCTGCCGCGGAGGTCCTGCCCCATGAGCCGCCGCGCGTCGGCGACGCTGGAGCCGGACCAGGGCAGCCTCTCGCGCGGCATCACGGCCCCTTCCCCTGGCGAGCACGACGGGAGGCGCCTCGACGAGTGCGACCCGGTCTCGTGCCCCACCTGCCCGGGGTCCCTGCGTGGTAACCGCCCGGGCGTGGCGATTCAGACGACTGCCACCGGTTCACCGGTGACCCGGCGCAGGACGCGGCCCGGCCGGTTCGTGATGATCGCGTCGACACCGAGCCGCACGCAGAGGTCGACGTCAACGGGCTTGTCGACGGTCCACACGTGGACCTCGTGACCCATGCGGTGGACCCGCTCGACGTACTCGGGGTACGCGCGGATGATCTCGATGCTCGGGCCGGCGATCCGGGTCCCGCGGGGCAGCCGGCCGTCGCGCAGCCGGAACGCCACGACGTGCTCCATGAGCAGGACCGTGGGGATCGAGGGCGCGAGCTTGTTGATCCGGCGCAGCGACATCGTCGAGAAGCTCATGACCCGCGCCGGTGTCGTCTCGCCGAGGCGGGGGTGCGCAAGGCCGTAGCGGTGCAGCGTCTCGACGAGGCGGCGCTCGACGAGGCCGGCGTAGCGGGTCGGGTGCTTGGTCTCGATGGCGAGCTCGACGCGACGGCCGCAGTCGACGATGAGCGAGAGCAGCCGGTCAAGGGTGAGGACGCCGTATCCGTCGGTGTCGACCGCCTCGCCGTCGCTGGAGATCACCGCGCCGGCGCCGTCCTCGACCCAGCTGCCCTTCCAGGAGCCCCAGTCGAGCTGGCTCAGCTCGGCGAGCTCGAGGACGGAGACCGCGCCGCGGCCGGTCGACGTGCGGTCGACCCGGCGGTCGTGGACGCAGACGAGCACCCCGTCGGAGGTGAGCCGGACGTCGCACTCGAGCGCCTCGGCACCGTGCTCGATCGCCACCTGGTAGGCCATCAGCGTGTGCTCGGGGGCGTCGTCGCTGGCGCCACGGTGCGCAACGACCTGCGGGCGACGTCGCTTCCCGGTCAGTGCAGGCACGGTCAGCGCAGGCACGCCGGAGGGCGCGGAGCCGGCAGAGCCGGAGGAGGTGCTGGCGGGGTCCCGACCGGGGAGGAGCACGCTGTCCATGGTGGCACCGCAAGCCGAGGAATGCTTCCCCTTGAGCGAGCCGTGACTGAACGGCTGGTGAACTCCTCGGCACTCCGGCGGGCGGCTACGCTGACCGCCTCGTGAGTGCCACCATCGTCGCCAAGCAGCTCGCCGCGGGGCACGCCGCGCGCACCCTGTTCTCCGGGCTCGACCTCGTCGTCGCACCGGGCGACGTCGTCGGGCTCGTCGGGGTCAACGGGGCGGGCAAGTCGACGCTCCTGCGCATCCTCGCCGGACTGCGGGCTCCCGACGAGGGCACGGTCTCGCTCTCGCCCGCCTCGGCGTCGGTCGGGTATCTCTCGCAGGAGCCCGAGCGGTTCGAGGGCGAGACGGTGCGCCACTTCCTCGCACGACGCACCGGCGTCGCCGAGGCCGCGCACGCGCTCGAGCTCGCGACGGCGGCGCTCGACGCCGGCGCGGACGGCGCCGGGGCGGACGGCGGCGACCCGCTGGCGCGCTACTCCGACGCGCTCGAGCACTGGATGCACCTCGGCGGGGCCGACCTCGACGAGCGCACCGGGCAGGTCCTCGCCGACCTCGGCCTCGGCGTCGACCTCGACCTGCCGATGCCGGCGCTCTCGGGCGGGCAGGCGGCCCGGGTCGGCCTGGCCGCGCTGCTGCTCAGCCGCTACGACGTCGTCCTCCTCGACGAGCCGACCAACGACCTCGACCTCGACGGCCTCGACCGGCTCGAGCGCTTCGTCCGGGGGCTGCGTGCGCCGGTCGTCGTCGTCAGCCACGACCGGGAGTTCCTCGCCCGCACGGTGACCCAGGTCGTCGAGCTCGACCTCGCCCAGCAGCGGGTCGGCGTCTTCGGTGGTGGCTACGACGCCTACCTCGCGGAGCGTGAGGTGGCCCGCCAGCACGCGCGCGAGCGCTACGACCAGTACGCCGGCACCCGCGGCTCGCTGGAGGAGCGGGCGCGTACCCAGCGCGCCTGGATGGAGAAGGGCGTGCGCAACGCCCGGCGCAAGGCGACCGACAACGACAAGAACGTCAAGCACTTCCGCGGCGAGACCAGCGAGAAGCAGGCAGCGAAGGCGCGCCAGACCGAGCGGCTGATCGAGCGGCTCGACGAGGTCGAGGAGCCGCGCAAGGAGTGGGCGCTCCAGATGGAGATCGCCGCCGCGCCGCGCTCCGGCTCGGTCGTCGCCTCCTTGCGCGGGGCCGTCGTCCGGCGCGGGTCGTTCACCCTCGGCCCGGTCGACCTCCAGCTCGACTGGGCCGACCGGGTCGCCGTCACGGGTGCCAACGGCTCGGGCAAGACGACGCTGCTCGGGCTGCTGCTCGGTCGGCTGCCCCCCGACGACGGCGTGGCTGAGCTCGGCTCCGGCGTTGTCGTGGGCGAGGTCGACCAGGCCCGCGGGCTCTTCACCGGCGACGAGCCCCTGTCCCGCGCCTTCGGCGAGGCCGTCCCGGCGTGGCCCGACGCCGACGTCCGGACGCTGCTCGCGAAGTTCGGGCTGACGTCGGCGCACGTGCTGCGGCCGGCGAGCGGGTTGTCCCCGGGCGAGCGGACCCGTGCGGCGCTGGCCCTGCTCCAGGCGCGCGGGGTCAACCTCCTCGTCCTCGACGAGCCGACGAACCACCTCGACCTGCCGGCGATCGAGCAGCTCGAGCAGGCGCTGGAGGGCTACTCCGGCACCCTGCTCCTCGTGACGCACGACCGGCGGATGCTCGACGCCGTCACGGTGACCCGTCGCTGGCACGTCGACGCCGGGGCGGTCGCCGAGGACTGACGCCGTTGTGACGTAGGTCACATGAGCAGTTCACCTCTGAACCTTCAGTCCCCGCACAGCCCGTCGAAGCAAGCACAGCACGGGGACGGACGCGCGCGGGCCTGCTCGCGCTGACGCGGAGGTACGCGATGCGCGGGACGACGACGAGCGAGCCGGACGGCGGACGGCGGACTCGCTCGCGGGGCCTGGTGCAGCGGTTCCGCGACGTCGGGGTGATGGTCAAGATCCTCTCCGCCGTCGCAGTCCTCGGCCTCGTGGCCGTCGTCCTCGGCGTCAGCGGCCTCACCTCGCTCGCCACCTCGCGGGACGACGCGATGGTGATCTATCACGACGACCTGCGCCAGGTCATGGTGCTCAGCTCGATGCGAGCCGCCGTGCTCACCGCGAGGATCGACGTCCACAAGCATGCGCTCGCCACGACCGCTGCCGACAAGTCGCGCTTCGAGGCCAAGCTCGTGAAGGACGACGCGGCCGTCGACGCCAACGTCGCCACGTACCGCACGCTCGCCGTGGACCCACCGGAGGTCGCGCTCATCGACGAGATGGGCACCGCGTGGACGGCCTACCGGGACGGGCGCACGAAGATCCTTCTCCCGCTCGGCCGGGCCAACGACTACGCGGCGTGGACGAAGACGGCCGACACCACCCTCGTCCCGCTGTCGGCGAAGGTCAGCGACACGCTCGACCGCCTCGTCACGGACAAGGACAAGGACGCCGCCGTCGCGGTGGCGCGGGCGCAGGCCGGCTACGAGTCGAGCCGCAACCTGGCCCTGGTGCTGCTCGTCCTCGGGCTCACGGCGGGCCTCGCGCTCGGCGTCGTGGCGGCGCGCTCGGTGGCACGACCGTTGCGGCAGGTCAGCGACGTGCTCGACGCGATGGCTGGCGGCGACCTCACCCAGCGGCTCGAGCTGAACCGGCGCGACGAGGTCGGGCAGATGGCAGCCAACCTCAATCGCGCCTCGGACCAGATGCGCACGTTCGTCTCCACCGTCAACGACAGCGCCGGCACGCTGGCGGCGGCGAGCCAGGAGCTCTCCGTCATCAGTGAGCAGGTCTCGGGCAGCGCCCACAGCGTCGCCAGCCGGGCCGACTCCGTCTCGGCGTCGGCCACGCAGATCACCAACACCGTCACGGTGACCGCCTCGGCCGCCGAGGAGCTCGACGCGTCGATCCGGGAGATCGCCCGCTCGGCGGCAGAAGCCGCGCAGGTCGGCACGTCAGCTGTCGCTCAGGCCGCGGAGACCACGGAGACCATCGACCGGCTCGGCCGCTCGAGCGCGACGATCGGGGACGTCGTCGCCACGATCACCTCGATCGCCCAGCAGACGAACCTGCTCGCCCTCAATGCCACCATCGAGGCCGCGCGCGCCGGGGAGGCTGGCAAGGGTTTCGCCGTCGTCGCGAGCGAGGTCAAGGACCTGGCCCAGCAGGCGGCCCGGGCGAGCGAGGACGTCGTCGCGCGGGTGCGGGCCATCCAGGCAGACACCGCCGGCGCGGTGGAGTCGATCGCGCAGATCGCCACGACGATCGGCTCGATCAACGACCATCAGGGCACGATCGCCTCGGCCGTCGAGGAGCAGTCCGCGACGACGGCGGAGATCCGCCGCACGGTGCACGAGGCCGCCGCCGGGTCGCAGGAGATCGCCTCGACGATCGCCAAGGTCGCCGCTGCGGCGTCGGCCAACACTGAGGGCATCGCCGAGGCGGCCCGCTCGAGCACAGAGCTGGCCACGATGGCCGTCACCCTCAGCGAGCTGGCCGCGACCTACCGGGTCTGACTCCACGGGCGATGGCGGGCGGCACGACGGTCGCGAGCGCGGCGACGGCGAACGAGGCGAGCGACGCCCCGAGCCACGTCGGCGGCACGAGGTGCAGCGCGTCACGCACCGACGTCCACCCGTCGGCCCACCAGCCGACGAGGCCGGGGTTGACGAGCTGGTAGGCGACGAAGCCGAGCGCCCACGCCGCGACGAGGCCCCACCGCACCGGGGCGTCGAGGCCGAGCTGCCAGCGGCCGCGCGAGACGAGGTACCAGTCGGCGAGCAGGACGCCGAAGAGCGGGACGAACACCGAGCCGATGAGGAGGAGGAACGACTCGTACCCCGTGACGTCGACGAGCAGCGCGACAGCGACGGCGACCGCGCCGACCGCGACGGCGACGCGGCGACGGTCGGCGCGCGGGAGGAGGTTCTGCGTCGAGACGGCTGTGCTGTAGATGTTGGCGAACGCCTCGTCGAGCTCGTCGAGGACGAGGATGAGCAGCGCGAGCCAGCCGACGGGCACCGCGAGCAGCGAGCCGACGAAGCCGTACGGGCCTGAGGTGTCGAGGCCGCTGAGCGCGAGGACGGCGAAGACCCCGAGGGTGAAGTAGGTCGCGCAGGCGACGGCGTACCCGGTGAGCGTGCCGACGAAGGCAGTCCGGGGCGTTCGGGCGTGCCGGGAGTAGTCGGCGACGAGCGGCGCCCACGAGACGGGCAACGCGATGACGACGTCGAGGGCGAGCCAGAACCCGTGCCAGGTGCCGGTGCGCTCGGGCAGGCCGTCGCGCAGCACTCCCCAGAAGAGGTACGCCGTCGCCGCGAGCACGGCCCAGACGGCGTACCGGCGCAGGACGTGGACGGCGCCGAGCGGGCGCAGGGCCATCGCCGTCGCGAGGACCCCGGCGACGAGCACCCAGACCGGGCGCAGCGACTCGCTCGTCAGCCGCGACGCCACCTCGGCGATGATGAGGACCTCGACGCACGCCCACCCGAGGCACTGGGCGAGGTTGATCCCGGTGGGCAGCCACGAGCCCCGGCGTCCGAAGATCCCGCGCATGAGGACCATCGCCGGCGCGCCGGTAACCGCGCCGGGGACGGCGGCGGCGGCGAGCAGGAGGCTGCCGAGGACGCTGCCGACGACGACGGCGGTGAGGGCCGCGGCGAGGCTCAGCGGCATCCCCTCGGCGGGGTCGAGGACGAAGACGGCGGCAGCGGGGATCGTCAGGGTGACGCCGAGGCTGCCCCACAACGCGGCCTGCTCGCGGACGCCGAGGCTGCGCGCCGGGGCCTCGGCCAGGGTGAACGGCGCCTCGGTCGGGCGGGCGCTCGTCGTCGCCGATCCGGTGGGTCGGGGGGTGGTCGTGGCCATGGGGTGCTCCCTACGCCGGCATTACCCGGACAGGTTCGAGCGGTCGGCAGCCCTGGCAGCTGCCCTCTCAGCCCGGTGGTCCGAGCTCCCGCGAGATGAGCTGACCCTACGACGAAAGGGGAGGACGACGTCGGGCGGACGGCTGGCGGGCTCGCGGCGGACGGCCGGCGGGCTGGCCCCTCGCGCAGCGCCCCTCTCGTCCCTCGCCCCTCGCCTCGCCCCCCTCGCCGATCTACGCCTCCCGCGCCCCGCGCCCCGCGCCCCGCGCCGATCTACGTCTGGATGTTGCTCACACGGCAAAATGATCAACACGTGGACGTAGATCGGCGCGACGGCGTCGCTGTTGATCGGCGCGACGGCGTCGCCGCGGGCGGCGCGAGGGACGTTCGGACGGCCGCGAGTCAGCCCTGGGCGAGGAGGAACCGCCCGAAGTGCGGCACCGTGAACGCCACCGAGCCGCGCTGCTGGGTGAAGATCAGCCCCTTCTTCATGAGCGAGTCCCGCGCCGGGGAGAGCGACGCCGGGCGCTTGCCCAGCTCGGCCGCGACGGCCGCGGTGGAGACGTCGCCGTCCGTCAGGTGCGCCAGCGCCGCCATCGCCCGCAGGTACTCCCGCTCGGCCGGGGTGGCGCGCTCCCACCGCGACCCGAAGAAGCCGACGGCGAGCTCGGCCTCCGCGACCGGCGCCGCCACCAGCAGG
>JBBQFP010000042.1:0-24951 GCA_038322045.1 Actinomycetes bacterium | reverse complement strand
GGGGGTGAGCACGCCCGGGTGGACGCGCTCGCGGACGGGGGAGGACATGCGGGGACAACGGTCCCCACGGGAGACCGGGTACGAGGGTACCCGACGCCGACGTCGCGCCGGAAACCGCGCTAACGCAGGGGCGCCTCGGAGGGGGCGTCCCAGCCCTCGCCCTCGCGAGCGCGCATCCGCTCACGGCCCTTGGTCACGGTGGCGAGGGTGCGGGTGAGGACGACCTCGAAGTTGGCGAGGCGACCGTCGACGAACTCCTCGGTCTCGCGCCGCTGCCGCTGCGCCTCGGCTTCGGCGTCCTCGAGGACTCGGGCGGCCTGCTCGTGCGCGCCGCGGAGGACCTCGGCCTCGGAGACGAGCCGCTCGTGCTCGGCATGGGCCTCCTCGCGGAGGCGCTCGACCTCGGCCCGCCCTTCGGCGATGACGGAGTCGCGGTCGGCGAGGACGAGCTCGGCGTGGTGGAACTCCTCGGGGAGCAGCTCGCGGAGGTCCTCGAGCAGCCCGAGGAGCTCGGTGCGGTTGACGATCGCCGAGGCCGACATCGGCATCGAGCGCGCGTGCTCGATGCGCTCAGTGATCTCGTCGAGCTTGTCATGGACGTCCATGGCGGCGTTCCTCCACGTCAGGACTGAGCCAGGCGCTCGCGCAGGCGCAGCAGCACCGGTTCGGGCACGAGCCCGGAGACGTCACCACCATAGGTGGCGACGTCCTTGACCAGGCTCGAGGACAGGAAGCTGTACAGCGGGTTCGTCGCCACGAACAGCGTCTCCACCCGGGCCAGGCTGTGGTTCATCTGGGCCATCTGCAGCTCGTAGTCGAAGTCGCTGACGGCGCGCAGGCCCTTGACGATGGCGGGGATGCCCTCGGCCCGGCAGAAGTCGACGAGCAGCCCCTCGAAGATGTCGACCTTGACGTTGGCGTGCTGCGCGGTGACCTCGCGGATCATCTCGACGCGCTCCTCGAGGGAGAACAGGCCGCTCTTCGTGCGGTTGGCACCCACAGCCACCGTGACCTCGTCGAAGAGGGTGCTGGCGCGCTCGATGATGTCGAGGTGTCCGTTGGTCACGGGGTCGAAGGAGCCTGGGCAGACGGCCTTCCGCACGCGGGCGCTCCTCGAGTCGTGGGGTCGCTCCGGGCCCCGGCGGACGAACCGGTCAGGGCCCGTGCGGAGCGGGTTGCTCCAACCCCTGCGCGGCGCGACCGTACCAAAACGTCGCCTCGCCGTAGCGCCGGGACCGCAGCGGGTCGATCCCGGCGGGCCACGCCCACCCGGAGTGCCGACTCGCCCGCTCGACGACGACCACCGCGCCCGGCCGCAGCCAGCCGTGGGCGAGGAGCGCGGAGACGACGTCGGCCACGGCGACGGTCGGCGTCGCGTAGGGGGGGTCGAGGAAGGCGACGTCGTGCGGCTCCGGCGCCGGGCGGGCGACAGCCCGCTCGACCGGCAGCTCGACGACGACGGCCCCCGGGAGCCCGACCGCCGTGACGTTGCCCCGGAGCACGGCGGCGACGGTGGCGGAGGACTCCACGAGGGTGGCCCGGGCAGCGCCTCGACTCAGCGCCTCGAGCCCCACGGCTCCGGTGCCGGCGTAGAGGTCGAGGACGCAGGCACCGTGCAAGGACCCCAGGGCGGACTCGAGGCTGGAGAACAGCGCCTCACGCGCCCGGTCGGCCGTGGGGCGAGTCCCGTCTCCGTCCGGGACGGCGAGCCGCCGACCACGGGCCAGCCCGGCGATGACCCGCGTCATGCCTTCTCCAGGAACTCGCTGCGCTCGTCGTCGAGGAGGGTCGCGACGACCCGGCGCAGCTCGGCGGGCGCCTCGGCGAGCTGCGGGTCGCGCGCCACGAGGGCGCTCGCCTCCTCTCGCGCGGCCCGGATCGTCGCCTCGTCGCGGAGCACGGAGAGCAGTCGCAGCGAGGTCCGCCTCCCCGACTGCGACGTCCCGAGGACGTCACCCTCACGACGGGCCTCGAGGTCGATCCGCGAGAGCTCGAAGCCGTCCGTCGTCGCGGCGACCGCCTCGAGCCGCTCCCGCGACGGCCCGCCGGCGAGCTCGGTGACGAGCAGGCAGATGCTCGCGGCGCCGCCCCGCCCGACCCGGCCCCGCAGCTGGTGGAGCTGGGAGACGCCGAACCGGTCGGCGTCGAGCACGGTCATGACCGTGGCGTTGGGGACGTCGACGCCGACCTCGATGACCGTCGTCGCGACGAGGACGTCGAGCTCGCCGGCCGTGAACCGACGCATGACGTCGTCCTTCTCCTCCGCGGGGAGCCGCCCGTGCAGGACGCCCAGGCGCAGCCCCGCCAGCGGACCGTCCGCGAGCGCCGGGGCGACGTCGAGGACGCCGGCACCCGGCCCCCGCCCCTCCTGGCCCGGGTCCGGCTCGGCGGCCGCGACGGGGGCGTCGTCGCCGTCCGGCCCGGCCGCGGCACCGATCCGCGGGCACACGACGTAGCCCTGGTGCCCGGCGGCGACCTCTTCGCGCAGCCGCTCCCAGGCCCGGGCGAGGAAGTGCGGCTTGTCCCCGGCGGGGACGACGTGGGTGACGATCGGCGAGCGTCCGCGTGGCAGCTCGGTGAGCGTGGAGACCTCGAGGTCGCCGAACACCGTCATGGCGACCGTGCGCGGGATGGGCGTCGCCGTCATGACGAGGACGTGCGGCGGGGTGCCTGCCTTCGAGCGCAGGGCATCGCGCTGCTCGACACCGAAGCGGTGCTGCTCGTCGACGACGACGAGCCCGAGGTCGGCGAGCTGGACGTGCTCCTGGAGCAGCGCATGGGTCCCGATGACGATGCCGGCAGCGCCCGACGCGGCGTCAAGGAGGTTGCGGCGGCGCTCGGCGGCGCCCTGTGACCCGGTGAGCAGCGCGACGCGGGTGGCGACGTCGGAGCCCCCGAGCATGCCGGCCTGTGCCAGCGGGCCGAGGAACGCGGTGATCGACCGCACGTGCTGGGCGGCGAGCACCTCGGTCGGAGCCAGCAGTGCCGCCTGACCGCCCGAGTCGACGACCTGGAGCATGGCGAGCAGGGCCACGACCGTCTTGCCCGAGCCGACCTCGCCCTGGAGCAGCCGGTTCATCGGGTGCGGGCGGGCGAGCTCGTCAGCGAGCACCGTCGCGACCTCCTGCTGACCCGCGGTGAGCGCAAACGGCAGCCGCTCGAGGAAGGCGTCGCGCAGCCCGCCCGGGCGGCCCGGCCGCGGAAGAGCGGGCGCCACGCTGCGCGAGGCACGTCGCTGGGCGAGGACGACCTGCAGCGGGAACGCCTCGTCCCAGCGCAGACGGTCGTGCGCGACGGCGACCTGGGCGGCGTCCTGCGGCTCGTGGACCCACCGCAGCGCCTGCGGGAGCGGCAGGAGGCCGTGGGACTCCCGCACGGGGGTGGGCAGCAGCTCGTCGTCGAGGTCGGCGGTGAGGTCGAGCAGGGCGCGGACCGCCTTGGAGATCTTCCAGGTCGGTAGGGCGTCCGTCGCCGGGTAGACGGGGATGAGCGCTCGGGCGAACGCCGCCGCGGCGTCGCTGCCCTCGGTGTCGCTGCCCTCGGCGGCGCTGCCTTCCCCGTCAAAGAGGAGGTACTCGGGGTGGCTGAGCTGCCGGGTGCCGTTGAACATGCTGACCTTGCCCGCGAAGAGCCCCTCACGCCCGACGGTGAGCTCCTTGCCCGGCACGTGCACCCCCCGGCCGAAGAACACGAGGGTCAGCTCCCGTCGTCCGTCACCGACGACGACCGTGAGCATCTGACCGGGGGCGCCGCCACGACCGGTGCGACCGCCGGGCGACTTGCGCAGGTCGCGCAGAGTCACCTTGCGGACGGTGGCGACGACCGTCGAGTGCTCGCCTACCTCGAGGTCGGCGAGGTCGGTGAGCTCACCGCGACGCGCGTACCGGCGGGGGTAGTGCCGCAGCAGGTCCCCGACCGTGCGCAGGCCGAGCCCGGAGTCGAGCTCCTTCGCGGTGCGCGGGCCGAGCAGCGTGCCCAGCGGCTGGTCCAGGGAGCTCACTCGACCCCCACGACGAGAGGGGGGTCGAGCTGCCCCGCCTGCTGGACGACGACGTCGACCTCCGGGCGGGTCCGGTGCAGGTGCGCCCGGACCGCCTCGGCGACCTCTGCGCCGCCGTCGCCGTCTCCGGCGAGGAGCGTGACGAGCTCGCCCCCTCCGCTGAGCAGCCGCTCGACCACCGTCGTCGCCGCGCTGGCGAGGTCCTCGGCGACGACGGCGACGTCGTCGTCGACCATCCCGAGCGCTTGGCCTGCTCGGCAGAGCCCCGCGGTCGTCACGGCTGCCGTCGTCGCGGTCGTCACGGCTCCGCACCGGACGTGGCTCGCCGCGCCGACCATGGCGAGGACGTCGTCGGAGAACGAGCGCCCGGGGTCGTGGACCGCGACCGCCGCGAGGGTGGCGACCATCGACCGCGCCGGGACGACGGCGACGGCGAGCCCCGCGCCGCGCGCCGAGGCGGCGGCAGCCTCGGCCACGACCACCGCAGCGGCTTCGGAGGGCAGCAGCACGACCTCGGTCGCAGCGCTGCGGGTGACGGCGTCGAGCAGGTCGGCGGAGGAGACCCCCGTCGACGTGCGCTCGACGACGACGACTCCGGCCTCGGCCAGCAGGGACGCCGCACCCGCACCGACGGCGACGGCGACCAGTGCCCGCACGGGGTGGACGGCGCGCGGCGAGCCGGTCTCGAGGTGAGTGACCCGGATCCGCCGCGGGCGACCGGCGTCGAGCGCGGCCTCGACGGCGGCTCCCGCGTCGCGGACGTGGACGTGGACGCTCCACAGGCCTTCCGCGCCGACGACGACGAGGGAGTCGCCGAGGCTGTCGAGCCGGTCGCGGAGCAGCCGGACCGCCGCCGCCGGGGCCTCGAGGAGGTACATGACCTCGTAACAGGCATCACTGCCCGCGTCTGCGGGCTCCGCGCCGCCGTCGCCGTCGTCGCCGGAGGGCACGAACGACGACGGGCCATAGACGGGTGGCCACGCCGGCCTGGTCCCCGTGACGACCTCGACGAGCGCGTCGAGGAGGACGCACAGCCCAAGGCCGCCCGCGTCGACGACCCCGGCACGGGCGAGGACCGGCAGCTGCCGCGGGCTGCCGGCGAGCGAGGTGCGTGCGCCCTCGGCTGCGGCCAGCACGACGGCGGCGAGATCACCCGGCAGACCGCCGGTGGCCGTCGACGCGGCCGCCTCGGCGGCGTCGGCAGCCGCGCGCGCGACCGAGAGCACAGTGCCCTCGACGGGATGCTCGACGGCCCCCCACGCGGAGTCGGCACCCCGACGGATCGCGGCGGCCACGGTGCCGGCACCCACCCCAGCGGCGCCGACGAGCAGCTCGCCGGCGCCGAGGAAGAGCTGGCTGAGGATGATCCCGGAGTTGCCGCGGGCCCCGAGCAGGGCGCCCCTGGCCGCCGAGCGCAGGGTGCGGTCGAGCTCGTCGCTGTCCGGAAGACCGGCGAGCGCGGTGACGGCGGCCTCGACGGTGAGGTAGAGATTCGTCCCGGTGTCGGAGTCCGCGACAGGAAAGACGTTGATCGCGTCGATCTCCTCACGGTGACGCGCGAGCCCCGAGAGGGACGCCGAGAACCAGGCCCGGACGGCGGCGGCGTCGATGAGGTCCAGCACCCGGGCAGGCTAGCCGTCGACTGCGGCCCACCCGCGGATTGGCGTCCAGCCGCGGGCGACGGCTATCTTGTCCAGGTTGCCCTCAGCGGGCACCACCCCTGCACGTCCTCCTGTCCGACCATCTGCCCTTTGGAGCGTCCCCCGTGGCTGCCACCTGCGACGTCTGCGGCAAGGGCCCGGGCTTCGGCAACAGCATCTCCCACTCCCACCGCCGTACCCCACGCCGCTGGAACCCCAATATCCAGTCCGTGCGCGCGGTCATCGGTCGGACGCCGAAGCGGCTCAACGTCTGCACCTCGTGCATCAAGGCGGGCAAGGTCACGCGCTGACCTCAGCCACCTCGACAGGCCGGTCCACCCGTCATCCGACGGGTTCGGGTCGGCCTTTCGTCGTCCGGGGGCGGCGCGTCGCGTCGCGCGGGCCTGCGGGTCAGGGCGTCGGCTGGCGCCACTGCCACGCGTGGTCGACCGGCCCGATGCCCGCCCCGAGGGCGAAGCCGGCCTCGAGCGCACCGGTGACGTAGGCCTTCGCCCCGGCGACGGCGTCCGGCACGCTGCTCCCGCGGGCCAGCAGCGACGCGATCGCGCTGGCGAGGGTGCACCCCGTCCCGTGGGTGTGGCGGTTGTCGTGTCGGGGAGCCCGCAGCTCGGTGGCGTGGTCGCCGTCGAAGAGCAGGTCCACGGCGTCGCCGTCGAGGTGACCGCCCTTGACGAGCACCCAGCGCGGCCCGAGCGCCTTGACCGCCTCGGCCGCCTCGCGCAGCCCCGCCTCCGAGGTGACGCGGACGCCGGTGAGCTGCTCGACCTCGGGCAGGTTCGGCGTGACGACCGTGGCCAGCGGCAGAAGCCGCTCACGGAGGACCGCGACGGCGTCAGCGGCGAGCAGCGGGTCGCCGTGCTTGCTCACCCCGACGGGGTCGACGACGACGGGCACCCCTGACCCCTCGAGGAGCCCGGCGACCGTCTCGACGAGGCCGACGCTCGCCAGCATGCCGGTCTTCACCGCCAGGACGCCGATGTCGTCGACGACGCTGCGGTACTGGGCCCGTACCGCCTCGGCGGGCAGCTCCCAGTAGCCCTGCACCCCGAGGGAGTTCTGCGCCGTCACCGCGGTGACGACGCTCATCCCGTGGACCCCGAGGGCCAGCATGGTCTTGAGGTCGGCCTGGATGCCCGCGCCACCGCCCGAGTCCGATCCGGCGATCGTCAGGACGCGGGGCGGGGCGGCTGCCATGTGGCCGGATGGTACCCGCGCGGCGGGTCCCCTCTCGCCTCCGAGGCTGCTGAGGCGAAGTGGTCGAAGCCAGCCGCCCCGGGCCACGGGACGCCGCCGACGGTCACCCCCGACCCGGCGTTCACCACGCCGACCTGACGCCACCCCGGGGGGACGGCACCTGATGGGAAGCAGGCGACGAGGGCGTGGTCCTCTCCACCGGTGAGCACCCAGCTGCGGGCGTCGTCCCCCGTCGTGGCCGCCGCCGCGAGCAGCGGCGGGTCCGGGGCGAGGGCGGCTAGGTCGAGGTCGACGGCCACCCCGCTGGACTCCGCGACGTGACCGAGGTCGGCGAGCAGCCCGTCGCTGACGTCGCACATGGCGTGCACCCCGGCCAGCGCGGCCTGAGGACCCTGGGCGTAGGGCGGCCGTGGTCGGCGGTGGGCCTCGACGACGTCGTCGTGGCCCTGGGCCTGCGCACTGAGCACCGCGAGCCCGGCCGCAGACCAGCCCAGCCGGCCCGCGACCGCCACGACGTCGCCGGCCCGTGCACCCGAACGGGTCACCGGCTCCCGCCCGTCGAGGCTGCCCAGGGCGGTGACGGCGACCGTGAGCACCGGGGAGGCGACGACGTCCCCCCCGACGACGCTCGCCCCCAGCGGCGCGCACTCGTCGCCGAGCCCCTCGGCGAGCCCGAGCGCCCAGACGACCGGGGTCTCCGGCGGCATGGCGAGCCCGACGAGGAGCGCGGTCGGCCGGGCGCCCATCGCGGCGACGTCGGCGAGGTTGGCTGCGGCGGCCTTGTGCCCGACGTCGCGGGCCGAGGACCAGTCCGTGCGGAAGTGCCGGCCCTCGACGAGGACGTCGGTGGTTGCGACGACGCGCCCGTCGGGGGCTGCGACGACGGCGGCGTCGTCCCCCGGGCCGAGGTGCACCTGAGCGGTCTGCGGGAGCCGGGCGGCGACGGCCCGGATGAGGGCGAACTCCCCGAGCGCCCCGACGTCACCCCCCGGGCCGTCGGACCCTGTGACCACTTCGGACCTCCGACACGATAGGTTCCCCGCACGGTACTTCGAACCCCGGGAGGGCTGACCGTTGCTGGTGCAGGCATACATCCTCATCCAGACCGAGGTCGGACGGGCCGCCAACGTCGCCCGGGAGATCTCCGCCATCACCGGGGTCACCCTCGCCGAGGACGTCACCGGGCCCTACGACGTCATCGTCCGCGCTGAGGCCGCCTCGGTCGACGAGCTGGGCAAGCTCGTCGTCGCCCGGGTCCAGGGCGTCGAGGGCATCACGCGCACCCTCACCTGCCCCGTCGTCCACCTCTGAGCCGCGGCCACTGAGCTCGCCCCCGCCCACCCGGCCCCTCCCCCGGCGGCGTCGTCGCACCGCGGTCGTCGTCGCGCTGGCGACCGCCACGACGCTCGGCCTCGTCGTCGCCGAGGAGTCGTTCACGCGCTCGTCGCGGGCACGCTCGCGGGTCGCGATCGCCGTGCCGACGCAGCTCGGCGACCCTGCCGTGGCACGCGCCTGCTCGCGGCTCATGGACGTCCTGCCCTTCGCCGTGGACGGCGCTCGGCGGCGGCTCGCCTCTCCCGTGCGGTCCCCGGTCGCGGCGTGGGGGGATCCCGCCATCGTCGTGCGGTGCGGGGTCGCACGCCCCGCAGGGCTGCGAGCGACCGACCAGGCGGTGGAGGTGAACGACGTGGCGTGGTTTCTCGAAGCCACCGCGACGGGCTACCGCTTCACGACGACGGGGCGGGTGGCCTACGTCGAGGTCGCCGTCCCCCGGGCCCACTCACCCGAGGTCAACGCCCTCGTCGACCTCGCGGGACCCGTCCGTCGAAGCGTGCCGGAGGCGGGTCCGAGCGTCACGCCCTGAGGGGGTCAGCCGGCGTCGTGCAGGCTCATCGGGCCGTAGACCTCGCGGTCGACATCGAAGAGCCGCACCTGGTCGACGCCCTGCGTGCGCAGCCGCCGCCACTCCTCGCCGAGCCACGACTCTGCGTCGGCCTGCGTGGGGAACCCGCCGACGGGGATGCCGTCGCCGGGCATCTCCTCGCCGCCGGCGGTCTCGAGGCGCCAGGTCCAGGTCACGCCCGAGACGCTACCGAACTCGCCGCCGTGGTGCAGGCTCCGTCGTCGACAGACCTCCGGCGAGCGCGACGGACGTCTGCGCCGACCAAGGGGACCTCCGGCAGTTTGACCCGCCGTGGCGCGCATGGTCGGATGACCAGCGGGCGGCCGCCACGTGAGAGCCCCCCGTCAAGCACCAGCACAACCACAACTGCAGACGTCCCACGCGCAGGGGAAGCCGGTCGAAGCCCGGCACTGACCCGCAACCGTAGGCCGGATCACTCCCGGCGAGTCGGAGCACCTGCCGTGCGACGAGCGGCTCCATCCATCCGTCGAGGTATACGGGGCGGAGCCCGGGTCACCACCCGAGCCGGCCCCCGCGCACCACCCTTCGTCGCCGAAGGCGTGCCGGGGGTCTCGTTCGTCGGGGAGACGCGGACACCGTCGCGACCGCTCTCCCGAAGGGTTCTCCGTGTCCCGCACCATGCTCTCCACCGGGCTCTCCACCAGACGGCTCACCACCGAGCGGGCCCGCACCGGTCTCCGGCGGGCCGCCGGCATCGCCGGTGCCACCGTCCTCGCCTGCGCCGCCGTCGTCCCGTCGGCGCACGCCGCCCCGGCCCCGGCAGTGCCTGCCGGCCTCTACGGCGCCCAGGACCCCACCTACGACGGCGTCTACCGCCAGTCGCTGAGCCTGCTCGCTCTTCGTGGCGCCGGGGTGACGCCCTCCCCGTCGGCCGTCGCGTGGCTGCTCGCCCAGCAGTGCGTCGACGGCGGCTTCCCCAGCTTCCGCAGCGCCTCGACGACGTCGTGCGCACCGGCGCAGGAGGACTCCAACGCCACCGCCGTCGCCGTCCAGGCGCTCGTCGCCCTCGGCCAGGGGACGCAGGCCTCCCGCGGTGCGGCGTGGGTCCTGGCTCATCTGAGCAGCAAGGACGGCGGCATCGGGTACAACCCCGGCAATGCCAGCGACGCCAACTCCACCGGTCTCGCGCTGAGCGCCCTGGCCGCCGCCGGGGTGACGCCACCGGCCAGCCCGTCGCCGCAGGACCTCCTGCGCTCCCTCCAGCTCGGCTGCTCGGCCCCCGAGGCCTCCCGCGGGGGCCTCGACTACCAGGTGCAGAAAACGCCCGTGGCGAACGACTCCGCGACGACGCAGGCCCTCTTCGGGCTCTCCGGCGGGGTGCTGCCCCTGGCCGCCTCGATCCCGACAGCCGACGCCCCGGCTCTGCCGTGCCCGGCGGGCGCCACCGACGCCGCGTCGTCCCAGGCGGCAGCGGCCGGATACCTCGCTCTGCGGCTGACGGCCAACGGCGGGGCGCTGCCCTCCGCGTTCGGCTCCGGCAGCGACCTCGGGACGACGGCCGACGCCGCCCTCGCGCTCGCCGCCTCGGGCCGTGGAGGCGACGCGCTGGCCCTCACCGCCACCAGGCTCGCGGCCGTGGCCCCGGTGTGGCCCAAGGACGCCAAGGGGACCGACCGGCCCGCGGCGCTGGCGAAGCTCGCCCTCGTCGCGCAGGCCACCGGCGGGAACCCGCGGTCCTTCGGCGGCACGGACCTCGTGACGCGCCTCGAGCGGACGCTGACGCCGTTGGTCACGCCAACGGTCCCCCCCAAGCCGACCGCCAAGCCGACCGTCAAGCCGACGCCGAAGCCCACGAACATCCCGCCGACCCGGCCCACGGCTGCGCCGGCCCCGCGTCCGGCGTCGAGCACCCCGGCCGCTGCGCCTGGAGGCGGGACGACCGGCGGCGCCGGGGGCACGACCGGCGCGACGGGCCTCGGCGGGTCGCTCCCCCGCACCGGCGGGTCTCCGCAGGCACCACTGGCCGTCGGGGCCGGCCTGCTCCTCTCCGGTGGTGGCCTCCTCGCCCTGAGCCGACGCCGGACGACGACGTCGTCATGATGACGGCTCGACGAGCCAACCGGCCGCTCCCGCCCCGACGACGCGGCCTGCTGCGACCAGCGGCACGGCTCGCCGCCGCCGGGGCGGTCGCGCTGGCCCTCGTCGTCCCGAGCGCGGGTCCCGCGTCCGCGACGGCCTACCGGTTCTGGACCTACTGGTCCTACTCCGGCGGCTCGTGGCACTACTCCACGACCGGCCCGAGCCGGGTGCCCGAGGACGGCGCGGTCGAGGGCTGGCGGTTCGAGGTCAGCCTCGACTCCGGCGGCGGTCGGCCTCCTCGTGCGACCGGCGCCTTCGAGCGGGTGTGCGGGTCCACCCCGGTTGCGGCCGGTCGCAAGCGGGTGGCCGTCGTCGTCGACTACGGCCTGGCCGCCGACGCCCCCCGAGGGAGCAGGCCGCCGCGGTCCGCCCCTCGCGGGTTCTGCGCCGTCCTCGCCCCGTCGGCGAACAGCTACGCCGCGCTCGCGTCCGGAGCCGGGATCCGGGCCGACGACGGCGGGCTCGTGTGCGCCCTCGACGGCTACCCCGCGCGAGGCTGCGGCGAGCCGGTCGAGGCGGCCCCTGCCCCGGCGCCCACCCGCACGGCCTCCGCCCCGGCAGCGACCTCAGCACCTCCACGGCGACCTGCCACGACGACGCCCCCGACGCCGGCGGTGCGCAGCCCGCTGCGCTCGAGCGCAGCCTCGAGCGCGCCGGGGGTCGCCACGGGCGGGACCCCTTCCGCCGTGACCGCATCGGGCGCCGCCGCTGCGACCCCGGCGAGCACGCCGCCGCCCTCCACCGGCGGGGCGTCAGCGGCTGGAGGGGCGGTCGCCTCCACGGCCGGCTCGCCCTTGCCCGAGGCCGAGGTCGATCTCGCACTCGGGGCCTCGGCGCGCCCGGTGGCGACGACGTCCTCCGGCGGCTCCGGCACCCTCACCGGGCTGCTCGTCGGGCTCGTCCTCCTCGTGCTCGTCGGCGGTGGCGCGGTGCTGCGCGGCCGGGTCGGACGGCGTTCCCCGTGAGCTCCGCCGCGACGATCGTCGGCCTGCGCCCGCTGCCGCGCGCCCTGCACCCGGGCGCGTGGTGGCTGTGGGCGCTCGGTCTGGCCGCCGCCGCCAGCCGGACGACGAACCCGCTGCTGCTCGCCCTCGTCATCGCCGTCGCCGGCTTCGTCGTCAGCGCACGCCGGTCCGACGCGCCGTGGGCCCGGTCGTACTCGGCCTACCTCCGGCTGGCCGTCGCGGTCATCGTCATCCGGCTCGTCTTCCAGCTGCTCCTCGGCTCGCCCGTACCGGGACGGACGCTCGTGACGCTGCCCGAGGTGCCGCTCCCCTCGTGGGCGGCCGGGGTGCGCCTCGGCGGCCCGGTGACCCTCGAGTCGCTCGCCGGGGCGTTCTACGAGGCGCTGCGGCTGGCCGCCATGCTTGCCTGCGTCGGCGCCGCCAACTCCCTGGCCAACCCCCGCCGGCTGCTCAAGCACGCTCCCGGGGCGCTCTACGAGGTCGGGGTCGCCGTCGTCGTCGCCATGTCGTTCTCCCCGCAGCTGCTCGAGGCGGTGGGACGGGTGCGTGAGGCCCGGCGCCTGCGGGGGCGTCCGGACCGCGGAGTCGCGGGGGTGCGGGGAGTCGCCATGCCGGTGCTCCACGAGGCCCTCGAGCGGTCCCTCGCCCTTGCTGCGGCCATGGACTCGCGCGGCTACGGCAGGCGCGCCGGCGTCGCCGCCGGCCAGCACCGCGTCACCGGGTCGCTCGTCCTCCTCGGGCTGTGCGGCGTCTGCGCCGGGGTGTACGGCCTGCTCGACGGCGGGAGCCCGGCTCTGCTGGGCCTGCCGCTGCTCGCCCTCGGAGCGGTCGCTGCCGCCGCAGGGATGGCCCTCGGCGGACGACGATCGACGCGGAGCACCTACCGGCCCGACCCGTGGCTCGTCCCGGAGTGGCTGGTCGCCGCGGCTGGCGCGGTCGCCGCGGCTGCCGTCGTCGTCGCTGCAGCCTCGGGCGCGCCGGGTCTCGCCCCGTCCACGTCCCCGCTCGTCGTGCCGACGCTGCCGTTGCTCCCCGTCCTCGGGCTCCTCGTGGCCCTCGCCCCGGCCTGGGTGGCTCCCCCGGTCCCGCGGGCGCGCGTCGCCGGAGCGGCAGGGCAGCGATGATCCGGTTCGAGGACGTCTCCCTCACGTACGCGGGTGCCGCCGAGCCGGTGCTCGACCACGTCGAGCTCCACGTGCCCGAGGGCGAGCTCGTGCTCGTCGTCGGGCGCACCGGGTCGGGCAAGTCCACCCTGCTCGGGTGCGTGAACGGGCTGGTCCCCCACTTCACCGGAGGGACCCTGACCGGGCGGGTGAGCGTCGCGGGCCGGGACACGCGACTGCACCCGCCGCGCGAGCTCGCCGACGTCGTCGGGGTCGTGCCCCAGGACCCGATGTCGGGCTTCGTCACCGACGTCGTCGAGGACGAGCTCGCCTACGGCATGGAGTGCCTGGGCCTTCCGACCGACGTCATGCGCCGCCGCGTCGAGGAGGTCCTCGACCTCCTCGGGCTCGCCGACCTGCGCGACCGGCCGCTCTCGACGCTGTCGGGCGGTCAGCGGCAGCGGGTCGCCATCGGTTCGGTCCTCACGGCGCACCCCCGGGTGCTCGTGCTCGACGAGCCGACGTCGGCCCTCGACCCGACGGCCGCCGAGGAGGTCCTCGCCGCGATCCAGCGCCTCGTCCACGACCTCGGCATCACCGTCCTCCTCGCCGAGCACCGGCTCGAACGTGTCGTCCAGTACGCCGACCGCGTCGTCCTCGTGCCGGGCGGCGGCCTCCCCCCGGTCGTCGGGGGTCCCGCGGCGATGATGGCGCGCTCGCTCGTCGCGCCTCCCGTCGTCGAGCTCGGCCGGCTCGCGGGGTGGAGCCCGCTGCCGCTGTCGGTGCGCGACGCACGGCGGGCGGCTCCTGCGTTGCGCGAGCGGCTCTCGCTGCTCTCGCCGCCCGTCGCGCCGGCGGCCAGCCCGGGGGCCGAGGTCGTCGCCCGGTGCGAGCGGCTCAGCGTGCGCTACGGCGCCCACGTCGCCCTGCGGGACGCCGACCTCACCGTGCACCGGGGAGAGATCGTCGCCGTCATGGGCCGCAACGGAGCGGGCAAGTCCACGCTGCTCGGTGCGATGGTCGGGCTGCGCACCCTGGCCGGCGGGTCGGTGAGGGTCGCCGGCGCCGATCCGGCGCGGCTGCCCGGCGCCGACCTGCTCCGGCACGTGGGGCTCGTCCCCCAGCAGCCGGGCGACCTGCTCTACGCCGACACCGTCGAGGCCGAGTGCGCCCAGGCCGACCGTGACACCGGGGCGACACCCGGGACGGCGTTCGGCGTCCTCGAGGGACTCGTGCCGGACGTCGACCCGCAGACCCACCCGCGTGACCTCTCCGAGGGCCAGCGCCTCGCCCTCGCCCTCGCCGTCGTCCTCGCCGGGCGGCCGCCGCTCGTGCTCCTCGACGAGCCCACGCGGGGCCTGGACTACGCCGCGAAGCGACGGCTCGTCGCGGCGCTGCGTCGGCTGGCCGAGCAAGGCCACGGCATCGTCCTCGCGACCCACGACGTCGAGCTCGTCGCCGAGCTCGCGCACCGCACCGTCGTCGTCGCCGAGGGAGAGATCGTCGCCGACGGACCGACGGCCGAGGTCGTCGTCGGGTCACCGGCGTTCGCCCCGCAGGTCGCCAAGGTGCTCTCACCCTCGCCCTGGCTGACGGTCACCCAGGTGGCGGCGGCCCTGGCGGAGGCGGGATGAGCGCCGTGCTGGGCGCCACCGGACGCCAGGAGGTGGCCAGGAGCGCAGCGAGGCGCAGCGTCGGCGTCGGCTGGCGCACCGCAGGTGCCCTCACGCTCGTCAGCCTCGTCGGGGTCGTCGCCTTCACCTGGCCGCTGCTGGCCCGACCCGGCAGCGCCCTCGCCCACGGGAACGACGCGCCCTGGCTCTTCGTCGTCCTGCTGCCCCTCCTGCTCGGGGTGGTCCTCGCCGAGCTGTCCGACGGCGGCATGGAC
Organism: Actinomycetes bacterium; assembly: GCA_038322045.1. Classification (GTDB taxonomy): domain Bacteria; phylum Actinomycetota; class Actinomycetes; order JBBQFP01; family JBBQFP01; genus JBBQFP01. Next base: position 10,137 of record JBBQFP010000042.1, on the reverse strand, counting down.
GCCAAGGCGGTGGCCATGCTCGGGATGCTCGCCGCGGTCGGCGCGGCGCTGCGTCCGCTCGGCGGCGGCACAGCGGGGCTCGAGCCCGTGTTCTTCCTCCTCGTCCTCGCCCCGCGAGTGCTCGGCCGGGGCTTCGGCTTCTGCCTGGGCGCCCTCACCCTGTTCGCGAGCGCCCTGCTCACCGGGGGGGTCGGCCCGTGGCTGCCCTTCCAGATGCTCGGCGCGGCGTGGGTGGGCTTCCTCGCGGGGTGCCTCCCGCCAGCCCGCGGCCGCCGTGAGCTGTGGCTGCTCGCCGGGTACGGGCTCGTCGCGGGGCTGCTCTACGGCGCGCTGCTCGACATGTCGTTCTGGCCGTTCACCACCGGGCTGTCGACGACGGTCTCCTTCGTTCCGGGAGACCCGGTCTCGGCCAACCTCGGCCGCTTCGCTGCCTTCTACGTCGCCACCTCCCTGGGCTGGGACGTCCCCCGGGGGGTCCTCACCGCGACGCTCTGCCTCGTCGCCGGACGCCCGGTGCTCCTCGCCCTGCGGCGGGCCGCGCGACGCGCGGCCTTCGAGGCACCGGTGCGCTTCGAGCCGGTCGCCGCGTCGGCCGACGTCGTCGCGGCGGCGGGCGACGTGGGCCGGGCGCTCCGGCCGGCGAGCGGGTCGGGCGCGCGCTGATGGAGCTCGTCCTGCTCGGGACCGGCGCCGCGGACGGCTGGCCGAACCCGTTCTGCTCCTGCGCCTCGTGCGTCGACGCCCTCGCCAGCGGCGAGATCCGCGGCCAGACCTCGGTGCTCGTCGACGGCGTGCTCCTCCTCGACTGCGGGCCCGAGGTGCCCCGCGCGGCGCTGCGGCTGGGCCACCGGCTCTCGGGCGTCCGGCACGTGCTCGTCACCCACGCGCACCCTGACCACGCGGGGCCGGCCGCCCTGCTGTGGCGGGCGTGGGCCGGACGCCGCGAGCACCTGGACTGGGTCGGCCCCGAACCGGTGCTGGCCGAGGCCCGCATGTGGGCCGGTCCCGAGGACCCCGTGGTGTTCCGGTCGGTGAGCCCCGGCGACGAGCTCGACCTCGGTGGCTACCGCGTGCGGGTCCTCGAGGCGACCCACGGCCCGCAGGCCTGCCTCTACGAGGTGACCGGCCCCGACGGCGCGCGACTGCTCTACGCCACCGACACGGGGACCCTTCCCGGCTCGACCGTCGACGCCCTGCGCGGGCGGCACCTCGACGCGGTCCTCATGGAGGAGACCTTCGGCGACCGCACCGGGCACGGGACCGACCACCTCGACCTCGCGAGCTTCCCTCGGCAGCTCGCCGCGCTGCGTGAGGCGGGAGCGCTCGACGAGCGCACGACCGTCGTCCCCGTCCACCTCGGCCACCACAACCCGCCGGGTGGCCGGCTGGCCCAGCGGATGGCGGCCTGGGGGGCGCGCGTGCTTCCCGACGGCGCGCACATCAGCCTCGTCCGCGAGAGCCCGTCGCCGCCTCCCGGGTCTGCGCCGCCTCGGCGGACCCTCGTGCTCGGCGGCGCCCGCTCCGGCAAGTCCTCCCTCGCCGAGGAGCTGCTCGCGGCCGAGCCGACGGTGACCTACCTGGCGACCTCCGGCGTGCGCGACGGCGACCCCGAGTGGCTCGACCGCGTCGCCGCCCACCAGGCTCGACGGCCCGCGGGCTGGACCACGGTGGAGACCCTTGACGTCGCCGCGGAGCTGCGCCGGGCGACGGCGCCGGTGCTCGTCGACTGCCTCGCCCTCTGGCTCACCGGGGTCATGGACGACGCCGGCGCCTGGGACGACTCCCCCGGCAGCGAGCAGGCTGTCGCCGGCGCCGTCAGCGAGCTCCTCGCCGCGTGGGACGCCGCCGAGGTCCGCGTCGTCGCCGTGAGCAACGAGGTCGGCAGCGGCGTCGTCCCCGCGACGAGGGCCGGACGCCGGTTCCGCGACGAGCTCGGCCGGCTCAACGTCGCCGTGGCGGCGCGCAGCGAACGGGTCGTCCTCTGCGTCAGCGGGCTGCCGGTCGAGCTCACCGCCCCGCGTCCCCGCGCCGACGCCGCCCCGCGTCCCCGCGCCGACACCGCCCCGCCTTCGCCCATCGACGCCGTCCCGACCGCCATGCCCCTGGAGCACCCGTGACCACCGTGCCACCCCTCGACCTGGCCGAGATCGCCGCCTCGGTCGGCCTGCCCGACGAGCACGCCCGGACGGCGGCCGCGGAGCGCCAGGGGCGGCTGACGAAGCCGGCCGGGGCACTGGGCCGCCTCGAGGACCTCTCCGTCTGGCTCGCGGGGGTCCAGGGGTCCTGCCCGCCCAGGCCGCTGACCGACGCCCGCCTGGTGATCTTCGCAGGCGACCACGGCGTCGCCTCGGCGGGCGTCTCCGCGTTCCCCGCCGAGGTCACCGCGCAGATGGTGGTCAACTTCCTCGCCGGCGGCGCGGCGGCGAACGTCCTCGCCCGTCAGGTCGGAGCCCAGGTGCGGGTGGCCGACCTCGCCGTCGCCGTCGACGTGCCGGCGGCCCCCGCGGAGGTCACGAGGTGGAAGGTCCGGCAGGGCAGCGGGCGCATCGACGTCGAGGACGCGCTGACCTTCGCCGAGGCGGAGCAGGCGTTCCGTGCCGGGATGGCCATCGCCGACCTCGAGGTCGACTCCGGCGCCGACGTGCTCCTCACCGGTGACATGGGCATCGCCAACACGACGCCGTCCTCGGTGCTCGTCGCGGCCCTGACCCGCAGTGACGCCGTCGCCGTCATGGGCCGCGGCACCGGCCTCGACGACGCCGGGTGGATGCGCAAGTGCGCCGTCATCCGCGACGCGCTCGTCCGGGCGCGCCCGCACACCGGGGAGCCGCTCGAGCTGCTCGCGTCCTCCGGCGGGGCGGACCTCGCGGCGATGACCGGGTTCCTCGTCCAGGCCGGCGTGCGACGGACGCCGGTCATCCTCGACGGGATCGTCTCGGCAGCGTGCGCCCTGCTCGCGGCGCAGATCGCCTACCGCTGCACGCACTGGTTCCTCGCGGGCTCCCGGTCGACCGAGCCCGCGCAACGGATCGCCCTGGACCGGCTGGCCCTCGAGCCGGTCCTCGACTACGGGCTGCGCCTCGGGGAGGGCACCGGCGCGCTGCTCGCGCTGCCCATCCTCCGGGCGGCCGGGGCGACGCTGGCAGAGATGGCGACCTTCGACGAGGCCGGCGTCGCCGGGAAGGCTGACCCCGTCGCCGCGCCGACGCTCGTCGACGCCGACGAGACCACCTGAGCCGTGGGCAGCGCAGCCGCCCCCGAGCCCGGTCGCGGACCGTTGCGGGCCCTTCCCGACCCGGTCCGCCTCGCGGTCGGCACGCTCACCGTCCTGCGGGTCCCACCCCCCCGGCGGGTGGACCCCTCGACCGCAGCGGCGGCCATGGCCCTCGCCCCACTCGTAGGGCTGGGCCTCGGGGTGTGCGCCGCGGGCGTGGGCGCCGCGACGTGGGCGCTCGGCGGTTCTGCGCTGCTGTGCGCGGCGCTGGCGCTCACCGTGCTCGCCTGGCTCACCCGAGGGATGCACCTCGACGGCCTCGCCGACACCGCTGACGGCCTCGGGTGCGGTCGGCACGGCAGCGACGCGGTCGAGATCATGAGGCGGTCGGACGTCGGAGCGTTCGGCGTCGCCACGCTCGTGCTCGCCCTCGCCCTCCAGGCGGCGTCACTCGCCGGGGTCGCGGCGTCGCCAGACGGGCTCGGGCGGTGGCACGGCGGGGCGGCCATGGCTGCGGCTGCGGTCGTCGGCGTCACCGCCGGCCGGGTCGCGCTGCCACTGGCGACGCGCCGGGGGTGGCCCGCCGCAGACAGCGGGGGGCTCGGGGCAGCCGTCGCGGGGAGCGTCCCCGCGGGTGGGGGGGTGGCCTTCGTCGTCGCTGCAGTGCTGTCAGCTGCCGTGGCCTCGCCCGGCCCGCTCCTCGGGCTGCTCGCCGCGGAGAGCCTCCTGCGCCGCACCCGGAGCAGGTTCGGGGGCATCACCGGCGACGTGCTCGGGGCCTGCGTCGAGGTGGCGACGACGGTGACGCTCGTCGTCCTGGCCCTGCCTGGCCTGGCCTTCCCCTGGGCCTGAGGACGGGCGCCGGGGTCGGCCCGTTGGAGACCGGGGCGGGCCTCAGAGCGTGCGGTCGAGGGGTCCGGTGGGGTTCTCGGGGCGGCTGGGGGCGGGGGTGGCCCACCTCTCGACGCGGTCCATGCCGAGGAGCACGAGCATGAGGACGACGGGCAGCAGGAGGAAGAGCAGCACGCGGGGGTCCTGCCTCGTCGGGGCCGCCGTCCCGGGGAACGACGCTGGCCCGCCCGACGATACCTAGACGAACCAGGCACAACCTCATCTGACCGGGGTGAGTCCGGTCACGGCGACGAGCCGGCCTCGCCCGCGGGAGCCGGACCACTGGGCGGCGCGGCCCGCGGACCCACGCCCCGAGGGGGTGCACGTACCGGCCCGAAACGGACGGCTCAGCGAGGTGAGCGCTCGACGAACGGCGGTCGCACGACCTCGGCGATGCTCAGACGCCCGCGGACGTCGAGCCGCACCCGGTCGCCCTCGCTGACCCCCGAGTCGAGCAGCGCCAGGGCGATCCCCTGGCGCAGGGTCGGGGAGAACGTGCCGCTCGTCACGACGCCGACGACCCGACCCTCGGCGTCGAGGACCTCCATGCCCGGGCGCGGGATGCCCCGGTCCTCGCTGCGGAGCCCCCAGGCCTGCCGGCTGACGCCGGTCTCCCGTTGCGCGAGCAGCACGTCGCGTCCCCAGAAGGCCGGCTTCGACCACCCGACAGCCCAGCGCAGCCCGGCCTCGACCGGGGAGATCTCGGTGCTCAGCTCGTGGCCGTGCAGGGCGTAGCCCATCTCCGTGCGCAGCGTGTCGCGTGCCCCGAGGCCGCAGGGGAGGCCGCCCTCCGCGCGCACCGCGGGCAGGACGGCGTCCCACACGGCTGCGGCGTCGGCCCAGCGGGTGACGAGCTCGACACCGCGCTCCCCCGTGTAGCCGGTCCGGCAGACCGTCAGAGGCAGGCCTCGCCAGTCGACGTCGGCGAACTCGAGGTAGCCGAGAGCGCTCGGCAGCCCCACCGCCTCGAGGACGACGTCCGAGCGGGGGCCTTGCACCGCGACGAGGGCGAAGTCGCCGTGCCGGTCCCTCACGTCCACCCCGGGCGGGGCGGCCGCGGCGAGCCTGCGGACGACCTCGGCGGTGTTCGCGGCGTTGGGGACGGCGAAGACGTCGTCGTCGTCGCGCAGGTAGACGATGAGGTCGTCGACGACGCCGCCGGTCCCGTCCTCGCAGCACAACGTGTACTGGGCGCGGCCGGGCCCGATCCGCGCGAGGGAGTTGGTCAGCGAGGCGTCGACGAGCCCCGCCGCGCCCGGCCCGGTGACGCTCGCCTTGCCGAGGTGGCTGACGTCGAAGACCCCGACCGCCTCCCGTACCGCGGCGTGCTCGGCGAGGACCCCGGTGTACTCCAGCGGCATGCTCCACCCGGCGAACTCCGCCATCGTGGCGCCCTCGGAGAGGTGCCGTTCGTGCAGGGGCGACTGGGCCAGCTCGGTCATGGGCGTCACCGTAGCGTCGGAGCGGCCGCGGCCGACCCCGCTCGCAGCGCCCGAGGGTGTCGGCGCCGGGCGCTAGCATCGCGGGCCATGGCCTCCGTCGCGCTCAGCCAGAAGCTCTCCAGCTCCGACGCCCTCGTCGTGGGCGTCCTCGGCAGCTCCGCCGAGTCGATCGACGTCGCCGATCACGCTGCACTGCCCAAGGGCATGCGGACAGCTCTCCTGGAGGCGCTCCGGGCCCTGGGTGCGTCACCCACGGTCGGCGACGTGACGAAGCTGGCGGGCGCCGGCCTCGGCGGCCCTCGCGTCGTCGCCGCCGTCGGTCTCGGCGAGACCCCGGACGGCGAGGCCAGGCGTCGCGCCGCAGGGGCTGCGGTGCGAGCCCTGGCTGGAACGGCCACCGTCGATCTTGCGCTCCCCGCGGCGGACCTCACCGATCTCGACGACGTCGTCATGGGCGCCCTGCTCGGCGCCTACTCCTTCGACCGCTACCGCTCCGGCGAGCCGGGTTCACGCAAGGTGCCCGTGGGCTCGCTGACCGTCCTCACGCGCCTGGCGAGGGAGAAGGCCGCCAAGGGCGCCGTGCGTCGGGCGCAGGTGCTCGCCGACGCGGTGAACCTCACCCGAGACCTCATCAACACCGCACCCAACGACCTCGTGCCAGCCGACCTCGCGCAGGCGGCGGTGAGCGCTGCCGCCGGGCTGCCCGTCGACGTCGAGGTGCTCGACGAGGCCGCGCTCGCCGCGGGCGGCTACGGCGGGATCCTCGGCGTCGGCAAGGGCTCGGTCAACCCGCCGAGGCTCGTGCGGATGTCCTACCGTCCGCGCAAGGCTCGGGGCCACCTCGCCTTCGTCGGCAAGGGCATCACGTTCGACTCCGGCGGCCTCTCGCTCAAGCCGCCGCTCAACATGCACGAGATGAAGTCCGACATGAGCGGGGCGGCTGCGGTCATCGCCGCGGTGGCGGCCGTGGCGCGGCTCGGGCTCGACGTCGAGGTCACCGGCTACGCCGCGATCGCCGAGAACATGCCCTCGGGCACCGCCCAGCGGCCGGCCGACGTCCTCACCGTCTACGGCGGGCGCACCGTCGAGGTCCTCAACACCGACGCCGAGGGACGCCTCGTCCTCGCCGACGCCCTCGTGCGCGCCGCCGAGGACAAGCCCGACGCGATCGTCGACGTCGCCACCCTCACCGGCGCCCAGGTCGTCGCCCTCGGCACCCGGATCTCGGCGATCATGAGCAACTCCGACGCCCTGCGAGCCCGGCTCCACGAGGTCTCCGCTGCCGCCGGTGAGTCGATGTGGCCCATGCCGCTGCCCTCGGACCTGCGCCGGTCCCTCGACTCCGACGTCGCCGACCTCGCGAACATCGGCGACCGGATGGGCGGCATGCTCGTCGCCGGGGTGTTCCTCCAGGAGTTCGTCCCGGCCGGGACGCCGTGGGCGCACCTCGACATCGCCGGCCCCTCGTACAACAGCGGCCCTGCGTACGGCTTCACGCCCAAGGGCGGCACCGGCGCGGCGGTGCGCACCCTCGTCGCCGCCGCGGAGGCCCACGCCGAAGGGCGGCTGCTGCAGGGCTGAGCCCGCCGGCGCTACGCCTGGCCGAGGTCCTCGCGCCGACGGCGCTTGTCCTCGGCGACCTTGCGGGTGTTCCAGTCGCGCATCCGCTGGGGGTAGCCGACGACGGCGGCGTCGTAGGACGGCAGCCCAAGCCGGTTCGCCCACTGGTGGGCGACGGCAGCCGAGGGGACCGGACGCCGGGTCCACTCACCGGTGGAGGCGACGAGCACGACCGTCACCGTGGTGACTGCCGTGGGGGGCTCGACGAAGACCTCAACGCCGGCGTGCTCCCGGGCAAACGCCTCAAGGTGGGCGCGCTCCTCAGAGACCCCGCTGCCGCGGCGAGGCGAGCCGCCACTGGCGCCGCGGCCGCGCTGGAAGAGTCGCACCGATACCCCTTGTCGCTGTCGTGTCGTGCCGATCCCGGCAGCCGCGATGACGTCTGTCGTCTGGCGACGACCCCATCATGTCCGACGACCGAGCAGCGTCCCACGATCCCGCGCCGCGAGCCACGCGCGGTCGTGGCGCGCCCGTCCGTGGTCACCGGGCGCAACGAGGGTGCCGCTCGGCGACTGCGGGCGCCGCCCCGACTGCGGTTGGTCCCGTGTGCTACGAGGGTGCAAGGATGCTGCACGACCCTCGGGGCAGGAATCACCAGGCTCCCGGCGGGGCACCTCAGTCCTCAGGACCGAAACACCCGGCACCACCCGGCTCAGCGCAAGGAGCACCCTCGTGGCGGAGACCGCCCAGTTCGACGTCGTCATCCTCGGTGGAGGCAGCGGAGGCTACGCCTGCGCGTTGCGCGCAGCAGAGCTCGGGCTCTCCGTCGTCCTCGTGGAGAAGGACAAGCTCGGCGGCACCTGCCTGCACCGCGGCTGCATCCCCACCAAGGCTCTCCTCCATGCCGGTGAGGTGGCCGACTCCGCGCGGGAGAGCGAGCAGTTCGGGGTGCGCGCGAGCTTCGAGTCGATCGACATGCCGGCGCTCAACGCCTACAAGGACGGCGTCACCGCCAAGCTCTACAAGGGCCTCCAGGGCCTCGTGAAGATGCGCAAGATCACTTACGTCGAGGGCTCCGGCCGCCTCGTCGGCACCGACACCGTCGAGGTCGACGGTCAGCGGTACCAAGGACGCAACGTCGTCCTGGCCACCGGGTCGGTCCCGCGATCCCTTCCTGGCCTCGAGATCGACGGCGAGCGGGTGATCACCAGCGACCACGCCCTGCGCCTCGAGCGGGTCCCCGCCTCCGTCGTCATCCTCGGTGGCGGCGTCATCGGCGTGGAGTTCGCGAGCGCCTGGCGCAGCTTCGGGGCCGAGGTCACCGTCGTCGAGGCCCTTGCCCACCTCGTGCCGCTCGAGGAGGAGTCCAGCTCCAAGCTGCTCGAGCGGGCCTTCCGCAAGCGCGGGATCACCTTCTCCCTCGGCGTCCGCTTCGCCGGGGTCGAGCGCACCGACACCGGAGTCCGGGTCTCCCTGGAAGACGGCAAGACCGTCGACGCGGAGCTCCTCCTCGTCGCCGTCGGCCGCGGTCCGGTCTCGGCCGGGCTCGGCTACGAAGAGGCCGGCGTCGCCGTCGACCGGGGCTACGTCCTCGTCGACGAGCTCTGCCGCACGAACGTCGCGGGCATCTACGCAGTCGGCGACCTCATCCCGACCCTCCAGCTCGCCCACGTCGGCTTCGGCGAAGGCATCCTCGTCGCCGAGCACATCGCCGGGCTCAACCCCGCGCCCATCGACTACGCAGGTGTCCCGCGGGTGACGTACTCCGAGCCCGAGGTCGCCTCCGTCGGCCTCACCGAGGCCCAGGCCATCGAGCGGCTCGGTGCAGACAAGGTCGCGAGCCTCACCTACGACCTTGCCGGGAACGGCAAGGCCCAGATCCTCAAGACGGCCGGTGCGGTCAAGCTCGTGCGCGAGAAGGACGGCCCGGTGCTCGGCGTCCACATGGTCGGAAGCCGGGTCAGCGAGCTCCTCGCCGAGGCGCAGCTCATCTACAACTGGGAGGCGCTGCCGTCCGAGGTGGCTTCGCTGATCCACGCTCACCCGACCTTGTCCGAGGCCGTGGGCGAGGCCCATCTCGCGCTGGCCGGCAAGCCCCTGCACGCGCACGGCTGACCCGGGCCGCCACCGCACGGCGCCGTCCGTACGCTTGCGCCGCGCCAGCGACCCCGATACACAGCGTTGACGCACGAACCCTGTGCGCAGCGAACCGCCACGATCGGCATCGGCCCTCGATGCCCGCGAAGGAGTCACAGAGCCCATGTCGTTCTCGGTAACCATGCCGGCGCTCGGCGAGAGCGTGACCGAGGGAACCGTCACCCGGTGGCTCAAGCAGGTCGGGGACGTCGTGGCGGCCGACGAGCCGCTCCTCGAGGTCTCCACCGACAAGGTCGACACTGAGATCCCCTCCCCCGCGTCAGGCGTGCTCACGGCGATCTCCGTGGCCGAGGACGAGACCGTGGCGGTGGGTACCGAGCTCGCGACGATAGGCGACGCGGCCGCGGCGTCCGGCGGACCTGGTGCCGACGGCCAGCCTGCTGCGGCGGCTCCGGCGCCCGACGCGCCGTCCGCCCCAGCGCCTGCCCCTCAAGCGCCAGTCGCGGCAGCGGAGGCCGACGCGCCGTACCCGGCGGCTCCCGCGGGGGTGAGCTCTCCGAGCCCTCAGCCGCAGGTCGCGGCAGGGGCGGCGCCCGAGGAGGGCTCCAGCGCCGGGACGACGGTCGCCATGCCTGCGCTCGGCGAGAGCGTCACCGAGGGCACCGTCACCCGGTGGCTCAAGCAGGTCGGCGACCCGGTGGCGGTCGACGAGCCGCTCCTCGAGGTCTCCACCGACAAGGTCGACACCGAGATCCCCTCCCCGGTGACTGGCACCCTGCTCTCCATCGCCGTGGGTGAGGACGAGACGGTCGCGGTCGGGACGCCGCTGGCGCTCATCGGGTCCGCATCAGACGCAGCTTCAGCCTCACCCGCGCCCGCGGCGGCGGCTCCAGCGCCGGCGGCTCCAGCGCCCGCGGCGGCGCCGGCCACGGC
>JBBQFP010000041.1:0-25021 GCA_038322045.1 Actinomycetes bacterium | reverse complement strand
GCTCACTCGTACCCCTCGAGAGTCGCGGACGACGGTGTGCACGACCTAGTGCTTGGCTGTGGACGTGCTGTGACCGGGTCCGGCCCGGAAGGGTGGACGCCGACATGCATACCGGGTATACATACGCGGTATGTCGATCCGCCAGGGCCTGCTCGCCCTGCTCCACGAGGAACCGCGCTACGGCTACCAGCTGCGAGCCGAGTTCGAGGCGCGCACCGGTGCCACCTGGCCGCTCAACGTCGGGCAGGTCTACACGACGCTGGCGCGCCTCGAGCGGGACGGCCTCGTCGAACCGGCGGGTGACGCCGTCGCCGGCCACTGCGTCTACGTCATCACCGCCGCCGGGCGTGCCGCGGTCGTCAACTGGTTCGCTTCGCCGGTCCTGCGTACCGACCCACCGCCGCGCGACGAGCTCGCCATCAAGCTCGCGCTCGCGGTGACCGTGCCCGGGGTCGACGTCCGCGCCGTCGTCCAGGCGCAGCGCACCGCGACGCTGCGCGCCCTGCAGGAGTACACGCGCCTCAAGGCAGCCGCCCCTGCCGAGCCGACCGGTTCGGACCTCGCCTGGAGCCTCGTCCTCGACTCCTTGATCTTCGCGGCCGAGGGTGAGATCCGCTGGCTGGACTCCTGCGAGAGCCGCCTCGCCCGGGCAGCCCACCGCACGGTGCCGTCGCCCCCCGCACCATCCCCCACCCGCCGATCGCTGCTCTCGAGGAGGTCCGGCGCATGAGTCAGACCGGTGCACCCGTCCTGCTGCTCACCGACGTCGTCCGCGTCCACGGCAGCGGTCCGACCGAGGTCCACGCCCTGCGGGGCGTCAGCCTCCGGGTCGACCGCGGTGAGCTCGTCGCCGTCATGGGCCCCTCGGGCTCCGGCAAGTCGACGCTGCTCAGCCTCGCCGGCGGGCTCGACACCCCGACGTCCGGCGAGGTCGTCGTCGAGGGCGAGACGCTCGGCCGGATGAGCCGGGCCGCGCTGGCCCGGGTGCGCCGTCGTCGGATCGGCTACGTCTTCCAGGACTTCAACCTCATCCCGGCCCTCACGGCGGCCGAGAACGTCGCCCTGCCGCGCGAGCTCGACGGGGTGCCTGCCCGGGCCGCCAGGGCAGAGGCGCTCCAGGCGCTGGCCGAGGTCGACATCCCCGAGCTCGGTGACCGCTTCCCCGACGACATGTCCGGCGGCCAGCAGCAGCGGGTCGCCATCGCCCGCGCGCTCATCGGCGACCGCAGCCTCGTGCTCGCCGACGAGCCCACCGGTGCCCTGGACTCCGAGACCGGCGAGGCCGTGCTCCGGCTGCTGCGCTCGCGGGTCGACGCCGGGGCCGCCGGGGTCCTCGTCACCCACGAGGCCCGCCACGCGGCGTGGGCCGACCGCGTCGTCTTCCTCCGCGACGGCTCGCTCGTCGACGACACCGGCCCCTCCGCGCCCGCCGAGCGGCTTCTCGGGACCTCGCGATGAGGTTCCTCGCCGGTTGGCGGGTGGCCCTGCGGATCGCCCGCCGCGAGGTGGGGCGGTCACGACGTCGCAGCGCGGTGGCCTTCGCCATGGTCATGCTCCCGGTGCTCGCCGTCACCGTCGTCGACGTCGGCGCCCGCACCTCCCAGGTGTCCGGGACCGAACGGCTCCCCCGAGAGCTCGGCGGGTTCAGCGCAGTCATCCAGGACCAGGGTGGCGGCCGCCTCGAGCAGAGCCCCGACGGCACCGCGTGGGCCGCGTACCCCTCCGGCGAGGCCGACCAGCCGGCGACGGAGGCCACCGCCCTCGCGGTCCTCCCCGCCGGCAGCCGCCTCGTGCCCTACGCGACCGGCGACGTCGTCGTGCGCACCGGTCGCGGCGGGCTGACCGCGACGGCCGTCGAGCTCGACCTGCGCGACCCCCGCACGAGGGGCATCGCCGATGTCACCTCGGGCAGAGCCCCAGGTACCCCGAGCGAGGTCGCGGTCTCCGCCCGGCTGGCCCGGCGAGCGCCGCTGGGCAGCACCGTGACCCTCGACGACGGACGCCGTGCCGACGTCGTCGGCGTCGTCCGTCGCGCTGCCGAGCCCGGGGGTCGCGCCGTGGTCGGGCTCCCCGGCACGTTGGTCGCACCACAGCAGGGTGACGGTCGGCGCTGGCTCGTGGCCTCGGCCGGGCCGGTGACCTGGGCGGACGTCCGGGCGCTGAACACCATGGGGCTGCTCGTCGTCTCACGTGCCGTCGTCAGCGACCCGCCACCGCGGTCGCAGTGGCCCGCGGGCGTGCGCTCGCTCGGGCTCGGCAGCACCGCCGTGCAGGCACTGGCCCTCGTCGTGGCGATGGCGCTCATCGAGACCGTGCTCCTCGCGGGCCCGGCGTTCGCCGTGGGGGCACGGCGGTCGCGCCGCTCGCTCGCGCTGCAGGCAGCGGCCGGCGCGGGTCCCCGCCAGCTCCGCCGCACCGTCCTCGCCACCGGGGTCGTCGTGGGTGTCGCGGCCAGCCTCACCGGGGCCGCGCTCGGGATGGTGGCCGTGCTCGCGGGTCGGCCGCTGCTCGCCCGGATGAAGGGCACCCCCATCGGCCCGTTCGACCTCCGCCTCACCGAGGTCCTGCCCGTCGTGGCCATCGGTGCCGCGTCGGCGGTCATCGCCTGCCTCGTCCCGGCCGTGGCTGCCTCACGCCTCGACGTCGTCGCCGTGCTCGCGGGCCGACGCGCAGAGGCGCGTCCCTCGTGGCGCTCACCGGTGCTCGGCGTCGTCCTGGCCGCGGTGGGGGCTGCTGTCACCTTCGCCGGGGCCCGCAGGCCCATAGACGGAGAGCTGATCATCGCCCTCGGCGCAACGGTCACCGTCGTCGGGGCCACCGCGCTGACGCCGTGGCTCGTTGCGGTGCTCGCGCGCGCGGCTGGCGGGCTGCCCCTCGCCGTCCGGTTCGCGCTGCGCGACGGGGCGCGCCACCGCTCGCGCACGGCGCCTGCGGTGGCCGCCGTCCTCGCCACGGTCGCAGGCACCGTGGCGCTCGGGATCGCCGGGGCCAGCGACCAGGCGCAGAGCAGGGCGATGTACGTGCCGTCGGCCAGGCCGGGCACCGGCGTCGTCAGCATCACGGCTGCCGACGTCGATCGGGTGCGCGACGTCGTCCTCGGCGAGCTGCCGGGGGCCCGGGTGACGACGCTCATGGGCATCCCCCTGCCTGTGTACTCCGCCAAGACGGCGTCGACGGAGGAGGTCGTGTCGACCTGCGCGACGCCCACCGCCGCGGGGACGGCCGACCCCCGATCCTGCGGCCAGCCCTCCTCGTGGTCGACCATGCTCGGTGCGTCGGTCCTCGTCGGCGCCTCGGCCCTGGAGCAGCTGCCGCTCCCCGCGACCGCCGAGCTGGCCGCCGCCCGGAAGGTTCTGGCCGCCGGTGGAGCGGTCCTCTTCAGCGACCGGCCGCTGCCAGCCACCCGGTTGACCCTGCACCACGTGCAGGTCTCGATGCCCCCGGACGGCGGCGAGGCGGGCGAGCGGGCTGTCGGTGCCGCGCTGCTGCCGGTGGCCCGGCTCACGCCGGTGGCGGGGACGGCACCCGCGAACGTCGTCCTCTCCGCAGCAGCCGCCGCCGCGCTGGACATCACCCCGGCGCCGGTGTCGCTCGTCGTCAGCGGCACCCCGATCAGCCGGACGGCGCAGGACCGGGTCGACGAGGCGTTGCAGGTCGGCCCAGTGGAGGCGCGGCGTTCCCTCACCGTCGAGCGCGGCGACCAGTCGGGCCGGACGACGCGGCTGCTCGTCCTCGGCCTCACCCTTGCCGCCGCGGTCCTCGTCCTCGGCGGCACCCTCACGGCGACCGCGCTCGCGCTCTCCGACGCCGAGCCGGACCTCGCGACGCTCCAAGCCGTCGGCGCGACGCCCCGCCTGCGCAGGACGGTGGCGGCGGCCTACGCGGCATCGATCGCACTCGTCGGCGCCGTCGTCGGAGCAGCTGTCGGCTTCGTGCCGGGGCTCGCCGCCACATGGCCGCTGACGTCGAACACCTACCTGCCTCCTGGCGCGACGGACGTCCGCGGGGAGCTCCTGCCCTCGCACTTCGTGTCGGTGCCCTGGCTGCTCCTCGCACTCGTCGTCGTCGGGCTGCCGCTCGTCGCGGCCGGGGTCACGGCCCTGACAGCCCGATCCAGCCTGCCGTCAGTCCGCCGGATGGCCTGACGCCTGGCCCGCGAAGGCCTCCTGACGCCGGCATCGCGGCGCCGGCCCTGCTCACGGCGCCGTCGGGGTGGCCGACAGCTCGATCATGCGCAGCGGGACGGGCGCGTTGCTCGCAGCGCTGGACAGGTACGGCAGGATCCCGACGGAACCTGGCACCTGCAGCGTCGCGGCCGTGTCGGTGACGGAGCGCTGCCAGGCGACCGGCTCGGTCGTCCCCGCGGGCCACGCCTTCATCCGCACGGTCGTCGGGTTCGTGCCCGTCACCTGCAGCCGGACGGCGAGCTTCGACCCAGCCGTGTACGTGACTCCCGGCAGGGTCACCTCGGGCTGCAGGACGACGACGGTCGAGCTGCCCTTGAGCGCGGTGAGCTGGACGGTGACGGCGCCGGTGGGCGATACGCGCACCCGGCCGCCGTACTCGTTGTTCGTCGCGACCCGCCGTCCCTCGATCGTCAGGTACGCCGGCCCGCCCACGGGGACCTTGTCGAGCGCGAGGGAGAGCCGCAGGTCGGTGTCCGTGCGGGTCGTCGCCCCGAGGTAGGCGTTGAGCGTGCGCCCGGCGCGCAGGTTGAGCACGCCGGCACCGCCGGAGACGGAGTAGTCGGTCGTCCCGCCGGTCGTCGTCCATGCCCCGCCGAGGTCGGCGCTGCCGAGGCCCGCGGCGACCGTCCGGCCGAAGGAGTCGACGACGAACGGGTCGAGCTGCCCAGGGGCGGTGACGGTGACGCCATGGACGACGGTCGCCGTCGCGCCGTCGTTGTCGGTCACGGTGAGGCTGACCTGGTAGGTGCCGGCCGACGCGTAGGCGTGGCTCGGCGAGGGTCCGGTGCCCGTCGAGGAGTCGCCGAAGTCCCATGCGTAGGACGCGATGACGCCGTCGGAGTCCGTCGAACCGGTGCTGTCGAGCTGCGACGTCAGGCCGGTGGAGATCGCGGTGAAGGCGGCGACCGGTGGCTGGTTGGGCGGGGCGATGCCCTTCGTGAGGGAGAACGCGTCGGCAAACGTGGCGCCGAGCACCGGGACGAAGCGCGCGTCGAGGCGGTCCGCGGTGGCGGAGACGTCGAGGAACCCGTACGCCGGGTCGGTGGTCGAGCCGGAGTACGAGCGGAAGTAGCCCGCCTCGGAGTCGGCAGGGTCCATCGGCCGCAGCGGCGTCCCACCGGTGCCGACCGTCGCGAACACCGTCCCGGCACCGGCGGCGAGGGCGTCACCGGAGTCGACGATGCACGTGGCACCGACGACGCCCACGGGGATCGCGGGGCAGGCCGTCGACGTCGCCAGCTGCTTCGTGCGCTGGTAGCCGTGCTCGTGGCCGGTCAGCACGAGGTCGACCCGCTTGGCGGCGAGCAGGTTCATGAGGTCCGAGCCCACCCCGCAGCCGTAGGCCCCCATCGACAGGCACGGCTCGTGCATGCCGACGACGACCCAGGGGACCCCGGCCGCGCGGGCGCCGTCGATGGCCGCCGCCGTCCAGGAGTAGCGCGGCGTGCCGGCCGCGTAGGACCACACGCCGTCGGGGTACGGGAGGTTCGGCGAGATCATGACGACGCGCACCAGCGGCGCGCCACGGGGGACGTCGACGTAGTACTGACGGCCGTAGGTGCCGACGAGGCCCGGCAGCTGGTTGGGCAGGCACGACGAGAAGTTGTTGATGTTCCCGTTGAGCCCGTTGC
This sequence comes from Actinomycetes bacterium, assembly GCA_038322045.1. GTDB lineage: Bacteria > Actinomycetota > Actinomycetes > JBBQFP01 > JBBQFP01 > JBBQFP01. The sequence continues at coordinate 19,203 of JBBQFP010000041.1, read as the reverse complement.
TCTCGTGGTTGCCGGAGACCAGCTCGAAGGGGAACCCCGCCCCGAGGTGCGAGACCGCGTAGTCGCACCACAGCTCCTCCGGCGTCGACCGGTAGGAGAGGTCACCGAGGGCGAGGGCGGCGTCGGGTGCTGCCACCTTCATGGCGTCGAAGACCGCCGCCGAGGCCGCCGTCTGGTTGAAATCCCCAGCGGCGAGCAGGTGAACGGTGGGCACGGTCCCCGCACCCTGGGCGGGCAGGACGGCCGCGGCGGTCAGCCCCAGCAGCCCCGCGAGGACGACGACGAACGGACGGCGTAGTCGCATGGCGAGCCCCCAGTGGGGCGCCTGGCAGGCCGGGGAGTCCGGCGCGTCGGCGCTCCCGCGTCCGGTCACGCTACGGCTCCGGCGCTGCGCTGACCAGGGGGTTCGAGGACCGCTGCGGACCCGCTGTGGCGCCGGAGGGAAGCTCTCACGGCCGTCTCCAAGTAGAGCCCAATGACCTTGACATCAGACCCCGCGCGCGTAATTTGCCAAGCAGGCGAAGGGAGAGGGAGATGCTTCGCAAGGCGATGGTTGCGCTGCCGATGCTGTGCCTGGCCGCATCAGGAATCGCCGCGGTCGCCGCGCCCCAGAGGCCGGTGGCCGAACGGTCACTGGCCGAGGTGCGGATCTTGCCGCACGCACACCTCGTCGACGGCGGCGCCACGATCACCGTACGCGTGCGGATGCGGTGCGAGCCCAACGGCACGGACGGCATCCAGTGGGAAGGCTACATCTGGGCGAGACAGGGCGACGTCTTCGCCTGGGCGGGATTGCCGCTGGTCTGCGACGGACGCCAGCATGTGGAAGCCGTCAAGCTGCCCGTCAGCGCACCCCCCGAGACCATGTGGTTCACGCGAGGGCTCGCGACGGTGAATGTGTCCGTCGTGGACGAGAACAACATGCTGACCGAATATGCCGCCGATATGCGCACCGTGACGGTGCGTGGCGCTGGCTAGCGCGGCCCGAAGGGCCGAGTGAGTATTCAGTGCCCTCGGCAGGATTCGGACCTGCGACACACGGTTTAGGAAACCGATGCTCTATCCCCTGAGCTACGAGGGCGGGGGCAGCGCGCTGCAGGGGAAGGTTACCGGAGCGCCTGACCCCACCTTCCGCAGCAACGCCCAGCGCCGCCTAGCTCCTAGCCCTGGGGGCCTTGCCGAGCTCGGCGAGGTCGACGACCTGCGCAGCGGGCGGGACCGTGACGGTCACCGGCTTGTTGTAGGACTTCACGAGCAGGGTGACCGTGGTCGGCGACCCGGCGACGCTGAGGGTCTGCACGGTCTTGCGCGGCAGGTTGTCGCCGTCGATCCACACGTCGAGGGTGACCGGGCCCATCTGACCGTCCGACAGCATCGCCGTCAGCTGCTTCGTCAGCTCGGGGCTGTACTGCGACAGCGTCGAGGCGACGTCGACGGTGCCCTTGAGGTGACGCGTGCTCACCCCGGACACCGACTCGGTGCCGACGAGGGTGAGGTTCGCAGACTTCTCGAGCAGCTGGAGCGACTGGCCGGGGTCGACCTGCTGAGCCTGGCCGAGCAAGGACGAGAGGTTGAGCCCCTTGGTCAGCGTCGGGTCGGAAAGGTCGATCTTGGCCCACGGCTTGCCGGTCTGCTTGGTGAGCATCGGCATCTGGAGGTACATCGTCGTCCCGACGAGGATCTGCTTGACGGTGCCGGAGTCACCCGAGAGGCCGCTCATCGTCAGCGACATCCGGGTCGGCCGGTAGCCCACCTGGGCATCGGCGGTGACGGTGCCCGCCGACGTCACCGCGGTGAGGGTGAGCTCCGACGACGTCACCTTCTTCGCGGTCGCGACCGACGTGCGCACGAGCGCGGCCGGCGCGATGGCTACCGGGGTCGCCGAGGACGTGGCCGCTGGCGACGACGACGCGTCGCCGGAGGACGACCCTGAGCACGCCGCCAGCAGCGGGACCAGCACCGCCCCGGCGGCGACGACGCGGACGCGGGCGGAACGACTGACGAGCATGTCGGGCTCCTGACGAGACGAGTGACACCAGGGTAGGTCCTCGCCCGGACGCCTCCACCGCCTCAAGGAGGCGCCCCGCTTGCCGAGCGCCCTCGGGTCCCCCGATCGGCCCAACCTCGTTGTGCTGAGCCGTTCACTAGGCTTCCCGCTGTGATCGCCGTCCTCGGGGAAGCCCTCATCGACCTGCACGCCGACGCCGACGGCGTGACCTTCCGGGCGCACCCCGGGGGAAGCCCGCTCAACGTCGCCGTCGCGCTCGCGAGGCTCGGCGTCCCCGCGACGATGCTCACCCGCATCAACCGCGCGGACCTCTTCGGCGGGATGCTCGTCGAGCACATGGCGTCCTCGGGCGTCGACCTGCGTCACGTCGTCGACGCGACCGAGCCGACCGGCATCGCCGCCGTCGGCATCGACGAGCAGGGCAAGGCCAGGTACTCGTTCTCGCTGTCGGGAACCGCTGACCAGATGTGGGTGGAGGGCGAGCTGCCCGAGGCGCTGCCCGACGACGTCGCCGCCCTCCACGCCGGCTCCCTCGGCGTGGCGCTCGAGCCCGGCGCGACGCAGGTCGCCGACCTGCTGGCGCGCGAGCACGCGCGCGGCGAGGTGACCCTGACCTACGACCCCAACATCCGGCCGGCGCTCCTCGGCGAGCCCGACGCCGAGCGCGCCCGGTGCGAGCGCCTCGTCGGCGTCGTCGACCTCGTCAAGGCCAGCGACGAGGACGCCCACTGGCTCTACCCCGACCTCTCCCCGGCCGAGGTCGCCGCGCGCTGGGTCGCCCTCGGCGCAGCAGTCGCCGTCATCACCCGTGGGCCGGACGGCGCGATCGCCAGCACGGCCGCCGGCACGTGGGAGGTCCCGGCACCGGTCATCACCCTCGTCGACACCGTCGGCGCCGGCGACACGTTCATGGCCGGGCTCCTCGCCGGGCTCAGCGACCTCGGCGTCCTCGGGCGGGGCGAGGGGCGGCCGCCAGCCGGACGCCTGGCGGCCTTGCGACCGGACGAGCTGCTCGGCGTACTGCGGCTCGCGGCGTCGGCGTCGGCGTTCGTCTGCACCCGCGAGGGCGCCGACCCGCCGTCGCGCGAGGAGCTGGCGGCCTTCGCGGCGTCCTGACGGGCCACGGCGCCCGGACGGGCCGTGGCCTCCTGACGGGCCGGGCCCTAGACCCGCCCGAACGAGACGCTCGAGCTCCAGATCGGCTGCACGGACACGGGGTAGCCAGGGCGCGAGGCGTGGAGGATGCGGTTGCCCCCCACGTAGATCCCCACGTGGTAGACGTACCCGCCCGAGGAGAAGAACACGAGGTCACCGGGCATCGCCGAGGCCCGAGACACCCGCTGCGCGACGGCGCGCTGGCCGGCGGCGGTGCGCGGGAGCGACCTGCCGAGCGAGCGGAAGACGTACCCGGTGAACCCGGAGCAGTCGAAGCCCCGGGGCGAGGAGCCGCCGTAGCGGTACGGGACCCCGCGCAGGGTCAGGCCCTTGCTGACGACGGCTGCGCGGAAGGCCGCACCTGGCACGGCGGCGCGGATGCTGGAGCGTGAGACGGCGGCGGGGTCACGGCTGACGGTGTCCGCCGAGGCGGCGGGCACGAGGCCGCCGAGGAGGAGGGTGACGAGGGCCGCGACCACACTGGCGGCGCGCAGGCCGCGGGACGGACGCCGAGAGGCGTCAGCGGGTCGGACAGGGACGGACGGGGCCTGGGGCACGGCGCACGACAACACGGGCGTCCTTCTCCGGCGCCTGCGGGGTGAGCTGTCGGGTTAGGGCTGGAGCTGCCCCGCCGTCGTCGTGACCGGCTGCACCCCAAGGACGCTACGTTCGCGCCCGAAGGTGGTTCCCCCACTCCTGCCCAAGGACCTGGTGAGGTCGGTCCGTCGGACGTGGGCAGGACTCGGCGTCCGTCACGACGGTGGCGCGGCTGCTGCCGCACCGTGACCGACTATCACCAACGAGCAACGTCACGGCAAGTGTTTCGGCAGATCCGACCTGTGACGAGGCTCACATCCGACCCGGAGGTCAGGCCAGGTCTCGTCTGCTGAGACGCCCCGGTCGTCAGTCGACCGACACGAGGATGTGGCTCGCGGCCGTCGACGTGAGGACGGCGGACCCCGTCGGACCGGTGAGGACGACGGAGCCACCCTGCCACCCGACCCTCACCCGGGCCCCCGGGCGCGCACCCGCGGCCTCGAGGCCCTCGAGCGCGATGAGGTCGGTCTGCAGCGGCTCGCCGATGCGCCGCAGGACGCCCGATACGCCCTCGGGGACCTCCGGCAGCGCGACGAGCGAGGCGTCGTGGCCGACGTGCTCGACCCCCGCGGCCGACGCCGAGATCTCGGCGAGGCCAGGGATGGGGTTGCCGTACGGCGAGACCGTGGGCTCGCCGAGCAGCGTCATGAGCCGACGCTCGACCGACTCGCTCATGACGTGCTCCCAGCGGCAGGCCTCCTCGTGCGCCTCGGACCAGCCGAGCCCGATGACGTCGACGAGGAGCCGTTCGGCGAGGCGGTGCTTGCGCATCACCCGCGTGGCCAGGGTGTGGCCCTCCTCGGTGAGCTGGAGGTGCCGGTCGTCGCGGACCGTGACGAGGCCGTCGCGCTCCATCCGGGCGACCGTCTGGCTCACCGTCGGGCCGCTGTGGCCGATCCGCTGGGCGATCCGCGCGCGCAGCGGGACGACGCCCTCCTCCTCGAGCTCGTAGATGGTGCGGAGGTACATCTCCGTGGTGTCGATCAGGTCGGTCACGGCGTCCAGGCTACGGCTCGCGGCCTGCAGCGAGCGCGCCTAGCCTCGTGATCTGTGGAGAGACGGTTGATGTGGTTCCGCCGCGACCTGCGCCTCGCCGACAACCCGGCTCTGTGCGCCGCTGCTGCCGGGGGCGTCGACGTCATTCCGCTGTTCGTCCTCGACCCCGCGCTGTGGGGGCCGTCCGGGCCGGTCCGGCGGGCCTGGCTCGTGCGCAGCCTCGCCGCGCTGGCGGAGCGCACCGGTGGGCTCGTCGTCCGGCACGGGGACCCGGCCGAGGTCGTGCCGGCGCTCGCCCGCGAGGCCGGGGCGAGCGAGATCCACGTGAGCGAGGACTTCGGGCCCTACGGGGCGGCCCGTGACGCGCGCACGGAGCAGGCGCTGAGGGCCTCCGGGGTGCCCCTCGTGCGCACCGGCTCGCCCTACGCCGTCAGCCCGGGGCGGGTGCGCAAGACCGACGGCACGCCGTACCAGGTGTGGACGCCGTACAACCGGGCGTGGGCCGCGCACGGCTGGCGCGATCCGGTGGCTGCGCCCGCGGTCCGCTGGAGGCACCTGGCCTCCGAGCCGCTCCCCGAGGCCGAGGTCCCCGAAGCGATGACCCTGCCCGAGGCCGGCGAGCCGGCGGCACTGGCGCACTGGGACGAGTGGCGAGCGACCCGGCTCGCGTCCTACGACTCCCAGCGCGACCGCCCCGACCTCGACACGACCTCCCAGCTCTCGGTGCACCTGAAGTACGGCGAGATCCACCCCCGGACGCTGCTGCGGGACCTCGCTGACGTCCCGCCCGGGAGCCGCCGCGGCGCCGAGGTCTTCCGGCGGGAGCTGTCGTGGCGCGAGTTCTACGCCGACGTCCTCGCCACCGAGCCGCAGACCGCCCGGGAGTCCCTGCGCGCGCAGATGCGCACGATGCAGCTCGACGAGGGTCCGGCGTCCGACGAGCGGTTCGCCGCCTGGGCCGAGGGACGCACCGGCTACCCCTTCGTCGACGCCGGGATGCGCCAGCTGCGCGGCGAGGGGTGGGTGCACAACCGGGTCCGCATGGTCGTCGCGTCCTTCCTCGTCAAGGACCTCCACATCGACTGGGTGCGGGGGGCCGATCACTTCATGCACTGGCTGCGCGACGGTGACCTCGCCTCCAACGCCCACGGGTGGCAGTGGGTCGCCGGCACCGGGACGGACGCGGCGCCGTACTTCCGGGTGTTCAACCCCGTCTCGCAGGGGCAGCGCTTCGACCCGGACGGCGACTACGTCCGCCGCTGGGTCCCGGAGCTGCGCCAGGTCGCCGGCGCTGCCGCCCACCAGCCGTGGACCCTGCCGGGGGGCGTGCCTGCGGGGTACCCGGAACGGGTCGTCGAGCACGCCGCGGAGAGGCGCGAGGCCCTGCGCCGCTACGAGGACCTGCGCGCCTAGCGGTCGGCGCCCCGGCCCGGCGGCATACTGGGCAGGGTGCTGGTCGTGAGCGTCCTGAGTCTCAAAGGGGGCGTGGGCAAGACCTCGGTCGTCCTAGGCCTCGCGGGCGCAGCCGCAGCCCGGGGACTGTTCACCCTCGTCGTCGACCTCGACCCGCAGGCCAACGCCACCTCGGTGCTCGGCCCGAACAAGATCAAGACCACGGTCAACGACGTGCTGCGCGCACCCGCGAAAGGTGCGCTCGCCGACGCCGTCGTCGCCACCTCGTGGACCACGTCCTCCGGCGAGGTCGACCTCGTCGGCTCGGTCCCGGACCTCGAGGGGCGCAACTCCTCACCCACCCGTGACAGCGAGGCCCGGCTGAGGATCGCCATGCGCGGGCTCACCGGCTACGACCTCGTCCTCCTCGACTGCCCGCCGACCCTCGGGGAGCTCACCCGCAACGCCCTCGTCGCCAGCCGCCGCGCGCTCGTCGTCACCGAGCCGTCCCTGTTCGCCCTCCAGGGGGCCGAGCGTGCGGTGGCCGCCGTCGACGTCGTCCGCGGCGGCTTCAACCTCACGCTGCGCACGGCGGGGATCGTCGTCAACCGGATGCACCAGCAGTCTGCCGAGCACCGGTTCCGGCTCGACGAGCTCAGCCGCACGTACGGCCCGCTCGTCCTCGACCCACCGATGCCCGACCGCTCGGCGGTGCAGCAGTCGGCAGGTGCCGGCATCCCGGTGCAACAGTGGCCGAGCACCGGCGCCCGCGAGGTGAGCGCGGTGCTCGACCGCTACCTCGACGCGCTGCTCACCGGCGCCGCGAAGCCCGACCTGCCGCTGCTGGCCTCTCGAGGGAGACGCCCATGAGCCCGGTGCCGCCCCCGCGACCCGCCCTCGGCCGACCCGGCGCGCTCAAGGCCGCCAAGCGCACGGCCGGCGCGCCCAGCGCCCCGGGGAAGGCCGCGGCGAAGCCGGCGCCTGACAAGACCGCACCGGCCCGCGACGACAAGCTCGTCGAGCTGGTCGTCCCCCTGCCAAAGGACGTCCGCAAGCGCGTGCGCGAGAAGGCCGAGCTGCTCGGGGTCAGTCCCGAGGAGGCCGTCTACCGCGTGCTGCTCTCCTGGGTCGAGGGCTGAGCGATGGGTGGGGCTGACTTCGTCCCGTCGCCCGCGGCGTCGGTCACCGCGGCCGCACGGGTCGACAGGTTGCGCGCCGCATCGCTCGGCTGCCGCGGCTGCGAGCTGTGGGAGCCGGCGACGCAGACGGTGTTCTCGACCGGCGGCGCCGACGCACCCGTGGTGCTCGTCGGTGAGCAGCCCGGCGACCAGGAGGACCGTGCCGGAAAGCCGTTCGTCGGCCCCGCAGGTCAGCTGCTCGCCCGGGCTGTCGACGAGGCGGGCATCCCGCGCGGGGCGTGCTACCTGACGAACGCCGTCAAGCACTTCCGCTTCACGCAGGCCGGGGTCGGCACGAGACGGATCCACCAGACGCCGGAGCTGTCCCACATCGCCGCGTGCCGGCCGTGGCTCGAGGCCGAGCTCGAGGTGCTCACCCCGCGGGTCGTCGTCGTCCTTGGTGCAACGGCGGGGAAGTCGTTGCTCGGCCCCGGATTCCGGGTGAGCAGCGAGAGGGGACGCCTCGTCGTCAGGAGCACGGGCTCCGACGGCGAACCGACGAGCTGGTGGCTGCCGACGACACACCCCTCGGCGGTCCTGCGCTCCGACGATCGCGAGACCGCCTTCGCGGCGCTGGTGTCCGACCTCCGGGTCGCTGCGACGACGCTGGCCTGACGACCGGCGAGCCGACGCTGGCCTCACCCGTCAGCACAGCACGGCGACCCCTCAGGGCTGCGGGTCGTGCGCGTCGTACTTCGCGAAGTGCGGCCACCGCGCCGCCAGCAGTGCGACGCCGACGATGCACAGCAGCCCGCCGCTGACGACAGACACCCGCTCCGACGTCAGGGCCGCGACGCTGCCCGCCTCGACGTCGCCCAGCCGGGGTCCGCCCGCGACGACGACGATGAAGACGCCCTGGAGCCGGCCGCGTATGGCATCGGGCGTCGCCACCTGGAGGATCGTCCCGCGGAACACCGCGCTCACCATGTCCGCCGCCCCCGCAGCTGCCAGGAAGAGCACGCCCACGAAAAGCGACGTCGTCAGCCCGAAGGCGACGATCGCGAGTCCCCAGGCGACGACGGCGAGGAGCACGGCCGCGCCCTGACGGCGCACCTTGCCCAACCAGCCCGAGAACGTCGCACCGATGAGCGCACCGAGCGCGGGCGCCGCCTGGAGGACGCCGACCGTGGCCACGCCGCCACTGTAGAAGCCGCCCGCGATGGCGGGGAACAGCGCGCGGGGCATGCCGAAGACCATGGCGCAGATGTCGACGAGGAACGTCATGAGCAGGTTCGGCCTCGTGCGCAGGAACGCCAGGCCTTCGAGCACCGACGCCAGGCCGGCGCGGCGCACCTCGCCCTCAGGTGGCAGCGGCGGAAGGTGCCAGATCGCCCACAGCGCAGCGGTGAACGTCAGCGTGTCGACCGCGTAAGCGGCACCAACCCCCCGCAGCCCGACCGCCAGGCCGCCGAGCAGCGGGCCCAGCGTGAACGCGGCGCTGAAGCTCACCTGCGACAGGGCGTTCGCGGCGGGCATGAGGTTCAACGGCAGGATGCGCGGGACGATGGCCGATCGAGCCGGGTTGTTGACGGCGAAGAATGCCGACTGCGCGGCGACCAACCCGTAGAGCAGCGGCACCGAGTCGACGTGCAGCACAGCCTGGACGAGCAGGCACAGCGACAGCAGCCACAGACCTGACGACGTCAGCAGGGCGACGACCCGCCTGTCGTGGGCGTCGACGAGGGCTCCGCCGTAGAGCCCGAAGACGACGAGCGGGACGAGCGCAGCCAGCCCGACCATCCCCACAGCGAAGCTGCTGCGCGTCAGTGCGTACACCTGGATCGCCACGGCGACGGCTGTCATCTGCTGCCCGAGCTGGGAGACCGCCGTGCCCAACCAGAGCCTCCGGAAGTCCGACGAGACGCGCAGCGGCGTGACGTCGGCGAAGAGGCTCACGCCGTCAGGATCGCATCACCCGGCCGGTGGCACCGCCGAGAGGAACTGCGGCTTGTAGAGGTCGGCGTCCGCCAGCAGGACGGCGAGGTCCGCGGTGTTGCGGCACACCGAGACGAGCATCGAGGCGTCGGCGAGCCTGATCTCCGGGTGGGCATACGCCAGGTAGCTGCCCGCACCAGCCGGGGCGCCGTCGGCGAGACTGCTCGTCCGCACGAACGGACCCACGGGCGAGGACGCTGACCATGCCCCGACACCGTCGCCGAAAACGTTCTCGACCTTGCTCACGGCCATGACGCCACGCGGCGTGCTGACGACGCTGAGCGCGTTCGACACCCCGCCTGCAGCACCGAGCACGACGGCGGCGTCGGCCTGCCTGGTGCTCCACGCCGAGCCGTCCCAGTAGCGCCAGGCCGAGAGGTCGGCGAGGTGACCCGAGGGCACCTTGGCGACGTAGAGCTCGCTGCCGAGCTCGAGCGTCCTTGTAGACCGCCTCGTCCCGTAGACGAAGAGGTCCACACCCTGGCGCAGGACGGCGGCACCCCACTGGGGCCCGTCGGTGTCGAGGACGCCGTCGCTCGGGGTTCGGTACGTGGAGACCACGGTCGGTGCCGACGTCGCCGTCAGGGCGGTCACCGACGTCCCTCGCCAGAGGAAGCCCGGCGCCACGCCCGGCGTCAGCCGCACGAGGTCGGCGAACACCCACAGCCGGCCCGCATCGAGGACCCCCACCGTCGGCCAGGCGACGAGCCCGTCCGGACGGTCGGGCAGCAGGCTCTTGCCGGGCCCGGTCACCGGGGTGAGACACCCTCCGTGCTGGACGACGGCGGAGCTGTGGACCATCCGCCAGCCCGGTGCGTAGCCGCCACCAGCAGCCTGGGCCCCCTGCATCGTGTCGCCGAACAGCCACAGGACGTCGCCGCCGGGGAGCGCCACCGTCGAGGCGTTGTCAGCACCGGACCACGCCGAGGTGTTGAGCGCGTCGAACATCGCCTGGTAGCCCGCGGCGCTCGTCGGTGCCGCCACCGTGCACCGCGCCGGAGCGGCAGGCCGAGCGACGGGCCGAGACGCAGGGCGAGCGGCAGGGCGAGCGGCAGGGCGAGCGGCAGGCCGAGCGGCAGGGCGAGCGGCAGGCCGGTGGACGACGTGCACCGCCACGCGAGGCTTGGGACGGCGGGTCCGAGCGTCTGCCGGTGCGGAGGCGGCGAGGCCGACAGGGAGCAGCACCGCGAGCACCGCCGAGAAGGCTGCCGCGCGGACGCGCCACCGGGTCGAATCCATAGTGAGGACGTCGGCTCCGCAGCAGCACATCTTGACCCCCATCGATGATCTCTAGACTGACCGGTCAGTCTAGACAACGATGGAAACTGATCCCCCCAGGGCATTCCCCTGCCTCCGTTTCGTCCCTACGCTGCCGACCAGCCGACGATCGTCGCCGCGGTGCCACCGACGCCACCGCCGCCGTCGGCACCCAGCGGAGGAACCCCATGCATCGACGTGACACCTCCCCCGGCCGGCTCCGGCGCCGGATGGCCGTTCGCGCGCTCACGGCCTTGGGCCTGGGGGCAGCGCTCGCCCTGAGCACCGGTGCGGCGGCGGTGCAGGCAGCGCCGTCGACGTCCGGCACGCTCGGCAGCGACTCCCGTCCTGGGCGCTACACCAACCCGCTCGCCCCGGTGGTGCCGGGCGACGGGACGGTCGGCAGCTGCGCTGACCCGACGGTGTTCAAGGGCCAGGCGGGTGACCCGTACTGGTACATGTACTGCACCACCGACCCGCTCAACGACGACGACCGCACGGGCGGCCAGCTGAGATTCCACAAGATCCCGACGTCGCGGTCGCTCGACCTCGTCCACTGGACCTACGTCGGGGACGCCGCCACGACCCCGCCGTCGTGGGCCGAGCCGAACGCCGCCTACTGGGCGCCCGACGTCGTGTACTCCTCGACCTTCCACCAGTACTACCTGTTCACCGTCGTGACCGAGACGGCCGACTCCGCGAGCATCCCCGGGTGCACGGGTGACAGCTCCATCGGCGTCGCGACGTCGCCGAGCCCCACCGGTCCGTGGACGTTCTCCGACGCACCTGTCGTGGCCCCCCGCTCCAACGGAGGAGGCTGCAACTTCTTCTGGACGTTCGACCCCGACGTCCTCGGCGACGTCGTGGGCACCAGCAGCACCCTGTACTACGGCAGCTACTACGGCGGGATCTTCGGGACGGGGCTGACCCTCACCGCGGACGGCGCGACGGCGTCACCCGACGCGACGATGGTCGCCATCGACAACCGCTACGAGGGCGCCAACGTCATCGAGAAGGACGGCTACTACTACCTGTTCGTCTCCGCGACGAACTGCTGCAACGGGGCGCTCACCGCGTACAGCGTCTTCGCCGGCCGCTCGAGGAGCCCGCTGGGCCCCTTCGTCGACCGCGAGGGCCAGTCGCTGCTCCAGGCCAACGTCGGCGGGACGCCGGTCCTCAGCATGAACGGCAACCGCTGGACGGGCACGGGGCACAACACGGTGTTCCAGGACTACAGCGGGCAGTGGTGGACGATCTATCACGCGGTCGACCGGGCGGACCCCTACTTCGAGGGCGCCGTCGGCTTCACCCGGCGGCCGGCGCTGCTCGACCCGATCAGCTGGGTCGACGGCTGGCCGGTCGTCAACGGTGGCGCGTTTGCGTCTGACGCCTCCCGGCCGGCCCCCGCGGCCCAGCCCGGGCAGCGCTACCGGCCCGAGCGTCGGCCCGCCTTCGTCCAGGAGTCGGCGGTCCCGCTCCGGGCGTCCTCCGACGAGTTCTCCGGCACCTCGCTCGGGGCCGGCTGGAGCTGGGTTCGGCCTCCGCTGACCGGCACGTACTCCGTCGGCGGCGGGGTGCTCACCTGGCAGACGCAGGCAGCAGACCTCTACGTCGACAGCAACAACGCCTCGGTGCTCACCAGGCCGGCCCCGCGCGGGGACTACGTCGTCGAGACGCGGCTCACGCTCGACGTGCCGAGCACCGGCTGCTGCTTCAACTACGTCCAGGCGGGCCTGGTCATCTACGGCAGCGACGACCGCTTCATCAAGCTCGCCGACGTCTCCATCTGGAACACCCGCCAGACCGAGTTCGCCAAGGAGACCTCACCGGTCCCCGCTGGGTGGGCTCGCTACGGCAACACCGTCGTCGGGCCGCCCTCGGCCGACGGCTGGACGTACCTGCGGATCGCCGTCGAGCGGCTCTCGGGGGCGGCGCGACGCGAGGCCCTCGGGGACACCGAGCGATACACCGCATACACGAGCCTCGACGGCGAGCACTGGGTCCGCGGCGGCAGCTGGACGCACTCCCTGGGTCCCGACGCCCGCATCGGCCTCGTCTCGATGGGCGGCTCGGGCTTCACGGCGCAGGTCGACTACGTGCGGACGTCGACCCTGCGGCGCAGCCAGCTCCGCTGAGCCGGTTCCGGGGCGAGGACCGGAAAAGTCCTTGCCCCGGCAGAGGTCACGACCTACCGTCGTCGGTACACGAGAGAGGAGGTGGTCCATCAGTGCATAGTTCTGGGACTCGTGAGGTGGCTGTCCGCTAGCCGCCAGGTTTTCCCCTCGCGGGGGCGCCGCCCGGCGGCCCGGCGAGTCCACGGCAGTCACCCGACCCGCGGGCGCCGGCAGTCCTCCGGCTTCGTCCTCCCTTCTCAGGGAGGGGCCCGCGGGTCGACCCTGCCCAGCCTGAACTCACTCAGGGGCCACTGCCGCCTCAGGGCGAGAGCCGCTCGACGACCCAGCCCCCGCCGTCGTCGTCCCGGCGGTAGCGCAGCCGGTCGTGCATCCGGCTGGCCCCGCCCGCCCAGAGCTCGACCGTGTCCGGCACGACGCGGAAGCCACCCCACCGGTGCGGGGCGGGGATCTCGATCCCCTCAGGGAACCGGTCGGCAGCCTCGGCCAGCGCCAGGTCGAGCTCGGCACGCGACCCGACGACGCTCGACTGCTCGCTCGCCCAGGCGCCGAGCTGCGAGGCGCGCGGCCGGGTGGCGAAGTAGGCCTCGGTCACCTCGCGCGCGACCCGCTCCACCGGCCCGTCGACGATGACCTGCCGGTGCGCCGCGATCCACGGGAACACCAGCGACGCCCACGGGTTGGCCTCCAGCTCACGGCCCTTGCGCGAGGTGTAGCCGGTGAAGAAGACGAAGCCGCGGTCGTCGAGCTCCTTGAGGAGCACCGTGCGGGCGCTCGGCCGGCCCCGGGCGTCCGCCGTGGCCACGACCATCGCGTTGGGCTCGGTGACACCCGCACCCTCGACCTCGGCGAACCAACGTCTGAACTGCTCGAACGGCTCTGGAGCGAGGTCGGCCTCGGAGAGCCTCCCGCGGTACTCCGAGCGCAGCGCCGCGAAGGGGTCCATGGCGCTCATCCTGCCTCGCGCGACAGGCGCCGGCCCGCCGCCGTGGCGCGGCCGGCCCGCCGCCGGGTGAACAATGGTCCGTCCGCCAGCCCGACGCCCCTGCCCTCGAGGAGCCGCTCGATGTCCGACTTCACGCCCGGCCTGGAAGGCGTCATCGCCTTCGAGACCGAGATCGCCGAACCGGACAAGGAAGGCGGCGCGCTGCGCTACCGCGGCGTCGACATCGAGGACCTCGTCGGCCGGGTGTCCTACGGCAACGTCTGGGGCCTGCTCGTCGACAACGAGTTCCACCCCGGGCTCCCGCCGGCCGAGCCCTTCCCGATCCCGGTGCGCTCCGGCGACCCCCGGGTCGACGTCCAGAGCGCGCTGGCGATGCTCGCGCCCGTCTGGGGCCTCCAGCCGCTGCTCGACACCTCCGACGAGGACGCCCGCGACCAGCTCGCCCGGGCCTCGGTGCTCGCCATGAGCTTCGTCGCGCAGTCGGCGCGCGGGCTGGGCCGCCCGATGGTGCCGGAGAAGGAGATCGACAAGGCTCGCACGATCGTCGAGCGCATGATGATCCGTTGGCGGGGTGAGCCGGAGGAGGCTCACATCAAGGCCATCGACGCCTACTTCGTCTCTGCCGCCGAGCACGGCATGAACGCGTCGACCTTCACCGCCCGCGTCATCGCCTCCACCGGCGCAGACATCGCCGCGGCGCTGTCCGGGGCGGTGGGCGCCATGTCGGGCCCCCTGCACGGCGGCGCGCCGTCCCGGGTGCTCAAGATGCTCGACGAGGTCGAGGCCCACGGCGACCCCGTGCGCTACATCAAGGAGCTCCTCGACCGCGGCGACCGGCTCATGGGCTTCGGCCACCGCGTGTACCGGGCCGAGGACCCCCGCGCCCGGGTCCTGCGGCGCACGGCCAAGGAGCTCGGCGCCCGTCGCGTCGAGGTGGCCGAGGCCCTGGAGAACGCCGCCATCGCCGAGCTGCGCGAGCGTCACCCCGAGCGGGTCATCGCGACGAACGTCGAGTTCTGGTCCTCGGTGGTCCTCGACTTCGCCCAGGTGCCGCCGGAGCTCTTCACGTCGATGTTCACCTGCGCCCGGCTCGCGGGCTGGTCGGCGCACATCATGGAGGAGAAGCGCACCGGACGCCTCATCCGCCCCTCAGCCCGCTACGTCGGCCCCGGACCTCGTCGTCCGGACGAGGTCGCCGGTCACGACCGGGAGGTCCGTCCGGGCTACGTCCTCTGAGCCGGGCAGCATCTAGGCTCGTCGGGTGACCGACACGACCCCCTTCACCCTGCCCGAGAGCATCCGCCCTTCTGACGGCCGGTTCGGCTGCGGCCCGTCGAAGATCCGACCCGAGGCCGTGGCGACGCTGGCCTCGCTCGGCGGCTCGCTGCTGGGGACGTCGCACCGGCAGAAGCCCGTGAAGGACGTCGTCGCCCGGATCCGCTCGGGGCTGCGCGAGCTGTTCTCCCTGCCCGAGGGCTATGAGGTCGTCCTCGGCAACGGCGGGAGCACCGCGTTCTGGGACATCGCGGCGTTCAACCTCGTCCGCGAGCGCTCCCTGCACGCGTCCTTCGGCGAGTTCTCCTCGAAGTTCGCGGCCTCGACCGCCGCCGCCCCGTTCCTCGCCGACCCCGTCGTCGTCACGGCCGAGGCGGGGTCCTACCCGAGCCTCGTGGCCGAGGCCGGGGTCGACGCCTACGCCCTCACCCACAACGAGACCTCGACCGGCGTCATGATGCCGGTCGCCCGCACCGAGGGGGCCGACGAGGGCGCGCTCGTCCTCGTCGACGCAACCTCTGGGGCAGGTGGCCTGCCCATGTCGGCGGCGGACGTCGACTGCTACTACTTCGCCCCCCAGAAGTGCTTCGCCTCCGACGGCGGGCTGTGGATCGCCCTCATGTCCCCCGCCGCGCTGGAGCGGGTCAGCGAGATCCAGGCGACGGGCCGCTACATCCCCACGTTCCTCGACCTTCAGACGGCGATCGACAACTCGCTCAAGGACCAGACGTACAACACCCCCGCCGTCGCCACGCTCGTGCTCATGGCCGAACAGCTGGACTGGATGCTCGCCAACGGCGGCCTGGCGTTCACCACGGCACGCACAGCCGACTCGGCGTCGCGGCTCTATGGCTGGGCCGAGAAGTCGGACTACGCGACGCCGTTCGTCAGCAACCCTGAGGCACGCTCGAGCGTCGTCGGCACCATCGACCTCGACGAGTCGGTCGACGCCGCAGCCGTCGCCAAGGTCCTCCGTGCCAACGGCGTGGTCGACGTCGAGCCGTACCGCAAGCTCGGGCGCAACCAGCTGCGGGTAGGGATGTTCCCCGCCGTGGAGCCCGACGACGTCGAGGCGCTGACGGCCTGCATCGACGCCGTCGTCGAGGCGCTGCCCGCCCGCTAGTGTCCCGCGCCGGTAGTTCGCGGGATAAACCGGGCGAAGATGGCGCAGCGCACCGGGTTGAGCAAGTCCACGATCGGCCGGATCTGGAAGACCTTCGAACTCAAGCCGCACCGGTCAGAGGGCTTCAAGCTCTCCAACGACCCCCTGTTCGTGGAGAAGTTCCTGATCAAGATCGACACCGAGGTCCCCGACGACCTCGGGGTCCACCTGACCTGCGACAACTACCGAACCCACAAGCACCCCACCATCAACACCTGGCTCGCGGCGCACCCGCGGTTCCACATGCACGTCACGCCGACCTACTCGTCCTGGATCAACCAGGTCGAGCGGTTCTTCGCCTTCATCACCGCTGATCTCCTGGTCCGCAGCGACCACCGTTCCGTGCAGGCACTCGAAAAGGACATCCGAGACTGGGTGAAAGCCTGGAACGACGACCCCAGGCCCTTCATCTGGACCACACCCGCCGACGAGATCCTCGCCTCACTCGGGCGACTTCTTCAACGAACTACCGGCGCAGGACACTAGCCGCTGCATCGCGTCAGAGGTGCGGTCGAGCTTGCCGACGCGGTCGGGTCGCACAGCACGATCGTCACCGCGAAGCTGCTGTGGGCCTTGCGCCCGTCGGCGCGGTAGTCGACGTCCAAGCCGTCGACCGCTGCCGACCCCGACCCGGTGCGGCGAAGCTGCAAGGCGATCTCCGGGACGGGCTGGGCACCGCATGCCACGACGAGCCGGTAGCCGACCGCGTCAGGGTAGGCCGCGGGCAGTGGCTCGTGGCCCACCGTGAGCTGTGGCAAGTCCGGCGTGCGTACCCCCGCCCGAGTCACGGTGACCGGACCGACAAGGTGCGGGCGCACCGCGTCGACGGTAACGGCGCCGGGACGGTCCAAGCACAACGGGATGTCTTCATAGCTCCACGTCTGTGCGGTGTTCGCAGCATGGTTGACGACCCAGAACCCATCCGCGTCGCTGAGGCCACGGAGCGCCACGTGGGCATCATCACCAGAAGCCGACGAGCTGCAACCGACCAGAAGGATCGAGACCGCGCCGGCCACGATCAACCAGCCGGAGCTACGCGAAGGCTGAGACACGAGGCGCCGCCGTCCACAACTGACCGTTGCTGCCGCACAGCCTGCCAGCGGCCCAGAAGTAGTACGCCATGTCCGTCGACGTGGTCCAGCCCGCCTGGGCGTACAGGTATACGAACCCGAGGTTGAGGCCGCCGCTGTAGGCGCCGTTGATGTTCTTGTTGCGCCCGTAGGAGTGCGAAGCGAACGTCGGGCTGCACGTCATGTAGTTCACATGCGCCACGCGGGTGTAGCCCGGACCATCAGCGAACCCGTCTGGCTGCGTGAACGTGGTGGTGTCTGTCCGGCCACCGATCGTGCACCGAGTGTAGTAATAGCGCTGCCAGATCCTGTTGTACACGTTCGCGTCAGCGATCGTGTAGTTCGAGTCGTACCAGACAGTCGAGGTCACCGAACGGGTGCCCGACGAGGACCACGTGGCGGCTCCCGGCAACTTCGTCCCGATACCGACGGTGTGGGTGCTCCCCTGCGACATGTGGACCTTGCCCTTGGCGTTGCCTGTGCCGTAGAAGGTCGCATACGTCTCCTGGTAGGGACCGTGACGAGTTCCAGTCTGCTGGTAGCAGCCCTCCATGGCGACAGTCGGAGACGTGAGCCCCTCCCGTGCAGCGGTTAGCGAGGCGCGCAAGGCTACTGGCGACATCCCGAGCGAGGCGGCCGGCGCGACACCGAGGTTGGCTGGCGTGCCGACAAGGGGTGCGGCCTGAGCGCCGACATCCATGGTGACCTCAGGCAGCGGCGGCACTCCGGTACTCGACAAGGCGGCATCCGAGAGCTTGGCGGGCTGCGCCCACCGGGTGCCGACCGCCCGCCCACCGGGGGGGACGGGCCTGAGCACGGTGGGGTCGACGCGTATCGCTGTCACTCGCATCGTTGTGGCAGATGTCCCGTCAGACGCTGTCAGTTGGATGTCGACGTCACCGTCCGCGCCGACGTAGTCAGCTGGCAGGTCCGTCGGCACGGCGACCGTGAACCGGCCGCGATTGTCTGCCTCGAGCACGCCCACATGAAAGGAGTGGAAGATGGCACCATCAGGCAGCGCATGCAGCGCCTGCAGGGAGGGCCACAACTCAACCTTGATCTGGCCAGGCACAGCATGGTGGTTCCGGACCAGGGAACCGCGCACGGCCACCGTGTCGCCGGCCGAGGCGACCGACGGCCCCGGTGCAGCCACGGCGGCTGGCGACACTGAGGAGACAACCCCAAGAGCCGCCGCGCAGATCGCTTGAACAAACCCGGTCATCGCGTTCTCCCAACGCCCGGAATACCGACGCAAGCCCTACCACCTCCGTGTACGTCCGTCAATAGGTCGATCTGAAGCCGGAGCATCTGCGTCGCGCTGCCGCATGGCGGCACCGCGGCAGGTTCGCGCCCGCCCCGTGCGCCTCGTCGGAGAGTGGCGTCCCTGCCCAGTTCTTTGCTGTCGCGCTCTCTGGCGGGGAACACGATCGGAGGTCGTTCGCGCCGCGATCGACCGAGGCGACTAGGGCGTGTCTCGTAAGTCATGCGTGGGTCCACATCACGATTGAGCCCAGGACGACTCCGCCGCGGTAGATGAGGGCGTGCTTGGCATAGCGCGTCGCGAGCCCACGCCAGTTCTTCAGGACGTTGAAGGCGCGTTCGACGACGTTGCGGTTCTTGTAGTCCTTGGCGTCGAAGTCCAGCGGCCGTCCTCCTGCGGAGCCCTTGGCCTTGCGGCGGGCGATCGCGTCGGACTTCTCCGGGATCACGACCTTGATCCCGCGTGCCTGCAGCATGAGTCTGGTCTTGGCACCGCCGTTGGCCTTGTCCCCGCGCAGCGCGATCGGTGTCGTGCGAGAGGCCTACCTGGGCCGCACCGCGGGACTCGCAGTTCGGCCAGAAGCCTGGGCAGTGCTGGGGAATCACCGGCCTGACCAGGAGTCAGGACGAGCGCCAACGCGCCCCGTGAACGCCCTATCGCGTGGTCAGCCGGATCAGGATCGACACGGCGTCGTCGGTGGTGTCGCTTGCCAGGGTGATGGGACCACCGTGTTGCCAGGAGCATGGGACCACCTGCTCGTGTGAGTGATCATCGCTGTGCCTCGTTGTTGGGGTCAACTGCGACACGCGCACGGGGGTCGCGTTGCCGGTAGGAGGGGC
>JBBQFP010000040.1:0-25400 GCA_038322045.1 Actinomycetes bacterium | reverse complement strand
GGCCACCGACGACGCGGTGCGCGGCGACGACGCCGGCGAGCAGCGCAGGCACGAGGGCGAGGATGAGGGCGAGGACCGCTGCCCGTCGGGCCACCTGCCTCGAGCCGGACGTGCGCGCGTGGCGGCCGGTCACCTGCCCGGCCGGTAGAGCCCGTGCTTGTTGATGTACTGAACGACCCCGTCGGGCACGAGGTACCAGACCGGCTCGCCGCGGGCGACCCGGTCTCGGCACTCCGTCGAAGAGATGGCCATGGCAGGTACTTCGACCAGACTGACGCGGTCTTGAGGGAGCCCGGCTCCGGAGAGCACATGCCCCGGCCGGGTGACGCCGACGAAGTGGGCCAGCTCGAAGAGCGCCTCGGGGTCCTTCCAGCCGAGGATCGCCGCGAGGGCGTCGGCTCCGGTGATGAAGAACATCTCGACGTCACCGAGCTGGTCGTGGAGCTCGCGCAGGGTGTCGGCGGTGTAGGTCGTCCCGGGGCGGTCGATGTCGACCCTGCTCACCTCGAAGCGCGGGTTGGGCGCCGTGGCGATGACCGTCATGAGGTAGCGGTCCTCGGCGGCCGTCACCTCCCGGTTCTGCTTCTGCCAGGGCTGGCCGGTCGGGACGAACACGACCTCGTCGAGCCCGAACATGTGCGCGACCTCGCTGGCCGCCACGAGGTGGCCATGGTGGACGGGGTCGAAGGTGCCGCCCATGACGCCGACCCGTCGGCGCTGCGCCGGCTGGCGGAACGCTCGTGCCGTCGCAGCCGCGCTTGGCGGCGCGGCGTCCTGACGACCGGCTGGCACGCGCCGACCCTACCTGCGCCCCCACCTCAAGCCGGAAGACCGCCGAGCCGATGACTGCTGCAGGCACTGGTACCGCCGCTGCACCACACCGCACTGACCCTCAGGAGCTGGACGGATGACGACTCACGGCTGGGTGCACGTCGGTCGGCAGCCGATCTACGACCGCGAGCTCAACCTTCACGGCTACGAGCTGCTCTTCCGCGAGACGGCCGACGACGACCACGCCACGAGCAAGGGCGACCTCGCGACGACGAAGGTCATCGTCCACACCTTCACCGAGTTCGGCGTCTCCTACCTCGTCGGGGACCGGCTCGCCTTCGTCAACCTCACCCGCCCCTTCCTCGTCGGCGACCTGCCGATGCCGCTCCCGGCGGACTCGACCGTCCTGGAGATCCTCGAGACCGTCACCATCGACGACCGCGTGATCGAGGGCGTCATCGCGCTGCGCGCCCAGGGGTATGTCTTCGCTCTCGACGACTTCGAGGCCGGCTCACCCGCCGAACGGCTGCTCCCCTACGTCCAGTACGTCAAGGTCGACATCACCGGCAGGCCAGAGGCCGACGTCCAGCGGGCCGTCGACCGCGCGCGGGCGGTCGGCGCACTCGTCGTCGCCGAGCGGGTCGAGCACCTCGAGGACATGGAGACCTGCTCCCGGCTCGGGGTCGACTTCCTCCAGGGCTTCCTCCTCGCCCGACCGGATGTCGTGTCCTCGACGGCGCTCTCGCCCTCGCAGCTGACCTGCCTCCAGCTCGTCTCGAAGATCGCCGAGCCGTCGCTGGACTTCGACGACCTCGAGCACCTCGTCAAGACCGACGTCGCGCTGACCTATCGGGTGCTGCGCGCTGCGAACTCCGCGTCCTCGGGCGTGGTCCGCCGGGTGAGCTCCGTGCGCGACGCGCTCGTGCTCCTCGGGCTGCGGCAGCTGCGCTCGTGGCTGCTGCTCATGCTCGTCGGCGACGTCACCTCCGCCAGCGAAGCCGAGCTGTCGGTGGCTCTCACCCGCGCGCGCACCTGCGAGCTGCTGGCCCCCAAGGTCCCCGGCGTCTCCATCGACTCCGCCTTCATCGGCGGGATGCTCTCCAGCCTCGGAACGCTCCTCGGGCGCCCCCTCGCCGAGCTCACCCAGCAGCTGCCCCTCGACCCCGAGCTGCGCGACGCGATCGTCGACCACGAGGGACCGCTGGGTCGCCTGCTCGACGCCGTCATCGCCTACGACACCGGTGACCTCGGCCGGCTCGACTCGGGCATCCTCGACGCCTTCGAGATGTCGCGGGCCTACCTCTCGGCCGTCGGATGGTCGCTGCAGACCTGCGAGTCGGTCCTCAGCAGCGAGTGAACGGGCGCGTCACGCGCCTGCGGCTCACTCGCCCCGGTCGAACTGGAAGACCAGGATGAGCAGGAGGATGAACACGACGAGGGCGATGCCACCGAAGGCCCACGGGGACATCGGCAGCTCTCGGACGGCTTCCTCAGCGACGGTCAGCATGAGCGCACAGTAGCGGCCGCACCGCCGCTGCTAGAACCGCAGCCGGTTGGCCCGGACCGCCTCGGCATGGGCGGCGAGGGCAAGGTCGAAGCCGACCCACGCGAGGCGGTCGTGCCCGGTGCCCGAGCGCGCGGGCAGCGTCATCGCGAGGTAGAGCACCCAGGGGACGGTGACGACGCCCATCCCGAAGAACACCGGCCCGATCCAGCGCGGCACCGCGGGGCGCAGGACCTCGGGCGCCGCGAGGGTCTCGGTGCGCGGCAGCCCGGCGTCGCGGCCGTCGGACTCCCCCGCCGACGAGGTCACCGGACCTGGCCCTCCCCGACGACGACGTACTTGCTCGACGTCATCTCAGTCAGCCCCATGGGGCCGCGTGCGTGGAGCTTCTGCGTCGAGATGCCGATCTCGGCGCCGAAGCCGAACTCCCCGCCGTCGGTGAAGCGCGTCGAGGCGTTGACGACGACGGCAGCAGCGTCGACAGCGGCGACGAACCTGCGCGCCGCGGACTGGGACCGGGTGCAGATGGCCTCGGTGTGACCGGTGCCGTGCCGTCGGATGTGCTCGACGGCCGCCTCGAGCGAGGGCACGACCGCCGCGGAGATGTCGAGCGAGAGGTACTCGGTGTCCCAGTCCTCGGCGGTCGCCGTGACGACGTCCTCGCCGTAGCCGGCGACCACCTCGTCGCCGTGCACAGTCACGCCCCCGGCCCGCAACGCCTCGAGCGCCACCGGCAGGAACCGCGGCGCGATGTCGGCGTGGACGAGCAGGGACTCGGCGGCGTTGCAGACGCTCGGGCGGTCGGTCTTGGAGTTCACGAGGATGCGCACCGCCTCGTCGACATCGGCGTCGGCGTCGACGTAGACGTGGCAGTTGCCCACCCCCGTCTCGATGACGGGGACCGACGCCTCCTCGACGACGCTGCGGATCAGCCCCGCGCCGCCTCGCGGGATGACGACGTCGACGAGCCCTCGGGCACGCAGCAGCGGACGCACGCCGGCCCGCCCGCCTGGGACGAGGGAGATGCAGTCGGCGGGCAGCCCGGCACGCACCACGGCGCGACGCAGCGTCGAGACGATCGCCTCGTTCGACGACAGGGCTGACCCCGAACCCTTGAGCAGCACCGCACTTCCGGCCTTGAGGCAGAGCCCCGCCGCGTCAGCCGTGACGTTGGGCCGGGCCTCGTAGATGATTGCGACGACCCCGAAGGGCACCCGGACCTGGCGCAGCTCGAGGCCGTTGGCCAGGGTCGACCCGCGGATGACCTCGCCGACCGGATCCGCAAGACCAGCGACCTCACGCAGCCCGCGGGCCATCGCCTCGACCCGTCCCTGGGTGAGCGCCAGCCGGTCGACGGTCGGCTCGGGGGTGCCCTCGGCGCGCGCGCGGGCGACATCGAGCGCGTTGGCCTCGAGGATCTCGGCCACGGCCTCCTCGAGCCCGTCGGCCATCGCGTGCAGGGCGGCGTCCTTGGTAGCCGTCGTCGCGACGGCGAGTGAGGTCGCGGCGGACTTGGCCCGCGCCGCAGCGTCGAGGACGAGCCGGTCGACGTCGGGCTCCACGTGCGGCGCCTCGGCAGACGGCTGGTTCGGCACGGTCTGGGTCATGGCGTCAGGGTAGGTGCTCGCCTTCCCGGACGCACCGGTCGGTCCAGGGCTCGGGGCGCCAGCGGGGAGCACGCCTGAGGACCCGCCTGCGCCTCAGAGCAGGACGAGGTCGTCGCGATGGACGAGCTCGCGCTCGTAGGCCGGCCCCAGCTCACGCGCGAGCTCCGCGGTGGGCCGGCCGAGCAGCGGGGGGATCTCCGCGGCGTCGAAGCTGACGAGCCCGCGTGCGACCGCCGTCCCGGCCTCGTCGAGCAGGTCGACCGGGTCGCCCGCCCGGAAGTCGCCGCGCACCGAGAGCACGCCGGCGGGGAGCAGCGAGGCGCCGCGCTCACGGACCGCGCGGACGGCGCCGGCGTCGAGGACGACCGCGCCCTTGCCCTCGGTGGCATGGGCCAGCCACAGGCTGCGCAGCGAGGCACGGGTGGCCGTCGCCTCGAACCACGTGCCACCCGGCTCGCCGGCGAGGGCGGCGGCCGCGCGCGCGGCGGAGGTGAGCAGCACCGGCACGCCCGCCGACGTAGCGATGCGGGCGGCGGCGACCTTCGTCACCATCCCGCCGGTGCCCACGCCTGTCCCGCGCCGACCGAGGGCGATGCCGTCGAGGTCGTCGTCGGCCCGGACCACGTCGACCCGTCGGGCGCCAGGCCGCCGGGGGTCGTCGTCGTAGAGCGCGTCGACGTCGGAGAGCAGGACGAGCAGGTCAGCCCGCACGAGGTGGGCGACGAGCGCCGCAAGCCGGTCGTTGTCGCCGAAGCGGATCTCGTGGGTGGCGACCGTGTCGTTCTCGTTGACCACAGGGACGACGCCGAGGGCCAGCAGCGCCTCGAGGGTGCGCTGCGCATTGCGGTAGTGCGTGCGCCGGACAACGTCGTCGGCGGTGAGGAGCACCTGCCCGACGGTCACGCCGTGGCGGGCGAAGGAGTCTGTGTAGCGGTGGACGAGCAGCCCCTGCCCGACGCTGGCTGCGGCCTGCTGCGCGGCGAGGTCGCGCGGGCGACGCGGCATGGCCAACGGTGCCAGCCCGGCGGCGATGGCGCCCGAGGAGACGAGGACGACCTGCCGGCCCTCGCCCCGCCGCCCGCACAGGGCGTCGACGAGGGCGTCGACCCGCGCGCCGTCGAGGCCTCCCGCCTCGGAGGTGAGCGAGGACGAGCCGACCTTGACGACCACGCGGCGCGCCTGCAGGGTCGCCGTCCGGACGTCGGTCACGACGGCGATCCTCCCAGCCCGAGGACGCACCCGCGTCGTCGTCTCAACCTCGTTCGTCGGTCGGCGGCAGGGACGCGCCTACAGAGGGGGCAGGCCCTGGTTCTCGCGCTCGGCGGCGAGCCGCTCGAGCTCGGCGAGCTCCTCGTCGTAGAGCTCCGAGCGGGCTGCCCGGCGTTCCTGTGCCGAGAGGCGGTGGCCCTCGGCGTGGTCGAGCCGCGCGTCCTCGCCGCGCCGGCCCATGAGGTGCTCGGCACCGGCCCGAAGCGTCGGCTCCCCGTCGAAGACGCCGGCGGCGACCGCGGGACCGACGAGGACCGTCGCGCCCGCGGTCGCTCCGGCGGCGGTGAGCGCGTCCTCGACGCCCAGGCGTGCGAGCCGGTCGGCGAGGTAGCCGACGGCCTCGTCGTTGCTGAAGTCGGTCTGACGCACCCAGCGCTCGGGCTTCTCCCCCCGCACGCGGTAGGCGCCGCCCTCGACCGAGACGACGAAGCCCTCGTCGTCGACAGCCCGAGGTCGGATGACGAGCCGGGTCGGCTCGGCGAGCGTGGCAGCCGCCTTGGCGCGGGCCTCGCTGACGACGGCCGCCATGGCGTAGGCCAGCTCGCGCAGGCCCGTGCGGCTGACGGCGCTCACCTCGAGGACAGCCAGCCCGCGCGCCTCGAGCTCGGGCCGGACGAGCTCGGCGAGCTCGCGGCCCTCGGGGATGTCGACCTTGTTGATCGCCACGATCCGGGGACGGTCGCCGAGGCCCCCGTAGGCGGCGAGCTCGGCCTCGATGACGTCGAGGTCGGAGAGCGGGTCGCGGCCGGGCTCGAGGGTCGCAGCATCGAGGACGTGGACGAGCGCGGCGCAGCGCTCGACGTGGCGCAGGAACTCCAGCCCGAGCCCCTTGCCCTGGCTGGCCCCCGGGATGAGCCCCGGGACGTCGGCGACGGTGAAGACCGTGCTCCCGGCGGTGACGACTCCCAGGTTGGGGACGAGCGTCGTGAACGGGTAGTCGGCGATCTTCGGGCGCGCCGCGGACAGGGCAGCGACGAGGCTGCTCTTTCCGGCGCTCGGGTAGCCCACGAGGCCGATGTCGGCGACGGTCTTGAGCTCGAGGGTGACGTCGAGGGCGTCGCCCGGCTCACCGAGCAGGGCGAACCCCGGTGCCTTGCGGCGCGAGGACGCGAGCGCGGCGTTGCCGAGGCCGCCACGCCCCCCCGCGGCGACGACGAACGTCGTGCCGGCGCCGAGGAGGTCGACGATGACCTCGCCGTCCGCTCCCTTGACGACCGTGCCGTCGGGGACAGGGAGGACGAGGTCGGTGCCGTCCTGGCCCGATCGGTGGTCACCGGCACCAGGCTTGCCCGAGGTCGCCCTGCGGTGCGGCGAGCGATGGTACTCGAGCAGCGTCGTGATCTCGGGTGCGACGACGAGGACGACGTCGCCGCCGCGACCGCCGTTGCCGCCGTCCGGGCCACCGAGCGGCTTGAACTTCTCGCGGTGCACGGAGGCGCAGCCGTGGCCGCCGTCTCCCGCGGAGATGTGCAGCAGGACCTGGTCGACGAACGTGGTCACCGGGGGGCTCCTTCGCCGTCGGGCCGGCAGGCGGCCGGCGGTCCCGTCGCGCTCAGGGGCGCGGTGCGGGGACATGCCACGAGGGCGGGCCGGGGAACCGGCGCCGCCCTCGTGCCTGGAACTGGTGCTCGCCGGCCCGGAGGGGCTGGCGAGCGGTCGTGCTCGGTGCTACTGCTGCTGCACGGCGGCGAGCGCCGCCACCGGGATCGGGGCGTCGGCGCCGGTCGGGATGATGTTGATGACCTTGCGGCCACGACGGGTTCCGAAGTCGACCGACCCCTCGGTCAGGGCGAACAGCGTGTCGTCCTTGCCACGGCCGACGTTGACGCCGGGGTGGAAGTGCGTGCCGCGCTGACGGATGAGGATCTCGCCGGCGTTGACCTCCTGGCCACCGAAGCGCTTGACGCCGAGCCGCTGGGCGTTGCTGTCACGGCCGTTGCGGCTGGAGGATGCGCCCTTCTTGTGAGCCATGTCGCGCCTACTTCCCGGTCTCGATCGCGGTGACCTTCACGCGGGTCAGCTTCTGGCGGTGACCCTGACGCTTGTGGTAGCCGGTCTTGCTCTTGTACTTGATGATGGTGATCTTAGGGCCCTTGGTGGCCTCGACGATCTCGGCGGTCACCGTGACCCCCGCGAGCACCGCGGCGTCGCTGGTCACGGCCTCGCCGTCGACGAGCAGGATCGCCGGCAGGGTCACCGACGATCCCAGCTCACCAGGGAGCCGGTCGATCTGAACGACGTCGCCGACGGCGACCTTCTCCTGGCGTCCGCCAGCTCGCACGATCGCGTACACCGCGAACTCACTCTCTCGCTCGATCAGCAGCTCCCCGGCCCGGAGGGGGAAGCCCGCACGGCGACCTGCGGTGCCGGAGGCACTCGGTCGACCATGACGTCGGAAGGAAGATGGCACGCGCAGGACGCGCCGAAAGAGCAGGCTACCTCAGGGAGGTCCGGCCGGGCCAACTCGCCCGCCCGGCCCGGCTCGGACCGCCCCGGAGGTCTGTCCCGTAGGTCGGTCTCAGCCGGTGGCCGGGCTCGGCGGGCCGGCGGGACGGCTCGCCGCACGGCGCCCGCGGCGTCGCGGCCGCCCTGAGTCGAGCTGGTCAGCGACGACCGCCGCCTCGACGAGCTCCTCCGCGACGACGGTGACTGTCGGCGCCTGCGTCGGGGCGGGCAGGTGCTCGGCCACCGGGTCCTCGTGGGCGACCGCCGAGCGCGCCACCATCTCCGGCGTCGCCGGGACGTCGGGGCCGGGGTCGACGACGTGCGCGTCGGCATCGGCCGGCCGGTGGACGTGGAGGTCGGCGCCGACGACCGCGGCGAGCTCGGCCGGCGTCGGCACAGAGGCCACCGCGGCGACCTCGGCCGGCGTCGCGGCCCTTCGGCCCCGCTCGCGGCGCCCGGTGGCGGGCACCGGCGCCTGAGGCTTGGCAGGGCCCACCGGTCCGACAGGCTCCATGTGGACGAGCACGCCGCGACCGCGACAGTGCTCGCACGGCTCGGAGAACGCCTCGAGGAGACCCTGCCCGACCCGCTTGCGGGTCATCTGCACGAGCCCCAGCGAGGTCACCTCGGCGACCTGGTGCTTCGTGCGGTCCCGGCCGAGGCACTCGAGGAGCCGACGCATGACGAGCTCGCGGTTGCTCTCGAGGACCATGTCGATGAAGTCGATGACGACGATGCCGCCGAGGTCGCGCAGCCGCAGCTGACGCACGATCTCCTCGGCCGCCTCGAGGTTGTTCTTCGTCACCGTCTCCTCGAGGTTGCCCCCCTTGCCGATGAACTTCCCTGTGTTGACGTCGACGACGACCATCGCCTCGGTGCGGTCGATGACGAGGGAGCCGCCGCTGGGCAGCCACACCTTGCGGTCGAGGGCCTTGGCGAGCTGCTCGTCGATGCGGTGCTCGGTGAAGACGTCGCGCTCGGAGGTCCACCGGGTGACGCGCTCGGCCAGCTCCGGGGCGACGTGGTCGAGGTAGCCGCGGACCTCGTCGTAGGCGTCAGCACCGGACACGACGAGGCGGGTGAAGTCCTCGTTGAAGATGTCGCGGATGACTCGCACGGCGAGGTCGGGCTCGCCGGAGAGCAGGGCCGGGGCAGTCGCCGTCCGAGCCTTGCGCTGGATGTCCTCCCACTGCGCGGAGAGCCGGGCGACGTCGCGGGCGAGCTCCTCCTCGCTGGCACCTTCGGCCGCCGTGCGGACGATGACTCCGGCGTCCTGGGGCACGATCCGCTTGAGGATGCCCTTGAGCCGGGTGCGCTCGGTGTCGGGCAGCTTGCGGCTGATCCCCGTCATCGACCCCTCGGGGACGTAGACGAGGTAGCGGCCCGGCAGGCTGATCTGGCTCGTCAGCCGGGAGCCCTTCTGCCCGATGGGGTCCTTCGTGACCTGGACGAGCACCGACTGCCCGGACTTCAGCGCCATCTCGATGCGCTTGGGCTGCCCCTCCATGCCGGCGGCGTCCCAGTTGACCTCACCGGCGTACAGGACGCCGTTGCGGCCCTTGCTGATGTCGAGGAACGCCGCCTCCATCGAGGGCAGGACGTTCTGGACGCGGGCGAGGTAGATGTTGCCGACGAAGGACGTCGAGCTCTCGCGGTTGACGTAGTGCTCGACGAGGACGTCGTCCTCGAGGACGGCGATCTGCGTGCGGTCGCCGACCTGACGCACGACCATCGTGCGCTCGACCGCCTCACGCCGGGCGAGGAACTCGGCCTCGGTGATGATCGGCGGACGGCGACGGCCCTGGTCCCGACCCTCACGGCGGCGCTGCTTCTTGGCCTCGAGGCGGGTCGAGCCCTTGATGCTCGTGACCTCGTCGCTGCCGGTGCCGCGCGACTCGCGCTCCTCGCCGCCTCGACGGGCGCGGGACTCACGGACCCGGACGACGGTGTTGGGCGGGTCGTCGGGAGACAGCTCGGGATCGCCTGAGCCCGACCCCCGACGACGACGCCGCCGGCGGCGGGTCGAGGGTCCTTCGGCGGACTGGTCGCCGTCGCCGTCGCCGTCGGCGTCCGCGTCCTCGGTCTCCGTCGACGCGTCCTCGGAGCCCTCAGGCTGCTCGTCGTCCGCACGGCCGGCGGCCGCGGCAGGCTCGACGTCCTCGGGCTGCGCGCCGTCCTCGCCCTCGGCGGCGGCGTCCCGGGCGGAGCGCCCCCGGCCGCGACGGCCCCGACCGCCGCGGCGGCGACGCCGGTCGCCGCCCTCCTCGCCGTCGGGCGAGGACTCCTCGGCCGGCTCGGCCGCCTGGTCGAGCCCGACGAGCTCGTCGTCGAGAGAGGAGCCCTCCGGCTCCGGCGGTGCGAAGACGACAGGGGCAGCGGCGCGCGAACGACCGCGGCGTCGCCCGGTCGGCGCCTCTGCGGGCGTGTCGACCTGCTCGGCGTCGGGCGCTTTCTCGGGGCGCTCCTGCGCTGACGGTTCGCTCGACACTGCGCCCGCCTCGACCGCCGGCGCCTGGAACAGCACGACCGGGGCCGCGGCACGACGACGGCGGGAGGGAGCCGGGGCAGCCGGCTCCTCGGGCTCAGCCTCCGGCTGGCTCACCGGCGCACCGGCCCCTGTGGCGAGCTCCTCGTCATCCTCCGGGGTGGCGTCCTGGCCGGTGGAGGCGTCGCTCGGCAGCGCCTGGACCGCCGCGAGGGTCTGCGCGGTCACCGGGTCGGCCGTCCCGACCTCGGCGAGCACCGAGGGCGCCGGCTCGACGGCGGGCTCGGTGCCGGGGGTCGCGGCGCGGCCTCGTGCGCGGGAGGCGCGCTTGCGGGGTGCGGTCGGCTCCGCGGCAGGGCTGCCGTCGGCAGCGGGGACGACGGCGTCGGCCTCCGCCTGCGCCTGCGCCTGCGCGGCAGCAGCATCGGCGGACGCCGTGGTCTCGGGGGCGGGGGCTGGGACCGCGGTCTTGCGGGCGCGGGTGCGCTTCGCCGGCGCGGCGGCGGGGGCCTCGGCGGCCGTCTCAGCCGCTGGCACGGGTGCGTCGGCAGCCGCCGTCACCTCGGGGGCGGCGGGCGCGGCCGCCTTGCGGGTCCGCCGGCGCGGCGCGGGGGTGTCGGTGACCGCGGTGTCGATGACCGCGGTGTCGATGACCGCGGCGTCGGCGGTCGGCGCGCTCGACGGGGTCGCCGCCGGGTCGGACCCGGGGTCGACGACCGAGGTCGGGGCGGTCGCCGGGGCGCCGGCGGCGCGGCTGGCAGCCCGCCGACGACGCGGCGCGGCGGGTGCCGCCTCGGGGCCGGGTGCGGTGGTGGCAGCGTCGCTGCCGGTGGTGGGCTCGTTATCGAGCATCCGGACGTGTCTCCAGTCATGGCGCCCCGGGCGCCTGCACCAGCTCGTGGCGCGGGCGCCGCACGGGGTCCCGTGGTCTCGGCCCGTCGGCGTCGGCGACGCCGAGGGAAGTCGGGGGTGCGTCCGCGTCGGGTCGCAGCCTGAGGGTCAGGCGCTCGCCGGGACGCCAGCGGCGTCCCGGTCGGGGGCGAGCGGGTCGCCCACCACCGCCGCCGCAGCATCCAGCGGCCCCTGCGCCAGCCGGGTCACCCGTGGGGGGACCGGCGGCACGAAGTCAGCCACCTGACGCATCGCAGCGAGGACGTCGTCGGGTCGAACCGACGGTGTGACGTGTCGGACGACCAATCGGAGTATCGCACAGGGGACGTCGTCGGCCGGTTGTGCGGCCGCGCGACACGTCGCGGCGACGACGGGGCCGCGCGCGTCCGCCGTCCGCATCCCGTTCTTCGTGAGGCGCTGGACCTCGACCACCTCGGCGTCGAGCAGCGCCGTCGCCGCCCGCTGCAGCGTGCCGAGGTCGACCCCGGGCAGCGCGATCTCCCACTCCGAGGCCTCGAGCCGGTCCGCGAGGGCGCCGGGCGTGGCGACCTCGACGACCTCGACCACGTCGAGGCCGTCGGGCAGCGACGCGTCGAGCGCCTTGCGCAGCGCCTCAGGCTCGACCCGGCCTGCCAGGGCCAGCTCGACGTACTCAGCCTCGCTCGCGACTCCTGTCGCCGCGGCACCCGCGTAGGACACCTTGGGGTGTGCGGTGAAGCCGGCGGAGAACGCCATCGGGACACCGGCGCGGCGCAGCGCCCGTTCGAGCGCGCGCTGGAAGTCGCGGTGGCTGGAGAAGCGCAGCCGACCTCGCTTGGCGTACCGGAAGCGCACCCGCTGGACGACCGGGGGCGGCGGCGGCCCCTCGGGGCTGCGACCCATCAGGCGCCCGCCACGCGGACGACGCTCAGCGGCAGGAGCGTGCGCCCCGTCGGACCGACCTG
The DNA here is from genome assembly GCA_038322045.1 of Actinomycetes bacterium. Lineage (GTDB taxonomy): Bacteria > Actinomycetota > Actinomycetes > JBBQFP01 > JBBQFP01 > JBBQFP01. The sequence goes on along the minus strand of JBBQFP010000040.1, from coordinate 13,484 downwards.
GATCTCGGTCCCCATCTGGTCGCACACGCCGCAGTCGTAGCACGGCGTCCACCGGCAGTCCTCGACCTCGCCGCCGGCGAGCGCAGCCTGCCAGTCCTCCCAGAGCCACTCCTTGTCCAGCCCGGAGTCGAGGTGGTCCCACGGCAGGACCTCGGTCTGGGCGCGCTCCCGGGTCGTGTACCAGTCGACGTCGACGCCGGTGTCCTCGAGCGCTGCAGACGCACACGCCATCCACCGGTCGAAGGAGAAGTGCTCGCCCCAGCCGTCGAAGCGGCCGCCGTCCTCCCACACGGCCCGGATCACGGCGCCGACCCGGCGGTCGCCCCGGGAGAGCAGGCCCTCGACGATGCCCGGCTTGCCGTCGTGGTAGCGGAACCCGATCGCCTTGGCGTAGCCGCGGTCGGCCCGGATGGCGTCACGCAGCTTGTACAGCCGCGCATCGGTGGTCTCGTGGTCGAGCTGCGCCGCCCACTGGAACGGCGTGTGCGGCTTGGGGACGAACCCACCGATCGACACGGTGCAGCGGATGTCGCGACTGCCGGTGGCCCGGCGCCCCGCCTCGATGACCTTGCGCGCGAGGGCAGCGATCTGGAGGACGTCGTCGTCGGTCTCGGTCGGCAGGCCGCACATGAAGTAGAGCTTCACCTGCCGCCAGCCGCTGGAGTACGCGGTGGTGACCGTGCGGATGAGGTCGTCCTCGGTGACCATCTTGTTGATCACCGCGCGGATCCGTTCGGAGCCACCCTCTGGGGCGAAGGTCAACCCGGAGCGCCGCCCCCCGCGGGCGAGCTCGTCGGCGAGCTCGACGTTGAAGGCGTCGACCCGGGTCGAGGGGAGTGAGAGCCCGGTGAAGGTGCCCTCGTACCGGTCGGCCAGCCCCTTTGCCACCTCGGCGATCTCGCTGTGGTCGGCGCTGGACAGCGAGAGCAGCCCGACCTCCTCGTAGCCGGTGGCGCACAGGCCGCGGTCGACCATCTCGCCGATCCCGGTGATCGAGCGCTCCCGGACCGGTCGGGTGATCATCCCGGCCTGGCAGAACCGGCAGCCCCGCGTGCAGCCGCGGAAGATCTCGACCGACATGCGCTCGTGGACCGTCTCGGCCAGCGGGACGAGGGGCGCCTTGGGGTACGGCCACTCGTCGAGGTCCATGACGGTGTGCTTCGCGACCCGCCAGGGCACCTCGGGGTGGTTGGGCACCACCCGCCGGATCCGCCCGTCGGGCAGGTACTCGACGTCATAGAAGCGGGGCACGTAGACGCCACCGCTCTTCGCCAGCCGCAGGAGCAGCTCGGTGCGGCCGCCCGGGCTGCCGTCGTCCTTCCAGCGGCGGACGACGTCACTGATCTCGAGGACCGCCTGCTCACCGTCACCGAGGACGGCGGCGTCGATGAAGTCGGCGACGGGCTCGGGGTTGAAGGCCGCGTGGCCACCGGCGACGACGACGGGGTGGCTGGTGTCGCGATCGGCCGCCAGCAGGGGCACGCCGGCGAGATCGAGGGCGGTGAGCATGTTCGTGTAACCGAGCTCGGTGGAGAAGCTGATACCGAGGAGGTCGAAGGCGCCGACCGGGCGGTGACCGTCGACGGTGAACTGCGGGACGCCGTGCTCGCGCATGAGCGCCTCGAGGTCGGGCCACACCGAGTACGTGCGCTCGGCGAGGACGTCGGGCTGCTCGTTGAGCACCTCGTAGAGGATCATCGACCCCTGGTTGGGCAGACCCACCTCGTAGGCGTCGGGGTACATGAGCGCCCAGCGGACGCTGGCGGAGTCCCACTCCTTGACCGTGGAGTTCAGCTCACCGCCGACGTACTGGATCGGCTTGTTGACGAAGGGCAGCAGCGCCTCGAGGGCGGGGAACACAGAGGCGACCGGCATGTCCCCAGGTTAGGCGAACCTCAGCCGGGCGGCGCCTTGCCGCCTCGTGCGCCGGCTCAGGCGTAGCGCCCCTGGTGGACGTTGAGCAGCAGCCCGACGGCCATGAGGTTGGCGAATGTCGACGAGCCGCCGTAGCTGATGAATGGCAGGGGGACGCCGGTCACCGGCATGATCCCCAGGCACATGCCGATGTTCTCGAACGCCTGGAAGGCGAACCAGCAGACGACGCCGACGGCGACGAGGCGACCGAAGAGGTCGGGGGCCCTGCTGGCAATCCGGCTCCCCCGCCACAAGACGAGACCGAGCAGCCCGACGAGGCCGCCCGCCCCGACGAGGCCGAGCTCCTCGCCCGCGACGGTGAAGATGAAATCCGTCTGCTGCTCGGGGACGAAGCCGCCGTTGGTCTGCGGCCCATTGAACAGCCCGTACCCCGTGACCCCGCCCGAGCCGATGGCGATGCGCGCCTGCGCGGTGTTGTAGCCCGCGCCCTTCTGGTCGGCGCTGGGGTTGACGAAGGACGTGAGCCGCTTGACCTGGTAGTCCTGGAGCACCCCGCCCTGGACGACGACGAAGCCGCCGAGGACGACGGCCGCGATGAGGCCGACGACCCAGCGGGCAGGCGCCCCCGACACGGCGATCATCCCGAGGATGAGGAAGCCGATGACGAGGCCGGTGCCGAGGTCGGGCTGGAGCATGATGAGGCCCAGCGGCACGGCGGCGAGCACGAGCGCCTGGAGGACGTCGATGTCGCGTGGCTCGTCCTCGCCGTCGCGCTTCTCCGACAGGACCATGGCGAGCCCGACGACGAGCGCCACCTTGGCGAACTCCGCGGGCTGGATGGACTGCCCCCCCGGCAGGACGATCCACGAGTGCGCGCCGTTGATCGTGCTGCCCAGCGGGCTGAGCACAGCGAGCAGCCCGATGACCGAGGCGACGTAGACGACGGGCGCGTAGGCGCGCAGCGCCCGATAGTCGAACAGCGTCGTCGCGGCACCGAGCACGAGGCCGATGGCGAGGTTGATGATGTTGCGCTTGAGGTAGGCGGTCGGGTCCGCACCGACGAGCGCGGGCTTGGATTGAGTCGCCGACCACACCATGAGCGAGCCGAGCACGCTGAGGGCCAGGACTGCGAGGATGAGCACCCAGTCGAGCCGCCGCAGGGTGCCTTCGCGGCGCATGACCCGGTCGCGCAGGCCGCCCGAGGTGCGCAGGCGCGGCGCCTGGTAGCCGACGCTCACGCGACGCCCCCGCCGCGAGATCGGGTCGAGGCCCGGGGGTCGACCGTGAGGGCGGCCGTGGCCGCGACGGCCGTCGAGGCAGGGCCGGGCGAGGCAGGGGCGGCGGGGGCGGTCGAGCGCGGGGCGATGACCGTGCCGTCGGGGGTCACCCGGGGCAGCGCCGTCGGCGGGACGACGCCCGGGATGGCGGCCTTGGCTGGCGTGACGGTGCTCCCGCTGATGCCGTAGAGCGCCTCGTAGATCTTGCGCACGCCTGGGCCGGAGATGCCTGAGCCGGTGCCACCCTGCGACACCATCATGACGACGGCGTACTGCGGGGCGTTGGACGGCGCGAAGGACGTGAACCACGACGTCGAGTCCTTGCCGGCGACCTCGCCGGTTCCGGTCTTCGAGGCCACGGGCACCGCGGCGAGCGGGAAGCCGAGGAACGGGCCCTTGCCCGTGCCGACCGTCGTCACCCCGGTGAGCGACTGGCGCAGGAAGGCGAGGGTCTGCGCGGACACCGGCAGCGTGCCGGCCTTCTTCGGGGCGAAGCGGCGGACGACGGTGCCGTCGGGTCGCAGCTCCGCGGTGGCGAGCTGAGGGGTCCACAGGGTGCCGCCGTTCGCGACGGCCGAGTAGACCCGAGCCATCTGCAAAGGGGTGACGACGGTGTCGCCCTGGCCGATGGCGAAGTTCACGGCGTCCCCGGCGCGGTACTGGTAATACGTGTCGCAGTTCTCCTGGTCGATGGCTGCGACGAGCCGGTCGTGCTCCGTGGTCGCCGTCGCCTTCTCCTTGACTGCGCGCGCGCACCAGATCGTCTTCTTCTTCGCCCACGTCTCCTTCTTGTACGCCCGGTCGATGACCCGCCCGGAGTTCTCGTCGGGCAGGTCGATCCCAGTGCGCTTGCCCAGCCCGTAGGCCTTGGCCATGGTGATGAAGATGTCAGCAGGCTTCTTCGGTCCGAGGCCGCCGTCCTTGAGCCACTGCTCGTAGGCGATCTTGTACCAGACCGTGTCGCAGGAGACCTCGAGCGCGCGCTGGAGGCTGATGACCCCGTAGCCCTCGGACTCGTAGTTGCTGATCCGCCTGTTGCCGACCGTGTAGGACGACGGGCAGTCGTAGCTGGCCCCGAGCGGGTAGCCCGCCTTGGCGATGGCCGAGGTCGACACCACCTTGAAGGTCGACGCGGGCGCGAAGTCGCCCTGCGTCGCCCGCGAGATGAGCGGGTAGTTCGAGCTCGGCGCCGTGAGCGCGGTGTTCTCCGCCGCGCTCAGGCCGTTGTCCCAGACCTTGAGGTCGTAGTCCGGGTAGCTGGCCATCGCCACGACGCGGCCGGTACGGACGTCCATGACGACCGCCGCTCCCGAGTCGGCCGTGAACGTCTTTCCGCGCTTGTTGGGGTCACCCTTCGTCCGCGCGTTGCGGATCGCCTCGGCCAGCGCCTGCTCGGTGACGGCCTGGACCTTGGAGTCGAGGCTCGTGACGAGGTAGTTGCCCGGGACCGAGGGCTGGTCGGAGACCTCGTTGGCGACCTTCCCGGCGATGTCGACGGCGACCTTGCGCACGCCCGGGGTCCCCCGCAGGAGGTCGTCGTACTGGGCCTCGAGCCCGGCCCGTCCCGTCTGGTCGGTCTGCTGGAGGTCGGTCGCGCCCTTGGCGCCGGAGCCGGAGCGCTTCGCCAGCTCGGCGTCGGTGACCGGGCCGAGGTAGCCGATGAGGTGCGCGGCGTTGGCGCCCAGCGGAGCCGGGTACTCCCGGATCGCGGTGAGCTCGGCGTTGACGCCGGGGAAGTCCTCCCGGCGCTCGAGGATCTGCTGGGCGGCGGTGCTGTCGGCCTGGTCGGTGATGGGGATCGGCTGGTACGGCGAGCCCCGCCAGCAGCCGATGATCTTGCTCTCGGGCCCGCAGAGCCGGGTGCGGTTCCACAGCTCCGCCTGCGGCTTCCTGAGCAGCCCGGCCAGTCTGGTGACGAGTGCCTTGCCGCCGTCGGGCTCCTTGTCCATGACGACCCGGTTCACCGAGACGACCATCGCCGTCCGGTTGCGGGCCAGGGGGCGGCCCTGGTCGTCGAGGATCTGCCCTCGGACGGCGGGGGTGACCACCTGGCGCACGGTGTTGGCATCGGCGAACCCCTTGTACCGGTCGGAGACCAGCACCTGGAGGAACCACAGCCGGCCGAGCAGCGTCGCGAGGAGCGAGACGACGAGGACCTGGAGCACGACGAGGCGCAGCCCCGAACGCTCGCTCATCGTCGGCTCCCGTCCTGATCGTCGTCCTGGAATGTCCTCGGGGCGGCGGACGCCGAGACGTCGGCGCGCACCCGTGGTCCGACGCTACGCGACGGGGAGAAGTTCCCGGCCCTCACGCGAGGTCCACCTCGATCCGTCCGGCCAGCCGGTAGACCCCCCAGACGAGGAACGGGGCGAGGACGATGTCGTAGAGCACGGCAGCGGGCAGCACCGAGGCCAGGCCCGCGGCGTCCACCCGCGGGTCGGACAGCAGGACCCCGAGGACCCAGTTGCCCGTCGTCGCGGCGATCGAGCCGAGGAGGACGACGAGCGGGCCGACGACAGCGGACCGCTCGACGTCGAGGGCTGCCTTGCCGGCGAGGAACCCGATGATCGTCGCGACGAGGGCCCACCGCCCGAGGGTCGAGTCCGAGGGCGGGGCGGCGTCGAGCAGGAGCCCCCCGACGAAGCCGGCGACCGCGCCAGAGGTCGAGCCCCACCGCAGGGCGATGCCGAGGACCGCGAGGATCATGACGTCGGGCGTCGCGCCCGGGAGGCGCATGGGGGCGAAGACGGCCACCTGGAGGACGACAGCCAGCGCGAGGACCGCTCCGGACAGGCCGAGGCGAGCGGCGAGCACTCAGGGCCTCGGGGAGGCCGACGGCCCGGCAGAGGAACCGGCAGAGGAACCGGCAGAGGGCGCTCCTGACGGCCTCGGAGCGGCCGTCGGAGCGCTCGGCGTCGGGGACGCGGCGGGGCGAGGCGGGAGCACCGAGTCCCGCGGGTCGGTGCGCGGCGGCTCGACGACGACCCCGAGGACGTCGAGGTGCGAGACGTCGACGTAGGGCAGGACCGTCGCGATGCGCGAGGGGCTCCCCGGCTCGAGGAGCACCGAGCTGATGACACCGACCGGGACGCCGCGGACGTAGGGACGGTTGTTGACGCTGCCCAGGGTGACGAGCCGTTGGCCCTTGGTGATCTTCGCCTGGGCGTCCGGCACCTCGAGCTGCATGGGGCGCTGCCCGCGGCCCGAGACGAAGCCCAGCTCGCGGGTCCCCTCGAGCCGGACCCCCACGGTGGACGTCGGATCCGTGAGGAGCAGGACGGTCGCGGTGGTGGCCGTCACCGACTTCACCCGACCGACGAGGCCGTCGCCGTTGAGCACCGTCATGTCGGCGGTCAGCCCGTCACGGCTTCCGGCGTCGATCGTCACCGTCGAGGCGAACCCCTGCGCCGGGCCTACAGCGACGACCTGGCCCAGGACGATGCGGTACTGACCGAGGCCGGAGATCCGCAGCAGCCGGTCGAGCTGCGCTGCTCGGGAGCGCACGTCGCCCGTCGTCCGCAGCTGCTGGCGCAGGGCGGCGTTCTCCTTCTCCAGCGCAGCGATCTTGGCCTTGCGGCTGCTGAGGTTGCCGACGTCGTCGACGAGCCCGGACACCGGCCGGACGACGGCGCCGGCAGCGCGCTCGAGCGGGCCGAATACCGACCCCACCAGGCCGCGGACCCGGTCGGAGACCCCACCGCCGCGGAAGTCCACCGTGATGAGGAGGAACGAGGTCAGCAGGAGCAGGGCGAGGACGGTGCGGGTGCGGCGGTTGTCGCGGTTCATGCCCCTCGGCCCACACCGCGGCCCGGCGCTGTGCTCACCGCCGCGTCAGTGCCGGGGTTCGGAGATGAGGACCTGCTGGAGGGCCTCGAACTCCTCCACGCACTTGCCGGAGCCGATGGCCACCGAGTCCAGCGGCCTGTCGGCGATGTGGATGGGCATGCCGGTCTCGTGCCGTAGCCGCTCGTCGAGGCCGCCGAGCAGGGCGCCGCCCCCGGTGAGGACGATGCCCCGGTCCATGATGTCGCCGGAGAGCTCCGGCGGGCACTTGTCCAGCGTGGTCTTGACGGCGTCGACGATGGAGTTGACCGGCTCCTCGATGGCCTTACGGATCTCCTCGGCCGAGACGACGATCGTCTTGGGCAGGCCCGAGACGAGGTCACGGCCGCGGATCTCGGCCGACGGCTCGTCGAGGCTCGGGAACGCCGATCCGATCGCCATCTTGATCTCCTCGGCGGTGCGCTCGCCGAGCATGAGCGAGTACTCCTTCTTGACGTACTGGATGATCGCGGCGTCGAGCTCGTCACCGCCGATGCGGATGCTCTGCGAGGTGACGATGCCACCGAGGGAGATGACGGCGACCTCGGTCGTGCCGCCGCCGATGTCGACGACCATGTTGCCGGTCGGCTCGTGGACGGGCAGGCCCGCACCGATGGCGGCGGCCATGGGCTCCTCGATGATGTAGACCTTGCGCGCCCCCGCGGCATAGCCGGCGTCCTTGACCGCGCGCTGCTCGACACCGGTGATCCCGCTCGGCACGCAGACGACGATGCGCGGCTTGGCGAGGTGCCGGCGCTTGTGGACCTTCTGGATGAAGTAGCGCAGCATCCGCTCGGTCGTGTCGAAGTCGGCGATGACCCCGTCGGCGAGCGGCCGGATCGCCACGATGTTGCCGGGCGTGCGGCCGATCATGCGCTTGGCCTCGGCGCCGACGGCGAGGATGCCCCCGGAGTTGGTGTTGATCGCCACCACGCTGGGCTCGTTGAGCACGATGCCGCGACCACGGACGTAGACCAGCGTGTTCGCGGTCCCCAGGTCGACGGCCATGTCTCGGCCCATGAACGACATGTTGTTGGCCATGCGGTACAACGCCTTCCGGAAAGCACGACGTCAGCGGGTCATCAGTCGGGTCGTCAGTCGGGACTCACGAGGTGAGCGACCGCCGTGGTCACCCCTCCTGCGCGTGGCACGAGGGGACGGGTGCCGCCTGCAGGCACCCCTCCTGGGGCGCCCCTGAGCGGCCCCAGGCCATACGGCGACCAGCCCATCGTACCCACGGTCACCCGTCCGGCCTAACGGCGGCGGCCTCGGCCCGGCCCTGGTAACTGCTCGCAGCCCTTCGGCCGACAGCCGCCCGTCAGCAGGCTCAGAGCCCGGGGAAGAAGATCCCGATCTCGCGAGCGGCCGACTCCGGTGAGTCCGAACCGTGGACGACGTTGCTCTGGGTGACGGTCGCGAGGTCGCCGCGGATCGTGCCGGGCGTCGCCGCGACCGGATCGGTGAGCCCAGCCAAGGAACGGAAGCCGGCGATGGCCCGCTCCCCCTCGACGACGGCGGCGACGAGCGGCCCCGAGGTGATGAACTCGAGCAGCCCGTCGAAGAACGGCTTGCTGGCGTGCTCGGCGTAGTGCTGGCGCGCCGTGTCGGCGTCGAGCGTCCGCAGCTCGAGCGCGACGAGCCGGTACCCCTTGGCCTCGACGCGCCGGAGCACCTCACCGACGAGCCCTCGGGCGACGCCGTCGGGCTTGACGAGGACGAGAGTGCGTTCGGTCACGACATGCTCCAGCGAGGTCGACGGTGGCTGACGGGTCCACGGCGTCTGGCACCGCGGCAGGCAGGCCGGGACGACGACGATGGTGACGGGAGACGTCCGCAGCGCCCGCAGACTACTGTGCGGCGGCTCCGGTCGCGGGCGGTTCGGGAGAACCGGTGCCGTCGGCGGCAGCTCGGGCATTCAGGTGCGCGGCCCGCACGGCCTCAGCGCGGGCGCCGTAGACGAGCGCGGCGACCCACAGCGCGGCGAAGACGAGGCCAAGGGCGAACATGAGCGTCACGACGAAGCCGGCTGCGACGACAGCGAGCTGCAGGACGCTGCCGAGGACGTAGCCCCAGCGGCGGCGCAGCAACCCGCTGGCGAGCAGGCAGGCGAGGCTCAGGGCCCCACCCATGAGCCACACCGTCCCGGCCGAGGTGTCGCCGAGGCCTTGGGCCACCAGGGTGGCGAAGAACACGACGAGGGCCTCGGAGACGAGCACCGCCGAGGCGAGGATCCTCATCGGGACCGCCCCGTGAGCAGGGCACGGGCCTCCCCCACGGTGACGACGGAGCCGGTGATGAGGACGGCCGTCCCGCCGAGCTGACCGCCCCCGGTCTCGGCGAGCTCGACAGCGGCCTCGATGGCTCGGTCGAGCCCTTCGACGGCGGAGACTCGATCCTCGCCGAAGACCTCCTCGGCGACCTCGGCGAGCTCGTCGAGGTGCATCGCCCGAGGCGACGCCGTCCGCGTGACGACGACGTGGTCGAGCACCGGCTGCAGCGCCTCGAGAACCCCGTACGCATCCTTGTCGTTGAACATGGCGACGACGCCGACCAGGCGGGTGAACCCGAAGGCGTCCTCGACCGCCGCGGCGAGGGCGCGCGCCCCCGCGGGGTTGTGCGCGGCGTCGAGCAGCACCGTCGGCGAGCGCCGGACCACCTCGAGCCGCCCTGGAGAGGTCACGCTGAGGAAGCCCTCGCGGACGACGTCGACGTCGAGGCGTCCACCCTCAGCGCCGAGGAAGGCTTCGACGGCTGCGAGCGCGCAGGCGGCGTTGCTCGCCTGGTGGCCCCCGTGAAGGGGCAGGACGATGTCGTCGTACCGGCCGCCGAGGCCGTCGATGGTGAGCAGCTGCCCCCCGACCGCCACGTGTCGTCCAGCGACGGAGAAGTCGCGGTTCTCCCGCACGACGGTGGCTCCGACGGCGGTGGCGGCCTCGAGGAGGACTCGCTCTGCCTCGGCGTGCTGCTCAGCAAGGACGGCGGTCGCGCCCGGCTTGATGACACCGGCCTTCTCCGCGGCGATGAGCTCGACGGTGCCGCCGAGGTAGGCCATGTGGTCGAGCTCGACCGGGGTGATGACGGCGATGCGGGAGTCGGCGACGTTCGTCGCGTCCCACCGGCCACCCATCCCCACCTCGAGCACGGCCACGTCGACCGGCGCGTCGGCGAAGGCCGCGAACCCCATCGCCGTGATGACCTCGAAGAAGGACAGGGCGACGTCGCTGCCCTCGTCGGCGAGGGGCAGGAACGGCGCCACGTCGGCGTGCACGCCGAGGAGCTGCTCCTCGGAGAGCGGCTCGCCGTCGAGGCAGATCCGTTCGCGCACCGACTGCAGGTGGGGGCTGGTGAACCGGCCGGTGCGCAGGCCGAAGGCCTGGAGCAGCTGGTCGATCATCCGGGCGACCGAGGTCTTGCCGTTGGTCCCCGTGATGTGGATCGACGGCGATGCCGCCTGCGGGTTGCCGAGGAGGTCGAGCAGGCGCGTGACGCGCTCGAGGCTGGGGTCGATGACGCTCTCGGGCCAACGCGCGACGAGCGAGCGCTCCACCTCACGCACCCGCGCAATCAGGGCAGGGTCGACGTGCGGTGCGGCCCCTGGACGCCGCCGAGGGGTGTCCCCCACGGCGCCGCTCACGAGGTACCGACGGCCGGGCCCAGCCGGTCGAGCTGGGCCTCGAGGCGCGCGAGCTCGTCGAGCGCCACCTGTCGCCGTCCGGTGATCTTGGCGACGACGGCGTCCGGGGCCCTGGCGAGGAAGTCGGCGTTGGCAAGCTTCGCGTCGCAGGTGACGAGCTCCTTCTCCGCGGCGGCGCGCTCCTTGTCGAGGCGACGGCGCTCGGCCGCGACGTCGATGGCCCCCGAGAGGTCGAGCTCGATGGTGACCCCGCCGACCTGCAGCGAGGTCGAGGCGGTGAAGGCCTCACCGGGCTCGTCGAGCCGCGACATGCTGCGGATCTCGGCCTCGTGCACCGCGATGCCGGCCTCGGTCAGCCCCCGCACGCGGGCGGGAACCCGCTGCGCCGGGCGCAGCCCCTGGTCGGAGCGGAACCTGCGGACCTCGGTGACGAGCCGCTGGAGCTCGATGACAGTGGCGGTCGCCGCGGGGTCCACCCAGGCGGGCTCGGCTGCAGGCCACGGCGCGACGACGAGGGCCTCCCCGCCGGTGAGGCTGCGCCAGAGCTCCTCGGTGACGAAGGGCACCATGGGGTGGAGCAGACGCAGGAGACGGTCGAGGACGTGGCCGAGGACGACCCGGACGGTCTGCGCGCGGTCGCCGCCTTCGGCGAGGCGCACCTTGACGAGCTCGACGTACCAGTCGCAGACCTCGTCCCAGGCGAAGTGGTAGAGCGCGTCGGCGATCTTGGCGAACTGGTAGTCCTCGTACCAGGCGTCGACCTGATCGATGAGCTCGGCCAGCCGGGAGAGGATCCACCGGTCAGGGGCTTCCAAGGCCTCCGCCGGCGGCAGGTCCTGCGCCGTCGTCGCCCCGTTCAGGAGCGCGAAGCGCGTGGCGTTCCAGAGCTTCGTCGTGAAGTTGCGCGAGCCCTGGACCCAGTCCTCACCGATGGGGACGTCGGTCCCTGGGTTGGCCCCTCGGGCGAGGGTGAGTCGTAGGGCGTCCGCGCCGTAGGCGTCGAGCCAGTCGAGGGGGTCGACGGAGTTGCCCTTGGACTTGGACATCTTGCGCCCGAGCTGGTCACGGACGAGGCCCGTGAGGACGATCGTGCGGAACGGCGGCACGCCGTCCATGGCGTAGAGGCCGAACATCATCATCCGGGCGACCCAGAAGAAGATGATGTCGTAGCCGGTGAGCAGGACGTCGGTCGGGTAGAACCGCTCGAGCTCGGCGGTCTGCTCAGGCCAGCCGAGCGTGGAGAACGGCCACAGGGCCGAGGAGAACCACGTGTCGAGGACGTCGGGGTCCTGCTCCCAGCCCAGGCCCGACGGCGGCTCGTCGTCGGGACCCACGCAGACGACCTCGCCGTCCGGGCCGTACCAGACAGGGATCCGGTGCCCCCACCACAGCTGTCGGCTGATGCACCAGTCGTGCATGTTGTCGACCCAGTCGAAGTACCGCGACTCCATCGACGCGGGGTGCACCGCGACCCGGCCGTCTCGGACAGCGTCACCTGCCTCCTTGGCCAGCGGCGCCGTCCGGACGAACCACTGGAGGGACAGCCGCGGCTCGATGACCGTGTCGCAGCGGCCGCAGTGACCGACGGCATGGAGGTACGGACGCTTCTCCGCGACGATGCGGCCTTCTTCGCGCAGCGCGGCGGTGACCGCGGGACGGGCCTCGAAGCGATCGAGGCCCTGGAAGGGGCCGGGCGCGACGATGACGGCGGTCTCGTCCAGGACGGTGATGCTCGGAAGGCCGTGCCGGCGCCCGATCTCGAAGTCGTCGGGGTCATGGGCGGGGGTGACCTTCACCGCCCCGGTGCCGAAGGCGGGGTCGCAGTGCGCGTCGGCGACGACGGGGATGCGCCGTCCGGTCAGCGGCAGCTCGATCTCGGTGCCGACGAGGTGCTGGTAGCGCTCGTCGTCAGGGTGGACCGCCACCGCGGTGTCACCGAGCATCGTCTCGACCCGGGTCGTCGCGACGACGATGGAGCCGTCTCCGTCGCCGTAGCGGATCGAGACGAGCTCGCCGGCGTCGTCATGATGGTCGACCTCGATATCGGAGAGCGCGGTGCGACAGCGCGGGCACCAGTTGATGATGCGCTCGTCACGAAAGATGAGGCCATCGGCGAAGAGCTGGGAGAAGATGGTCTGAACGGCACGGCTGAGGCCGTCGTCCATGGTGAAGCGCTCCCGTGACCAGTCGACGCCGTCGCCGAGCCGGCGCATCTGGCCGAGGATCTGGCCGCCGTAGCGGGCCTTCCACTCCCACACCCGTGAGACGAACTCCTCGCGGGTGTAGTCACTCTTGCTCCGACCCTCGGTCTCGACGAGATGACGCTCCACCATCGTCTGGGTGGCGATACCAGCGTGGTCCATTCCCGGCAGCCAGAGCACCTCGAACCCTTGCATGCGGCGCCGGCGGGTCAGGGCGTCCATGAGAGTGTGCTGGAAGGCGTGGCCGAGGTGCAGGACGCCGGTGACGTTGGGCGGCGGGATGACGATGACGTACGGCTGGCGATCGGTGGAGGGGTCCGCCGTGAAGTAGCCGGCCTCGACCCAACGTTCGTAGGCCCTGGTCTCGATGTCAGCGGGGACGAGCTGCGCAGGCAGCTCGACGGCGACTCGGGGGGCAGCGGGGTTCTCGGCGGCGGCACTCACCTGGCCGATTCTACGGGCCGGGCTGACAGTTCAGCCGACGACGATACGGCTGGCGGCACGCTCAAACGGCTCGGATGAGCAAAAGCGGCCGGGAAATGCGTGACGGCCACCCTGGGTCAGGGTGGCCGTCACGGGAAGGGTGTTCGGCGGCGTCCTACTCTCCCACCCCCTGGCGGGGGCAGTACCATCGGCGCTGGAGGGCTTAGCTTCCGGGTTCGGGATGGGACCGGG
>JBBQFP010000039.1:0-25652 GCA_038322045.1 Actinomycetes bacterium | reverse complement strand
AGGACCTGGCCGCCGGGGGCGGAGCCCTGCCGCGCGCCGACGTCCTGTTGCTGCGCGCGGCGGGCGTGCGCGTGGTCGTGCGCCCGAGCGGTACCGAGCCGAAGCTCAAGTGCTACCTCGAGGTCGTCGTGCCGGTCGGTCCCGACGACGACGTCGCGGCCGCGCGGGCGACGGGCGAGCACGACCTCACGGCGATCAAGGCCGACCTCGCGACTGCTCTCGGGCTCTGAGCGGGCCGGCCGGGGCCAGCGGCGTCAGGCGAGGTCGCGTCGCAGCACGGAGTAGCCCACGAGGTCGTGGTGAGCACCGGCCCGCAGCTGGGCTCCGCGGATGACGCCCTCGCGGGTGAACCCCGCACGCTCGAGGGCGCGCTGCTCTCGAAGGTTCTCGACGTCGGTCGAGGCCTCGACCCGGTTGCACGCCGTCGTCGCGACGAGCAGGACGGCGAGCATCCGCTGGGCGTGGACGCCGATGCCGCGGCCGCGCGCCGAGGGCACGAGCGAGATGCCGATGTTCCAGGCGCACGAGCCCTGGTTGGGCCCGTAGCAGACGGGGTGCCACGACACCGTCCCCACCGGCTCGCCCTGGGCCTCGACGATCATCCGGGTGACCGACCCCTTGACGAGGAGCGAGGGGTCGGCGTCCGGGAAGTCCCCCCACGGGTCGTCGGCCGTCGCCGCACCCCAGCTGGCGAGCAGCTCGGTCTCGTCGTCGGTCACGGCGCGCAGGCGGACGTCGTCGGCGCCGACCCGGCCCGCATCGGCGCTCACGGGCGCACCAGGGCGACGACGCACGCCGCGGACACGAGCAGCGGCAGCAGGCCGGCCCAGGCGACCGAGGCGACGACCGGCGCGCCGTCGTCGCGCGGCTGCTCCGTGGCACCGCTTGCCCTGCCATGACCCGGGGTGCGCTGGAGGTCGGTGAGCTCTCGGACGACGGCGTCGGCACGCAGCTCCCTCGCCGGGGCTGGTAGCGGGTCGGCCCTCACCGGCAGCTCGGGCGCCGGGCCGAAGGCGGGACGGGCAGCGGCCGCGTGGCGCCTCGGACGGCTCGACGCCGAGATCGCCCAGCTGCGCCAGGCCCGGTCGTCGTCGTCGTGGAGGGTGAGGGTCAGCGGGGCGTCGACGTAGAGCACCCGCGGCCACGGGATGACGACGTCCCGGACGACGTTGCGGACGACGACTCCCGCAGCGCCGGCCTCGACGCAGGGTCGGACGAAGAGCGACCACACGACCCCGCTCACCGCGACGACGACGAGCAACCCCGGTAGCGGGCTCCCTGAGGACTCCCGCAGAAGAGCGTCACCGACGACGAGGAGCCCCACGACGGCCCAACCCGCCGCGACGGCGACCGCCCACGGCGAGCGGTACACACGTCGGGGGTCATCGGTCGGTCGAGGTCGGGGCACCCGGCGGATTCTGCCCCACGACCGGAGCCCCGAGGGCCGCACCGGCGCGAGATGCCAGGATGTCGCCCATGACGCCGACCCGCACCGAGCTCGCTGCCCTCGTCGACCACACCCTCCTGGCCCCCGAGGCGACGTCGGCCGACGTCGTAGCGCTGTGCCGGGACGCCTCCGAGCTGGGCGCCTTCTCGGTCTGCGTCTCGCCGTCGATGCTCCCCCTGCCCGAGGGTGCCCTGCCGGGCTCCGTCGCCGTCGCCACGGTGTGCGGCTTCCCCTCGGGCGCCCACGACGCCTCGGTGAAGGCGCGCGAGGCCGCGGTGGCGGTCGCGGCAGGCGCCGACGAGGTCGACATGGTCGTCAACCTCGGGCTGGTCAAGGCGGCCGACTGGGACGCCGTGCGCTCGGAGATCAGCCAGGTGCGCGCCGCCGTCCCGGCGCCTCGGGTCCTCAAGGTCATCATCGAGAGCGCCGCCCTCACCGACGACGAGATCGTCCGGTGCTGCGAGTCCGCCGAGGCGGCAGGGGCGGACTTCGTCAAGACGTCCACCGGATTCTCCAAGGCCGGAGGGGCCAGCGTCGAGGCGGTGGCGCTCATGGCCCGCACCGTCGGCGGGCGGCTCGGGGTCAAGGCCAGCGGCGGGATCCGGACGACGGAGGCGGCGCTGGCCATGGTCGCCGCAGGGGCCACCCGGCTCGGGCTCTCCGGCACCCGCGCCATCCTCGACGGCCTCGGCTCCTGAGCGGTCCCCCGCTCACCGGCGAGCTGCGGCTCGTCGACGGCCGGACGGCGCTGCGCTACCAGCCCGGACGCCGCGACGGCCGCCTGCTCGCCGACCTCGCCGATCCGGCGAGCGCCTCCCCCGACGAGGCCGCCGCAGCCGCACTGACCAGGCTGCCGGGCTGGCTCCTCTCCACCGAGCACGGCGCGCTCGCGGCAGCCCTGCTCGCGGGCGGCGCGACCGGCGTGAGGCACGCCCATGTCCTGACCCGCGACCTCGTCTGTGACCCGGCGCCCGAGGCCTGGGCGACACCGTCCCTGGCGCCTGCGATTCGCGTCGTCCCGCTTGACGGCGCCCGGGTCGAGGAGCTCGACGAGCTGTGGTCGAGCGCGTTCCCCCCGGGCCACGTCGACCGGCCCTCCGGCTCGGCCGAGGACGGCCGGTCGAGGGTGGGGGGCCTGCTCGACGGTGCCCTCGGCCCCGTGCTCGACGTCAGCGGCATGGCGCTCGACGTCGGCGCTGGCCCGGCCGACCCGACCGGTACCGGCGGCCGGGTCGTCGCCGCCTGCATCGTCGCTCGCGCGGACGGCGAGGCACCCCACGGCGGCCCGTGGGTCGGTGAGCTCATGCGCCTGCCGGGCGAGCGGTGGTCAGGCCTCGGCGCGGTGCTGCTCCGGCGGGCCCTCGCGCTGGCCACGGGGCAGGGGCTCCCTGCGCTGACCCTCGTCGTCACCGAGGGCAACCCGGCGCGCGGGCTGTACGAGCGGCTCGGGTTCCGCCAGGTGCTCGAGGCTCGCACGCTGCTCCTGCCGGGTGGCTACTCCCCCACGAGCGACGCGTAACCCGGCTTGACGACCTCGTTGATCATCTGGATCCGCTCGTCGAACGGGATGAACGCCGACTTCACGGCGTTGAGGGTGAACCACCGCAGGTCCTCGAGGGTGTAGCCGAACGCATCGACGAGCAGGCCGAGCTCGCGGCTCATCGACGTCCCGCTCATCAGCCGGTTGTCGGTGTTGACCGTCACCCGGAACCCGAGGCGCCGCAGCAGCCCGATGGGGTGCTCGGCGATGGACGCCGCCGCACCCGTCTGGAGGTTCGACGAGGGGCACATCTCCAGCGGGATGCGCTTGTCACGGACGTAGGCGGCGAGCCGCCCGAGCCGGACGTCCTCGGCCCGCAACGCGGGGTCGCTGACCGTCAGGCTGCTGCCGGCGGCGGGCTCGATGTCGTCGATGATCCGGACGCCGTGCCCGAGGCGGTCCGCCCCGCACCAGGCGATGGCCTCCCAGATCGAGGGCAGCCCGAAGCCCTCGCCGGCGTGGATCGTGAAGTGGGCGTTCTCGCGACGCAGGTACTCGAAGGCGTCGAGGTGACGGGTCGGGGGGAAGCCTGCCTCGGCACCGGCGATGTCGAACCCGACGACGCCCGCGTCGCGGTAGCGCACGGCGAGCTCGGCGATCTCGCGCGAGCGGGCCGCGTGCCGCATCGCTGTCAGCAGCACCCCCACGCGGATCCCGTGGCCGGCCGCGCCGGTCGCCGTCCGGGCCCCCGTGGCGAAACCGTCGAGCACGGCCTCGACGACCGCGGGGAGCGCGAGGCCGCCCGCGACGTGCAGCTCGGGGGCGAAACGGACCTCGGCGTAGACGACGCCGTCCGCCGCAAGGTCGTGTGCACACTCGGCCGCGACCCGCGCGAGCGCCTCGGCCGACTGCATGACGCCGACGGTGTGGGCGAAGGTCTCGAGGTAGCGCTCGAGGGAGCCCGAGTCGGCCGAGGCGGTGAACCACGCGCCGAGGGCCCCGGCGTCGGAGGCCGGCAGCGCCCGGTACCCCTGCTCGTCGGCGAGCTCGAGGACGGTCTGCGGCCGCAAGCCACCGTCGAGGTGGTCATGGAGCAGGACCTTGGGGGCGAGGACGAGCTCGCGCGCGCTCACGGGCGCGGAGCCGAGGTGGGAGGTCACCGGGAGACGCTACGCCACGGCAGGCCCCGTGACCGCCGCGCCCTCAAGCCCGCCCGGGCGGTGCCGATACTGGGCACATGGCACCCGCACCAGTTGAGCAGACCCGCATCATCCGGCCGGCGGCCGTGCTCGATGCCCGATCGGCCCATCAGGTGCTCGTCGAGCTGCGCCGGCACGACGTCGCCAGCGGCGGGGTGTGGAACGCCACGTCGTCGCTGTGGCAGCGCTACGACCACGCCTGGGACGGCGCCGGCGGCACTCGCGGCCAGGCGGCGCTCATGGGCTCGGTCGCCGTGGTCTACGACTCCCCGCACCGCCATGCGATCACCATCTACAAGGTCAGCGTCACCGAGGCCGGTGCTGCCGCGGGCTGGACGGTCACCTCGCTGTGCGACGAGGCCCTCGCCTACGCCGAGCTCACCCTGGACAGCTGCCCGCGGGCGGCGATGGTCGACCCGCCGCGGCGCGACCCGTTCCGCTGAGGCCTGCGGCTCAGTCCTCGCGGTGGGCGAGCTCCGGGGCGAAGGCGGGGACGCAGACCGCCACGTAGTCGGCGCCGGCCGGGCCGACCCGGTAGCGCACCCGCTCGCCGGCCCGCGTGAGCACGGCCTGGCCAGAGGTGACGATGATCTCGCCGCCGTCGTGCTCGACGACGACGTCACCGGTGAGGACGACGGTGATCTCGTCGAACTCCGGCGTCTGCGCCGGCTCGTCCCACCCGGGTGGTGCCTGCATCCGAGCGACGGAGACCCCCGCCGACCCGGTGCTCGGTCGGCCTGCGTACTCGTCGATGATCTTCCCGCCCGGCACGGGTACCCGGACCGGCGCCTCGATGAGCACGGGCATCTCAGGCTCCGATCCGGTCGATGACCAGGGGCAGCGTGTCCGGTCGCGAGCCCTCGGGCGCGACCGTCCAGGCGCCCTCGAGCGCCTGCGCGGCGCGGGCGAAGCGCTCCGGGGTGTCGGTGTGCAAGGTGAGCAGCGGCTCCCCCGCGCGCAGGGTCGCGCCTGGCTTGGCGTGCAGGACGACGCCGGCAGCAGCCTGCACGGGGTCCTCCTTGCGTGCGCGCCCGGCACCGAGCCGCCAGGCGGCCACGCCGACGGCGTAGGCGTCGAGCCGGGTGAGCACGCCGTCGGCCGGGGCGAGGATCGTGCTCGTCTCCCGCGCGGCCGGTAGCGGCGCGTCCGGGTCGCCGCCCTGTGCAGAGATCATCCGGCGCCACCGGTCCATCGCACGGCCGCCCCGCAGCGCTGCCTCGGGGTCGGCGTCGACCCCGGCTGCCGCGAGCATCTCGCGAGCCAGGGTGAGGGTGAGCTCGACGACGTCGGCGGGACCGCCACCGGCGAGGACCTCGACGGACTCGGCCACCTCGAGCGCGTTGCCCGCGGTGAGCCCGAGCGGGGTGTCCATGGCCGTGAGCAGCGCCACGGTGCGCAGGCCCGCGTCGGTGCCGATGTCGACCATCGTCCGGGCGAGCTCACGCGCCTGCTCGACGTCCTTCATGAACGCGCCCGAGCCGACCTTGACGTCGAGGACGAGGGCGCCGGTGCCCTCGGCGATCTTCTTGCTCATGATGGAGCTGGCGATGAGCGGGATCGCCTCGACGGTGCCGGTGACGTCACGCAGGGCGTAGAGCTTGCGGTCGGCCGGGGCGAGACCGTCCCCCGCCGCGCAGATGACCGCTCCGACGTCGCGCAGGACGGCAAAGACCTCGTCGTTGCTCAGCCGGGCCCGCCAGCCGGGGATGGACTCGAGCTTGTCCAGGGTGCCGCCGGTGTGGCCGAGGCCCCGGCCGGAGAGCTGGGGGACGGCGACCCCGCACGCGGCGACGAGCGGTGCGAGCGGCAGGGTGATCTTGTCGCCGACGCCACCGGTGGAGTGCTTGTCGGCGGTGGGGACGCCGAGGGAGCCGACGTCCATCCGCTCGCCCGAGGCGATCATGGCCTCGGTCCAGCGACGGATCTCGGCCCGGGTCATCCCGTTGAGGAGGATCGCCATGGCCAGCGCGGACATCTGCTCGTCGGCGACGTCACCGCGGGTATAGGCGCCGATCACCCAGTCGATCTGCTCCGGGGAGAGCTCGCCCCGGTCCCGCTTGGCCCGGATGACCTCGACGGCGTCGAACGTGGCGGCGGGCGAGCCGGGCGTCGTCATGCCCGCGTCAGCAGGTCGGTGGCATCGAAGGCGTCCGGCAGCACCTCGCTCATCGGGCGCACCCCCGAGGGGGTCTCGAGCCGCAGCTCCGGGCCACCGGCCTCCCAGAGCAGCTGCCGGCACCGGCCGCACGGCATGAGCGGACGGCCGTGCCGGTCGACGCAGGCGACGGCGACGAGGCGACCGCCACCCGTGGCGTGCAGCGCCGACACGAGGCCGCACTCGGCGCACAGGCCGATGCCGTAGGAGGCGTTCTCGACGTTGCAGCCGAGCACGACGCGTCCGTCGTCGACGAGCCCCGCGGCGCCGACGGGGAACTGGGAGTAGGGCACGTAGGCGTTGCTCATGGCCTGGACGGCGTACCCGCGCAAGGCCTCCCAGTCGATCGAGCCGGGCACCGGCGAGCCGGCGGCCGAGGGGGAGGACTGCTCGTCAGGAGTGGTCATGCGGGGTCAGCGTCCTTCGCCTGGTCGGTAGATGGCGCCGTCGGCCGCGGGCATCCGCAGCCGCTGAGAGGCCAGCGAGAGCACGAGCAAGGTGGTCACGTACGGGAGCATGCCGGTGAGCTCGCCCGCGACCTCGTCGGTGGCGGCGAACACGAGCCCGAAGACGGCGGCACCGAGGGCTGCCGAGATCCCGGGCAGGGTCCGGCCCCGGGTCAGGTGCCAGACGGCCAGTGCGAGGAGCAGCACCGTGACGAGCAGCAGGAGGGCATGGACGGACTCCCCGCCGCGACGCAGCTGGAGGGCATCGGTGTAGCCGAACAGCCCGGCGCCGAGCGCCAGCCCGCCGGGTCGCCAGTTGCCGAAGATCATCGCAGCGAGGCCGATGAAGCCTCGGCCGCCGGTCTGACCCTCGCGGTAGACCCCGGCGGCGACGATGGTGAGGAAGGCACCACCGAGGCCGGCCAGCGCCCCGGAGATGACGACGGCCGAGTACTTCATCGTCCGCACCTTGACCCCGAGCGTCTGCGCGGCCCAGGGGTCCTCGCCGCAGGAGCGCAGCCGCAGCCCGAAGGTCGTGCGCCACAGGATGACGTAGGTCAGCGGGATGAGGAGGACGGCGATCGCGGTGAGCGAGGACACGTTCGTCAGCAGCCCGCGGGCGACGCCGGCCGCATCGGAGACGAGGAACCAGTGCTTGCCCTCGAGGCTCTTCAGCGGTGCGCCGAGCCCCGGGACCGACAGCGTCGTCATCGGCGAGACCCGCGGGGACTGGGTGGGGCCACCGCCCTTGACGCCGTCGAAGGCGACGGAGGAGAGGAACTGGGTGACGCCGAGCCCGAGGATGTTGATCGCCACTCCGGAGACGATGTGGTCGACCCCGAAGCTCACCGTGGCGACGGCGTGGAGCAGCCCGCCGAGCCCGCCGAGGACGACGGCCGCGAGGACCCCCGCCCAGGGGCCCCACTGGTAGCCCGCCCAGCCGGCCCCCCAGGTGCCGAGGATGAGCTGACCCTCGAGGCCGATGTTGACGACGCCGGCCCGCTCGGACCACAGGCCGCCGAGGCCCGCCATGCCGATGGGGACGGCGAGGCCGAGGGCGGCCCCGATGGTGCCGGCCGAGGTGATGTCGTCGGCGCCGGTGACGACGCGGACGGCGGAGAAGATCACGAGGCCCAACCCGGCCCACAGCGCGACCCTGGCCGGTGCGGAGGCCTTCTTGCGCCTGGCCGGTGCCGGGGCCGACGCGGGGGGCGCGGTGACGACGGTGCTCATGCCGCTGCTCCGTTCAACGGGGCGGGGATGGCCGTACCGAGTTCTCGGCCGACCCGGCGCTGCTCGGCGACGAGCCGGTAGCGACGCACGAGCTCGTAGGCGATGACGACGGAGAGCACGATGGTCCCCTGCATGATCGTGACGATCTCCTTGGAGACGCCCTCGAGGTCGAGGATCTGCGAGGACGTCTCGAGGAAGGACCACAGCAGCGCACCGAAGGCGATGCCGAGGGCGTTGTTGCGGCCCAGCAGCGCGATGGCGATGCCGGTGAAGCCCAGCCCTGCCGGGAAGTCCAGCGAGTACGAGTAGGAGCTGCCGAGCAGCTGCGGCATGCCGACGAGCCCGGCGACCGCCCCGGAGATGAGCATCGCGAAGATGACCATCTTCTTGACGCTCACGCCGCTCGCCACGGCTGCGGCCTCGGAGGAGCCGGTGGCGCGCAGGTCGAAGCCGAAGCGGGTGCGCCCCAGCAGCACGCTGTAGGCGATGCCGACGACGACGGCGAGGACGATGAGCCCGTAGACCTTGAGGCCGGCGTCAGGGATCAGCGCGATGCCGGGGACGTGGCCGGAGGAGCCGATCGGCTTCGTGCCGATGTTGTTGCTGCCCTGGGTGCGCACCGCGAGCCTGCTCGGCGTCAGCAGGTAGGCGACGACGTAGGTCGCGATCGCGTTGAGCATGATCGTCGAGATGACCTCGCTGACGCCCCGTGTCACCTTGAGCACGGCGGCGATGGCCGCCCACATCGCCCCGACGATCATGGCGACGACGATCATGAGGGTGACGTGCAGCGGCGCCGGCAGCGTGACCGCTCCGCCGACCGCCGCAGCGAGCATGGCGGCGAGCCGGTACTGGCCGTCGACGCCGATGTTGAACAGGTTCATCCGGAACCCCACGGCGACGGCGAGGGCGGAGAAGTAGTACGTCGTCGACTGGTTGAGGATGAGCGACAGGCTCCGCGGCTGCGTGCCGTAGTCGATCATGGTCGAGAAGACGCTCCACGGCTGCTCGCCCGTGGCGAGCAGCACGAGCGAGGTGATGAGCAGCGAGACGACGATGGCCATCGCCGGACCGGCGACCGCGAGGCCGACGCGCTCGGCGCTCCAGCGCGACTTCATGCGACGTCCTTTCCTGCGGCGCCGGTCATGGCCGAGCCGAGCTGCTGCGGGGTGACCTGACGGGGGTCGACCTCGGCGACGAGCCGCCCGCGCAGGATGACGTGGATGGTGTCGGACATGCCGATGATCTCGTCGAGGTCCGCCGAGATGATGAGCACCGCGAGGCCCCGCGCGCGGGCGTCGCGCATGTGGTCCCAGATCGCTGCCTGGGCGCCGACGTCGACCCCGCGGGTGGGGTGTGCGGCGATGAGCACCTTGGGCTCACCGCTCATCTCGCGCCCGACGATGAGCTTCTGCTGGTTGCCGCCGGAGAGCGCCGAGGCCAGGACGTCGATGCCCGGCGTCCGGACGTCGTAGTCGGCGACGATGCGCTCGGTGTCGGCGCGCGCCCCGGCGCGGTCGACCCACGGCCCCTTGACGTTCGGCGCCTGGGTCTGGTGGCCGAGGATGCGGTTCTCCCACAGCGGGGCCTCGAGCAGCAGCCCGTGCCGGTGCCGGTCCTCGGGGATGTAGCCGATCCCGGCCTCGCGGCGGCGGCGGGTCGGCCAGGCGCTGATGTCCTCGCTGCCGAGCAGGACGACGCCATCGGCGGCGCGCATCCCCATGATCGCCTCGACGAGCTCGGCCTGGCCGTTGCCCTCGACGCCGGCGATGCCGACGATCTCGCCGCGGTGGATCGTGAAGCTGATGTCGTCGAGGAGCAGCCGGCCGTCGGGTGAGCGCAGGCTCACGTGGTCGACGACGAGCTCCGCGACGTCGGTGACCGTGGACTCCCGCAGCTCGGGCACCGGCAGCTCGCTGCCGACCATGAGCTCGGCCAGGGCGCGCGCCGTCGTCGTCCGGGGATCGACCGTGGCGACGGTGGTACCCCGCCGGATGACGGTGATCTCGTCGGCGACCGAGAGGACCTCGTCGAGCTTGTGGCTGATGAACAGGACGGTGAGGCCTTCGCTCGTGAGCTCGCGCAGGGCGTCGAAGAGCTCGGCGACCTCCTGCGGGACGAGCACCGCGGTCGGCTCGTCGAGGATGAGGATCTTGGCGCCGCGGAAGAGCACCTTGAGGATCTCGACCCGCTGGCGCTCGCCCACGCCGATGTCCTCGACGAGGGCGTCCGGGTCGACGCCGAGGCCGTAGCGCTGGGAGATCTCGAGGATGCGCGCCCGCGCCAGGGCGAAGTCGATGCGCCCGCCACCCTTGGTCGGCTCGCTGCCAAGGATGACGTTCTCGAGCACGGTGAAGTTGTCGGCGAGCATGAAGTGCTGGTGGACCATGCCGATGCCGGCGGCGATGGCCGCCCCCGGGCCGTCGAGGGTGAGCACGGTGCCGTCGACGGCGATCGTGCCCTCGTCAGGCCGGTGCATGCCGTAGAGGGTCTTCATCAAGGTCGACTTGCCGGCCCCGTTCTCCCCGACGATGGCGTGGACGGAGCCCCGGCGGACGGTGATGTCGATGTCGTGGTTCGCCACGACGCCGGGGAAACGCTTGGTGATCCCCCGCAGCTCGACCGCGGGCGCGGCGTCGGGCTGCGGCGGGGACGTCGGCGTCGCCATGGACGCGCCCTCCATCAGGGTTCTGGGGTAGTCGGACGGTTCGGGCGGGCACGCGAGACGGATCAGGACCCGGGCGAGACGGTACTCGCTGACCGGGTCCTGATCCGTGCTTCTGCGGTGCCTGTGCTGCCGTGGCTTACGCCGACGGGCGATCAGCCTGCGGGCTTGTCGCTGACCTTGATCGTGCCGGCGATGATCTGCGCCTTGTACTCGTCGAGCTTGGGCTTGATGGCGTCGATCTTGCCGCCGGACGTCGAGTAGTCGACGCCGCCCTTCTTGAGGTCGAAGGTCTGCACGCCGTTGAGCGGCGAGCCGTCGGCGACGGACTTGATGTAGTCGTACACCGCGACGTCGACCTTCTTGATCATCGAGGTGATGATGACGTCCTTCACCGCAGCGGTCGCGGTGACGTACTGGTCGGAGTCGACGCCGATGGCCATGCCGCCCGCGGCCTTGGCGGCCTCGAAGACGCCGCCTCCGGAGCCACCAGCCGCGTGGAAGACGACGTCGGCGCCGTTGTCGAACATGCCGGCGGCGGCGGTCTTGCCCTTGGCCGGGTCGGTGAAGCCGGAGAAGTCCGGCGGCTGGGTCAGGTACTTGACCTGGACCTTGACACCGGCCTTGGCGGCCTTGGCGCCCTGCTCATAGCCGGCCTGGAACTTCTGGATGAGCGGGGTGTTGACGCCTCCGACGAAGCCGACGTTGTCCTTCTTCGTCATGAGCGCCGCGGCCGCACCGACGAGGAACGAGCCCTCCTGCTCGGCGAAGACGAGGTTGGCGATGTTGGCGCCGGTCACCGAGGCGTCGTCGACGATCGCGAAGTTGACCTTCGGGAACTCCGCGGCCACCTTCTTCAGCGCCGGGGCGTAGGCGAAGCCGACCGCGACGATGACGTTGTAGCCGCCCTGCGCGAGCAGCCGCAGCCGCTCTTCCTTGGAGGCGTCGGTCTCGCCGGAGGTCGCCTCGAGCTCCTTGGTCTCGACCCCCAGCTCGGTCTTCGCCTTGTCGAGGCCGCGCGCGGCGGCATCATTGAAGGACTGGTCGCCTCGACCACCGATGTCGTAGGCCAAGCCGACCTTGAAGTCGGCCTTGGGGGCGCCACCACCGCTGGAGCTGGGGGCTGCACTGGTGCTGCTGCCACTGGCTGCGGGGCTGGTGGTCGACGTTCCGCTGCTGCTGCTGCCGCAGGCCGTCAGGGCGAGAGCCCCAGCGACGACCGCTGCTGCAAGACTTGTCACCCGACGCACGGGTGTCTCCTTCCGTTCCACAACTCGCGCCGTCCGGCGCAACGGGGAGAAGGCTAGCCGCGGCTCACGACCCCTCGGCACCGCCAGAGGTCCCGGCGCCGCGAACCGTTACCCGATCGGTAGGCACGGGCGCCCGCGACCACCCGGACGGCCCAGCCGGCTCAGCGCGCCAGGCGCCCGGCCCGCTCGGCGGGGAGGTCGAGAGCGGCCAGAGCCGCCCCCACGAGCACCCGCGCCCCGACGGCGAGGGCGTCCTCGTCGAGGTCGAAGGACCCCTGGTGGAGGTCCTGGGTACCGACAGAACCCGGACGGCGGACCCCCAGGCGACCTAGTGCCCCGGGAACCTGGTGGAGGTACCAGGCGAAGTCCTCGCCACCGAGGCTCTGCTCGGCCTCGGCCACCCCGGCCCCCGGGTCGCCCGGGTGCATGCTCTCAGTCGCGGCGCGCACCGCGGCCTCGAGCAGTCGGGTCGACACCGCCTCGTTGACGACGGGGGGCACGCCCCGCTGGTAGTCGATCTCCGCCTCGACGGCGAAGGGCGCGACGAGCAGCTCGACGACGTGCTCGATGAGCTTCGGCGCGTCGTGCCACGCCTGGGTGTCCAGGGAGCGCACGGTGCCGGAGATCTCCCCCACCCGCGGGATGGCGTTGGCCGCGCCGCCCGCGACGATGCGCCCCCAGACGACGCTGAGGGCGGCACGCGGGTCGACCCGCCGGGAGAGGACGGCGGGCAGCTCGGTCGCGAGGTACGCCAGCGCGTAGACGAGGTCGCCGGTGAGGTGCGGGCGCGCGGTGTGGCCGCCGGGGCCGGACAGTCGGACGAGGATGCGGTCCGCTGCCGCACTGACCGCGCCCTTGCGCAGACCGACGTGGCCGACGTCGAGCCGGGGGTCGCAGTGCAGGGCGAAGATGCGCTCCACCCCGGCCAGCGCACCCGAGGCGACGACGTCGAGGGCACCGCCGGGCATGAGCTCCTCAGCGGGCTGGAAGAGCAGCCGCACCCGTCCCGGTAGCTGACCAGCCTCGGCGAGACCGGCCAGCGCCAGGCCGGCCCCGACGAGCATCGCCGTGTGGGCGTCGTGGCCGCAGGCGTGGCAGACGCCCTCGACCTGGGAGCGGTAAGGGACGTCCTTGACGTCGGGCACCGGCAGTGCGTCGAGGTCGGCACGCAGCGCGACGACCCGGGGACCGCTGCCGATGTCGCAGGTGAGTCCGGTGCCGAGGTCGAGGCGTCTCGGAGCCAGCCCCGCCGAGGAGAGCGCCGCGGCGACGACCTGCGTGCTGCGGACCTCGCTGCGCCCGAGCTCGGGGTGCGCGTGCAGGTCGCGACGCAGCGCGACGACCCTGCCCAGGTGGGGCTCGACTGCGCCGCGGAGGAGCTCGCTGAGGTCCGACCGCGATTCCACGGTCGTGACCCTAGCGAGGTCGGTGGCCTCTAGAACGCGTCCGCGGGCACGTACACGCCCCACACCTCACGCAGCGCGTTGCAGACCTCGCCGTTGGTGGCCCGGGCCCTTAGCGCCTCGCGCATCGGCAGGAGCGTGTTGTCGCTGCCCTGCGCCGCGCTGCGCAGCTCGTCGAGGGCCTTGGAGACGGCGTCGTTGTCGCGCTCGGCGCGCAGCTTCTCCAGGCGCGCCGCCTGCTCGGCCTCGATCGCGGGGTCGACGACGAGCCCCTCGAAGGGCTCCTCCTCGCCGATGGCGAACCTGTTGAGCCCGACGATCGTGCGCTCGCCGCTGTCGACCTGCTGGGAGTAGGCGTAGGCAGACCGCTCGATCTCGCCCTTCTGGAACCCGCGCTCGATCGCGTTGACCGCGCCACCCATGTCCTCGACCTTGCCCATGAGCTCGCGGGTCGCTGCTTCGACGTCGTCGGTCATCGACTCGATGACGTAGGAGCCGGCGAAGGGGTCGACGGTGGCGGTGACGTCGGTCTCGAAGGCCAGCACCTGCTGCGTGCGCAGCGCGAGGCGCGCGGACTTCTCGCTGGGCAGGGCAAGGGCCTCGTCGAAGGAGTTCGTGTGCAGCGACTGCGTGCCGCCGAGCACGGCACCGAGCGCCTGCAGGGACACCCGGACGAGGTTGATCTCCGGCTGCTGTGCGGTGAGCTGCACCCCGGCGGTCTGGGTGTGGAAGCGCAGCATGAGCGACTTGGGGTTCTTGGCGCCGAACTCGTCGCGCATGACCTGCGCCCAGATGCGCCTGGCCGCACGGAACTTCGCGACCTCTTCCAACAGCGTCGTGCGCGCGACGAAGAAGAAGGCGAGCCGCGGCGCGAACTCGTCGACGTCCTGGCCGCTGGCCACGGCGGCCCTGACGTACTCGATGCCGTCGGCCAGCGTGAAGGCGATCTCTTGCGCAGGCGTCGCCCCGGCCTCGGCCATGTGGTAGCCCGAGATGGAGATGGTGTTCCACTTGGGGATCTCGGTGCGGCAGTACTTGAAGATGTCGGTGACGAGCCGCAGGGACGCCTTCGGCGGGAAGATGTAGGTCCCGCGGGCGATGTACTCCTTGAGGACGTCGTTCTGGATGGTGCCGGTGAGCTGGGCGGCCGAGACGCCCTGGGCCTCGCCGACGAGCTGGTACTGCAGGAGCAGCAGCGCGGCGGGCGAGTTGATGGTCATCGACGTCGACACCCGGTCCAGCGGGATGCCGTCGAAGAGGATGTTCATGTCGTCGACGGAGTCGATCGCGACGCCGACCTTGCCGATCTCGCCGCTGGCGATCGGGTCGTCGGAGTCGTAACCCATCTGGGTCGGCAGGTCGAAGGCCACCGACAGCCCGGTGGTGCCGGCCGCGATGAGCTGCTTGTAGCGCTGGTTGGACTCCACCGCCGTGCCGAAGCCGGCGTACTGGCGCATCGTCCACGGCCGACCGGTGTACATGCTCGGGTAGACGCCGCGGGTGAAGGGGTACTGACCGGGCTCGCCCAGCGAGGTCGCCGGGTCGAACGCGTCGAGGTCAGCCGCGGTGTAGACGGGCTGGATGGGGAGACCGGACTCGGACGTGCGGGCCATCAGCGGTGCCTCCGGGCTGGCGTGCGGCTGGACCGGGCAGGCCCAGGATCTCTGTGTCGAAGCCTAGCCAGCCGAGCGCCCCGGGCGGGGTGTCGAGAGTCCGCACAAGTAAGGTCTTGCGGCCCGACTGGTGCGGATGTGCCCCTGACCAGCCACGGCTACGATGACGATCGGGCCAGGCGACACCGCTGCGCCCGCCGGCGCCCGGTACCCACCGGCTCCGGACTGCTTCGCTCGTCGGGAGGGTTCGTTGCCCAAGGCTCCGGCAGGGACGCTGTATCGAGGCCGCGAAGGCATGTGGTCCTGGGTCGCACACCGGATCACCGGCGTCCTCATCTTCTTCTTCCTCTTCGCCCACGTCCTGGACACCGCGCTGGTCCGGGTCGACCCCCACGCCTACGACGTCGTCATCGCGTCGTACAAGAACCCCGTGGTCAACATCATGGAGCTCGGCCTGGTCGCGGCGATCCTCTTCCACGCCCTCAACGGCCTGCGCATCGTCGCCGTCGACTTCTGGTCGAAGGGCACGCGCTTCCAGCGGCCGATGCTCTGGACCGTCGTCGGCGTGTGGCTCGTGGTCATGCTCGGCGCGGCCTACCCGATCACCGAGCACACCCTCAAGCTGATCTTCGGGAAGGGCTGAGCATGTCCGCCACGGTCGACACCCCGCGCCTGGACTCACCCCGCACCCGCCGTCCGCAGCGCCGGCTGACTCAGGGCAACCGCGAGCTCTACGGCTGGCTGTTCATGCGCATGTCAGGGCTGCTGCTGTTTTTCCTCGTCCTGGGCCACCTGCTCATCATGATGGTGCTCGACGGCGGCGTCATGAAGATCAACTTTGCGTTCGTCGCCGGCCGTTGGGCCTCGCCGTTCTGGCAGACGTGGGACCTCCTCCAGCTGTGGCTGGCCGAGATCCATGGCGTCAACGGCCTGCGCACGATCATCGACGACTACGCCGAGCGCGACTCCACGCGCTTCTGGCTCAAGATGTGCCTCTACGGCTCGGCGCTGCTCATCCTGTCGCTCGGCACGCTGGTCATCTTCACCTTCGACCCGAACATCGGCTGAGAGGGCTGCCGCACGCCATGCAGGTCCACAAGTACGACACCGTCATCGTCGGCGCTGGTGGCGCCGGCATGCGCGCCGCCATCGAGGCCGGCGGCCGAAGCCGCACCGCCGTCCTCACCAAGCACGACCCCACCCGGTCCCACACCGGCGCGGCGCAGGGCGGCATGTGCGCCGCGCTGGCCAACGTCGAGGACGACAACTGGGAGTGGCACACCTTCGACACGGTCAAGGGCGGGGACTACCTCGTCGACCAGGACGCGGCGGAGGTCATGGCCAAGGAGGCCATCGACGCCGTCCTCGACCTCGAGAAGATGGGGCTGCCGTTCTCACGCACCCCCGAGGGCCGCATCGACCAGCGACGCTTCGGCGGGCACACGCGCAACCACGGTGAGGCCGCCGTCCGCCGGGCGTGCTACGCCGCGGACCGCACCGGTCACATGATCCTCCAGACGCTGTACCAGAACTGCGTCAAGCGCAACGTCGAGTTCTTCAACGAGTTCTACGTCCTCGACCTCATCATGAACGAGGGGCGCACGGCCGGTGTCGTGGCCTACGAGCTCGCGACCGGCGAGGTCCACATCTTCCAGGCCAAGGCCGTCGTGCTCGCCACGGGCGGCTTCGGCAAGGTCTTCAAGACGACGTCGAACGCCCACACGCTCACCGGTGACGGCATGGGCATCGTGTGGCGTCGCGGCCTGCCGCTCGAGGACATGGAGTTCTTCCAGTTCCACCCGACCGGCCTGGCCGGCCTCGGCATCCTCCTCACCGAGGGCGCCCGCGGCGAGGGCGGCATCCTGCGCAACAGCACCGGCGAGCGCTTCATGGAGCGATACGCGCCGACCATCAAGGACCTGGCTCCGCGCGACATGGTGAGCCGCGCCATCTACACCGAGGTCCGCCAGGGACGCGGGTGCGGCCCGAACAAGGACTACGTCCTGCTCGACCTCACGCACCTGCCCAAGGCCCAGCTTGACGAGAAGCTGCCCGACATCACCGAGTTCTCCCGCACCTACCTCGGAGTCGAGCCCTACGACACGCCCGTCCCCATCTACCCGACGGCGCACTACGCGATGGGCGGGGTACCGACGAACATCTCCGCCGAGGTGCTGCGCAACAACACCGAGGTCGTCCCCGGCCTCTACGCCGCGGGCGAGGTCGCCTGCGTCTCGGTGCACGGCGCCAACCGGCTCGGCACGAACTCCCTGCTCGACATCAACGTCTTCGGGCGTCGCGCCGGGATCGCCGCCGCGGAGTTCGCCTCCACCGCCCCGTGGGTCGAGCTGCCCGAGAACCCCGCCGGCGAGGTCATCGCCCTTCTCGAGAACCTGCGCAACGGCCAGGGCAGCGAGCGGGTCGCGGTCATCCGTAGCGAGATGCAGCAGAGCATGGACGACAACGCCTCGGTGTACCGCACCGAGACGACGCTCAAGCAGGCCGAGATCGACCTGGGCCGGCTCAAGGAGCAGTACCGCAACGTCGTCGTCCAGGACAAGGGCCTGCGCTACAACACCGACCTCCTCGAGGCCGTCGAGCTCGGGTTCCTCCTCGAGCTCGCCGAGGTGCTCGTCGTGGCCGCCCGGGCCCGCAACGAGTCTCGCGGGGGGCACTTCCGCGAGGACTACCCGAACCGGGACGACGTCAACTTCATGCGCCACTCGATGGCCTACCGCGAGGGCGTACGCGAAGGGGCCGGGGAGATCCGGCTCGACTACAAGCCCGTCGTCGTCACCCGCTACCAGCCGATGGAGCGCAAGTACTGATGGCAACCGCGACAACCGAGCCCACCGCGACGGCTGCCGAGACGGCCGCCTACGCCCAGAGCATCACCCCGATGTCGGTGACCCTGCGGATCCGTCGGTACGTCCCCGAGGTCGACGCCGAGCCGCACTGGGTCGACTACACCGTCGAGTGCCTGCCGAACGAGCGGCTGCTCGACGCGCTGCACAAGGTCAAGTGGCAGCTCGACGGGTCGTTGACCTTCCGTCGCTCGTGCGCCCACGGCATCTGCGGCTCGGACGCCATGCGGGTCAACGGCCGCAACCGGCTCGCCTGCAAGGTTCTCGTCAAGGACCTCGAGCCGAGCAAGCCGATCCTGGTCGAGCCGATCAAGGGCCTGCCGGTCGAGAAGGACCTCGTCGTCGACATGGAGCCGTTCTTCGCGGCCTACCGCGACGTCATGCCGTTCCTCGTCACGACCGGCCAGGAGCCGACCAAGGAGCGGCTGCAGTCAGCCGAGCAGCGGGCGCGGTTCGACGACACGACGAAGTGCATCCTCTGCGCGGCCTGCACGACATCGTGCCCGGTGTTCTGGACCGACGGGCAGTACTTCGGCCCAGCGGCGATCGTCAACGCGCACCGGTTCATCTTCGACAGCCGTGATGAGGGTGGCCAGCAGCGCCTGGAGATCCTCAACGACGCGCAGGGTGTGTGGCGCTGCCGCACGGTGTTCAACTGCACCGAGGCGTGCCCTCGTGGCATCGAGGTGACCAAGGCGATCCAGGAGGTCAAGCGCGCCCTGATCTTCCGGCGCATCTGACCCTGGCGACCCTGCGTCGTCGGCCCTGGCACGGGCCTCTCTGCGGGTACGCTCCCCCATCATGCACAGCCCTACGCCATCGGACCCGGCCGCCTCGCGCGGCCGGGTCGGCCGCGTCGGGGAGCGACGTGGGGGTCGCGCCGGGGGTCGCCCGCGCGGCGTGCCGCGACCCGTCACTCTTGCCGCCCTCCTGCTCACCGGGCTCGTCGGGGTGGCCGCCGCCGCCCCGCCCGTCGCAGCCGCCGCGACCCCTGCACCTCCTGCACCGGCGGCCGTCGGCTCGGCGATCGGCGGCCCGCTGCTCGCCAGCCCCGGTGTCGTCGTCCGGCTGACAGGGACGGCGACGGCCCTTCCGGCGCTGAGCGCGTCGAGCTGGGTGCTGGCCGATCTCGACACCGGTGAGGTCATCGCCGCGAAGGCCGCGCACCAGCGGCTGCGCCCGGCGAGCACCCTCAAGACCCTGACGGCGCTGACCCTCCTGCCGACGCTCGACCCCTCGTCCACCTACACCGGCACCGCGGACGACGCCAACGCCGAGGGCAGCCGCGCGGGCATCGTCCCCGGCGGCACATACACCGTGCACGACCTGTGGAACGCGCTCTTCCTGCCGTCCGGCAACGACGCCGCCCACGCGCTCGCCACCGCCAACGGGGGGATGGCGAAGACGGTCGCCGAGATGAACGCCGTCGCGCGCGAGCTCCAGGCGTTGGACACGACCGCGAAGAACCCCAGCGGTCTCGACGCCGACGGCCAGCTGTCCTCGGCCTACGACCTCGCGCTCATCGCGCGCGCCGGCATGGCCCGAAGCGACTTCGCCGCCTACGCCAAGACGGTGTCCAGCAGGTTCCCGGGACGCCCGACGAAGGCCGGCACGCCCGGCCCCACGTTCGCGCTGTGGACCCAGAACCATCTGCTCACGGCCTACCCGGGCGCCATCGGGATCAAGACGGGCTACACGACGCTGGCGCAGAACACCTACGTCGCCGCGGCGGAGCGGCCCGGGCACCGGCTCGTCGTCACGCTCATGCACAGCTCGCACGGAGTGTGGAAGGAGGCCCGGGCACTGCTCGACTGGGGCTTCCGCAACGACGGGCTCGTCACGCCGGTCGGCACGCTCGTCGACCCGGCCCCGACAACGCTCCCGGCGCCGAGCGCCGTCGCTGCACAGCCGGCGACCGCAGGTACGGGTGCGGCGCCAGCGCAGGCCCGCAACGCCGGTGCCGGAGGCGCCCCCTGGACGGCGTCGGCGGTCGCGCTGGTCGCCCTCGCCGTGGGCGGCGGCGTCCTGACCCGTCGCCGCGCCCTGGCACCGGGCCAGCGACCGCGCCCACGTCCGCGCTGACTAGCCCGCCGCAGCGCCGAACGGGAACTCGACCGACGGCCGCCAGACGCCGTCCGTGCCGTGCTCGAACAGGCTGAAGGCCCGCACCGAGAACTGGGCCTCGAAGTCGGCGAGACGGTTGAAGACGGCGTCGAGGACGTGCGGCGCGAGGTCGTGGGCGATCGTCACGTGCGGGTGGTACACGAAGCGGCTCGGCCGGTGCAGGGGCCCGGAGCGCACCCTCCGCTCGAGCCGTTCGCACGAGCTGATGCCCTCGGCGAGCGCGACGAAGACGACGTCGGAGAGCGGCCGGAAGGTCCCCGTGCCGCGGAGGTGGAGGTCGAAGGGCTCGGCGGCGGCGGCGACGTCGTAGAGGTGTGCCGTGACGACCGGCAGCTCGTCGTCGGTGACGGTGCTCGGGCCGAGCAGCGTGACGTGGGCCGGGATCGCCAGGGCCTGCGGGTCGCCGAAGCGCATCCGCCAGGTCTGCAGCGCCTCCCCGTAGGGCGCCGGGACGGGGATGGCCACCCCGATCGTCCGCTCCAGGGAGGCGGGTCCGGGTGGGAAGGGGGTGCCAGGGGTGTGGGGGTTCACGGAGGTGGCCGCCGTCACCGCCGGACCGGGAGGAAGCCCACCCGGTCGTAGACCTCGCTCAGCGTCTCCGCTGCGAGCGCGCCCGCGGCAGCCGCACCCTTGGCCAGCACCGCGTCCATGCCTGCCTCGTCGTCGAGCCATGCCTGGGTGCGCTCGCGGTATGGGGTGAAGGTGTCGTTGACGAGCTCGGCAAGGTCCTTCTTCAGCTGGCCGTAGCCAGCCCCGGCGTAGTCGACCTCGAGGTCGGCCATCGACCGCCCCGACAGGGCCGAGGCGATCGTCAGCAGATTGCTCACGCCCGGCTTGGCGACCTCGTCGAAGACCACCTCGCGGCCGGTGTCCGTCACCGCGGAGCGGATCTTCTTGGCCGTGACGGCCGGCGGGTCGAGCAGCTCGACGATGCCGGCCGGGGACGACGAGGACTTGCTCATCTTCGCCGTCGGCTCCTGCAGGTCGTAGATCTTCGCCGTCGCCTTGACGATGTGCGGCTCAGGAACGACGAGGGTGGGCCCGAAGCGGCTGTTGAAGCGCTGCGCGAGGTCGCGGGTGAGCTCGAGGTGCTGACGCTGGTCCTCCCCGACGGGCACCTCGTCAGTGCGGTAGAGCAGGATGTCGGCGGCCATGAGCACCGGGTAGGTGAACAGGCCGAGGCTGACGCGGTCGGTGCCCGCCTTGGCTGACTTGTCCTTGAACTGCGTCATCCGGCTCGCCTCGCCGAAGCCGGTGAGGCAGCCGAGCACCCAGGCGAGCTGCGCGTGCTCGGGCACGTGGCTCTGGACGAACAGGACGCACCGCTGCGGGTCGAGGCCCGCAGCGAGGAGCTGGGCCACCGACACGCGGATCCGGCGACGCAGGGCTGCGGGGTCGTGCTCGACGGTGATGGCGTGCTGGTCGACGACGCAGTACAGGGCGTCGTGGGTCTCCTGGAGGGCGACCCACTGCTTGACGGCGCCGAGGTAGTTGCCCAGGTGGAAGGAGTCTGCGGTCGGCTGGATGCCGGAGAACGCGCGGGGCCGCTGGTCAGGCATGCCTGTCATTCTGGCAGCACCGAGGAGGCACCCGGGTCCGTGCCGACCCGCTCCCCCGCCCCGCCGTCGCGCCCGACCGACGCGACGCGCACCCTGGCGACCCGGCGTCCGTCCATCTCGGTGACGGACAGGCGCAGCCTCGGCGCGGCACCGACGTCGTGCTCCTCGCCGTGCTGCCCGTCGGTCCCCCCGCCGTTGCCTTGCGAGCCCGTCGCGGGGTCCACCTCGACGACGTCGCCCACCTGAGCCACCCGGCCGAGCCGGGCGAGGACGAAGCCGCCGAGCGTCTCGTAGGGACCCTCGGGCAGCTCGACGCCGACGGCGTCGCACACGGCGTCGAGGTTGAGCAGGCCGTCGAGCTCGAGGTCGCCGCCCCGCAGCCGTCGCGTGTGTGCCGCCTCGACGTCGTACTCGTCGTGGATGTCCCCGACGAGCTCCTCGACGAGGTCCTCGAGGGTGACGATGCCGTCGGTGCCGCCGTACTCATCGACGACGATGGCAAGGTGGTGGCCCTCGCGCCGCATCTCTGACAGCGCGGTGAGGACGCGCACCGTGCCCGGCATCTGCTTGACCTCACGGGCGAGGTCGCCGACCCGGACGGACCGGGCGGCCACCTCGGGGTCGAAGAGGTCACGGACGTGGACGAAGCCGACGACCTCGTCCTGGGAGCCTCGGACGACGGGGTAGCGCGAGTGCGGCTGCGTCGAGACGTCCTTCACCGCGCGGAACACCGGGGTGGAGGCGTCGATGAAGCTCACCTCCGTCCGGGGCACCATGACCTCGTGCAGCTGGCGGTCACCGGCCTCGAACACCTCGGCGATGAGTCGCCGCTCCTCTGCACCCAGCGCGGGATAGGCGGCGACCATCTCGCGAAGCTCCTCCTCGGACATCGCCTCGCGCGTCCCCTTGGGGTCACCGCCGAGGAGCCGGACGATGCCGTCGGTCGACCGTGAGAGCAGCCAGATCACCGGCCTGGAGTACCGCGCCAGCCGGTCGACCGAGGGAGCGACCGCCAGGGCGATCGACTCGGCCCGCTGCAGCCCGACCCGCTTGGGCGCCAGCTCGCCGAGGACGAGCGCGACGTAGGAGATGACGAGCGTGACGACGACGAGCGCCAGCGTGTCGGCGACCCCGCTGGACAGTCCCCAGCCGAGCAGCACCGGGGAGAGCCTGGTCGTCAGTGTCGAGGCGCCGAAGGCCGCGGACATGAACCCGGCCAGGGTGACGCCGACCTGGACCGCTGCGAGGAACCGGTTGGGATCGGCGCTGAGGTCGGCGACGACCTGCCCGCGCCGGCCGCCGACCGCTCGCAGGTGACGCACCTGCCCCTCGCGCAGGGAGACCAGGGAGATCTCCGACGCCGCGAAAAAGCCGCCGATGAGGATGAAGACGAGGACGAGGACGATGTCCAGCACGCCTGCTCAGCGCTCCGGGCGGAAGGGAGGGACCACCCGCAACAGGATAGGTGGCCCTCAGCCCGTGGCGCGCAGGTGAAGGAGCAGCGCCTGCTCCGGATGGAGCACTGGCAGCGCGAGGCCGCTCGCGCGCAGGACGCGGCCCGGCAGCGCGATGCCGCCCTCCCTCATCCAGCCCGGAGGTGTTCGCCCGCCCTGCTGACCCGCACCTGCCGGCTCGACGACGGCAACCCGGTACGTCACCTCGTCGTCGAGGCCGGGCAGCAGTACCGGTGCCGGGATCTCGGCGGCCGGCGTCGTCAGCCGGAGGACCGCGAGGAGAGCCTCCCGCCGGTCGGCGGACACGACCCCGTGGACGACGTCAGAGCCGTCCGGACGTCGCGCGTGGACGACCTCCCCCGAGTGCAGGAGCGCCCGGTGCGCCTTGTAGAACGCGAGGCCACCGGCGAGGGCAGTCCGCTCGTCGTCGTCGAGCGTCGTGACGTCCCACTCGATGCCGAGGTGGCCGAAGAGGGCGACGGCGAACCGGAACGAGAGGTCGGCGGTGCGGCTCGTCGTGTGGGAGCGCGGCGGGCCGATGTGCGAGCCGACGAGCTCAGGGGGCAGGAGCAGCTGGGTCCACCGCTGGATCGAGACCCGCTCGAGGGCGTCGTTGGTGTCGCTGGCCCACACCCGGTCGGTGCGCTCGAGGATGCCGAGGTCGACCCGCGCGCCGCCGGAGGAGCAGCTCTCGATCTCCACGCCCGGGTGGCGACGACGGAGCTCGTCGAGGAGCGCGTACACCGCCCTCGTCGTCGCCCCCACCCCGCTGCGGCCGAGGTGCCCCGGCTCGACGAGGTCGCGGTTGTGGTCCCACTTGAGGTACGCGATGTCGTGGTCGGTGAGCAGCGCGTCGAGGCGCTCGAGGAGGTAGGCGGCGACCTCGGGGCGTGCGAGGTCGAGCACCTGCTGGTGCCGCCACGGGGGTGGCAGTCGTCCCTCGGCGCCGAGCACCCACTCGGGGTGCGCCCGGAACAGGTCGGAGTCGGGGTTGACCATCTCGGGCTCCACCCAGAGCCCGAACTCCATGCCGAGCCCGCGGACGTGGTCGATGAGCGGGGCCAGGCCCTGGGGCCAGACCCCCTCGTCGACGTACCAGTCGCCCAGCCCGGCCGTGTCGTCGCGGCGGTGGCAAAACCAGCCGTCGTCAAGGACGAACCGCTCGACGCCCAGCGCGGCAGCGGAGTCGGCGAGCGCGGTGAGCCGGTCCAGGCGGTGGTCGAAGTAGACGGCCTCCCACGTGTTGAGCACCACCGGCCGCGGCCGGTGCGGGTGCCCGGGTCGGGCCCGGATGACGGTGTGGAACGCGCGCGAGACGCCGTCGAGGCCACAGCCGCTGCGGACGAGGTAGGCCGCCGGGGCCTGGTGCGTCTGACCGGGGGCGAGGGTGACCTCGCCCGGCTGGAGCAGCTCGGCGGCGCCCAGGGTCGTGTGCCCGTCGGGCAGCCGCTCGGCCCACAGAGCGGAGTCGCCGCTCCAGCCCAGGTGCAGCGCCCACACCTCACCGTCGCGGTCGCCGAAGCCCGGCTCGCCGACGGCGAGGACGATCGAGGCGTCGTGCCCCGTGCGGCCGTGGCGGGCCTCGCGCAGCCACGTGCCGAACCCGAGGGCGTGGCGCTGAGGCAGGCGCTCCTTGCACCACCGTCCGGTGAGGTCGAGGACCTCCGTGGCCCCCGCCCCGACCGGCAGCACGAGCGACGCCAGCCTCGACAGGTGGTAGGGCGTCTGACCGGTGTTGGTCAGTGAGCAGCGCGACTCGAGGACGCCGGAGGCGTGCAAGGTCAGGGTGCTGACAACTGCAAGTCCAGCGGTGTCGTCGCGCGCCGTGACGGTCACCGTCGAGGCCGCCATCGGGTCAACCTCGCTGGCGGCCTCCACCACGACGCCGCCGACCGGCACGAGGAAGCGCGGGCTCCAGCCCGAGTCGGGGCCTTCCCGCCAGCCGTCGAGCCCCGGTTGCCCACGCCAGCCGTCGGCCCGCTCCGGCAGCAACCGGGTCGGCACCGGCTGGTCGAGCGCCGAGTGCGCGACCGGTGGGTCGAGCGCCAGCGCGACGGCTGATGCACCGGGCTCGCCGAGAGCGCCGAGATCGGCGCCGACATGGAGGACCCGTGGCAGACCGCCGTCACGCAGGTCGAGCAGCACGCTGGTGCCGGAGCGGCGCAGGTGGACGAAGCTCTCGCCCACCTGCGCACCGGCAGATGCCTCGCTCACGCACTCAGCCCTTCGTCGCGCCGAGCGCCAAGCCGCTGATGAAGTGCTTCTGCAGCGCGAAGTACACGATGAGGGTCGGTAGCGCTGCGACGAGCGAGGCCGCGGCGATGAGGTTGTTGTTCGTGAAGAACTGGCCCTGCAGGCCGGACAGCGCCGAGGTGATCGGTCGCTTGTCGCCGGAGTTCATGAGCACGAGGGCCCAGAAGAAGTCGTTGTAGACCCAGGTGAACTGCAGGGTGGCGAGCGCCGCGATCGACGGTCGGCACAGCGGCAGGATGATCTGCCAGTACTGCCGCCACACGGACGCGCCGTCGACCATTGCTGCCTCTGTCAGCTCGATCGGCAGCGTCTTCATGTAGTTGCTCAGGACGAAGACGCAGAAGCCCATCTGGAAGGCGATATGGATGGCGATGATGCCCCAGTAGGAGTCGTACAGGGTGCCCGAGTCGCTCATGAACTGGGGCAGCGGGATGAGCAGGAAGATGCGGTACAGCGGCGTGATGACGACCTGCTGAGGCAGGAGGTTGCCCGCGGTGAAGAGCATGA
>JBBQFP010000038.1:0-25689 GCA_038322045.1 Actinomycetes bacterium | reverse complement strand
CTCCATGGTCTTCATCGCCGACAAGGCGTTCACGTCGAATCAAGGGCATCGTGGCCTAAGCGACGTTCTACCGCAACGACTGGTGTGCCGTCCCGGTGCGCCTGCCCGGTCGGCACGCTTCTGAGAATCGACACGTTCACCGTGACCGTCGTCTTCGGCCACGACCACGATGGGACCAGCGGTCGCCACTGACCCGGGCTGGAACCTGTTCGGGCTGACCGACGACCGTCAGGACGGCGGAAGCAGCCCGTGGTTCCTGCTGGCGCCGGCGCTCCCCGAGTCGTTGCAGAGTCCTGAGCTCGAGTCGGTGCTGCTGGCGCGTGATGAGATGGCGAACCACGTTCATGTCGTAGTTGCCGACCGGCAGGTTGAAGGTGAGCGTCCGCAGCGCGGCTTCGTCGGGCTGCAGCTCCCCGCGGGCGAGGTCCTGGCTGTCGCCGGTGCCCTGGTCGTTCATGTCGAAGATGTCCTGGTAGTCGGCCGACGACTCGTCGCCGACGTTCTTCTCCTGCCAGGAGACGGTGAAATCGGTTCCGCACAGGGGTTGACGGGGTCGGTGACGAAGGTGACCTGGGTGTCGAGCTCGATGACAGCAGGCATGGTGTGCTCCTTCTGGTTACGGTGGCGGACCGAGATCAACGGCTGCCAGGAAGGCAAAGGTTGGGTCGGGAGCACGGTGTCGAAGGCGAGCCCACCGGCACCTCGAGCGGCGGCGGGAACCAGCCGCTGCCGTAGACGGTGGCGAGCCAGATGAGCAGCAGCCTTCGCGTTCTCCTTGTCCTGCGCGAACGTGGGCCTCGACCGTCGGGCGCGGGCGCGAGGTCGCCCAGGGCGCCGCAGTCGCGGGCCTTGCGCCAATCGCTCAGGTGCGAGGCGTACAGCCCGTTGGGGCTTGTGCTCTGTTCATGACGAGAAGGTCCCGGCGGGGCTGGATTGCGCTCAGGCTGCTCCAGTGACGTCGGCGCCGTGCCGCCAGCGGCGCGCTCGGTTCGACCATGAAGGCGGGTTAGCTCGCGGGAATCGACCGTGTGCTGGTGACGCACGACCCCGTCGGCCACGTCCGCTACACGTCGGGGGGGGACTTGGTCGCGGTGCGAGACGGTGAGGTTCAGCCGCTTGCAGACGACCGCCACGGAACAGGCCCGCGTCACGATCGGCCTCGGTCTTCCCGTCGTTGGCGGGCTTCACAGCCTCGAGCGCGGCAGCCCACTCGAGCGCACCGCCGACGATCGAGGCCGCAAGTGCGAGCACGGTGGCGGCGCTGATCGTGGTGGAGTGCCGCCGGCGGCGCGCGCGGCACCCTCGGGCGCCCGCACGGCGGCGTGGGGCAGCGACGGGAGCGACCGGCGTGGGCGTGCTGGTCCGCTGTTGCGCTCATACCGGATGAACAGGTCGCTGCAAGCCCGGGACCGTGCTCACGATTCTCGATTCGTCAGTGCGTAGGCACTCCCTTCATCGGCCGGGTCGACAAGCGCTCGGGGCGGTCGCGCTCGACCAAGAGCTACCAACGCGGGCACCGCGACCGCTCCGTCGTCGCAGGTCCGAGTCGGGACCTCAGAGCTCGAACGCCAGGATCGCCTCCCCGGCGGCGGTGTTGAGGTCGTCCGCGGGCTCCGTCGTCGCCCAGCGCGGGCGCGACAGCTGCAGCGTGAGGCGGTAGCGGCCGGGTGGGAGCGGCGCGGCCGGCACGGCGAGCGCCCGTCGGCCGTCGCCGCTCTGCAGCAGGTCGACGGCGACCGGCACGTCCACGTCGACCACCCTCGGGTGCCAGACCCCGAGCACGCCCGTCAGGTCCTGCGTCAGCAGGAGCACCACGCCGGGCGCGGCCACGGCGAGCGCGTCGGCGAGCTCGCTGCCGGCCGGCGGCTTGTCCGCCAGCGGCCCCACCACGGTCGCGTCGAGGACCCGGCTCCGCGGTCGGGGCTCGAGCCCGCGGCTCGAGACGGTGCCGCGCAGCAGCACGGGAGTCCCGTCCCGGTCGAGCGCGACGACCGCGAGGTCGCCGAGGAAGGCGGGGTGGATCGTCAGCCGCAGACCGCGTGACGTGTCGTCGACGTCGTAGATCGCCGAGTCCGGGTCGGGCAGGCGCTCCCGGAGCGGGCCAGCGCCCGGCCCGGCGGTCAGCAGGTCATCGAGCCGGCCGGTGATCTCGCGGCCCGGGCGCAGGCGGGTGCCCAGGGGTACCCGGGGCTTCGGCGGTCGGTGCCCGCCGACGGGCAGGTCCGGCGGCGGGACCGTCCGGTCCCGGCGGACCAGGGTGGCGATGACCTCGGCGGTGAAGTCGATCGGCTCCGGGGACTCCAGGAGCAGGGCGGCCGTCTGCGCCGCCTCGACCACCCGGCTGATCCCGACGGCGGTTACCTCGTCCAGGAGCGGGAGCCCGAGCGCGTCCGCCCAGCGGGCGAAGAGGTCCTGCCGGCTGTCGTCGGTCGCGTCCGGCGCCATGACCGCGGCTCGCTCGGCACCCGTCGCCGCGCGGAGAGCGCCGACCGTCGAGGTCGTCGTGCCGGCGCCGAGCGTGTCGGCGGCGATCTCGCCCAGGCGCCCCGACCAGCTGCCGAGGTGTTCCTCGAACGACCGGTAGCGGCTCACCGCGACGGGGAACGTGTAGAGATCCAGACCCTGTACCCGCAGCGACTGCACGGCCGCCGAGCCGTCCGCCGTGAGGCACAGCCGGCCCTCGCGCAGGTCGCCGCGGTCGACGTCGATCCGGGTCTCGCCGACGCTGACGCGCAGCACGTCGTCGTAGGCGGCGACCTCGAGTGTGACCGGCTCCGGACCCGTGCCGACGCCCGCCGGCAGCTCGGCGCCCTCCACCTCGGTCAGGGACCCGCCACCTGTGCGGCGGCGCACGACGAGTCGCGCCGGACCGGCGCCTGCGGCCTCCACCAGCGCGAACAGTCCCTGCGGCACGGTGCTCCCCGCGGCCAGGCCGACGCCGATCCCGGCGGACACCGCGCCGGGGGCGATCGTGGCGACCACCGCGAGGTGGTTCCAGTCGGCCTCACCCAGGACGGCGAACGACCTCCCCGCACCCGCGCTGCGCAGCTCTCCGTCGGCCACCGACCACCGGCCGGCCGGCACCGACGTCATGGCGGTCTCGTCGCCCGCGGCGAACGGCCGGCGGTCCACGAAGCCGGCGCCCTCGACGCGGACGGCGGCGGTCAACCGGGAACCCGCCAGCCACAGCTCACCGGTCCCCTGCGGGTCGGGGCCCCCACCCTGCGGCGGGGCCACGAGCACGGTGCCGACGACGAGCCGCGGGTCGGCCAGGTCGCAGGGGACGGTGGGGCGCTGGGTGAGGGCGGCCAGGCGCTCCTTGCGCGGGTCGACCGACACCATGGCGCTCGCCCGCGTGGTCCCGACGCCGACGGTGCCCTCCCACGGGCCCGGCGTCGTCGGCGCGGGCACGGTCGACCGGTTCGCGACGAGCCAGTCCTGCGCCGTGGCGGTCTCCACGGTCCCCGGGGCGATGGCGACGTCGGGCGTCGTCGTGAGCAGCATCCTCAGCAGGGTGGTGTGCTCCGCCGACGTGCCGGGCGGCCGTTGCGCCAGCGGCACGGCGACATGGAAGCCTTCCGAGAACGCGACGGTGATCGGCTCCGCGCGGTAGACGGTACGGCCGCGGCCACCGGTGTACGTCGAGCGCACGTAGGGCTCGAGCTCGGCGCCCACGCGGTCGACGGCGTTCAGCCCCGGGAGCCCCTTGGTCGCGAAGTACACGAACTCCTCCACGTCGGCCGACGCGACGGCCGTCGACGGGTGCTTGACGCCCACACGCGTGGTGAGCCGCACCTCGTACTCGTTGTTCGGCAGGAAGGCGAGCTGCCCGTGACCCTCGTAGTTCGGAGCACCGGCCGGGACCCCCGCGTCGCACGCCGCACCGGCGAGCAGCTGGTCCATGAGGTCGCGCA
The DNA here is from genome assembly GCA_038322045.1 of Actinomycetes bacterium. Classification (GTDB taxonomy): domain Bacteria; phylum Actinomycetota; class Actinomycetes; order JBBQFP01; family JBBQFP01; genus JBBQFP01. The sequence goes on along the minus strand of JBBQFP010000038.1, from coordinate 21,775 downwards.
GCCCGACGTAGGCCACCCAGTCGACCTCGACCACCGCGCCCGCCGCCGTGCCGACCGGTAGGGACGACGCGGCCGCGCTCGTCGAGAGTCCCTGCTGGGCGAGGTAGCCCCTGATCTCGACGCGGCGGATCGGTCCGCTTGCCCCGAGGACGACGACCTGATGGGCGGCGGTCCCCGCACCGAGGTCCGAGCGCCCGACCTCCTTCCCGGCGGAGTCGAAGGCCACCAGAGACACCCGACCCGCGAGCGGCCAGGCCAGCCGGAACCAGCAGCGCGCCGCGTCCTCGTCCAGGTCGGCCCGGGCCAGGACGGCGGGAATGCGCGCCGTCACGGCCGCGACGAGCGTTGGTGTGGCCAGGCCGGCGAAGAGCGCCGGCCGCGTCCACGCCGGCTGCGGGAACCGGAGGGTGCTCGCGCTGTCCGTGAACACCCCGACACCGGGGAGGTCCGCACCCGGCACCGCGTTGCGCCATGTGATCTCGTGCAGCAGGCCCTGCACCGTCTTGTCGTCGGGCGGCCGGCAGCATGGCCACGCCGGGTCGAGGGCCAGCCCTTCGTCGGTCTCCGGCGACCGGGTGGCGAACGAGAACGGCGCGACCGAGTTGACCAGCAGCGTCTTCGGCGCCGGCACGCCCGCGACCGTGACGTCGAGGTCCCACGTGGTGCTGAGCACCTGGGGGGCGAACGCGCCGTCGAGCACCACGCCGTTCGGGTCGGTGAAGTCCGCGCCCAGCTCCACCCGGTGTCCCAGGTCGGTCCACGGGCGGGCGGCACCGAACCGCGGGCGCCGCCGCGTGCGGATGCCCACCAGGTCGTAGGTCAGATCTAGGTCGCCGGCGTGCTGGTCGCCCAGGCCGGCCGCCATCCCGGTGCCGAGCTCGAGGCGGTCGTTGACGGCCACGCTGAACGCGATGCTCACCGTCGAGTCGGTGGCGACGGGACGCAGCCCGGCACCGGCCAGCCGTGCCAGCCTCCCGGCCTCGTCGGCGGTGGGCGCGGACAGCTCCGTCACCGAGTGCACCGGGGCGACGCCCTGGCCGTCCCACGACGGGTCGAACCGCTCGAGGTGCAGGCCGACCTCGTTGCCGCCCGCCCCGGTCTCGGACCTCAGGCGCGCGCCGAGCTGCTTGCGGGTCCCCTCCTCGGTGACGCCCGCGCTGCGCAGCGGCTGGCTCGAGGAGGCCAGATCGGCGGGCGCCAGCGTGCCGAACTGCGTCTGGAACCGCCAGGTCACGTCGGGCAGGAACCAGGGCGTCTCCAGCCGCACCTCGAGCGACAGCTCCCCGCGCGAGGGTGACGACCCGACCGCGCGGAACTCCGCCCGCGCGCTGACGCCGATGTGCAGGAAGCCGAAGAGCGTGAACCGCAGGCCCGCCTCGATCCACACGACGATCGAGTAGTCGGTCGAGCCCGTGGTGAAGATGAGCACCGCGAACCCGAACCCCGCGTGGAACACCAGCGACACCACCGAGCCGGCGGCGATGCCGCCCTCGAACCGGATCGCGAGGGCGAAGCCCTTAGGACCGGTGGGGCCTTCGACGATCTCGACGCAGAAGCCCAGGGAGAGGAAGAGCCGGACGCCCCAGGAGAGGTCGGTCTTCAGGGTGAGCCAGGTCCGCTGGTCGGCCAGGCGCCCGATCGCGAAGGTGGCCGGATCGTTCGAGATGAACATCGTGCCGGTCAGCGAACCGAAGCTGTCGACCCACGCGGGGGCGCCCTGCAGGAACGAGCTGACCTTGGCATTGACGCCGATGACCATCGAGAAGCGGTCGTTCTTGCCGTCCCACTCGATGGCGAGGTAGCCGACCGGCGTCGGGCTGGCCAGGAGGTACAGCTCGCCGACGATGAGGAACCCGCTCTCGGTGGGTCCGACCATGCCGAGCACGAAGATGCTGAGCTCGATGACCTTGCCCATGCCCGAGAGCGACGCGCCGGCGCCGAGGCCGAACGTCCAGGACCCGTTGTCCGCGACCCAGGCGGCGAGGCGTCGGTCCCCGCTCACGACGAGGGGGTTAGAGCTGCGGTACCAGCTGTAGTAGCGGAGGTCGCGCGACTCCTTGTCCAGTGCCCCGAGCTTGGGGAGCATGTTCCGCGCGAACAGGAACCGGATGCCCGTCAGCTCGAAGTACCCGATGGGACCGAGCTGCCCCCGGAAGAACGCCTGGATCATGAAGTAGTCGAACTCCAGGCTCGGCGACTTCCGGTTGCCGACGATGAGGTCGACGCCGACGGTGTACGACCGGCCGCCCACGTCGAACCCGACGGTCCCGGTCAACCCGAACTCGCGGACACGGGTGCCGCCCGACTCCTCGTCCGTGTAGTACCCGCCCGCCTCGATCTTCACCGTCGACGTCTTGAGCGTGAGGAAGAACCCGTCGATCTTGAACGCCGGCCGGGTGGCGTCCCCAGCGATCCGGAACCGCAGCCGCCGGACCACCAGCCCGCCCTCAAAGCCGCTTGTGTTGATCATGAGCCCTCCGGAGAAGGACAGGTAGCTGGCGCCCTGCTCCGCCCGGAGGCCGATCTCGGAGAAGATGAGCCCGACGGGGCCGATGTACGCGACGACGCCGTCGGGCATCGAGACGCCCTCGAAGTGGAAGCTCCCGAAGCGCCAGCCCAGGCCCTCGAGCACGAAGCGGACCTTCTCGCCGCTGAGCGAGCGCAGGCGGAAGAACGCGCCGTCGGCCCCGGTCGGAGGCATCGAGACCATGACGTCGGCGGTCGCCAGCAGGCTGTCGCCGACGCTCTTGCCCCCCCCGAACTTGCGGCCGAAGGAGAACCCCACGCGGATCGCGACGATGTCGACGATGACCGTGCCCGCGATCTCCCAGTGCAGGAGCGTGTTGAGCACGGCGTCGACGCCGGTCCCGGTCGCGGGGTCCCCCGCCGCGTCGAAGTCCCGCCGGTAGCCGACGACGACCGTGTACTCCTCCTCGAGCCCGAACGCGAAGGCCTTCTGCGGCCCCTCGTCGGCGCCCCACACGATGGCGGCGCTGAAGGTCAGGCCGAGGTTCTCCCCGATTGTCTCGGACGGCTGGGACCGGTAGAAGAAGGAGTCGACGATGAACGCGACGCCCGGGTCCTGGGACAGGACGATGTGCACCGGCGCCCGCTCGAACGAGAAGACCTCGGTGGTCGAGCCCGGGTCCAGCACCCGGCGACGCAGGCCGACCGTGATGTGCCGCGGGACGGGCAGCCCGAGGGGGCCGAAGAACGGGACCACCACGTCGTCGAGAACCAGCTCCGCCGTCGGCTCGCTGTCGGTCGAGTGCTCGTTCAGCCACTCGGCCAGGTCGGCGATCGCCGGTGCGGTCTCGTCGACGTCGATGGTGCGCGCGGAGAACAGCCCGTCGTACGGCCCGGTCATCGACGGCAGCCACGGGGTGAGCGAGTGCCGCACCCACTCGTCGTGGTCGGCCGTGAGCTCGGGCGACGGGATCAACCGGAAGTCGTGCACCGCCACGCACGGGATCCCGGAGAGCGTGCACGGCCCGAAGGAGACCGGCACCGATGGCTGGAGGTGGAACTCACCGGCCGACGTGAGCGTGACGCGGACGTGCACGAACACCGACGTCGGAGCGAGACTGCGGTAGACCACCTGCAGGTCGTCGAGGGCACCCGCCGTGAAGGAGCCGACGGTCTGCTCCACGGGGACGTTGCCGGCGCCGAGCTGGTCGGGGTGCGGGCTGACCAAGCCGTCGGGCAGCCGGATCTCGACCGGCAGGCCCTCGAGGACCAGCTCGAACCCGTCGTCGGCGACGGACGCGAACATCCGCACGGACCGGCCCGCCGCCGAGAACGGGCGGATCCGGAACTCGACGTCCGGCATCGACTCGATGACGAACGGCCAGCCGTCGGGATAGCCGAGGAACCCGGCGCCGGGCAGCACGGTCAGCGCTGCCTCGACCGCGACCCGGCCAGGACCGGCGGCCGTGCGGACGTCGCTCACGTGCACGCTGTTGTTGAGGGCGGCGAGCCACGTGGCGGGGCTCGCGGGAGCGCCCGCCTCGAACCCGGTGTGCTCCCGGACGATCGTCGACGGCCAGACTGCCGTGGGGTCGCCGAAGAGGTCGAACAGGGTCTCCCGGGTCGCGGCCATCAGGAACCCAGCGAGCTGGTCGGGTCGACGACGCCGTCGTAGAGCTTCGCGTGGTCGATGGCGAGCGCCGTGAAGATCAGGTCACCGAGCACGAGGCCGACGATGCCGTCGCCGGACGTGGCGTCATACATCAGGTGCGTCGGGAACGCCTGGATGTCGGTCCAGCGGTTGCCCAGCAGCGGCGAGCGGTCGAAGAGCCGGGCGGCGGCGTGCGGGTCCTCGAGCAGCGGGCCGACGGTCGAGACGGGCAGGTCGAACATCTCCGCCCAGAGCCGGGTGCGCAGGGCCGTCACCGGGTTGGGGCGCGTCGCGCGGAGCGCCTCCGGCACGGTGAAGACGTTGATCTCGCCGTCGTGGAACAGCCCGCGTCGGTTGAGGTTGGCGGAGCCAAGCCCGAGGAACACGTCGTCGACGATCATCATCTTGGCGTGCACGTAGATCCCGGCGAGGTCGACCACGGTAGCGGCCGCACCGACCGCGTGACCCCGCACGCGGGAGCCCTGCGCCGTCGCCACCGGTCCGCCCATGACCAGCCGCGTCTCGGCACCCCGCGCCACCTGAAAGCCCCTGCGGTCCTCCGGCGGCGTGACGCCGATGGCCTCGTCGTACACGTACATCAGCTCGCCGTCGACGGACAGCCAGAACGGCACGTCCGGGATGCGGGCCTTCGGGCCGAGCCAGACGGACGGCTCCAGGCCACCGGCCGCGGCGAGCGGGGCCATGAGACGCAGGCGTCCGGACGAGGCCCGGAGCTGGTTGTCCGGGACCGTATAGTGCCGGCGCGGGTAGCCGATGCGCACGATCCCGCCCCCGCCCCCGGCGTCGGCGATCTGCAGGTCGGAGATGAAGCCGGAGCGGATGATCTCGCCGAAGGGCTGGTCCGCGATCCCGGGCATCGTCACCACCAAGGACCGGATCTCGCGGTTGGTCACCTTGGCCAGGAGCGCGGTGCGGTACTCCAGGGGCGGCGTGAAGTACTGGTCCTCGATGTAGATGAAGTCCGTCGCCGCGTGGATCGCCGCGAGCATGGTGTCCGCGATCGTGCGGTCCCCCGCCGAGGCGAACGGGAGCGCCCGTGCGGCCGCCGCGGCCGCGAAGTACGTGCGCGCTACCTGGACCACATCCGTGCCGGGCGTGCCGAGCTCGACCGTCGTGCCCGGCGCGAACGCGGGCGCGGCGCCGGCGCCGTCGCGCGTCCAGCGCTCGGTGAACGAGAGCTCGAGGTCCCGGACGGCCGGCCCCCGCACCCGCGAGTGCACGTCGTGGTACGGGGCCTTGGCGAGGTGCCGGATGTCGTCCAGGCGGTCGGGGTTGAGGTCGATGCCGCCGCAGTAGCCGATGCGGTCCGTGCCCGCCCGCACGATGGCGAGCTTTTGGTGGTAGATCCCCACGTTCCGGATCACCGTGAACAGCGTCGTCCAGGGGAAGTGCGTGAGCGGAGGACTCAGCGGGTTGTCTGCGAGCGCGGCGGGGAACGGGGAGAACTCGCTCCGCGCGTTCGCGATCGCACCGAGCAGGTCCACGGCCGACTTGTTGGGCTCGATCGGTCGCCCGCCGTTGTCGATGACGTAGGTGATCGCGATCGCGTTCGCGATGGTGATGCCAGCCAGGATGATCGTGCCCGCGACGTCGCTGCGCACGGCGCCGACGTTCCTCGCCATGAGCAGCCCGGTCACGATGAGGTCGATGGCCAGGATCTCGGCGGGCGTGATCGGGGTCGTGGGGTCGAGCTGGAAGAACTGCGCGGGCAGGAACCGCGTGCTCCCGCCGGCGGCGGCGATGAGTGTCGCGGCGTCCTTCAGGGTGACCGGCAGGTCCGCGGGGTCGCCGGCGAGCCGCCGGGTGAGCTCCTCCTCGGGGAACATCGACCACCCGGTGAGGTGGAGGCCGCCCTGAGCACCGGCCGCACGGGCGTCCTGGAGCCGCCGGAACAGGTCGTCGAAGTACTCGGGGCCGTTGACCAACGGCGTGAACGCGTTGCCGCGGCTGTACCGGGCGAGCGGGGAGGCGGCGACGGACTGCGGGGCGAACCAGTCGTGCAGGTCGGTGAACGTCACGTGGCGCTGGGCAGGGGTGACGGCGAGCGACCCCGCGCCAGTGAGCCCGTCCTCCACGCGAGCCAGCTGGACGTCTCCTCCGCCGGGCGCGGCCGGCCGCACGGTGGCGGTCGCGAATCCGTCGAAGACGTCCGCGAGCGGCATGGTGGCGGGGTTGGCCGCGTGCATCCGCGCGACCGCCCGCTGGAGGTCGCCGTCGTCTGCAGCGGTCAGCACGGCTGTCGCGGTCGTCGTGCCGGCCGTGATCTCGACGGACCCGCCGAGCCGGGGGCGTCCGGCGTGGTCGAGCAGCAGCACGGGGGCCGCGGTACCGGCGGCGCGCTGCCCGACGGCGGTGGCGAACGGCTCCCAGTCGGTCGTCGTGCCGCCGGCGGTCCCCAGTGCCGCGAGGATCTGCGCGGACCACAGCGCCGGGTCGCGCACGAGCCGGTCCTGCCCAGCGCAGAGGATCGACACCCCGGTCACCGTGGCGAGGGCGTCGCCGGCCGCGGCGGTGTCGCCGTCGGCCATCACCGGCGACGCGAGCCCGGCGTCCAGGACGAGGTAGAAGGTGGGCAGCCCGAACGGGACGGCCTGGGCAACCCGCCGGACGGGGAACGGGTTCGGCTGGACCTCCACGACTACGCGTCCGGCGAGGGGACCGGTGTTCGGGGTGACCGAGCGCAGCACGCCGAGCGCGGGCATCCGCAGCACGCCGCCGGCGCCGGGGTGGTCGGCGCGCAGCTGCACCAGCCGGTCGCCGGCGTAGCGCAGGCCCACCGGGACGGTGAGGGAGCCCGGGAGCGTGTACGTCCAGCCGGCGGGTGCCGAGAGGGGTGAGCTGAAGGCTGGCATCAGGTCGGCACCGCCGTGGGTCCGTGGAGGCGTCTGCCCCGGGAAGCTCGCAGGCTGAGGCGGTAGGTCGCGCCGGCCGCGGTCGGGACGGCGTAGGCGGTCACCCCGTCGGCGAGCCACGGGCTGACCTGCGTCCAGGTGGCTCCGGCATCGGTGCTGCGGTGCAGCGCGGCCAGCGCGGGCGTGCTCAGCACCCCCCAGCTCGCGGCGTCCTCGCCGCCGGCGCGTGTCACCGTGAGCGCCGGGGCGACCAGGGGGGTCGGACCCGTCGTGGTGATCAGCGGGCCGGCCAGCCGTGACGTGATGCCGTCCCTCGTCATCGCAACACCCCAGAGCGCGACCCGTTCGTCGAAGCCCGCCGCGACGGTGGCGGTGAGCACCCGTTCCGGCAGGTCGAGCACACCGGTGTCCGCGGCCACCGCGACCGCCGGCGCCAGCAGCCGGCCGTCCGCGAGCCGCAGGCGGATCCCGTCGTCGGGGTAGAGGTCGCGGCGGTTCGGCAGCCGGAGCAGCTGCGCGCTGCTGCGCAGCACCTCGTCGTCGGCACCGATCTGCCCGATGTCTGCGAACACGAGCACCCAGGCGAGGTCGAAGGCGTCCTGCACGCGCGCGTCGATCGCCACCTGATCGGCCGCCGGGGCCTGAGCGGTGAGCCGTGGCGGGGCGGGCGAGCGCAACGACGGTACCCGGACGACCTGCGGGACGATCGCGGCGCCGCTGGACAGGTGCCCCGCGGGGTCCGCGAGCCGCACGCGGTGCACATAGCGCTCCGGCTGGTGCGGGAGCACGTCGACCACCCGGCCGAGCGCCACCGGCCCGACGGTTACCGCCTGCCAGAGCTCCTCGAGCTCGCTCAGGTGGCGGAGCACGGCATCGACGAGGAACCGGCCCTCCACGCGCGCCGGCGCGCCGGTGCCGATCTGGTCGAGCAGCTCGGTCTGGTCCGTCGGGTTCGCCAGGGAGTAGCTGCTCGCGGGCCCGCGCGGCGGGGCGAAGCCCGTGGTCCCGTCGGCACGGGCGCTCAGGCACGCCGCGACGGCTCCCAGGGAGAGGCGCTCGACCAGGACGCGGTGGGCGGCGGGAACGACGACGCCGGGCAGCAGGCTCGGCAGGTCGAGACCGACCCTCACGGTGTCCCCCGCGGGCTCGTGCGTGACCACCTCGGGGACGTCGGGCAGCGGCGGGGGCACGACGAACGTCGGCCGCCCGCGGTAGCGGGCCTCGACGGGTCCAGACACGATGGTGCTCTCGTTGCCGGGGCGCCCACCGTTGGTCGCCGCGGCGCCCAGCTCGTCGGGCACGTACGCCTGCCCGTCCGCGCTGCTGACCCCGACCCAGACCCGCGTGCGCGGGTGGGTCGCGTCGAGCACGAGCCGGTCGCGCAGCACGACCTGGTAGCTCTCCGCGGCGGTGAGGGGGACGACGAGCAGCCGCTCTGCCCAGCCGACCGGGCGCTGCTCGGCGCCGGTCAGCACCGGACGGAACTCGAACCGCGCGGGGCCGGGTACCGCCGCGGCGTCCACCAGGCTCGGGGCCAGCCCGACGGTGACCGTCTGCCCGGCCGTGTGGCGGAGCACGCGGAAGGACCGGTCCGGGGCCTGCAGGTACCGCCCGACCATCGCGTCAGCCGCGACCGGCCGGTCGAGCTGCGCGGTGATCTCGTACGCCGCGCCCACCAGCACCGGCGCACCGGTGAAGGCGCCCACAACGAGGTCGGGTGGCACCGGCTGCCAGTAGACCCGGAACTCGGTGGTCCACGGGTCATGGTCGCGCTCGGTCTGGGTCCAGCCCCAGTCGAGGACGATCGCGTTGTCGCTGGCGCCGAGGAGGACGACGTCGTCGGGCGTCAGGTCGGGGTCCGCGCGCTGCACCGCGCGGGCGCGCACGCCCGAGGGCCGGTCGACACCCGGCGGCGGCGCGTCCGGGGTGCCGACCGGCGTCGGTGGCGCCTCGTGCTTCTCCAGCCGGACGACCGATCCTTCGCGAGCCGTCGCCGACGGCCGGCCGATCGCGTCGACGCTGAAGACCCGGTACTGGTGCAGGCTGCCGGGCGGCGGGCTCACGACCCCCGCGGAGACCAGCACATCGTCGACCGACATGAACACCGGGACCGGCGGCGTCGGCGGGAGGGCCGCCGGGAACGCGACCTCGAGATCGATCCCCGGGACCAGCGCCGGCGGGTCGCGACGGCCGCTGCGGGAGCCCAGCACGAGCGTCGAGGCGCCGACCCCGTCCAACGGCTCGTAGGCGCCGGGCGGGTCCGCGCGACGCCGCTCGATCCGGAAGCCGAGGACATCGAACGGCGGGAACGCGCCCAGGTCCGCCGGCCAGGGCACCGGTGTGCTCACCCCGGCCACAGGCGGCGGCAGCCAGCTGAGGTGGAATCCCAGCGGCGTCGGGGCTCGCGGCGATCCCGCCGCGGGGTCGGCCGGCAGCAGGGGCGTCTGAAGGTGGGCCGTGCCCAGGTAGAGGGGCGGGTTCGGCTCCGGCGTCTGGGCGTACACGACGCCCAGCAGCGCGACCGATCGGGTCAGGACGTCGTCGGGCTTGGTCCCGGCAGCCGGGTCGACCTCGCGAAGACCGACGAGGAACCCGCTCCCGGACAGGGTGAACGAGTCGACCGGGTTCCCGCCCGTGTCGAGGGTGGCGCGCGTGGTCCCCGGTACCGCCCCGCCCGACACGACGACCGGAAGGCCCGGGACGAACGACGTGGTCGTCGCGGTCCAGGTCAACGACGAACCCGCGGCCAGCTCCAGGACCAGCCGAGTGACCGGGCGGCTGAACGAGACCGTGAGGCAGTCGGCCCCGGAGAGCTCGAGGCCCGACCGGCCCGTGCTCCGCAGCGCCCCGAGGCTCGGTGCCGGCCGGCGCGCGACGACGGCCGGCGTCGGCGTCGACACCCACACCGTGCCCAGCGAGAACGACGAGGGCAGCGTGGTGCCCAGGGGCACGTCCTGGAACCCGTGCCACGCTTCCTCGAGGTCCCGGCGCAGGAACCGGCCGGTGAGCCGGTAGTCGTAGGCCGTCCCGGGCGTGAGCCCCTTGGCGTCAAGAAAGCCGAGCGCGAGCATGCGCCGCCACGCGGGATCCACGGTCGTCGCGAGCGCGTAGGTCCACGTCCGGAGCTCGAACGCGGGGCTGCTCACCGTGTCGCGCAGCTGCGTGGTCGCCCACACCGGCGACACGTCGGGCACCCCGCCGGCCGCCGCACTCACCAGTTTCCCCACCTCGTGGAACGCGGCGGCGTCGAAGGTCTCCCCCGGCAGCAGGCGCGACGCCGCGAGCGCGTCCTCGGCAGCGGCGGACGCGAGGGTCGGGTCGAGCGCGCGGACCGGGAGCTGCAGCCCCCGTACGAGGTAGGGCTCGGCGGCCCACGCGGCGTCCTCCTTGGCCGGGTCGGGCGGCTCGTCGAGGCAGACCTCCAGTGCCGTCGCGATGCGCGAGGCGTACAGGAGCACCTCGTCGACGTCTGTGTTCTCGAACCGGGCCGTCTGGCGGCCCGAGGCGTCCGCCACCGTGAACGCCGCCACGGCCTTGGCGTCGCGCAGCCCGATGGCGAGCATCGCCGGCAGGTCGGCGTGCACCTCCACGAGACGGTGCCCCTCGGGCAGCGTGATCCGGTACGCGAGGCAGCGCGAGCCGCCCGTGCTGATGCTGGCGGACATCGCAGGCCCCGCGCCGCCCGTGACGAGCGGCACGATCGGCAGCGCCGACCGACCGTCCCGGGCCGTCGTGCGGGGCTTGACCGCGGCTCCCTCGACGCAGCACCGGACGAGCACCGTCTCGCCGGCGGGAGCACGGATGACCATGCGGGCGATCGACCTGCCGACCACTCGCAGCGTCTCCGGCAGACCCTGCCCCACCGACATGCTCACCCGCCCGGCGCTCGTGCCGTCCAGGCTGAACGCCTCGATCTCCGCGGGTGTCGAGAAGTGCGCGAGGGTCAGCTCGACGGCCGCGCAGGCCGCGGGGAGCACGACCTGCGTCTCGGCACCGCAGTCCAGGCCGACGACTCCCAGCCGATCGACCACGACACTCGCGGCCAGCGGTGCGCCGACGGGCTGGAACACCTCCAGCACGACGCCGCCCTCCGTGCGCGGATTGGCCCCGCGGCCCCGCGCGAGCTTGTCGAGCGAGACGCACGAGCGGCGGGGCGGGCCACCGTCGTGGGGCGGCTCGTCCGGGGGAAGGACCGGAAAGTCGGGGCACGCGGCGGCACGGACCGCGAACGTCGCGAACGACATGCTGAGCCGGAACGTGCGATGGAGCGCGTCCAACTGGGCCGGGGTGAGTGCAGAGCACTGAGGGGACGCCAGCCGCTGGCTCTCCCGACGCTGGACGTCCCAGCCGTCGAGCGAGTACCCGGCGGCCGGGGGCGCCGACCACAGCAGGTGAACTCCGTCGGCTCCGGCGCCGTCGATCCGCGGGATCGCTGCGAGGACGAACGGCGCGGCCATGAACTCATGCCCCGTCGACCGGGCGATTCGACCGCGGCCGCGAAGAACGCTGGTGCGCTGGTCGAGTCATGGCGAGCACCCCTCCGCCGCGGTGATCTGCATCCACTCTGACAGCGTTGGCAGGTTCGTCACAAGAGGTGCGAACCGCACATCCTCGCGCCGGGCACGGCGGTCCCTCCCGGCCCGGTCAGCCGAGCGGAGGACACCTGAGGAGCGACGACCTTGCTGCGCACCTCGCGTGGTTGTGGTGCAGCAGCCGAGTCGACGAACAGGTCTGGGTCGCGCGAGGGCCACCGGTGCCGGATCCCCGCGTTCGTGAAGCCGCAGCTTCGCACCGTCAAACATCGCGACTCGATCCTCGCAGCGATCGAGCACGGCCTGTCCAACGGACGCATCGAGTCGGTGAACACCAAGTGGCTCATCACCCACATCGCTTTCGGCTTCAGATCACCTAACGCACTCATCGCCACGCACTCATCGCCCTGGCCATGCTCAACCTCGGCGGCCACCGACCGGTCCTCCCCGGCCGACATGACCCACGGATGTGAGAGAAGGGCCTCGGCGTCGCCGCGCCGGGCTACACCGCTTACCGGATCGCCACCTCCCGCTTAGCCACCGGGGCGCTCGAGCTCCGCAGCACGCTGGCGCCGTCTGCCGTCCTCATCGTCACCTTCGGCGCCCTCAACGTCGGCCTGTTCATGATGCCGATGGCCCACCTCATGTGACGTGCGCCGCACTCCTCCGACGGACCCGTAACTCGCCAGGCAGTCACGCCGGAGCAGCCACGACGAGCGCCGTCTCCCGGTCAGATCCGAGGGACGCCCACCCGGCCTCGGAGGTACTCGCGCAGCTCGGGCTCCGGGCGCGCGGCGCTGTAGAGGAAGCCCTGCACGGTGTCGCAGCCGTAGGAGGCGAGGATCTGCGCTTGCTGCGGCGTCTCCACGCCCTCGGCGACGACCAGGGCGCCGATGGTGCTCGCGAGGGTCAGCAGCGCTCTGACCACGGCTCTGCACGTCTGGTCGTGGCCCAGGCCCGTGATGAACTGCCGGTCGATCTTGATGATGTCGACGGGGAGCTGGGTGAGCCGGCCGAGGCTGCTGTAGCCGGCTCCGACGTCGTCGAGGGCGAGCCGGACGCCGAGGGCACGCAGCCGGGCGATGTCCTGCAGCAGCGGCGCGGCCATCTCCACGGCACGGGTCTCGGTCAGCTCGATGACCAGGCTGGATGCGGGCAGCGCGTACCGGTCGAGGCAGTCGGCGACCTGGCGGGTGAGCGTGCCGACCTCCAGCTGCCGGCCCGAGACGTTGACGTGCACGACGGGGGCCTGCCCCCCGAAGAGCTCGAGCCAGCTGGCGGCGAGCCGGCAGGACTCGCGCAGCACACGGGCTCCGAGCTCGACCATGAGCGGGCTGGACTCCGCGACGGTGAGGAAGTCGGCGGGGCTGAGCAGGCCGCGGGTCGGGTGGTTCCAGCGCACGAGCGTCTCGACGGCGACGACGGCGCCGGTGGCCAGGTCGAGGATCGGCTGGCCGTGGACGACGAACTCGTGCTGGGCGAGCCCGGAGCGGATCTGGGGCAGCAGCCGGCTCGCCATCCCACGCTCGGCGGCGTCGCCGCCGCCGGCCGTGACGATGCGGTCCTTGCCGCTGTGCTTTGCGTCGTAGAGCGCCTCGTCGGCGAGGCCGAGCAGCTCGGTACCGGTCGTCCCGGGGCGGGAGATCGCGACGCCGACGCTGCCGCTGAGCACGAAGGTCCGACCCTCGACGTGGTACGGGCGCCGGACGGCGTTGAGGACCCGGCGCGCCACCGCGGCCAGCAGCGCGGGCGAGGCGAGGTCAGGGCACACCATGACGAACTCATCGCCGCCGAGACGAGCGACGGTGTCGCCGGGACGCACGCACCGGGCGAGCCGCTCAGCGGCCTGCAGCAACACCTTGTCGCCGGCGGAGTGCCCGGCGGAGTCGTTGACCGCCTTGAAGCCGTCGAGGTCCAGGTAGAGCAGGCCGATGCGCCCGCCGTCGCGCGCCGCCGCCGCCAGCGCGTGGTCGATGCGGTCGTGGAGCAGGGCGCGGTTGGCCAGGCCCGTCAGCGGGTCGTGCAGCGCCTGGTGCTCGAGCGCCTCCTCGGCGGCCCTGCGGGCCGACACGTCGACGACCTGGAGCACCGCGTCGTCGGACTGCTCGAGCGGTGTGGCCGAGCAGGCGGCCCACACCGTGCTGCCCGCGAGGGTGACCAGCCGCAGCTCGACGAATCCCGGCTGCGGTTCGCGCAGCCGCGCCAGGAGCTCGTCACCAGCGGCACGGTCGTCGGGGTGCACGAGCGCGCGCAGCTGGGTCCCGACGAGGTCGGCCGAGGAGCCGGCGAGGATGCCGCACAGTGCCCCGTTGACCCGGCTGAAGGCTGCCGAACCCCCACGGACCCGAACGACAGCCATCCCGAGGGGCGCGTCCTGGAACACGCGGCGGAACCGGCTCTCGCTGGCCTGCAGCGCCGCGGTCGCGGCCGTCTCGGCGCTGACGTCGGTCGCCACCACGACGTAGCCGGCCTCGGCGCCGTCCAGCCGCATGGTCGTCACCGTCACCGAGACGGTCAGCGCGTCGCCGTCCGGCACGGGGATCTCCCACGCCGCGGCGCGGGTCGGCTCACCCGAGCCGGGGACGACGTCCTGCAGCGTCAGCGGGGCGGCGCCGTCCGAGGCCCGCTGTCGCACCAGGTCCAGGAGGCACACGCCCAGCAGCGCGTCGACTGGACGGCCGAAGAGCAGCTCGGCGCCGTGGTTGGCGAGCGTCACGCAGCCGGCAGCGTCGATCGTCATGATCGCCTGCTCGGTCGCGCCGTCGAGAACGGCCGAGAACAGGTCGCGGGTCCGGCGCACCTCGGCGGACTCCCGCCGCGCGGCCGTGACGTCCCGGAAGGCCGCGACAGCACCCACGACCTCGCCGTCCTGGAGGATCGGGTTGCTGCTCACCGAGATGACTCGCCCGTCGCCGCCGTGCCCCTGCGGCACGATCAGGTCCACGTCGCGGACGTGCTCGCCGGCCAGCGAGCGCATCAACGGGGTGCGCTCTAAGGGCACCCGGTCGCCATCCACGGTTCGCAGCTCGATCGGCGCGGCCGAGCCCACCGTCGCCGTCGCCTCGACATCGGCCGGGAGCAGCGCCAGCGCTGCCGGGTTGTGCCGCACAGCGCCGTCGGACGTCACGACCGTGATTCCCTCACTGACGGTCGCCAGGACGGTCGCGGTGCGGTGCGCCTCGATCGCCTCCCGAACTGCGGCCGCCCGCGCCTCCAGCACCAGCCGGTGCCGGTTGTCGGAGTCGAGGGCGAGGGTCAAGGCGATGTAGGCCACCACGGCGATGTACGCCTGCGCGAGCATGACCGACGTGGGCCCGGAGCCGCTCGCGGAGAACACGCCGCGGTCGAGCAGGGTCGCGGCGACCGTCATGACGGCCGTGCTCAGCACGTGCACGCTGGTGTGCGCCGTCGACGTGCGCAGGGCAACCCACACGCTCACCGGCAGGGCCACGAACGTCAGCGGCAGCGTGGTGGTCATGCCGAACACCACGACGTAGATGCCGATCGTGGTCAGCCACGCCAGGACGAGCTCGGCGCGGGGAGCAGAGGTGGTTCGCGCCGACGGCTGACGGCGGACCAGCTGCAGCGCCAGCGCGCACAGCACGAAGATGTTCGACGCCTGCCGCACGAACCACTCGAGCGTCAAGGCGGAGTATCCGGGCTGCTGCACTGCCGCGAGCTCCCCCAGGAGCCACGCCGACGACGCGCCGGTGCCGAGGACCGCCGCCAGGAGCAGGGCGTTGAGGTCGCGCGTCGAGCTCATCGCCCACCGGGGGCCCGTGCTCCGCGCCATGACCGCACAGCCGACGACCGTCTGCACGACCGTGGCGAGCGCGAACGCGAGCGCGGTCCTGACCGGCGCCCCGGTCGCGGCGTTGACGACGACGCCCAGCACGCCAAGTGCCGCGACGTCGGCCCACCGCCGGCGCGGTCGTGACCAGCCGGCGCCTACCCACAGCAGTGCCACCGCGGCCGCGGGCCACACGGGCGCCGCCGAGGTGCCGGGGGCGACGAGCTGCCGGCCGGCGACCGCAGCCACGACGTAGGCCGCCGCGAACGCGAGGTACGTCGGCGCGGGTGCAGTCCCCGTGCGCGTCGCCAACCGCCGCAGCGTCGCCGCAGGGCCGCGCAGCCGCTGGTCCACGGACCGACACCTCCTCCTCGCCGCGGCTGCAGATCCCGACCACCCGACGGTCGTCCGGTGGCCGTCGTGCCGACCAGCGGGCAGCGACGTCGACGCTGGTCAGGAATGCCCGCACGTCCATGCTGGATCCAGAGGACGCTGGTCGAGACAGTCTATGAGCGAGATCGACGTCAACCCGGAGCCCTGACCCCGCCCCCTGCGGGTCAGCGGCGCCGGTCGAACCGGAAGTAGGCCAGCGGCACGATGCCCGCAGGGCACGCGACCACGATGACCGCGGCCCACCGCTCCTTCGAGCCGCGGACCTGCTCCGCCGGACGCCGGACGAGGTCGACGACCCCGGCCACCTTGAGGATCGCCTCCACGCCACCCGCCACGACGATCAGCCGTCGGCTGCGGGGACTGAGGTCGCTCCAACGCGTCTTCGCCAGGGCGGACGCCTCGTCCCCACGGTCGTCCGACGCAGCAGCGGCCTGCGTCACATGCGACGACCGTCGGTGCTCAGTAGTCGCCCGAGCTCAACAGCTGGGTCTCGAAGAGCAGGTCCCCCACCGTCGTCAGCGCCTTCGTGTCCAGCGTCAGGGACCTCGTGTAGCCCTTGACGCCCTTCGGGCCCACGGTCTCCGTGGTGAGGGTCGAGCCCACGCGCAGCCGCCCGGTGAGCACCACCGGTGTGGTCCCGTCCAGGCCGGAGATCGCGAGCACGCGCGCGTACCGCACCTTCCCCTCGAGCGTCAGGGGAACGAGCGCGCCGGGCGCGGCCGAGAGCACGGCCTTCATCGCGTCGTTCTGGCGGGCGGCGGAGCGCGCCTCGCCGGGCGCGGCGCTCGTCTTCACGCTGACCAGGGCATCGACCTCCAGCGACGTGCCGGCGTCCCGCACGTGCAGGACGTCGGCCTCCGCAGCCGTAGCGTTTGCCCGCGCGACGCCGTTCGCATCGGTCACCGGCCTGGCTCCCGCAGCGTCCTCGAACAGGGCGGCCTGCACGGTCACGCGGCGCAGTGCCCGGCGGCCGGCAGGCCCAGGGGCCTCCTGCAGGGTCTGCCACTCGCCGACGACGCCACGCCTGTTCTCCGACGTCCTGGCGTCGAGCCACTCCGGGGACTGGCGGATCCCTGCGCGGTCGAGAATCTCAGCCGCCTGCACGAGCGGCGGCCGTGCCGTGCTGTGCAGGCGTCCCACGGCGGAGAGCTGGTCGAGGGCGGCCTGCGCCGTCTTCTTGGTCGACTCCGAGAGGCCTTTCACCTGACGGCGGGTAGCCGTGATGGCGCCCTTGCTGTCGCGCGTGATGCCGTTGTCGCTGAGCAGCCTGAGCAGCATGCGTTGGGAGCCCTGCGTCGTCAGTGACAGCTCGGCTGCCAGGCGCACGAGGTCGAAGGACCGCGGGTCGAAGTCGAGCCCGCCGGCGGAGCGCTCGGCGAAGGCCAGCGTCGGGGCTCCCTGGCGGGACGCCGTCACGGTGCGCAGCCCCGACCTCGGGTCCGTGGTCTTCGTGACCCGGTACCGGCCGGCGAGCGCGTCCTCCAGCGGGCTGGTCCTGCCGTTGGCGTAGGTGTACGACGCCGGCGCGGCACGCCTGGCTCCCGCATCGGCAGGCACGCCGAGCGCCGATGTCAGCAGCTCGGAGGCGAGGTCACGAGCGACCGACCGCATCGCTGTGAACTCCTCGCGGAGCTTCGTGACCGTGAACCGGCGGTCCTTCACGATCTGCGTGAGCAGGTCGCGCAGGCTCTCCTCCAGCCGCTGGGCCTGCGCCCGCGCCGCCGTCAGCTCTGCTGTGTCGTTCCCCTTGCCCGCAGCCTCCGCCCGCCGTACGCGCTCGGCCAGCTCGGTGCGGAGCGACTCGAGCGCCTGGAACCGCCAGCCGTGCTCGCGCTGGAGCAGGCTGAGCTGGGACGCCGTCCGGCGTGCCGCGAGCCAGCGAGACACGGTGCGGGAGCCGACGGCGGTGCCCGCCAGCAGCAGCAGCGACTCGGCGTCCATCCGGTCGAGCTCCTCCGGCGTCGGCCAGCGGCCGTTTTCCACGCGGAACCGCATCACGCCCCACGCCTGGGCGTACGGGTACGCGGTCGCCATCTGCACCGGGACCGTCAGCAGCTCCAGCTCGGCAGCCCGCAGCGTCACCGCCGACACGCCCGAGACCGTTCGCAGGACGGTGAACATGCCGACGTTCCACGCGAAGTCCATGAGCATCGAGCCGAAGCTGATCCGGTCGCCGAAGATCAGCGCGGAGGCAGCGGAGTTCAGGACCGTGAAGGTCGCAGCCTCGAGCACCGCGGTGCCCAGGAACATCGTGACGCTCCGGACGCTGATGGTGATCGTGCCGGTCGCGGCCGCGCGAGCACCGCCACCGACGAGGCCGCCCACGCCGCCGGTCGCCAGCGACACGAGCAGCGTCACCCCGAGCCGGCCGACCATGCTCGTGACCTGCATCGCGGCAGGCAGTGCGCGGTAGAAGTCCTTCACCGCCTGGTCGGACTCCAGGGCCTCCGTGCGCCGGCGGAGCAGGCTCAGGTCGCCGGCGTCGTACGCCTCCTTCAAGGCCCGCACGCGGTCCGCGATCCTGTTCATCGCGTCGACGAGCGGCGTGTCCATCACACCGGGCCGGTTGCGCAGGAACTGCTCGAACACCACGAGGTACTGGGCGTGGAGTTGGATCGCGCGTACCGCCACCTCGATGAACGCGGCCTGGTCCCGCACCTGCCTGCGGATCGTGGCGTCACCCGGCCTCGCGAGCATCGCGCCGCGTCTGAGGTAGAGCGCGTCGATACGTGCGTGCAGGTCGTCGACCCAGTCCACCAGCACCTGGCTGGGCTTGAGCAGCTCGCGGTTCAGCTCGCCGTGCGCCTTCAGCGCCTCGAGCAGAATGTCGACAGGCAGCCGTTCGGCGGACTCCTGCGCCAGCGCGTAGGCGTCGGCCACGTCGCTGCGCACCAGGCGGATGAGGACCCTGGCATAGCGGGCGACCAGGAAGTCCAGCGAGCCGACGGGAGCCTTATCAGCCACGAGGCGGGTGCGCTGTACCTCGATGAGGCCCAGGTCGTAGTCGACCCACTCGAGCATCCGGAGAGCGGTCGACACCGTGGTCGCGAGGGCTGGTTCGAGCGGCGACGCCGCCCGCAGCGCGGCCACCTCCTGCCGCGCGGTCCCGATCGCGGCGCCGATACCGAGGCGCGTCGGCGGATAGCGCCGCGCGAGCAGGTCCAACCTGGCCTCCAGGAGCCGGATCCCGGCACGGACGTCGGCGACCGTGTCCACGCTCGACCCCGTGGGCACGGGAGGGCCCGTGGGCGGGGTGTCCTCGGACGGCTGCGGCGCGCCGTCCTCCTCCGGCGGGCGGGGGCGCAGCCACAACCGCCCCGGGGGCAGGCTGCCCCACGGATCGAACAGGTGGCGCAGCTGCATCGTCCCGTCGGGCGCCTCCGCGGTGGAATACCAGCCCGCGGGCCCGGAACGGTCGCTGCACCGCTGACGGACGAGCTCCGGGGACCCGACGACCCAGCACGCGCCCCCGCGCCGCGCTCCCAGCACCACTTCGAGGATCACGTCGCCGGGGCGCGCTGCGACGTCGACCGGCTCGCCAGGTCGACCGAGCACGTCGAATGCCCCGGCGATCCGTCGCGACAAGGGACCGTCCGGGTTGTACAGCACCTCCCGGTAGACCCGGTCAGGGTTGGCCGGGAGCTGACACGCGCCGCTGGCGTCGATCTCGCTGGTCATGGTGGCCGCCTCCTCGAGGGAGCCCGCGTAGGAAGGAAGAGCCCGGCGCACCGCTGAGGTCAGCGCCGCGAGGTCCAGGTATCCGCAGCCGACGCGGTCCGGGGGCCCGTCCGACGGCGAGGCGGTGCTGAGCACGAGCTCCCTGATCGCGGCCGCGTCGAGGGCGCGACCTTCGGCCTGAAGGCAGAGGGCCACCGCACCCGCCACCCGAGGGCTGGCCATGCTGGTACCTGACTTGCGGACCAGCAGCGCGCCGCTGCGCTCGTCGCCTCTCGACGCCGAGCGCGCCGCGAGC
The DNA here is from genome assembly GCA_038322045.1 of Actinomycetes bacterium. Classification (GTDB taxonomy): domain Bacteria; phylum Actinomycetota; class Actinomycetes; order JBBQFP01; family JBBQFP01; genus JBBQFP01. Next base: position 2,097 of record JBBQFP010000038.1, on the reverse strand, counting down.
ACACGGACTCCCGCCGCCAGGACGTCGGGCTTCGAACGGCCGTCGCGGGTCGGCCCGGAGCTGCTGAACGGCGCGACCGCCGCGACGTCGCTCGACTCGTCGAACGCCCCCACGACGATCGGCACGTGGCCGTTGGCGATCGTGCCCGTGGTGCACCGCGGATCGGCGTCCGCCCGCACGAACCGCACCTGACAGCCGGCGCAGCCGTCGCTGCGCTCGATCCATGCGTCGAAGGTCCCCGAGGTGGCCACCAGCGCGCGGAGAGTGACGCGCCACCGGCCCGGAGGTGCGCCGGGAAACAGGAACGCGTCGATGTGGTTCGCGCGATTGTTCGGGTCGCAGGCCCGGTGGTACAGCTGGCCCACCACCCGGCCCTCCGCGACGATGTCACCGACGTCGCCCAGATGGACGGCGGGGGCCCCGTGCGTGCCCGGAGCGTCGATGCTGACGGAGAACGTCTCGCTGCCGCCGTACCACACCTCCATCTCCGCCGCGGCGTCGTCCCTCGCCCTCTCCATCGTCAGCGTGCGGGACTCGCCGGCGCCGAGCCGACCGGAGGCATGCGTGCGGGCTTCGTAGTAGTTGCCAACGCTCTGCACGACCATCCGACCAGGGGCGGAGGTCAGCAGCTCGTCCAGCGCTCGGTCGACCAGCCCAGTGCCGTCGTGGGCGCCGCCGGTGGTGCCCACGCTGAGGTTGACCACGCAGGGCCGGTCGCCGGCGGCGCGCATGACGAAGTCGACGGCCTCGAGCAGCCGCACCGAGTCCCCGAGATCCGCGAGCCCGCCGGTGTCCCTGTCGGCGAGGTGAACGAACACCAGCTCGGCCTCCGGGGCTACTCCCACCGGACCGCCGTTGGCACCGTTGCCCGCGACGATGTCCATGACGTGGCTGCCGTGCGCGCCGGCGCCCCGGTCCGCGATCGCTGGGTGGAGCTGCATGTCGCGGTACGGGTGCGGACCGCTCAGAGCGCGATCGATGACGTGCCGGTCGAAGACCCGCCCGTACCCGAAGGGGGCCGGGCTGTCGCCGCCATCGACGTCGCGCTGGTCCCACAGCGCGAGCACCCTCGTCGTCCCGTCAGCGTTCTTGAAGTTCGGGTGGTCGACGTCGAGGCCCCAGTCCACCGCACCCACGACAACCCCGGCGCCGGTCAGCCTCGCTCCCGGCTCCCCCCGCTCGGGCCGGACCGCTCGACGCCGCCGCTGCGTCGGGAGCCGCCGGGCGAGCGGCTCGGCCTCCGCGGACAGCCGCCGTCCAGCCTTCAGGCTGACGACGTCCGGACGGTCGTGGACCTCGACCAGGGACTCCACCGCCACCCGCCCCGTCGCCACCTCCCCGAACCGCGAGACGAACCGCACCCCAGGGACGTCGATCCCCGGACGCCGGAGCCGGACGAGCACCTCGACCTCCCGTCCGGGGGAGGCGGTGGTCCGGAGAAGCTCTCGCAGCGCGGGATCCATGAGGCTGGGCTACGACGAGTTCCCAGAGGGCGCGGAGGCTCGGCCCGCGGTGGCCGGGGGCGCGGTGGCCGGGGGCGCGGTGGCCGGGAGCGCCGTGGTTGGGCGTGCCGTGGTTGGCGCCGCCGCCATCTGGCCGGCAGGTTGGCCTTGCTTCTCCACTTTCGCCAGTAGCTCCACGGCTTCCGGATAGGCAGGGCGGAGGCGGATCGCCTCGCGAAGGTCGGCAGCGGCCTTCCCGTAGTCCTCAAGGTAATAGTAATCCCGTCCCCGTGTGAACCAGCCCTCGGGCAGATTGGGATTCATCCGGATGGCTTCGTTGCGATCGGCCAAGCCTTCGGCGTGACGGCCGAGCTGATGGTAGGAACTGCCGCGAGCCAACCGGGCCTCCACCAGGTCTGGCCGGAGACGCACGGCTTCGTTTCGATCGGCCAGGGCTTCCTCGTGCCGTCCGGCGGATACCAGGGCCGAAGCTCGAACCAGCCGTAATTCGGGATCGGCGGGCGAGAGTTGCACGGCTTGGTCGAAGTCGCGAATCGCGGCGTCCACCTTGTTCAGTTTCAGATTGGCCACGCCCCGGAGCGTTAGCGCGCGCGTGTTCCGGGGTGCAAGCGACAAGGAATGGTCAAAGTCCAGA
>JBBQFP010000037.1:0-25995 GCA_038322045.1 Actinomycetes bacterium | reverse complement strand
CACCGCCGTCATCCCGCAGGGCGACGTCACCCGCCGCGACATCGCGGGGCTCTACATCTACGACAACACCCTCGAGGCCGTCGTCCTGACGGCCAAGCAGATCAAGGAGTACCTCGAGTTCTCCGCGGAGTACTTCCGGCCGGTGACGGGTGCGGGACCCGTGGCGGCCGACGCCATCACGAACGCCGTCACGAGCCGCGCCCCCAACGGGACGCCGGACTACAACTTCGACATCGTGTCGGGCGTGCACTACACGATCGACCTGGCCAAGCCTGTTGGCTCCCGCATCAGCGCCCTGACCTACCCTGACGCCCAGGGGGTGCTCGTGCCCGTGGCTGACGGCAAGCAGTTCGTCGTCGCCGTCAACAACTACCGGCGCAGCGGCGGTGGCGGCTTCCCGTACATCAGCACGGCTCCGGTGGTCTACAACCAGCTCAAGGAGATCCGTCAGCTGCTCATCGACTGGGCGGCTGCGCAGGGACAGCTCGACCCGTTGCAGTTCTTCGACGCCAGCTGGGCGCTCGTCGCCAACGGCACGCCGCTGGAGGTCACCGGCTGACCCCTGGGCTGCCGCAGACCACGGGCACGCGCCCGTCGACTTCCGGACCCAGGTCCGTACGCCGAAGAAGGGCGCCGGCTGGTACCGCGAAGTCACCCAGGCGAACGCGGTCTGAGCGGCGACGCGAGGGAAAGCGGCGTCAGCTGCTTCTCCCACGTGAGCAGGGTGTCGTCGACCTCGAGGGGCCCGGTGCGCACCTGCACCGTGCCCAGGACCCGTCGCGGCGGCAGGGCTGTGTCACGGTAGCCGAGCCGCCGGTACAGCGCCTGCGCCGCCTCGGCATCGACGCTCACCTCGAGGCGCAGTCGGGTGTGGCCACGGGCTGCTGCGGCCGCCTCGGCCGCCGTCGTCAGCGCCGCCGCGAAACCCTGCCCGCGGTGCTCCCGACGCACGAAGACGTCCTGCAGCTCCGGCGGGTCGTGCAAGGCGAGGTGGGCGTGGCCGACAGGTTCGCCGTCGAGCCACGCGACGAGGTAGAAGCCGTCCCCCTGGTCCAGTCGGGCGACCCCCAGCACCGCTGTCACGGCTGGGACCTCCTCAGGTGCCAGACGTCGCACCTCGACGATGAGGGGACGACGCCTCGGGTCCGCGCGGGCAGCCGGCGAGGCGGAGCACCACCGTCGCGACATGCTGACGATCCGTTCGGTGACCCCGTCCGGGTCCACGAGCTGGTGGAGGTGGAGGCCTGCGACCTGCTCGACGTCCCAGCCTCGCTCCCGTGCATCCTGTGCCGTCTCGTCGTACGCCAGGGGCAGCCGTGGCTCCTCGTCCGCGACGGCCCGCCGAGCCAGCAGATCCGGTGGGGCGACCGGTGTGGAGCCCGTTCGGGCTGGCAGCGCGGCGTCGACGAACAGGCAGCCGGTCACTGGCCGCCGCGCGGCCTGCACTGCTACAGGGACGAAGAGGCCAGCGTTGCTGTGGGCGACGAGCACGACCGGCACGTCCGCCGGCCGCCGGTGGACAGCGTCGCTGACGACCGCGGCAACGGTGGGCCAGAACGGCGGGTCGGCGACCGCCACACCAACGAGCGAGGGCACCTCCACCGATGCTCCCGCCGACCGCAGGCGTGCCGCGACGGGGGCCCAGGTCAGCGGCCCTGCCGATGGGCTGTGCATGAGAACGAAGGCGACGTCCACAAGACCCACCCTCTCCGACCGCGACGTTGTACGCCACCACGGCTGTCAACGATGAGCGCGGACCTCAGCGGCCGCTCGCCATGACCGGTGCCCAACCGCCTCGCTGACGCGACCAGCCCCTACCTGCTGCAGCACGCCGAAAACCCGGTCGACTGGTGGCCGTGGTGCCCCGAGGCGTTCGCCGAGGCGCGCCGTCGCCAAGACCGCCGTTGGACGCCGATTCCGAGGCTTCGTGTATCACTCTCGTGTATCACTTGGGCGCTTCTGTGACGTGTCGAGGCACCTAAACACGTCCAGGGGAACGTGTTAGGCTTCGCGAGATTTCCTAATACGTTGCATATTTGCAACGCTGCTCTAGGATGTATCGCATGGACCTTGCGGAGCGCATCTCGACCCTGCGCCGCGTGAACGGGCTCAGTGCCCGCCAGCTCGCGGCGCTGGTCGACGTCGCCCCGACGACGGTGACGCGGATCGAGTCGGGTGCTGTCAGTCCGTCGTTCGACCTAGCGCAGGAGATCCTGAAGGTGCTGGGCGAGCCGATCGGCTTCACCGGGGTTGCCGACAAGGGGGCGATCGAAGCCGCACGGCTGGCGCTCGACTTGACTCTCGCCATCGAGGTGACGCCGGACGTCCAGGCGTGGTGGCAGCGATGGGCGCGACTCGGTCTCCTCGACTCCTCTGTCCGTGCGATCCCTGGCAAGGAGCCCGACCTGCTGTTCCGGGCCGGTCGTGCGGCGCGTCTGACCCGTCGCCTCGGAGCCGTGGACTTCAACGCCGGCCCGACCGCTTACGAGCTTGCCGAGGCACTCGGTGACGCAGGCATCGCCTACGCCGTTACTGGCGATGCGGGAGCGAACCTTTATCGCTCAAGTGCGGGGGAGGCCTGGCCCGTCCTGTACGTCGAGGATGTCGCCCGCGCGGCCGAAGCGGCTGGCCTCAGCCGCAAGGAGCCGGGCTCGTTCGGGATGCGCGTCACGCTTATCCCCTTCGACGGTGTGAGTGAGCTCGGCCGGACCACGATCGACGGCATCACGGTCGCCTCGCGTGACCAGGTGATTCTCGACGCCTACGGCGGCATCGACCGCATGGCTGAGCAGGCCGACATCCTGCTGGGGCGGCGCGTAGCATGACGGACTTCAAGGCGCCTCGAACCGAGATCGAGTGGAGCCGTCGCGCGATCATCAACGTGGTCGGTGTCCTGGCGGCGCATGCCGAGTCATTGACGCTGGTCGGTGCGCACGCGGTGCTACTGCGCACGATGGACCTCGACGTGCCACGGATGCCGACTGGTGATGGCGACCTCGGAGTGACACCGGGGTTGGTCGGAGACCTTCCCAGCATCGAGACTCTGCTGGCAGATGCAGGCTACGAGCACCGCACGACAGCGCGACCGGGGTTATGGGGCCGCGAGCCGTACAACGAGCCCGATGGCACACGCTCGTTCCGAGAGAAGATCGACCTGCTCGCACCGCATGGACTCTCCGGCACGTCCAGCCGAAGCAAGCGCGGTGTCCCGGCACTGCAGCTCGCGCACGGAAAGCTTGCGGTCGGCAACGCTCTGGGCCTGGAGCTCGCGGCCTTCAACCGCTCGCTCATGACGATCACCGACTTCGCCGACCCTCGGTTGTCGGCCGCGATCCACGTCGCCGAGATCCCCGCGCTGATCCTCGCCAAAGGCTCAAAGGTCGGCGAGCGGCTTCGGGAGCCACGCAAGGGACCGGTCCGCGACAAAGACCTCGGCGACCTCTGGCGCTTGATGACGGTTGCAGATCCGGCTGAGACCGCGGCTGTCATCGCTGAGTTCGTCGATCACTCCGAACTCGGCATCGACGTCCGTCAGAGCGTCGAGTGGACCGCCGCTGTCTTGCGTGACCCGGTCAACAGCGAGCGGGCCAAGTCGACCTTCGACACCTTCGTCGATCCTGCCGAGATCGACCGCGTCTTCAACCTGTGGAGCAATGTTCTGTCTGGTCAACCACAGTCGATGGGTCCGCCTCCTGTCTCCTAGGCCAGGTTCGACACCGAGTACCCGAGTCCGGCTACTGAGCCAACTACTGAGCCGAGGACGCCGAGAGCCAAGAATGCCTTGTTGACGATTCCGTTGGCGTAGCCCGAAATCTGCTTCGTGTATCACTCTCGTGTATCACTGACACCAAAATGATACACGTGCCACTCGTGAGGAGTCATGGCATGGCCAACCGTCTCGCAGGGGCAACAAGCCCGTACTTGCTCCAACATGCGCTCAATCCGGTGGATTGGTGGGAGTGGGGACCCGAAGCATTTGCCGAAGCGAAGCGCCGTGATACACCAATCTTGTTGTCCGTCGGCTACGCGGCCTGCCACTGGTGCCACGTCATGGCCCACGAGTCGTTCGAAGACCCGGCGACCGCCGCCGTCATGAACGAGCACTTCGTCTGCATCAAGGTCGACCGCGAGGAGCGTCCGGACGTCGACGCCGTCTACATGAATGCGCTGCAGGCGATGAGCGGCCACGGGGGCTGGCCGCTCACGGCGTTCTGCACGCCTGACGGAGCCCCGTTCCACACCGGCACGTACTTCCCGCCCCAGCCCCGCCATGGCATGCCCTCGTTCCCGCAGCTGTGCCTGGCGATCGCGCAGGCGTGGCAGGAGCAGCGCGAGCACGCCGAGGACGTCGGACGACGGGTCCGCGAGGCGCTCGACCGACGGTTGCCTGCCGCCTCGGAGGGCGCGGTGACGGCAGAGCGGCTGACCGAGGTCGTCGGAGGGGTGCTCGCCAGGGTCGACCGCACGCACGGAGGCTTTGGCGACGCCCCGAAGTTCCCGCCGTCCACGACGCTCGAGCACCTCCTGCGCCACGCCGCCCGGACCGGCCGCTCCGACGTCTTGGGCGTCGTCAGCCACACGTGCGAGGCGATGGCCCGGGGCGGCATGTACGACCAGCTCGCGGGCGGTTTCGCCCGCTACAGCGTCGACCGCGCGTGGGTGGTCCCGCACTTCGAGAAGATGCTCTACGACAACGCCCTGCTGCTCACGGCGTACCTGCACTGGTGGCGGCTGACCGGCGAGCCGCTCGGTGAGCGCGTCGCCCGCGAGACCGCGGACTTCCTCCTCCGCGAGCTGCGCACGCCCGAGGGCGGTTTCGCGGCGAGCCTCGACGCTGACAGCGTCGAGGGCGAGGGCGCCTTCGCCGTCTGGACCCCAGCGCAGCTCGACGAGGTCCTCGGCCCGGACGACGGCCGCTGGGCCGCGCGGCTCCTCGGCGTCACCCCCGAGGGGACCTTCGAGCACGGTGCCTCGGTGCTCCAGCGCCACGCCGAACCCGACGAAGAGCCGCGGTGGCAGCGTGTGCGAGCCGGTCTCCTCGCGCACCGGCTCACCCGCCCCCAGCCGGGGCGCGACGACAAGGTCGTGTCGTCGTGGAACGGACTGGCGATCCGGGCGCTGGCCGAGGCTGGGGTGCTTCTCGCCGAGCCCCGCTACCTCGCCGCTGCCGAGGACGCTGCGACGCTGCTGCTGCGGCTGCACCTCGACGGCGGCCGCCTGCGCCGGGCCTCCCGCGACGGGGTGGGCGGTGCACCCGCCGGGGTGCTCGCCGACCACGCCGACGTCGGGGCGGCCCTGCTCACGCTGTACCAGGTGACCGGCTCGGCCCGGTGGCTGGCGCCGGCGGAGCGTCTGCTCGACGTCGTCCTCGACCACTTCGACGACGGCGACGGCGGCTTCTTCGACACCGCCGACGACGCCGAGGTGCTCATGCACCGACCCCAGGACCCGACCGACACCCCTGCCCCCTCGGGCTGGGCCTCCGCCGCGGACGCCCTGCTCACCTACGCGGCCCTCACCGGGTCCGCGCGCCACCGCCAGGCCGCGGAGGCTGCGCTCGGCGTCCCCCTCGGTCTCGCCGGCACGCACCCCAGCGCCGTCGGCTGGGCGCTCGCCGTCGCCGAGGCCGTGCTCGACGGACCCCGCGAGGTCGCCGTCGTCGGCGTGCCGGACGACGATCGCACGGCGCTGCTGCACCGGGCGGCGTTGGCCTCTGCTGCGCCCGGCTGCGTCGTGGCTATGGGGGCGCCGGGTGCGGAGCCGGCGGTGCCTCTGCTCGACGGACGACGGCTGCTCGACGGCGCACCGGCCGCCTACGTGTGCCGCTCCTTCACCTGCTCGCTGCCCACGACGTCGGTGACGGCCCTCGAGGAGCAGCTGCGGTCGTGAGCGGCCCCCGGCGTGGGAGCTGGGACAAGCGCGAGCGCACGCCCGCAGACCGGTCGGACGCAGGCCTTGCGTAATGCTGTAACCGTGTAATGCTGTGCTGCATGACACCACCACGCGCCCCGAGCGCCGCCCCCCCTGACATCGACGTCGACACCGTCCGAGGCTGGTTCACTGGCCGCCTGCCCGACGACTGGTTCCTCGAGCCGGTCGAGGTCGTGCTCGACCGCGAGGAGATCACCCTCGTTGGGCGCATCCCCGAGCCGACCCTCGCCACCGACGCCTCCGAGGCCGAGCGGGCAGCCGCCTTGGGCGGACGGGTGCGCGCCTGGCGCGAGCAGACCCGTGCCGAGCGGATGGCCGCGGCATCCGAGGCTCAGCACCGGTACGGCCGCGCCGTGTCCTGGGGCGCTCGCTGTGGCGAGCACCGGGAGCTGTTCACCACGCTCGGCGTCCCCGTGATGACCCGGCTGCGCCAGGCCGAGCGGATCGCGCTCGACACGCTCGTGGCCGCTGGCGTCGCCCGCAGCCGCAGCGAGGCGCTGGCCTGGTGCGTTGCCCTCGTCGGGCGCCACGAGAGCGAGTGGCTCGACGAGCTGCGTGCGGCGATGGAGCACGTCGGGCAGGTGCGCTCGTCGGGACCCCGCTCAGACGCGGCGCACGAGGGGCCGGGCGCGCCGGACTGACCTCGTCCCCCGCCGGCTGGCCCTGCCTGTCGAGGTCAGGAGTAGTTGACCACCGCGATGGCCACTGCGGCGTAGTGCAGCAGGAAGGCTGCCAGCGTGAACGCGTGGAAGACCTCGTGGAAGCCGAACCACCGCGGTGAGGGGTTCGGCCGCTTCACGCCGTAGACCAGCGCGCCGATGCTGTAGCAGAGCCCGCCGAGGGCGAGCAGGGTGACGACGTCGGCGCCGGCAGCCCGGTAGAACGCCGGCACGTAGAAGACGGCCACCCAGCCGAGGGCGATGTAGATGGGCACGGTGAGCCAGCGCGGCGCGTAGGGCCAGACCGTCTGGAACACCACCCCCGCCGTGGCACCGGTCCAGACGATGACGAGCAGCGTCATCTGCGCCCGTCCTTCGAGCAGCAGGACCGCGAAGGGCGTGTACGTGCCCGCGATGATGAGAAAGATGTTCGCGTGGTCGAGGCGCTTGAGCGCCGAGTACCAGCGGGGTCCCCACGAGCCCCGGTGGTAGGTGGCGGAGATGCCGAAGAGCATGCCTGCCGTCAGCACGTACACCGCGGCCGCGACCCGGCCGCGCAGGCTCTCGCCGAAGGCGACGAGGAACAGGCCGCCGACGAGGGCTGCGGGGAAGGTGCCCAGGTGCAGCCATCCGCGCAGGCGGGGCTTGATGGCTGCGGCGAGAGCGGTCGCCGGACTGGGCTCCGCGGTGTCCTCAGTCGGCGTCGGATGGGGACGTGCGGGTGGCGTCGTCGTCACCCGGGCACTCTAACCTACGGAACCGTAGGTTACCCACCGGTACGACGCGTGCCGGGATAGCCTGCTCGCCGGGGGTCCGAGCCGGAGGAGGTCCGCCGCGTGTGGCCGCAGGACGTCGTGTACGACCTGTACGAACGTCGGCTGCTCGCCTCGCTGGACCGCACCCGGGTTCCCCGCCACGTCGGGGTCATCGTCGACGGCAACCGGCGGTGGGCCCGCGCCACCGGTGAGAAGCCGTCCTTCGGGCATCGCCGCGGCGCCCAGCGCATCCAGGACCTCCTCGACTGGTGCGAGGAGACCGGCGTCGAGGTCGTCACGCTCTGGCTGCTCTCGACGGACAACCTTTCCCGCCCGCAGGAGGAGCTCGCCCCGCTGCTGGCGATCATCGAGGATACCGTCCGCGAGCTCGCCGCCACCGGCCGCTGGCGCATCCACCCCGTCGGGGCCCTCGACCTCCTGCCCGGCGAGACGGGCGAGACCCTCAAGGCCTGCCAGGCACGCACCGCCGATGTCGCGGGGCTGCACGTCAACGTCGCCGTCGGTTACGGCGGACGCCGCGAGATCGCCGACGCCGTCCGGTCATTGCTCCTCGAGCGGGCGGCGGCGGGGGAGTCCATCGACGAGGTCGCGGCCGCGCTCGACGTCGACCACATCACCGCGCACCTCTACACCCGCGGCCAGCCCGACCCCGAACTCGTCATCCGGACCTCGGGCGAGCAGCGGCTCTCCGGGTTCCTCCTCTGGCAGAGCGCGCACTCGGAGTTCTACTTCTGCGAGGCGTTCTGGCCGGACTTCCGCAAGGTCGACTTCCTCCGCGCCCTGCGCGCCTACGCCGCTCGCCAGCGCCGCCACGGCGGCTGAGCCGCCGTCGTGACGGAGCGGCGGCTAGCCGAGTTCACCTCCCCGTCATCTGCCGGACGGCGTGGCAGCCGGGCGCCGTCCCCTGGCACTCCGTAGCGTGCGCGCATCGGGCCGGTACGGCGCCGGCCCCGACCAGCAGCGGCCCGGCATCGCCACCGAGCGCCACGACGAGGCAGGCGGCGGCCCCCGCGGAGAGGGCCCCATGCCTCGCACGTACGTCCTCGACACCTCGGTCCTGCTCGCCGACCCTCGCGCGCTCCTGCGCTTCCACGAGCACGACGTCGTCCTGCCATTGGTCGTTGTCAGCGAGCTCGAGGCCAAGCGGGAGCACCCCGAGCTCGGCTGGTTCGCCAGGCAGGCCCTGCGGCTGCTCGACGACCTGCGCATCGAGCATGGCCGGCTCGACCGACCGATGCCGGTGGGGCACTCCGGCGGGACCGTGCGGGTCGAGCTCAACCACGGGGACCCCTCAGGGCTGCCCTCGGGGCTGCGCGCCGGCGGTCTCGACAACGACACCCGCATCCTCTGCGTCGCCCGCAACCTCGGCGCCGAGGGCGCCGACGTCGTCCTCGTCTCCAAGGACCTGCCGCTGCGGGTCAAGGCGGCGTCGATCGGGCTCGCGGCCGACGAGTACCGCGCCGAGCTTGCCGTCGACACCGGGTGGACGGGCATGGCCGAGCTCCTCGTCGACGCCGAGGACCTCGACGTGCTCTACGACGACGAACGCCTCGAGCTCGAGCAGGCTCGGGAGCTGCCGACGCACACGGGGCTCGTCCTGCTCTCACCGCGGGGGAGCGCCCTCGGACGGGTGGCGCCGGACAAGTCCGTGCGGCTCGTGCGAGGGGACCGCGAGGCGTTCGGCCTGCACGGGCGCAGCGCGGAGCAGCGGGTGGCCCTCGACCTCCTGCTCGACCCCGACGTCGGCATCGTCTCCCTCGGGGGCCGGGCCGGGACCGGCAAGAGCGCGCTGGCCCTGTGCGCGGGCCTCGAGGCCGTCATGGAGCGCCGTCAGCACCGCAAGGTCGTCGTCTTCCGCCCCCTCTACGCCGTCGGCGGCCAGGACCTCGGGTACCTGCCGGGCAGCGAGAGCGAGAAGATGTCGCCCTGGGGCCAGGCGGTCTTCGACACCCTCGGTGCGCTCGTCTCGCCGGCCGTCATCGAGGAGGTCCTCGACCGGGGGATGCTCGAGGTCCTGCCGCTGACCCACATCCGTGGCCGGTCGCTGCACGACAGCTTCGTCATCGTCGACGAGGCGCAGTCCCTCGAGCGCGGGGTCCTGCTCACCGTCCTGTCACGGATCGGCAGCAACTCCCGGGTCGTGCTCACCCACGACGTCGCGCAGCGGGACAACCTGCGGGTGGGTAGGCACGACGGCGTCGCCTCGGTCATCGAGAAGCTCAAGGGGCACCCGCTGTTCGCCCACGTGACGCTCACCCGCTCCGAGCGCTCCGCCGTGGCCGCCCTCGTCACCGACATGCTCGAGGGCCTCGAGCCGTAGCGGGCAGCCGCTGCGACGGCCCGACAGGCGCCCTCAGGGGCGCGTCATCGACAGGACGTCGAGCGCGGCGTCGAGCTGCTCGAGGGTGAGCTCCCCCCGGTCGACGTAGCCGCGCGCCAGGACCGTTTCGCGGATCGTCCGCCGCTCCGCGAGGGACTGCTTGGCCACCTTCGCGGCCTCCTCGTACCCGATGTAGCGGTTGAGCGGGGTGACGACGCTCGGGGAGCTCTCGGCGTACTCGCGGCAGCGGTCGACGTCGGCGGTGATGCCGTCGATGCAGCGGTCGGCAAGCAGCCTGGTCGACGTCGAGAGCAGGCGGACCGACTCCAGCAGGTTGCGCGCCATCACCGGCACCGCGACGTTGAGCTCGAACGTGCCGGAGGCTCCGGCGAAGGCCACCGTTGCGTCGTTGCCGATGACCTGGGCGCACACCATGGCGAGCGCCTCGGGCAGCACGGGGTTGACCTTCCCCGGCATGATCGACGAGCCGGGCTGGAGGTCGGGCAGGTGGATCTCGGCGAGCCCGGTGCGCGGCCCCGAGGACTTCCAGCGCAGGTCGTTGGCGACCTTCGTCAGGCTGACGGCGATCGTGCGGAGCGCCCCGCTCGTCTCGACGAGCGCGTCGCGTGCGCCCTGCGCCTCGAAGTGGTCGCGGGCCTCGGTGAACGGCAGGCCGGTGTCCTCGGCCACGCGCGTGATGACGGCGGCGGAGAACCCCGGCGGGGTGTTGATCCCGGTGCCGACGGCGGTCCCGCCCAGAGGCAGCTCGGCCAGGCGCGGGAGCACCGAGTGCAGCCGCTCGATGCCGAGCCCCACCTGCTGCGCCCAGCCGCCGAACTCCTGGCCGAGGGTCACCGGCGTCGCGTCCATGAGGTGGGTGCGGCCCGCGGTGACGACGTCGGCGAGCTCCTCAGCCTTGCGGCGCAGCGCCGCCTCGAGGTGCGCCAGCGCGGGAACGAGGTCGCGGGTGATCGCCGTCGCCGCGGCGACGTGGACCGAGGACGGGAAGACGTCGTTGGAGCTCTGCGAGGCGTTGACGTGGTCGTTGGGGTGGACCGGACGCCCCAGGCGCGCCGTCGCGAGGGTGGCGATGACCTCGTTGGTGTTCATGTTCGACGACGTGCCGCTGCCGGTCTGGAAGACGTCGACGGGGAAGTGGGCGTCGTGCTCACCCGCGACGACCTCCTCGGCCGCAGCGACGATGGCCGCGGCGACGTCGGCGTCGACGACCCCGAGCGCGGCGTTGACCTGCGCGGCGGCCTTCTTGATCCGGCCGAGGGCGGCGATGTGGGCGCGCTCGAGGCGCAGGCCGCTGATGGGGAAGTTCTCGACGGCGCGCTGGGTCTGCGCCCGGTAGAGCGCGCTCGCGGGCACGAGGACGTCGCCCATGGAGTCGTGCTCGGTGCGGAAGCCGCCGTCCGGCGTGGGGTTCTCGGTCATGCCCGGCCCTTACCCCGAACCCGCCCGGCGACGCGGGGCGGACCCCTCAGCCAGCCGGGCGCGCCGTCGGGATCGCGAGCAGCGGCGTGGACATCTCGGCGAAGAAGTCGTTGCCCTTGTCGTCGACGACGACGAACGCCGGGAAGTCGTGCACCTCGATCTTCCAGACCGCCTCCATGCCGAGGTCGGCGTACTCGAGCACCTCGACCTTGGTGATGCAGTCCTGCGCGAGGCGCGCCGCCGGGCCGCCGATCGAGCCGAGGTAGAAGCCGCCGTGCTTCGCGCAGGCGTCGGTGACGGCCGTGGACCGGTTGCCCTTGGCGAGCATGACGAGCGAGCCGCCGGCGGCCTGGAACTGGTCGACGTAGGAGTCCATCCGGCCGGCCGTCGTCGGGCCGAACGAGCCGGAGGCGTAGCCCTCGGGCGTCTTGGCCGGACCGGCGTAGTAGACGGCGTGGTCGCGCAGGTACGAGGGCATCTCCTCGCCGGCGTCGAGCCGCTCCTTGATCTTCGCGTGGGCGATGTCGCGGGCGACGACGAGCGGCCCGGTGAGCGAGAGCCGGGTCTTGACCGGGTGCTTGGACAGCTCGGCCCGGATCTCGGCCATCGGCCGGGTCAGGTCGACGTGGACGACGTCGGTGTCGAGCTCGTCGTGGGTGGTGTCGGGCAGGTAGTGCGCGGGGTCGGTCTCGAGCTGCTCGAGGAACACACCCTCGGCCGTGATCTTGCCGAGCATCTGCCGGTCGGCCGAGCACGAGACGGCGATCGCGACCGGGCACGAGGCGCCGTGCCGCGGGAGCCGGACGACGCGGACGTCGTGGCAGAAGTACTTGCCGCCGAACTGCGCGCCGATCCCGAGCCGTCGGGTCAGCTCGAGCACCTCGAGCTCGAGGTCGAGGTCGCGGAACCCGTTGCCCAGGGCCGAGCCCGAGGTCGGCAGCGTGTCGAGGTAGTGCGCCGAGGCGTACTTCGCGGTCTTCAGGGCGATCTCCGCCGAGGTGCCGCCGACGACGATCGCCAGGTGGTAGGGAGGGCAGGCAGCCGTGCCCAGGCCCCTGATCTTCTCCTCGAGGAAGCGCATCATCGAGGCCGGGTTGAGCACGGCCTTGGTCTCCTGGAACAGGTAGCTCTTGTTCGCGCTGCCACCGCCCTTGGCCATGAAGAGGAACTTGTAGGCGTCGCCGTCGGTCGCGTAGAGCTCGATCTGCGCCGGGAGGTTGCTGCCGGTGTTCTTCTCCTCCCACATCGTCAGCGGCGCCATCTGGGAGTACCGCAGGTTGAGGGTGGTGTAGGCGTCGTAGATCCCTTGCGAGATCGCGACCTCGTCCTGGCCCTGGGTGAGCACCTGCTGGCCGCGCTTGCCCATGACGATCGCGGTGCCGGTGTCCTGGCACATCGGCAGGATCCCGCCGGCGGCGATGGTGGCGTTCTTGAGCAGGTCGAGGGCGACGAACCTGTCGTTGGGCGACGCTTCGGGGTCGTCGATGATCCGGCGCAGCTGGGCGAGGTGCGCGGGGCGCAGGAGGTGGGCGATGTCGTGCATCGCCGTCGAGGTGATGAGCCGCAGCGCCTCGGGCTCGACCTGGAGGAACCGGCGTCCGGCGGCCTCGACGGTGGAGACGCCGTCGGTGCTCAGCAAGCGGTACGTCGTCTCGTCCTTGCCCATCGGGAGCAGGTCGGTGTAGGCGAACTCGGGCATCGCGGCGTCCTTGTCGTCGGGGGCACCCGCTCGGGTGGGCGCTTCCCCAGCGTAATGAGCGGGCCGGACGACGGATCGGGCCGGAGGGCCGCAGCAGGCAAGGCCGAGCGGTCCTATCGTCAGGGCATGGCGAGCAGGCGGGGACCCTTCAGCGGCCCCACAGGTGTCTCGGCGTGGGCAGACCGGCTCACCGAGCTCGTCGTCGCGCGAGCCCACGCGGGTGGATCGGCGGGTGCGGGCAGCACGAGCGCGTCGGCCCTGCGCATCGGCGACGCGGAGCGTGACGTCGTCGCCGAGGCGGTCCGGACGGCGTTCGCGGAGGGCCGTCTCGACCTCGCCGAGTGCGACGCCCGGCTCGACCGGGTCCTGGCGGCTCGCACCCTCGCCGACCTCGCCGAGGTCACTGCCGATCTGCCTGACCGCGGGATGCCGCCGCCCGCCGCCGACACCGCGCGGCCCGTCGCCGCCGTCCTCGGGCGCGTGGAGCGCCGGGGCGCCTTCGTCGTTGCGGCGCGCACCCAGGTGACCGTTGCTGGCGGGCAGGTCGTCCTCGACCTCAGTGACGCCCTCGTGCAGCACCGCGAGCTCGTCATCGACGCCAAGGTGCTCGGCGGAACGCTGCGGGTCGTCGTCCCGGACGGCGTGGAGGTCGTGCTGGCGCCGTCGATCCAGGCGGGCCGGCACTCGGTGAGCAGGCGCCCGCCGTGCGGTCCTGGTGCGCCCGTGCTGCGGTTCGAGGGGACCATCACCCTGGGGCGGCTGGAGATCCGCCGCTCCCCCCGACGTCGGCCCCTTCGGCAGCGGGGGGTGTTGGGCGGCGCGGGCCGGCGGGCGCTGGGCTGACGCCGGCGGCACGGCTGCGGCGCGCATGGGTGCCCGCGAGGGCGGCGGCACGGCTGCGGCGCGCCTGGTACCCGAGAGGGCGGCGGTAGATTGCGCTGCCGTGGAACCCTTTCCCGGGCAGGACCTCGCGCTGCGCGCGTCCGACGCCGACCGCGACCGGGTTGCCGAGCGGATCCGCGAGGCCTTCGCCGAGGGCAGGCTGGACCCCGAGGAGCACCACGAGCGGGTCGAGCTGGTCTACCGCGCCCGCACGCTCGGCGACCTCGCGCCCCTCGTGGCAGACCTGCCCGCGGCGTCGAGCCCTGGCGGCGTCGTCGTCCCGCAGACCGGATCGGGGCTCATGCCGGTCCTCGGGCACCGCGGTGGGGAGGGTCGCAGCGTCGTCGCCGTCTTCGGCGCGGCGGAGCGCAGCGGCCACTGGGTCGTCGACGACGGCATGAGCACCGTGGCGGTGTTCGGTGGCGTCGACCTCGACATGCGCGAGGCCGCACTCGAGTCCCCGACGACGACGATGACCGTGGTGGCGGTGTTCGGTGGCGTCGACATCACGCTCCCTGACGGCGTCGAGGTGCGGACGAGCGGGTTCAGCCTCTTCGGCGGCACCGACGGACCGAAGGACCGCACCCCTCCGCCGCACGGCGCCCCGGTGCTCCGCGTGCGGGTCTACGCCGTGTTCGGCGGGGTGTCGCTGCGGCGGAGGAAGCCGCGCCGCTGACCAGTCGGGCCGGCCCGGTTCGCGGTGGCCGCGCGGGTCGGGGACGATGCCCTCGTGGCGACGGACCGTAAGCGAGGCTTCGAGACCGCGGGCGACATGATCCGCTCGCTGGCGCTCGTCGGCGCCGTCGTCGCCCTGATGATCTTCTTGACGCTCCGCCAGAACGACGACCCGGTCAAGGCCATCGACTACGGCGACTCGCTCCAGGCCGCCCGCTCGGCCGCCTCGTACCCGGTGCTGGTGCCCGCGGCGTTGCCCACGGGGTGGCGGGCGACGTCGGCACGCACGAGCCCCGACGGGCAGGGGGTGCACTGGCACCTCGGGCTACTCACGTCGGGCAAGGAGCACTACGTGGGCATCGAGCAGAGCGACGGTGGTGACCCACGCTTTGTGCGCGAGCAGACGGCGGCCGGGGTCGAGCAGGGCACCGCGCAGGTGGCCGGTCGGTCGTGGACGGTGCTGCGCAGCGACGCGAAGGACCAGGTCTCGCTCGTGGACACCTCCGGCGGCGTCGTCAGCGTCGTCACGGGGACGCTGCCGCTCGCGGAGCTCCAACGGTTCGCGGAGACCCTCCGCGGCGGGTGACCCCTGCTGCGCGCCCCGGCCGCCTGCGCGCCTCCGGCCGCCTGCGCCCCCCCGGCCGCCTGCGCGCCCCCGGCTGCCTGCGCGCCGATCTACGTCCAGATGTTGATCCACGGGCCGTTCGAGCAACGGGCAGACGTAGATCGCCGGGTGAGAGGCCGTACCCCGTCCCGGCGCACCCGTCGGATCGGCGTCGCTAGTCCGCCTTGCTCGCCTGCACCGCCGCGTCGAGCCGTGCCCGGGCGCCGTCGAGCCAGCGCTGGCAGACGGCGGCCAGCGCCTCGCCCCGCTCCCACAGCGACAGCGACTCCTCAAGGCTGGTGCCGCCGGCCTCGAGCCTCCGGACGACGTCGGCGAGCTCGTCGCGCGCCTGCTCGTAGCCCATGGAGTCCAGCGGGTCGGCGGTGGTCGGAGCGGTGTCGTCGGCGGTCATCGCCCCAGGGTAGGGGCGCGTCGCTACCCTGCCGGCCGTGCCGACCTGGACCGCCCGTGAGGCCCGCCTCGACGACGTCGACGGGCTCGTGCGCCTGCGCGCCGTCATGCAGGAGGCGCTGGGGACGCCGGGGCTCGAGCAGGAGTAGTGGCGCCTCGATGCGCGCGCCGAGCTGGCCAGGCGGCTCGACGCCCTCGGCGTCTGCCGCGCAGACCTCGACGCCACGGCGGACGGCGAGCCCCTGTGCCGCGTCCTCGGGTCCGGAGCGCCGACGCACCTGCCGTTGACGAGGTACCGCCCGGTGGGCTGACCCTGTCCGGCGTCCTTTAGATGAACAGCATCTGCGCCCCAGCCGTCTTCTCGATGAAGTCGCTCGCGCTGATGATGCCCTCGACACCCTCGTAGAGGTCGGCGTCGGTGAGCTTGTTCATGTCCGCGCTGAGGCGGCAGGCCCACAGGTGACCGCCGGAGGCCACGATCTGCTCGAGGAAGTCGGGGACGTCAGGCACGCCGAGGTCGGCGATGGTCTTCTTCAGCTGCTTCGTCGCCATGCCGGTGACGCCAGGGAAGGGCGTGATGCCCATGGGCATGTGGGTCGCGGTGTTGCCGACCGGGGTGAACTTGAGGTCGCTCATCCGCGACACCGTGATCATGTCGAAGCCCCAGAAGGTGAAGAACAGGTGGGTCTCCACTCCCTCGCCGAGCGCGGCGTTGGCGAGGATGAGGCCGGGGTAGGCCATGTCGAGGTTGCCCTTGGAACAGATGATGGCGAGCTTGCGGTCGCTGGCGTCGTCGTCGTCGAAGCTCGGGACGAGGCTCGGCTGCGGGGCGATGCCGTCGGTGATGGTCATGCTGTGCTCCTGACTTCTCGCTGCGGTACCGGGGCGGACAGGTCAGCGCCGCCGTCAGACACAGCCGTGCGGCTTCGGCAGCCCGGCGATGTAGGCCATCTTCTTGGCGGGCTTCTTCGGGAACAGCACGAACTGCTCCTTGACGGGGATCCCGCCGGCGGTCTGCACCCTGCGAGTCGTGGCCGTCTCTCCCTGGGCTGTGAAGTCTTCGCGCAGGAATCTGATGGCCTTCCAGTGCGCTTCCGTCAGGTCGACGCCGATGTTCGTGGCGAGCACCTTCGCGAGGTCGTCGTCCCACTCGCCGTACTCCGTCAGAAATCCTTCGTCGTTGACGTGGATCTCGCGTCCGTTGATCGTCGTGACTGGCATGGCCTACGTCAACCTCTCTCGTGCAATGGTGCGCTGCTGGAGCGCGACGGTCTCTCCTGGCCCAGCGCCTGGAGGACGAGCAGGAGGGTCGCCAGCCCTCGACGGGTCCGCGGGTCGCGGAGCGATTTGACGAGCGCGAGGGCCGACGGCGGATCGGCGGGCGGCTGCCGCAGGGCACCCGCGGCATCGGCCAGCACAGGGACGAGGTCGAACCAGCCATCGCGCTCGGCACCGGCGAGCAGCTCTGACAGGCGGCCCACGCCGGCCCCGCTGAGCGACGTCAGCTCGGCGCCGAGCTCGGCAAGGCTGTCGAGCTGACGGAGCATCGTCTCCAGCCTGGGCAGCGAGCGCGCCATGGTCCTAGAGAACCTGACGGCGTCATCGACGGTGACGTCGCGGCTGAGGTCGTCGAGCTCGCGGCTGGCCAGCTCGAAGGCGTCCTGACTGACAGGAACGAGCGTCTGGGCCAGCTCCTGCCACTGCTCGCGCGACTCCCGCTGCTTGCGGAGGTCCTCGGCGACGGCGGCAACCTGACGGCTCAACAGGTCCAGCCGATCCTCGACAGTGGTAGGGCTGATGACGTCGGTCATCGGAGGTCCTCGGCCTGCTTGCCTGCCATGGACATGAGAGCCGGCAGGGGGAGCTCCTTGCCGGGG
Source organism: Actinomycetes bacterium (assembly GCA_038322045.1). Classification (GTDB taxonomy): domain Bacteria; phylum Actinomycetota; class Actinomycetes; order JBBQFP01; family JBBQFP01; genus JBBQFP01. The sequence continues at coordinate 8,721 of JBBQFP010000037.1, read as the reverse complement.
AGCAGGACGTTCCAGTACATCCACCGGAACAGCACCTTGCCCCAGTGGTTCATCTCCGTCTCGCGCAACAAGCTGAACGGTCCGACGCCGGGGAGCGGGTAGCGGCCGGGCAGCGGCTCGGTCTCGTAGTTGAAGTCGATGAGCAGGCCCTTGCCGTGCCCTGTCTCGATGAAGCAGTTGGCGTGCCCGTCGAACTTCTCGGTCATGTGCCTGCCATCGACGTGCCGGAGGAAGTTCTCCGGGAAGAGGTCCATGGAGAAGTGCGCCACCGATCCCGCCTTCGACGCGGGGATGTTCGACGCGTCGCCGATGGCGAAGATGGTGTCGTGCGCCGTGGACAGGAGCGTCTCCTTGTCGACAGGCACGTAGTTGAGGTCGTCGCCGAGCCCTGACCGCGCCACGTAGTCGGCGCCCATGTTGACCGGGATGGTGACGAGCAGGTCGAAGGCGATCTCGCGTTCGTCGTAGGACGTCAGCACTCGCCGGTCGGCGTCGACGGACTCGACCATGAAGTCGGGCTCGAGGGCGATCTTGCGCTCCTCGAGCATGCTGCCGAGGTACTTCGAGGCCACCGGCTTGGTGAACGCGCCCTCGAGCGGTGTGACGTACGAGATGCTCACCCGGTCGCGCATGCTCTGCTCGGTGAAGAACGCCTCGGCGAGGAACGTGAACTCCAACGGGGCGACCGGGCACTTGATCGGCATCTCCGTGATGTGGACGACGAGGTGGCCGCCGTCCCAGCCCCGGAGCTTCTCGGCAAGAGCGGTCGCGCCCTGGTACGTGTAGAACTCGTGGACGCATCCCTCGGCGCCCTCCGCCAGAGCCTCTGCCATGCCGGGCGTCTGGTCGGGCCTGGGCGAGGTGCCCGTGGCGATGACGAGGAAGTCATAGGGCAGCTCAGTGCCGTCGGTGAGCAGCACCTGCTGGCGGTCCGGGTCGACGACGTCGATCTCGCCGACGACGAGGTCGACACCTGATGTCAGGAACCGCCGGGTGGGCTTGCGCACCTCGTCAGGGCGGTAGATCCCGAACGGGATGAACAGGTAGCCCGGCTGGTAGTAGTGCGTCTCGCTATGATCGACGACGGTGACTGACCACTCGTCGCGCGGCAGGCGCGGGCGCAGCTTGTTGACGGCCATCGTCCCGGCGGTTCCGGCGCCGAGCACTACAAGACGCTTCATCAGTTCTCCAGTCAGAGAGGCGGGCGCGCCCGGGGCACCGAGCGAGAGAGTGCTGCGGCGACGGTCGGCAGCTTGGCGATGACGTGCCGGCGCTGGTCGTCGTCGAGGGCGTAGAGCCCGAGCGGACGCTTGCCGATAGGCGCGACGCCACCCGCGAGGACCATGCCGACGAGGGACGTCCCCGACCTGATGAACGCCCGTGCGCACTCGAAGCCGAGTGCGCCCTCGCGGAACCGCGGCTGCAGGTCGACGTCGTCGGCCAGCGCCTGCCACTCCTCGGTGCAGGCCGCGAGGATGTCGGCGTCGTCGGCCCGTTCGGCGAACCACGGGCACGGGTTCGCGACCGCGCTGACGGGCTGCCCGTGCATGTCGGTGACCACCATCATGACGCCGAGCAGGTCGGCGGCCACGCTCGTCACGACGTCGGCGGTCTCGTGGTCGGGGCCAGGCTCCGGGAGCACGGCCGGTGCGAAGGCGCGCCCCGCGGGCTCTCCGGTGAGCGCCTGCTGCAGCCGGTCGGCAGGGAACCGCCACTGCCGCCCCACCTTGATGGCGGGCAGCCGCCCGTCCTCGGCCATCCGGTACACCGTCGACCGGTCGATGCCGAGCATGCCCTGCACCTCATGCGCAGTCAGCAGCGAGCGCGGTGCTTCCCCTGCCTGCTGTGGCTGCTCGGCCTGCACGCTCTGCATGTGGTGCAGTCTCCTGCGGTCCGGTTTGCCATCACAGGGCCGAAAGTCCTGCCGGCGATCCCTGGTGCGACGGCCTGCGGGGGAGCATGATCGGCCGTGCCGGGAGTCCCCGAGAGGCACGGCAGGAAGAAGGCGAGCTCATGCCCAGCGCCGACGTCTCGCCCAGCCCTACCCCCGTCGGGACCGGCGGTGCCGCGGCGACGGTGACGTGGAACCAGGGCCTCATGCTCGTCGTCATCCTCTGCGCTGCGGTGCTGCTGGCCGGTCTGGTGGTCATGGGCGGACGCAAGCTGCTGAATCAGAAGGACTCGGAGGGCAGCCTCGTCCGCAGCTGGTTGGCTGTGACGCTCGTCATCGGGCTGCTCGTGTTCTGTGCGGTGTCGTTCACCGTCGCCGACACGTCGGTCCGCAGCACCCTGATCGGTGCGGTGGCCGCGAGCGCTGGAGCCGCCGTCGCCTACTACTTCTCGTCGAAGGCCTCGGACAGCACGCGTCAGGACATCCTTGACGCCGCCTTCGGCCTCGAGGAGGTTCCTGACCTCGCCGGGCTCAGCGTGGACGCGGCGACCAGCGCCCTGGGCACCACCGGGTTCTCACTCAAGGTGGACGCCAAGAGCCCGGCAGACGGCACCGCCGTGGTGTCGCAGGCGCCGACCAAGGACACCAGCGTTCGCAAGGGGAGCGCCGTCACGGTGACCCTGGGACCGCCGCCGGCTGCGGCGGCACCCGCGCCGGGCGCCGTGCCGGTTGCGGCGCCCGCCCCCGCGCCGGCTGCCGCCCTCGCGCCCGTCGCCGGTGCGGCCCCCGCGCCGGGCCCCTGACCGCGAGCCGCCTCAGGACACCTGCGCAGCGATGCGACCGGTGGCGACGCGGATGCTCAACGGGTCGCCGCTGACGACGTCGTCCGGCGCGGTGACGAGGCTGCCGTCGGCGCGCTGGACCACCGCGTAGCCCCGCTCGAGCGTCGCGGCGGGGGAGAGAGCCGTCACCCTCGCGCTGGTGTGGCGCAGGTCGTCGGCGGCCCGGTCGAGGCGGTGGCCCAGGGACCGCCGGGCGCGAGAGAGCGCCTCCGCGACCGTTGCGGAGCGCTGGTCGATCATCGTGTGCGGCGCCGCCAGCACGGGGCGTGAGCGCAGGCCGGCGACCGTGCGCGTCTCGCGGTCGACGTGCGCGGTGGCGCACCGGCGGGCGCGGGCGCACAGCTCGCGGACGCGGGCGAGCTCCTCGCCGACGTCGGGCACGATGCGCTTGGCCGCGTCGGTGGGGGTCGAGGCGCGCAGGTCGGCGACGAGGTCGAGCAGCGGGGAGTCCTGCTCGTGGCCGATGGCGCTGACGAGCGGCGTCCGGCAGGCGGCTGCGGCGCGGACGAGGCCTTCGTCGGAGAAGGGCAGGAGGTCCTCGACCGAGCCGCCTCCACGGGTGACGACGAGCACCTCGACCTCCGGGTCGGCGTCGAGCCGGCGGATCGCCTCGGTGACCTCGCTGGCCGCTCGCGGACCCTGGACGGCGACCGCCTCCACCCGGAACCGGACGGCGGGCCACCGGCGTCGAGCGTTCTCGAGGACGTCGTGCTCGGCCGCGGAACCCCGCCCGCACACCACACCGACGACGTGCGGCAGGAACGGCAGCGGGCGCTTGCGGTCGGCCGCGAAGAGCCCCTCGGCCGCCAGCACCCGCTTGAGGTGCTCGAGGCGGGCCAGCAGCTCGCCGACGCCGAGCGGCCGGATGTCGTCGGCGACGAGGGACAGCGTGCCGCGGGTGGCGTAGAACATCGGCTTGCCGTGGACGACGACACGCGCGCCCTCAGCGAGCGGCGGGGTCAGCACCTCGAGGACCCGACGCGGGCAGGTGACGGTGAGCGACATGTCGACCGAGGGGTCGCGCAGGGTGAGGAACGCCGTCGCGGTGCCTGGCCGCAAGGTCAGCTGGGTGACCTGGCCCTCCACCCACACCGAGCCGAGCCGGGCGATCCAGGTGTTGAGCAGCTGGGAGACGACGCGTACGGGGGCTGGCTTCTCCAGCGACGTCTCGAGGGGCACGGTGGCAGAGCCTAGGCGGGTGCACCGACGGCGGCGCCGGCCCGCGGGCTGCTGTCGGCGCCGGAACCTACGATGGACCCATGACGCAGCCCGCCCGCCGAGTCCTCCTCGCTGCCCCCCGCGGCTACTGCGCCGGTGTCGACCGCGCGGTCATCACGGTCGAGAAGGCCCTCGAGCTCTACGGCGCGCCGGTCTACGTGCGCAAGCAGATCGTCCACAACACCCACGTCGTCGCCACCCTCGAGGCGCGCGGCGCGGTCTTCGTCGACGAGACCGACGAGGTCCCCGAGGGTGCGACGGTCGTGTTCTCCGCGCACGGCGTGGCCCCCGTCGTCCACGAGGAGGCCGCGGCCCGCAGCCTGCGCACGATCGACGCGACCTGTCCGCTCGTCACCAAGGTCCACCACGAGGCCCGGCGCTTCGCCGCGGACGACGTCGACATCCTTCTCGTCGGCCACGAGGGCCACGAGGAGGTCATCGGCACGACGGGCCAGGCACCCGAGCACATGCACCTCGTCGAGGGCCAGCACGACGTCGACTCCGTCGTCGTCCGTGACGAGTCGAAGGTGGCCTGGCTCTCACAGACGACGCTGTCGGTCGACGAGACGCTCGCCACGGTCGCTGCGCTGCGCAAGCGCTTCCCGCTGCTCCAGGACCCCCCGAGCGACGACATCTGCTACGCCACCCAGAACCGCCAGCAGGCCGTCAAGGTCATCGCCGCGCGGTCCGACCTCGTCCTCGTCGTCGGGTCGCGGAACTCCTCGAACTCCGTCCGACTCGCCGAGGTCGCCCTTGAGTGCGGCGCGCGGGCGTCCCACCTCGTCGACAGCGCGGCGGACGTCGATCCTGCGTGGCTCGACGGCGTCGGCACGGTCGGCGTCACCAGCGGGGCGTCAGTTCCGGAGATCCTCGTGCGAGGGGTCCTCGAGCTGCTCGCGGCGCACGGCTGGAGCGAGGTCGAGGAGGTGAGCTCGGTACAGGAGAGCCTGCTCTTCGCGCTGCCGCCGGAGCTGCGCCGGGACCTCAAGCTCGCCAGCCGGGCCTGACGCGGGAGGTCGCAGGCCGGGCCGGGCGCCGCGGCGCACGCGGGACCGCGCCTCAGCCGCGGCGGCGGACGAGCACGACGACGGCGCACGCGATCGCCGTCGGCACGAGGTAGGGCGCGCCTGTCGTCAGCGCCGTCCCTGTGTCGAGGAGCAGCCCCTTGACCCCGCTCTCGCCGCCGTCGAGCAACGGGTGCGCTACGAGCAGGGCAGCGAGGAACACCAGAGGCGGCACGACGGCGCCGGCCGCGATCGTGCTGCGCCTGACCTGCAGGGCGCCGAGCAGCGACGAGGCCGCGAAGACGAGGCCGAACACCCAGCTCAGCCGCGAGTGCCATGCCGTCTCCGCCAGCGCGGCCAGCACCGTGGGCAGGCCGACGATGACGACGACCCCGGGCACGGTCAGCCCGGACGGCGTCCGCGTCGCTGCCGCGGGGGGCGGCACGTAGGCGCTCGCGGTGGGCTGGGGCGATGGCTGGTAGGCGGTCATCGGGTCCCACGCTAGGCCACCGAGGTCCCGGAGGCCGTCGCAGCGGGCGGTCGCCGTCGTCGTGGCGGATACCCTGGCCCGTCGTGAGCCTCTCCATCGGCATCGTCGGCCTGCCCAACGTCGGCAAGTCCACGCTGTTCAACGCCCTGACCAAGAACGACGTCCTCGCGGCGAACTACCCGTTCGCGACCATCGAGCCCAACATCGGCGTCGTCGGGGTCCCCGACCCGAGACTTGCTGTCCTCGCCGGGATCTTCGGCTCGGCCAAGGTCATCCCGGCGACGGTCTCGTTCGTCGACATCGCGGGCATCGTCAAGGGCGCCTCCGAGGGCCAGGGCCTCGGCAACAAGTTCCTCGCCAACATCCGTGAGGCCGACGCGATCTGCCAGGTGATCCGAGTGTTCACCGACCCCGACGTCGTCCACGTCGACGGGCGCATCGACCCCGCCGACGACATCGAGACGATCAACACCGAGCTCATCCTCGCCGACCTCCAGACGATCGAGAAGGCCCTGCCCCGGCTGGAGAAGGAGGCGCGCATCGTCAAGGACAAGGCGCCGACGCTGGCCGCCGTCCGTGAGGCCAAGGAGGTGCTCGACTCGGGCCGGACGGCGTTCGCGGCGGGGCTCGACACGGGGATGCTGCGCGAGCTGCACCTGCTCACCGCCAAGCCGTTCCTCTACGTGTTCAACCTCGATGAGGAGGAGCTCGGCAACGCCGCTCTCAAGGACGAGATGAGCGCCCTCGTGGCGCCGGCCGAGGCGATCTTCCTCGACGCCAAGGTGGAGGCCGAGCTCGCCGAGCTGCCCGACGAGGACGCCCTCGAGCTGCTGCAGTCGATGGGTCAGGACGAGCCGGGGCTCGAGCTGCTCGCGCGGGTGGGCTTCGAGACCCTCGGGCTGCAGACGTACCTGACTGCCGGGCCGAAGGAGACGCGCGCCTGGACGATCGGCAAGGGCTGGACGGCGCCGCAGGCCGCGGGTGTCATCCACACCGACTTCCAGCGGGGCTTCATCAAGGCCGAGGTCGTGTCCTTCGACGACCTCGTCGCCTGCGGCTCGATCCCCGAGGCGCGGGCGAAGGGCAAGGCCCGGATCGAGGGCAAGGAGTACGCCATGGCCGACGGCGACGTCGTCGAGTTCCGCTTCAACGTCTGACAGGTCTGCTCTTGACGTCAATGGATCTGTCTCGCGGCTTCCGGATCGAGGACCCGGATGTACGAGCCGCTTTCGATATCGGTGGTACACGCGGATCTGTTGGACCCGCGCGGTGGTTCAGCGTTCGTAGACCTCGCGGCGGTGGGCGACTCGGAGTACCAGGATGATCAGACGCTCGTCCTCGATCGTGTAGACAATCCGGTAGTTGCCGACGCGCGCTCGCCAGCGGCCCTGTTCGCCGCCGCGAAGCAGCTTGACGCCAGGCGGCCGGGGGTCGAGGGCAAGTAGCTCGATCGCGCCGATGACGCGGAGTCGTGTCTTCTTCTCGATCTTGGCGATCGACTTCGCCGCCGAGGTCGAGATCGCGACCGTGTAGGTCATGCCAGCCCGAGGTCGGCCTTGACCTTGGCCCACGGGATCGTCGGGGCGCCTGCCATGATCTCGGCCATCACCGCGTCGGCAGCCGCGAGATCCTCGGCGTCCTCGTCGGCCTCCATGAGCCGCTCGTACTCCGCCGTGCTGATGACGACGGCCTGACGCTGTCCTCGCTTGGTCAGGAAGACGGGCTCGCGCGCAGACGTCTCCACGAGCTCGCTGAACCGCTCGCGCGCCTCGGTGACGGGCATCTCAGTGGCCATGTCGCAACTGTACGTCTCCAGCATCGAACTGTACAGAGTGCAACGCACGGGGTCTGCTCCGCGGGACGAGTTCATTGCGCGAATTCGCCTTCCGTCACCTGGTGATCCGAACAGCGGTGTAGGAAGACCTACCGGTGGGGCAACGTCTTGCCGGTCACGCGCGAGCGGCTGCTGGGTCGCCACGAGGCCATGGGACGGTGGGCAGCATCGGCCCGGGCAGAGGAGACACAGAACGTAGGACGAAGCCGTCGGCCAGTTGAGAGCCCATGACCTTGCCATGAGTGATGGAGCAGGCAGACATGACATCGGTTTCGATCGGTGGCCGCAAGCCCCCCTTGGTCGTCTTCAAGCGACGATCGTGAACGTCGGTACCGCGATCTACTCTGGCGAGATGTCGATTCGGACGCGGGTGCCACGCGTGCGCCACCTCGTGCGTGCCAAGGACCTCGCTGACTCCCACTACACCGAGCCGCTCACCGTTGATGACCTCGCCGCAGCCGCGTGCTTGTCGCGTGCTCACTTCAGCCGTGAGTTCCGCAGCGCGTTCGGCGAGACGCCGTACTCCTACCTGCTGACGCGACGGCTCGAGCGCGCGGCCACTCTGCTGCGCGGCACCGACTACACGGTTGCCGACATCTGCATGCAGGTGGGCTTGACCAGCGTCGGGTCCTTCACGTCGAGCTTCACCCGGGCCTACGGCATGAGTCCTACCTCCTACCGCGCCTCCTTCCCGTCCGCCGCGAGCTTGGCGGTGATCCCGCTGTGCGTGCTGAAGGCGTACGGACGTCCGGTGAACCGCACGATCGGAGAAGACGGCGGCTGAGCGGGGTCTCTATGTTCGCTCCAACTGAACAACAGATACCCAGGAGGTCATCGTGATCCGCATCAGCACCACCCAGCTCTGGGTGCACGACCAGGACGAGGCACTTGCATTCTGGACCGACAAGGTCGGGTTCGAGGTGCGCGAGGACGTGAACGTTCCCGAGATGGGCAACTTCCGCTGGCTCACCGTCGCACCTCGCGACCAGGACCAGGTCGCGGTCGTGCTCATGGCCATCCCCGGCCCCCCGGTTCTGGACGACGAGACGAGGGCTCAGGTCGCCGAGCTCACGGCGAAGGGTTTCGCGTCGACGCTCTTCCTCACGACCGATGACGCGATGAAGGCCTACGAGGAGATGTCGGCTCGCGGTGTCGAGTTCACCGAGAAGCCAACCGTCCAGCCCTACGGCATCGACTGCGGATTCCGCGACCCCTCAGGCAACAGCATCCGCCTCGCGCAACGAAGCCCGATGAGCTGATCAAGGGCGAGCGGCGCGGCGCGGCGCGGCGAGGTCACGGCCTTGTGGCGCGGTCGTCCACAGGGTGCTGACCTCGGCCCGATTCTGTCGGTGGGCGGTTGTAGCGTCTGGCCATGTCAGTCGAACAGGCGTTCGATCCGAGGTCATCGGCGGTGGCTGGTGACCTCGCGGCGATCCTTGACG
>JBBQFP010000036.1:0-26387 GCA_038322045.1 Actinomycetes bacterium | reverse complement strand
TACGCGCAGCTGCGCATGCCCTCCGGTGAGATCCGCAACGTCGACGTGCGCTGCCGCGCCACCGTCGGCGAGGTCGGCAACGCCGAGCAGTCGAACATCAACTGGGGCAAGGCCGGCCGCATGCGCTGGAAGGGCAAGCGCCCCACCGTCCGTGGTGTCGCCATGAACCCCATCGACCACCCGCACGGTGGTGGTGAGGGCAAGACCTCCGGTGGTCGTCACCCGGTCTCGCCCTGGGGCCAGCCCGAGGGGCGCACCCGCCGGCCGAACAAGGCCAGCGACAAGCTCATCGTCCGTCGCCGCAAGTCGAACAAGAAGCGCTAGGAGCAGGGTCGATGCCGCGCAGTCTGAAGAAGGGGCCTTTCGTCGACGACCACCTCATCAAGAAGGTGGACGTCCAGAACGACAAGGGCACCAAGAACGTCATCAAGACCTGGTCCCGCCGCTCGATGATCGTGCCGGCCATGCTGGGTCACACCATCGCCGTGCACGACGGCCGCAAGCACGTCCCGGTCTTCGTCACCGAGTCGATGGTCGGCCACAAGCTCGGCGAGTTCGCTCCCACCCGCACCTTCCGCGGGCACATCAAGGACGATCGGAGGTCCCGCCGTGCCTGAGTCCACCGAGACCGCACTGGTCACCCCGCAGGCCCGGGCCTCGGTGCGCTACCTGCGCGTCACCCCGATGAAGGCCCGCCGGGTCGTCGACCTCGTGCGCGGCATGAAGGCCGACGAGGCTCTCTCGGTCCTGCGTTTCGCGCCTCAGGCTGCGAGCGAGCCGGTGTACAAGGTCGTCGCCAGCGCGATGGCCAACGCCGAGCACAACCTCCAGCTCGACCCGCGGACGCTGTGGGTGAGCGAGGCCTTCGTCGACGAAGGCCCCACGCTCAAGCGCTTCCGGCCGCGGGCCCAGGGTCGCGCCGCGCGCATCCGTAAGCGCACCAGCCACATCACGGTCGTCGTGGAGCCTCGCGTTCCTGTCGCCCGCGCCTCGCGCAGCAGCGCGACCACCTCGAAGGGAAGGACCCGCTAGTGGGCCAGAAGGTCAACCCCTACGGGTTCCGGCTCGGCATCACCACCGACTTCAAGAGCCGCTGGTATGCCGACAAGCTCTACAAGGACTACGTCAAGGAAGACGTCGCCATCCGCCGGATGATGTCCAAGGGCATGGAGCGCGCCGGCATCTCCAAGGTGGAGATCGAGCGCACCCGTGACCGGGTCCGGGTCGACATCCACACCGCCCGCCCGGGCATCGTCATCGGCCGTCGTGGCGCCGAGGCCGACCGCATCCGCGGCGACCTCGAGAAGCTCACCGGCAAGCAGGTGCAGCTGACCATCCTCGAGGTCAAGAACCCCGAGGTCGACGCCCAGCTCGTCGCGCAGGGCATCGCCGAGCAGCTCTCGAGCCGCGTGTCGTTCCGCCGCGCCATGCGCAAGGGCATGCAGACGACGATGAAGGCCGGCGCCAAGGGCATCCGGGTGCAGTGCTCGGGCCGCCTCGGTGGCGCCGAGATGTCGCGCTCGGAGTTCTACCGCGAGGGTCGCGTCCCGCTGCACACGCTGCGCGCGGACATCGACTACGGCTTCTACGAGGCCCGCACGACTTTCGGCCGCATCGGTGTGAAGGTCTGGATCTACAAGGGTGACGTCGTCGGTACGCGCAGCGAGCGCGAGGCCGCTGCCGCACGCGCCCCACAGCGCCAGCGTCCGACGCGTGCTCGCCGTCCTGGCACCGGTCGCGACGACGCCCCGGCGACGGCGCCGGGCGAGCCGGTGGCTGCCGCGCTGACGCCTGGAACGGAGGCCTGATCATGCTGATCCCTCGCAGGGTCAAGCACCGCAAGCAGCACCACCCGAACCGCAGCGGTGCGGCCAAGGGTGGCACGCGTGTGACGTTCGGTGAGTTCGGCATCCAGGCTCTCGAGCCCGCCTACGTGACCAACCGTCAGATCGAGGCGGCTCGTATCGCGATGACCCGCCACATCAAGCGTGGCGGCAAGGTCTGGATCAACATCTACCCGGATCGTCCGCTGACCAAGAAGCCGGCCGAGACGCGGATGGGTTCCGGCAAGGGCTCCCCGGAGTGGTGGATCGCTGACGTCCACCCGGGCCGGGTCATGTTCGAGCTCTCCGGGGTCCCGGAGCCCATCGCCCGTGAGGCGCTGCGGCGTGCGATGCACAAGCTCCCTATGAAGTGCCGGTTCGTCCGGCGCGAGGCAGGTGAGGCGTGATGGCTGCCAGCACGCAGGTCAACGATCTGCGCGGGCTGGATGACGACGAGCTCGTCACCAAGCTGCGCGGCTCCAAGGAAGAGCTGTTCAACCTCCGATTCCAGTCGGCGACGGGGCAGCTGGAGAACCACGGCCGGCTCCGCGCCGTCCGCAAGGAGATCGCCCGCATCTACACCGTCATGCGCGAGCGCGAGCTCGGGATCACGACGGTGGAGACGGAGGGCGTGGCATGAGCGAGGAATTGAGCACAGTGAGCACCGTGAGCACCGACAACGCCGTGAGCACCGACAACGCCGTGAGCACCGACAGCGCCGTGAACACCGAGCTGCGTGGCTTCCGCAAGACCCGTGAGGGCCTGGTCGTCAGCGACAAGATGGACAAGACCGTCGTCGTCGCCGTCGAGGACCGCGTCAAGCAACCGCTGTACGGCAAGGTCATCCGCCGGACGAGCAAGCTCAAGGCGCACGACGAGGCCAACGAGTGCGGCATCGGCGACCGGGTCCTGCTCATGGAGACCCGGCCCCTCTCGGCCACGAAGCGCTGGCGTGTCGTCAGCATCCTCGAGAAGGCCAAGTAGCACTGCGGCTCGACCAGCACCCATCCGGCAGTAACCGTTCCGTCAGGCTCGCGAGAGAACCGACGTGACATTCAGGAGTAGGACGTGATCCAGCAAGAGTCGCGACTTCGCGTCGCCGACAACACCGGTGCCAAGGAGCTCCTGTGCATCCGGGTGCTCGGCGGTTCCGGTCGGCGCTATGCCGGCATCGGCGACGTCATCGTGTGCGCCGTCAAGGACGCCATCCCCGGTGGCACCGTGAAGAAGGGTGACGTGGTCAAGGCCGTCGTCGTGCGGACCGTGAAGGAGCGTCGTCGTCCTGACGGCTCCTACATCCGGTTCGACGAGAACGCAGCCGTAATCATCAAGGACGGTGGCGACCCGCGTGGCACGCGCATCTTCGGCCCGGTGGGCCGCGAGCTGCGCGACAAGAAGTTCATGCGGATCATCTCGCTCGCTCCGGAGGTGCTCTAGTCATGGCGAAGATGCGTATCAAGAAGGGTGACCTCGTCGAGGTCATCACCGGCAAGGACAAGAAGTCCCAGGGCAAGGTGATCGCGGTCTACCGCGACTCCGAGCGCGTCCTCGTCGAGGGTGTCAACCGGATCAAGAAGCACACGAAGGTCGGCCAGACGACCCGTGGCGCGAAGACCGGCGGCATCGTCACGCAGGAGGCCCCGATCCACATCAGCAACGTCATGCTGGTCGATCCCGAGACGAAGAAGCGCACCCGCATCGGTGTGCGCAAGGAGGAGGTCGAGCGCCCGGACGGGCGCACGAAGCTCCGCAGCGTCCGGATCTCCCGGCGGACCGGTAAGGACATCTGATGACGACCATCAGCCCCGACACGACCGAGACCTCGATCCCGCGGCTCAAGGAGCGCTACCGCTCTGAGATCTCCCCGGCTCTGCGCGAGGAGTTCGGGCTCGCCAACGTCATGCAGACCCCCGGCCTGGTCAAGGTCGTCGTCAACATGGGCGTTGGCGAGGCTGCTCGCGACTCGAAGCTCATCGACGGCGCCGTGCGCGACCTGACGGCGATCACCGGGCAGAAGCCCACGGTCACCAAGGCCCGCAAGTCCATCGCCCAGTTCAAGCTCCGCGAGGGCATGCCCATCGGCTGCCACGTGACGCTGCGCGGCGACCGGATGTGGGAGTTCCTCGATCGGCTGCTCTCCCTCGCCCTGCCCCGCATCCGTGACTTCCGCGGGCTCTCGCCGGCGCAGTTCGACGGCACGGGCAACTACACCTTCGGCCTGACCGAGCAGAGCATGTTCCACGAGATCGACCAGGACCGCATCGACCGGGTCCGAGGCATGGACATCACGCTCGTGACGACCGCAGTGAACGACGACCAGGGCCGGGCGCTGCTTCGTCGCCTCGGTTTCCCCTTCAAGGAGGCCTGACCGTGGCGAAGACCGCCCTGATCAACAAGGCTAATCGCACGCCGAAGTTCAAGGTGCGCGGCTACACCCGCTGCCAGCGCTGCGGGCGTCCGCACGCTGTCTACCGGAAGTTCGGCCTGTGCCGCGTGTGCTTCCGCGAGATGGCGCTCGCGGGCGAGCTCCCCGGCATCACCAAGAGCAGCTGGTAACCATTGCTACGCCGTAGGTCCGCGAGACGGAAACCCCGGCGAGAGAGGCCCCGAGGCCGATCATGACCATGACAGACCCCATCGCAGACATGCTCACTCGTCTGCGCAACGCCAACTCGGCGTACCACGACGAGGTGATCATGCCGTCGTCGAAGATCAAGACGCACATCGCGGAGATCCTTCAGCAGGAGGGCTACATCGCCAGCTGGACGGTTGTTGATGCCGAGGTGGGCAAGACGCTCCAGCTCGACCTCAAGTACGGCCCGAACCGTGAGCGCTCCATCGCCGGTGTCCGCCGGGTCTCCAAGCCGGGCCTTCGGGTCTACGCCAAGTCGACCTCGTTGCCCCGCGTCCTGGGCGGCCTCGGCGTCGCCATCATCTCCACGTCCACCGGGCTGCTGACCGACCGGCAGGCCGCCAAGCGAGGGGTAGGCGGGGAAGTCCTCGCCTACGTCTGGTAAGGGAAGGGAGACACCGGTATGTCACGCATCGGACGCCTGCCCATCCCCGTTCCCGCTGGGGTCGACGTCGCCATCGACGGCTCCCTGGTCACGGTCAAGGGCCCTAAGGGCACCCTCACGCACACTGTCGCGAGCCCGATCGCGATCGAGAAGTCCGAGGACGGCACGCTCCTCGTCACCCGGCCCGACGACGAGAGCCGCAACCGCTCTCTGCACGGCCTCACCCGCACGCTGATCGCCAACATGGTCACGGGGGTCACGGCGGGCTACGGCAAGACCCTGGAGATCGTCGGCGTCGGCTACCGCGTCGCCGCGAAGGGCTCGAACCTCGAGTTCGCGCTCGGCTTCAGCCACCCGGTCGTCGTCACCGCGCCGGAGGGCATCTCCTTCGCCGTCGAGACGCCGACGAGGTTCAGCGTCAACGGCATCGACAAGCAGCAGGTCGGCGAGATCGCCGCGAACATCCGCAAGCTGCGCAAGCCCGACCCGTACAAGGGCAAGGGCGTGCGTTACCAAGGCGAGGTCGTCCGCCGCAAGGTCGGAAAGGCTGGTAAGTAGTCATGGCTGTCGGAGTCAAGATCGGTAAGGGCAAGGGCATCGCCCGCGCCCGCCGCCACCTCCGGGTGCGCAAGAAGGTCTCCGGTACGCCGGTCCGGCCCCGCCTCGTCGTGACGCGGTCCAGCCGCCACATCCTCGTGCAGGTCGTCGACGACGTCGCTGCGCGCACCGTGGCCTCGGCCTCGACGATGGAGCCCGACCTGCGCGCCATGGGCGGGGACAAGACCGCGAAGGCCCGCCGGATCGGCGAGCTCGTCGCGGAGCGCGCCAAGGCCGTCGGCGTCGAGTCCGTCGTCTTCGACCGGGGTGGCAACCGCTACCACGGGCGGGTCGCTGCTGTGGCCGACGGTGCCCGCGAGGGTGGCCTGGCCCTGTGAAGACGCCCACCGCACGTATCGAGAAGAGGAACGTCTGATGCCAGGAGCCCAGCGCCGAGGCGCCGGAGCCGGCGCCGCTGGTGGTGGCGAGCGCCGCGACCGTCGTGACCGTCGTGACGGTGGCGCCCCGGCGGAGAAGACCGCCTACGTCGAGCGCGTCGTCACGATCAACCGCGTCGCCAAGGTCGTCAAGGGTGGCCGCCGCTTCAGCTTCACCGCCCTGGTGATCGTCGGCGACGGCGACGGCACCGTCGGTGTCGGCTACGGCAAGGCCAAGGAGGTGCCGGCCGCCATCGCCAAGGGCGTCGAGGAGGCCAAGAAGAACTTCTTCAAGGTGCCCCGGATCCAGGCCACCATCCCGCACCCCATCCCGGGTGAGGCCGCTGCCGGCGTCGTCCTGCTCAAGCCGGCCAGCCCCGGTACCGGTGTCATCGCCGGTGGTCCGGTGCGTGCCGTGCTCGAGTGCGCCGGCATCCACGACGTGCTGTCGAAGTCGCTCGGGTCCTCCAACCCGATCAACATCGTCCACGCCACGGTCGCGGCCCTCAAGGGCCTCGAGCGCCCCGAGGCCGTCGCGGCTCGCCGCGGACTGCCGCTCGAGGACGTCGCCCCGCCGCGTCTGCTCCGCGCTCGGGCGGGGGTGGCCTGATGGCGAGACTGAAGGTCACCCAGATCCGCTCGCACATCGGCGGACTGCGCAACCAGCGCGAGACGCTGCGCTCGCTGGGTCTCAAGCGGATCCGCGACGTCGTCGTCAAGGAGGACCGCCCCGAGATCCGAGGCATGGTCAACACCGTGGCGCACCTCGTCACGGTCGAGGAGGTCGACTGACATGACGCTCAAGGTCCACCACCTCCGCCCCGCTCCGGGCGCGAAGAAGGACAGGATCCGGGTCGGTCGAGGCCAGGGTTCCAAGGGCAAGACCGCTGGTCGTGGCACGAAGGGCACGGGTGCTCGCTACCAGGTGCCCGTCGGCTTCGAAGGCGGCCAGATGCCGATGCACATGCGGCTGCCGAAGCTGCGCGGCTTCACCAACCCGGCTCGCGTCGAGTACCAGGTCGTGAACCGCTACAATCTCGCCTCGCTCTAGCCGGACGGCGGTGAGGTCTCCGTGGAGTCTCTCGTCGCCAACGCCGCCGTGCGCGACAACCAGCTCGTCAAGGTCCTCGGCAGCGGTGAGGTCGCCGTCGCTCTCCAGGTGATGGTCCACGCCTTCTCCGGATCGGCCAAAGACAAGATCGTGGCCGCCGGCGGCAGCGCCGTCGAGCTGTAGCACCGCGAGTCGCAGCACTGCGAGACGCAGCACTGCGAGACGCAGCACCCGCGAAGCCCGAAGGGCGCCACCGGCCATCGTGCCGGTGGCGCCCTTCGGAGTCGCGGCCCCTCGTCGGCAGCCGGACGGAGCCGCTGCGGCTGATATCGTGGCGAGGTTCCTCGGCTGTGCGTGATGCCGCCCGTCATCGTCGGATGGCCTCCCGCCTGCCGACGTCCCCACCAGCGACGCGTCCCCACCCGTCCGTCGCGCAGGAGGCACCGTGCTCACCGCATTCGCCCGGGCGTTCCGCACGCCCGACCTGCGGAAGAAGATGCTGTTCACGCTAGCGATCATGGCGTTGTTCCGCCTCGGCTCCGTGATCCCGACGCCAGGTGTCTCCTACCAGAACGTCCAGAGCTGCATCGACCAGAGCGCCAACAACAGCCTCTACGGGCTGATCAACATGTTCAGCGGGGGAGCACTGCTCCAGCTGTCGGTGTTCGCGCTGGGGATCATGCCCTACATCACGGCGAGCATCATCGTCCAGCTGCTCGTCGTCGTCATCCCGCGCTTCGAGTCCCTCAAGAAGGAGGGCCAGTCGGGCACGGCGAAGCTCACGCAGTACACCCGTTACCTCGCCGTCGGGCTGGCGATCCTCCAGTCGACGAGCCTCATCGCCGTCGCCCGGACGCCCGGCCGGCTCTTCCAGGGCTGCCAGCTGCCGATCATCCCGGACAACGGGTGGTTCCGGATCACGACGATGGTCCTCGTCATGACCGCCGGCACGGCCGTCATCATGTGGCTCGGCGAGCTCGTCACCGACCGCGGCCTCGGCAACGGCATGTCCATCCTCATCTTCACCTCGATCGCGGCAGGCTTCCCGAGCCAGTTCTGGGCCATCCAGCAGCGCAACGGCTGGTTCGCCTTCCTCGCCGTCCTCGTCGTCGGCCTCTTCATCGTCGCGGCCGTCGTCTTCGTCGAGCAGTCCCAGCGCCGCATCCCCGTGCAGTACGCGAAGCGGATGGTCGGGCGGCGCCAGTACGGCGGCACGTCGACCTACATCCCGATCAAGGTCAACCAGGCCGGCGTCATCCCGGTGATCTTCGCGTCCTCGCTGCTCTACCTGCCCTCGCTCATCGTCAACCTCTCCGGCAGCACGTCGGGGTGGGCGATCTGGGTCCAGCGCAACTTCGTCCGCGGCGACCACCCGCTCTACATGCTCACCTACTTCCTCCTCATCATCGGGTTCACGTACTTCTACGTGGCGATCACGTTCAACCCGGAGGAGATCGCCGACAACATGAAGCGCTACGGCGGCTTCATCCCCGGCATCAGGGCGGGTCGGCCGACGGCGGAGTACCTCGACTACGTGCTCTCCCGGATCACCCTGCCGGGTGCGCTCTACCTCGGCGTCATCGCGATCATCCCGATGCTCGCCATCGCGCTCTTCGGCGGAGGCAGCCAGAACTTCCCCTTCGGCGGCACGGCCATCCTCATCGTCGTGGGTGTAGGACTGGAGACGGCCAAGCAGATCGAGAGCCAGCTGCAGCAGCGCAACTACGAAGGGTTCCTCCGCTGATATGAGCGAGTCGCACATCGTCCTGCTCGGGCCGCCAGGTGCGGGCAAGGGGACCCAGGCCGTCCTCATCGCCGAGCGCCTCGGTGTGCCGCACATCAGCACCGGCGACATCTTCCGCCGCAACGTCACCGAGGGCACCGCCCTGGGCCTGCAGGTCAAGGACATCCTCGACGCCGGCTCCCTCGTCCCGGATTCGCTCACCGTCGCGCTCATCCGTGACCGGCTCGGCCAGCCTGATGCAGCCGAAGGGTTCGTCCTCGACGGCTTCCCGCGCACGGTGGCCCAGGCCCAGGAGCTCGACATGATCGTCCTCGACGCCGGACACAAGATCGACATGGTGCTCGAGCTCGTCGTCGCCATGGATGCCGTCGCCGGCCGCCTGCTCAACCGGGCGACGGTCGAGGGCCGGGCCGACGACACCGAGGACGTCATCCGTCGCCGGCTCGAGGTCTATAGCGAGTCCACGGCTCCGCTGACCGGCTTCTACGCCGAGCGCGGACTGCTCGTCCGGGTCGACGGAGAGGGCGCCGTCGCCGAGGTGACGTCGCGGGCCCTCGACGCGGTCCGCGGGCCATCCGCCTAGCCGATGGTCTTTCGCCGCAAGAGCCGGGTCGAGTACAAGACGCCGGAGCAGATCTCCCTCATGCGCGAGGCCGGCCTCGTCGTCGGGCGCACCCTCGAGACGTTGAGGGCGTCCGTCGTCCCCGGGATGACGACAGCCGACCTCGACGACGTCGCAGCGTCGAGCATCTCCGCCGCGGGGGCCACCCCCTCGTTCCTCGGCTACCACGGCTTCCCCGCGACAATCTGCGTCTCGGTCAACGACGAGGTCGTCCACGGGATCCCCGGGAGCCGCGTCATCTGTGACGGCGACGTCGTGTCCATCGACTGCGGCGCAATCGTCGAGGGCTGGCACGGCGACGCCGCGATCACCGTGGCGGTCGGCGAGGTGACGCCCGAGCTCGCTCGGCTCATCGAGGTCACCGAGGCCTCGATGTGGGCGGGACTGGCCGCTGCGCGAGTCGGCAACCAGCTCGGGGACATCGGCTGGGCCGTGGAGTCGACCGTGCACGACGCGGGCGGCTACGGCGTCGTCGAGGACTACGTCGGCCACGGGATCGGCACGGCGATGCACCAGGAGCCTCAGGTGCCCAACTACGGGCGCCCTGGCACCGGCCTGCGCCTGCGTGAGGGTGTGGCCCTGGCGATCGAGCCCATGATCACGATGGGGCCGGCCGACACCACGGTGCTCGCCGACGACTGGACGGTCGTCACTCTCGACGGCGGCTGTGCGGCGCACTTCGAGCACACGGTGGCAGTGACCTCCCGGGGCCCCTGGGTCCTCACGGCGATCGACGGGGGGCTCGCGCGCCTCGGTGACGCGGGTGGCACCCCGGTCGGCGAGCCCCGCGAGCCCAGCCAGTCCGGCGAGCGGCGGGCATGAGCGACGTCCCGCTGCGGGCGGGGGACGCCGACCGCGACGCCGTCGTCGATCGCCTGCGTGCCGCTCTCGTCGACGGTCGACTCGACGAGAGCGAGTTCGACGAGCGCCTCGAGGCTGCCTCCCGTGCGCGCACGCTGCCCGAGCTCGCCGCGCTGACCCGTGACCTGCCGGGCGAGGGACTCCTCCCAGCCCCCGTCCCGCTGCGTGACCTCGCTGTGCCCGCTCGCCCGGGCCGGTCGGCCGTACTGCGTGAGGTGAGTACCGAGCTGGTCGGGTGGGCGAGCGTGTTCGCGATCTGCAACGTCGTCTGGCTCCTCACCGGAGCGGGGGCGTGGTGGCCCGGCTGGTTGCTCATCGCGCTCGTCGTCGTCGTCCGCCGAGCGCTGCGCTGAGTCCGGTACCGGGGCGAGCGTGCGCCGTCGGCCGGGCCGGTTTGGGTCCGGCGGTGCGCTTGCCCTAGACTGCGATGTCGGCTCGCGCTGGCATGTGCTTGCATGCGCGCATCGCGTCGTCGACGGGTCTCACTTCCACCAGCTCCCCAGCACGATTCACGGTAGACGACGCTCACAACGGATTGCGGAGGACATGCCGAAGAAAGACGGCGCCATCGAGATCGAGGGCACGGTCGTCGAGTCACTGCCCAACGCCATGTTCCGGGTGGAGCTCGCGAACGGCCACAAGGTTCTCGCGCACATCAGCGGCAAGATGCGGATGCACTACATCCGCATCCTCCCCGACGACCGCGTCGTCGTCGAGCTCAGTCCGTACGACCTCACCCGAGGTCGGATCGTCTACCGGTACAAGTAACCCCCACCTCGACCCTCGAGCGTCGTCCGACGGCCTCGGCGTCACGTTCGTCCGGAGAAGGAAATGAAGGTCAAGCCGAGCGTCAAGAAGATCTGCGACAACTGCAAGGTGATCCGTCGGCACGGCCGCGTCATGGTCATCTGCGAGAACCTGCGTCACAAGCAGCGCCAGGGCTAGTCCCGGGCGCCGCGAGGTCGCAGAGCACCGCCAGCACCACGAGCACCGAAGAATCACCGCACTGCAGGCGCCGAGAGGCGCAACCCCCGGTCGGAGGCCGGGGCCCCGCCCGGGCAGGCGAGGGCGCAGCGCGGCAGACCTCCGAAGCAACCAAGGAGACAGCCCGTATGGCACGCCTTGTCGGTGTCGACCTCCCCCGCGAGAAGCGGCTGGAGATCGCCCTCACGTACATCTACGGCATCGGCCGCACCCGCTCGCAGGAGACGCTCAAGGAGACCGGCATCAGCCCGGACGTCCGCGTGCGCGACCTCGGCGACGACCAGCTCGTCGCCCTGCGCGACTGGATCGAGGCCAACTACAAGATCGAGGGTGACCTGCGCCGCGAGGTGGCCGCAGACATCCGCCGCAAGGTCGAGATCGGGTCCTATCAGGGAGTGCGGCACCGCCGCGGTCTGCCTGTGCACGGTCAGCGGACCCACACGAACGCGCGTACCCGCAAGGGTCCCAAGAAGACGGTGGCCGGCAAGAAGAAGGCCGGCAAGAAGTAGCAGTCCGCACGGCCCGTCCCGCGCGGACCGACGACCTCCAGGAGCCCCCAGCACATGCCTCCCAAGTCTCGCCAGGCGGCGAACACCAAGAAGGTGCGCCGCAAGGAGAAGAAGAACGTGGCCCACGGCCACGCTCACATCAAGAGCACGTTCAACAACACCATCGTCTCGATCACCGACCCGACCGGTGCGGTCATCTCGTGGGCGAGCGCCGGCCACGTGGGCTTCAAGGGCTCACGCAAGTCGACGCCGTTCGCCGCGCAGATGGCTGCCGAGTCCGCCGCCCGTCGTGCTCAGGAGCACGGCATGCGCAAGGTCGACGTGTTCGTCAAGGGTCCCGGCTCCGGCCGCGAGACCGCCATCCGATCGCTGCAGGCCGCAGGTCTCGAGGTCGGCACGATCCAGGACGTCACCCCCGTGGCCCACAACGGCTGCCGGCCGCCCAAGCGCAGGAGGGTGTGACCGCCATGGCGCACCACGTCACCCTGTCCAGCGCCGCGTCCGAGTCGAGGAGTTAGAGCATGGCGCGTTACACCGGCCCCGACTGCAAGCGCTGCCGTCGCGAGAAGATGAAGCTGTTCCTCAAGGGCGCGAAGTGCGAGTCGCCCAAGTGCCCGATCGAGATCCGCCCCTACCCGCCGGGCGAGCACGGCCGCGGCCGCACCAAGGACTCCGAGTACCTCCTGCAGATGCGCGAGAAGCAGAAGTGCGCGCGCATCTACGGCGTCCTCGAGAAGCAGTTCCGCGGCTACTACGAGGAGGCGAACCGCAAGACCGGCAAGACCGGCGAGAACCTCCTGCGGATCCTCGAGAGCCGGCTGGACAACGTCGTCTACCGCGCGGGCTTCGCGCCCAGCCGTGACGGCGCTCGGCAGATCGTCAAGCACGGCCACATCACGGTCAACGGGTCCAAGGTCGACATCCCGTCGTACCGGGTGACCGAGAACGACATCGTCGAGGTGCGCGCGAGCTCCCTGGAGCTGACGCCGTTCATCATCGCCCGCGAGACCCACGGCGACCGCGGCGGCGCTGTGCCGGCGTGGCTCGAGGTCGTGCCCGCCAAGATGCGCATCCTCGTCCACGCCCTCCCGGCCCGGCAGGTCATCGACACGCCGGTCCAGGAGCAGCTCATCGTCGAGCTCTACTCCAAGTAATCCTCGCCCTGGCCGGCGCCCGGAAGGGCCGCCGGCCAGGACCTGTTCGCAGCAGGCAAATAGCGGCCTGCTCCGGGAAGGATCCGCCACGTGCTCATCGCACAGCGCCCCAGCCTCTCTGAAGAGGTCGTCAACGAGCGTCGCTCCAGGTTCGTCATCGAGCCGCTGGAGCCGGGGTTCGGCTACACCCTCGGCAACTCGCTGCGCCGCACCCTGCTCTCCTCGATCCCCGGTGCCTCGGTCACGAGCATTCGCATCGACGGCGTCCTGCACGAGTTCACCACCGTGCCGGGGGTGAAGGAGGACGTCACCGACCTCATCCTCAACATCAAGGGCCTGGTCGTCAGCTCCGAGCACGACGAGCCGGTCGTCATGTACCTGCGCAAGCAGGGCCCTGGCGTGGTCACCGCTGGGGACATCGCCCCCCCGGCGGGTGTGGAGATCCACAACCCCGAGCTGCACATCGCCACGCTGAACTCGAAGGCGAAGCTCGAGATGGAGCTCACCGTCGAGCGCGGGCGCGGCTACGTCTCCGCCGTCCAGAACAAGCAGCCCAACCAGGAGATCGGTCGGATCCCGATCGACTCCATCTACTCGCCGGTGCTCAAGGTGACGTACAAGGTCGAGGCCACGCGCGTCGAGCAGCGCACCGACTTCGACCGCCTCATCGTCGACGTCGAGACGAAGAACTCGATGAGCCCGCGTGACGCCATGGCCAGCGCTGGCAAGACCCTCGTCGAGCTCTTCGGCTTGGCCCGGGAGCTCAACGTCGACGCCGAGGGCATCGACATGGGCCCGTCGCCGACGGAATCAGCGCTCGCCGCAGACCTCGCCCTGCCGATCGAGGAGCTCGACCTCACGGTCCGCTCGTACAACTGCCTCAAGCGCGAAGGCATCCACTCGGTGGGCGAGCTCGTCTCGCGCAGCGAGGCCGACCTGCTCGACATCCGCAACTTCGGTGCCAAGTCCATCGACGAGGTCAAGGCGAAGCTGCACACCATGGGACTGGCCCTCAAGGACAGCCCCCCCGGGTTCGACCCCAGCGCTGCCGTGGAGAGCTACGGCACCGACGAGGACGACGCCGGCTACGCCGAGACCGAGCAGTACTAGCCGAACGGGTCGCCGCGCGCGGCCTGCCGTCGGCGTCTGACCACCATCCCAGGAGAAACACATGCCTACGCCCACCAAGGGCCCGCGCCTCGGCGGCGGTCCGGCGCACGAGCGGCTCATCCTCGCGAACCTCGCCACGGCGCTGTTCGAGCACGGCCGCATCACGACGACGGAGGCGAAGGCCAAGCGCCTTCGTCCCCTGGCCGAGCGCCTCGTCACCTTCGCCAAGCGCGGTGACCTGCACGCCCGGCGTCAGGTCCTCACCGTGGTCAAGGACAAGAGCGTCGTGCACACGCTGTTCGACGAGATCGGTCCTCGTTACCTCAACCGTCCCGGTGGCTACACCCGCATCGTCAAGGTCGGTCCCCGCAAGGGCGACAACGCCCCGATGGCCGTGATCGAGCTCGTCGAGGCCCTCACCGTCTCCCAGCAGGCGGTCGGCGAGGCCGAGCGGGCTCGCGGCACGCGGTTCCGTCGCGACGCCGGCGCTGCCCCCGCCGCGGCCGCTCCCGCGGCAGCTCCCGTGAGCGCGGCCGCGGAGGCGACCGACGTCGCCCCCGACGACGCTGACCCCGAGGGCCTCGCCCCCGACGACGCGCCCGTGGCCGAGGACGTCCCCGAGGACGCCGCCCCCGTGGTCGAGGACGTCAGCCAGTCCGACGAGGTGGCGCCGGAGGGCGACGGCCAGCCGGCCGAGGACGTCACCTCCAGGCAGACCCAGGACGCCGGCTCCGTGGAGCAGGCCGAGGGTGACGACGACAAGGCCTGAGCCGACCAGCACGCACGACGAGCCCGCCGACCCCAGCACCGGGGTGGGCGGGCTCGCCGCTGCTCCGGACGGCTCGAGCCCGCTGGTCCGGCTGCGCCTGGACCTCGGCTACGACGGGACGGCGTTCGCCGGCTGGGCGGCCCAGCGTGGGGGACTGCGCACGGTGCAGGGTGAGCTCGAGGCTGCCCTCGGCACCGTGACGCGGCTGAGCCCGGCCCCTCGGCTCACCGTGGCCGGTCGCACCGACTCCGGGGTGCATGCACGTGGTCAGGTCGCGCACGTCGACCTGCCGAGCGAGGTGTGGGCGGCGATGGGCGGCTCCCTGGTGCGGCGGCTGCGCGGGGTCCTGCCGGCCGACGTGCGCGTCACCCGCGCCCAGCTGGCGCCCGCAGGGTTCGACGCCCGCTTCTCGCCGCTGTGGCGCCGGTACGCCTACCGGATCTGCGACGCCCCCGAGGGCCCCGAGCCGCTGCGACGGGCCGAGGTGCTGGCCTACCCGCGCCGCCTCGACGTCGACGCCATGGCTGCTGCTGCGGCAGCGCTCGTCGGCGAGCGCGACTTCGCGGCCTTCTGCAAGCGCCGTGAGGGTGCCAGCACCGTGCGACGGCTGCTCCACTTCGGGTGGTCACGGCAGGACGACGGCGTCGTCGTCGCGGATGTCGTCGCCGACGCGTTCTGCCACTCCATGGTGCGCGCGCTGGTCGGAGCGAGCGTCGCAGTCGGGGAGGGACGGAGGCCAACGAGGTGGCCGCTGGAGGTCCTCCTCGGCCGCGCCCGCGACCCCGGCGTCATGGTGGCCCGCGCCCACGGCCTCACCCTCGAGGAGGTTCGCTACCCCGAGGCCCAGCTCCTCGCGTCACGGGCGGACGAGACGCGCCGCCACCGGGGGCAACCGTCGGAGCCGTCGGAGCCGCTGGCCTGAGGCGCAAAGGGTTGGCGCTCTCGCCCTGTGCCCGCGAGGATGCCGTGTCGTGGGTCACGTCGACGTCTCTGCGGTCCGGTACCAGCTGTCCGACGGCCGGGTGCTCCTCGACGACGCGACCTTCCGCGTCGGTGAGGGCGCGAAGGCCGCTCTGGTCGGCGCGAACGGTGCGGGCAAGACGACGCTGCTGCGGATCATCGCCGGAGACCTCGCGCCGCAGAGCGGGGCGGTCAACCGTTCCGGTGGTCTCGGCGTCATGCGCCAGCTCATCGGCTCGATCCGCGACGAGTCCAGCGTGCGCGACCTGCTCGTCGCCGTGGCCCCGCCCCAGGTCGCCCGAGCAGCCCGAGCCGTCGACGCCGCTGAGCTCGCCATGATGGAGACCGACGACGAGCCGACCCAGCTCGCCTATGCCCACGCGCTCGCAGACTGGGCGGACGCTGGCGGATACGAGGCCGAGGTCGTCTGGGACATGTGCTGCACCGAGGCGCTCGGCGTGCCCTTCGAGCGCGCGCAGTGGCGCGAGGTGAGGACGCTCTCCGGCGGGGAGCAGAAACGGCTCGTGCTCGAGGCACTGCTGCGCGGGCCCGACGAGGTGCTCCTCCTCGACGAGCCGGACAACTACCTCGACGTCCCCGGCAAGCGATGGCTCGAGGAGGCCCTGCTCGAGACGCCGAAGACGGTGCTCTTCGTCAGCCACGACCGCGAGCTGCTGGCACTCACCGCTGGCCGGGTCGTCACCGTGGAGGGCGGCTCGGTGTGGGTCCACGGGAGCGGTTTCGCCAGCTACCACGAGGCCCGGCGCGACCGTCACGACCGCCTCGACGAGCTGCGACGCCGGTGGGACGAGGAGCACGCGAAGCTCAAGGCGCAGGTCGTCATGTACCGCGCGAAGGCGGCGTACAACTCCGACATGGCCAGCCGTCTGCAGTCGGCGGTCACGCGGCTCGACCGGTTCCTCGCGCAGGGACCGCCGCAGGAGCGGCCACGGGACCAGAAGGTCACCATGCGGCTGCGCGGCGGTCGGACCGGCGTCCGGGCGATCACTTGCGAGGGCCTGGAGCTCACCGGGCTCATGGCCCCCTTCGACCTCGAGGTCTTCTACGGCGAGCGCGTCGCCGTCCTCGGGAGCAACGGTTCAGGCAAGTCCCACCTCCTCCGGCTGCTCGCCGGCGGCGACGTCGCGCACACGGGCCGCTGGCGGCTGGGTGCGCGGGTCGTCCCCGGGCACTTCGCCCAGGCCCACGAGCACCCCGAGCTCGAGGGTCGCACCCTTGAGGAGATCCTCTGGAGCGAGCACTCGATGCAGCGTGACCGCTCGGTGCCCGCGCTGCGCCGCTACGAGCTCGAGCACCAGGCGGGGCAGACCTTCGAGACTCTCTCCGGCGGCCAGCAGGCACGACTGCAGATCCTCTTGCTCGAGCTCGCCGGCTCGACCCTGCTCCTGCTCGACGAGCCCACCGACAACCTCGACCTGGCCAGCGCGGAGGCGCTCGAGGACGGCCTCTCGCAGTACGAGGGCACCGTCGTCGCCGTGACCCACGACCGGTGGTTCGCTCGCTCCTTCGACCGCTACCTCGTCCTTCGCGCCGACGGTCGGGTGGTCGAGGTCCCCGAGCCCGCCTGGGACGAGGGCAGGGTCGACCGCTCGCGCTGACTCCTCACGTCGGCATCCGGAGCCCCCGCGCGCACGCCGTTACCGAATCGTGTCCATTGCAAGTCCTTGCAGGGGTTTCTGCAAGCGGTTCTCCGGGCGTAGGTTTCGCCGCGGTCCGGTCCGTCCGCCCGCCGCCGAGGCAGGGCGCGGAGCCGTCGTCTCATCCCGAGGAGCCCCCGTGGTCCGTCGTCCCCGCAGCTCGACCTCGAGCAGGCTTGCGAGCCGTCGCTCGAGCCGGTTGAGCCCTCGCTCCGCTCTCGCCGCCGTCCTGGGGATGGCGCTCGCGCTCTCTCTCGGGGTGCCGGCCACGGCCGCCGTCCGGCTCGCCGAGCCGGTCACGGCAGGTGCGCTCGCCACGGCGGTCGAGCCCCTCGGTGCCGTGCTCGTCGGAAGCCTCCAGAGCGAGATCGGCTGCCCGGGGGACTGGCAGCCGGACTGCCGAGCCAGCGAGCTGCGGGTCGACCCTGCGACCGGCCTGGCGACCGGGACCTTCACGCTGCCCGCGGGCTCGTTCGAGTACAAGATCGCCGTCGGGGGGTCGTGGGACGTCAGCTACGGCGCCGGCGGTTCAGCCACCGGCGGCAACATCGCGCTCGTCGTGCCGGCCCAGCAGCAGGTGACGTTCTGGTTCGACCCGGTGACGCACGCGATCGCTGACAGCATCAGCACCCCGATGGCCGTCGTGCGCGGCGACCTCCAGCGACTTCTCGGCTGCTCCGAGGTCTCCGCTCGGTGCCTCAAGACGCGGCTGACCGACCCGGACGGCGACGGCGTGCTCAGCTACACGACCGACGCGCTGCCGGCAGGCAGCTACACGCTCAACGTCGCGGTCAACGGCAGCGACACCCAGCTCTACCCGAGCCCCGGCTACCTCACCGTGGTCGTCAAGGCTGACGCCGACCCCGTCACCGTGACGTACGCGCTCGCCGACCAGAAGGTCACGGCCACGAGCGCTCACAGCGGCTCGGTCCAGCCCGGCGACGAGGCGCTCGCGCGCCACAGCCTGCGCGATGCGCCCGCGGGGGAGAAGTTCTACTTCGTCATGGCCGACCGCTTCGCCAACGGCAGCACCGCCAACGACACCGGCGGATATGTTGCCGACCGGCTCACCAGCGGCTTCGACCCGACTGACAAGGGCTTCTATCACGGCGGTGACCTCAAGGGCCTGACGAGCCGGCTGGACTACGTCAAGGGCCTCGGCACGACGGCGATCTGGCTGACGCCGTCGTTCGTCAACAAGCCGGTCCAGGGCACCGGCGCCGACGTCTCCGCCGGGTACCACGGCTACTGGATCACCGACTTCACCCGCATCGACCCGCACTTCGGGACGAACGCCGACATGCGCTCGCTCATCCGAGCTGCCCATGCCAAGGGCATGAAGGTCTACTTCGACATCATCACCAACCACACCGCTGACGTGATCTCGTACACGGAGTGCAGCGCGTGCGGGTACCGCAGCAAGGGCGCCTACCCCTACGTCGACGCCTCCGGGCGGGAGTTCGACGACCGCTCGTACATCAACGGCACCTTCCCGACGCTCGACGTCAACTCGTTCCCCTACACGCCGTTCGTCGCCCCGCAGGACCGGCGCCTGAAGACCCCGCGCTGGCTCAACGACGTCACGCTCTACCACAACCGCGGCAACACGACCTACACCGGCGAGAACTCGACGTACGGCGACTTCAGCGGGCTCGACGACCTGTTCACCGAGAACCCCAAGGTCGTCAAGGGCTTCGAGGGCGTCTACGACGCGTGGATGGACTTCGGCGTCGACGGCTTCCGCATCGACACCGTCAAGCACGTCAACCTCGAGTTCTGGCAGCAGTTCGCCCCGCACCTGCAGGCGCACGCCACCGCCGGGGGCAAGACCTTCTTCGCGTTCGGCGAGGTCTTCTCCGGCGACCCCAAGGAGACCTCGGTCTTCACCACCCAGGGGCGGCTGCAGGCCGTGCTCGACTTCCCGTTCCAGGCTGCGGCGCGATCGTTCGCCGCGGGCGGGACGGCGACCGGTGTCGCCGACACCTTCGCGCAGGACGACCGCTACACCGACGCCGACAGCAACGCCTACGCCCTGCCGACGTTCCTCGGCAACCACGACATGGGCCGCATCGGGACCTTCCTGCGTCAGGACGTCAAGGGTGCGAGCAGCTCCGAGCTGCTGGCGCGCGACGAGCTCGCGCACGCCCTCATGTACCTCTCTCGTGGCAACCCGGTCGTCTACTACGGCGACGAGCAGGGGTTCACGGGCGCCGGCGGCGACAAGGATGCCCGCCAGGACATGTTCCCGACCCAGACCCAGGCCTACAAGGACCCCGCGACCAACGCCCTCATCGGCAGCGACCGCGCCCCGGGCGGCGACAGCTTCGACACCTCCACCCCGCTCTACCAGTCCATCAGCCGCCTGGCGGCGCTGACGGCTGCGCACCCGACGCTGCGCTCCGGCGCCCAGGTCCAGCGCCTCGCCGACGGCAACGTCCTCGCGTTCTCCCGGATCGCCGCCACCGGTGCGGACGCCGGCGTCGAGTACGTCGTCGCCCTCAACAGCGGGACCTCCGCCCGGACCGTCACCGTGCCCACCGGCTCTCCCTCGACGGGCTTCCAGCGGATCTACCCCGCCACAGGGAGCGCTGCCACCGGCTCGACCCGCGGGCTGAGCGTCGAGGTGCCCGCTCTCGGCGCGGTCGTGCTGCGAGCCGACAAGGCGCAGCCGGTGCCGTCCTCAGGTGCCTCCGTGCGCCTCACCCCGCCGCCGGCGGGCGCCGAGGTCGTCGGACCGACGGAGATCGGCGCCACCGTCACCGGCTCGGTCTTCGGCGAGGTCACCTTCGCCGCGCGTGCGGTCGGACAGAGCGACTGGACCGTCCTCGGCACCGACGACGCCGCCCCGTACCGTGTGTACGCAGACCTCGCCTCGTTCGGCAAGGGCACGAAGGTCGAGCTGCGCGCCGTGGCCCGTGACCTCGGCGGGAACCTCAACGGCGACAGCGTCGAGGTCACGGTCGGGGCGCCCAAGCCCACGCCGCCTCCCGGGGCGCCGACCCAGCGCGACCACCTCGTCGTCCACTACGCGCGCGGCGGCAGCTACGACGGCTGGGGCCTGCACGTCTGGGGGGACACGACGACGCCGACCGACTGGGCCAAGCCGCTGCCCTTCGCCGGCGAGGACTCCTACGGGCGCTTCGCCTGGGTGCCGCTCACGGCTGACGCCTCGACGGTGAGCTTCATCGTCCACAACGGCGACCTCAAGGACCCTGACGGAAACCGCACGGTCAACCCGCAGACCGCCCCAGAGATCTGGCTGAGGTCCGGCGACGCGACGATCTACACCTCCGAGGTCGCCGCCACCGGGCACGTCCGGGTCCACTACAGCCGCCCGGACAAGACCTACGACGGCTGGGGCCTGCACCTGTGGGGCGACGCCGTCGACACGGCGCGCCTTCCCCACCCCGTCGACTGGGCGCACCCGCTCGAGTTCACCGGCACCGACGCCTTCGGCGCCTACGCCGACGTCCCCGTCAAGGAGCCGACAGCCAAGATCGGCTTCATCCTCCACAGGGGCGACGTCAAGGACCCCGAGGGAGACCGGTTCATCACCCCGGCCGAGCACGCCTCGGTGTGGCTCGTCTCTGGCGAGTCGACGATCTACGGCAGCCAGGCGGCCGCCGAGCACGTCGCTGTCATCCACTACAACCGCCCCGACGGCGCCTACGGCCCGTGGAAGCTCTACGTCTGGGACGGCTCGGCCGTGAAGCCGGACTGGCCCGGGCTGGCGCCCACGGGTGCCGACGGGTTCGGGTCGTTCTGGCGCGTCCCGCTGGCCGCCGGCGCCACGGCGCTGAGCTACATCATCAACGACGGCAGCGCCAAGGACCCGGGAAGCGACCAGTCCCTCGACCTCGCGGGCGTCGGCACCGAGGTGTGGTTCATCTCCGGCAGCCACGACTCCTCGGGCAAGGCGACCTACCTCCTGCCCGTGCTCGGTGGGGCCGGTCCCGACCTCAGCCTCGACAAGGCCAAGGCCGTCTGGGTCGACCGGAGCACGGTCGCCTGGAAGGTGGAGCCCAACACCTCGCACGGCTACTCGTTGCGCTTCGACCCGGCCGGCGGCATCACCGCTGACGGAGCCGGCGTCGTCGGTGGCCGCACCATCCGCCTCGACCTGGCCCCGAACGGGCTCACGGCCGAGCAGAAGGCGACCCACCCCGAGCTCGTCACGTGGGCGGCGTTCACCGTGCGCCCCGCCGACCAGCCGCTCGTGCGGCGGGCCCTGCGGGGTCAGGTGGTCGCCGTCGACCGCGACGGCAACGGCGCGCTGCGGGCAGCCACAGGGGTGCAGCTCGCGGGTGCCATCGACGACCTCTATGGCGCGGCTGCGAAGCGGCTCGTCATGGGGCCGCAGGTCACGAGGTTCGGCGTGCTCATCCGGGTCTTCGCCCCGACGGCGCAGAACGTCGTGCTCCTGCTCGACCCTGCCAAGGGCGGGGGAGCGCCGTCACGGCTGTCCATGTGGCGCGACGAGGCGTCGGGCAGCTGGCTGGCCGCCGGGCCGCGCACCTGGACCAACCGGTCCTACCGCTTCGAGGTCACGGTGTGGGCGCCGTCGGTGCAGAAGGTCGTCACCAACGTCGTCACCGACCCCTACTCGCTCGGCCTCACGGTCGACAGCACGCGCAGCGTCCTCGTCGACCTCACCGCCCCCGCCGGCAAGCCCGCCGGCTGGGACCGCCTCGCCAAGCCGACCAAGCTGGTCGACGACGCGATCTACGAGCTGCACGTCCGTGACTTCTCCATCGGCGACACGACCGTGCCGGCTGCCGAGCGTGGGACGTACCTCGCGTTCGCGCAGCGGCAGAGCGCCGGGATGAAGCACCTCACGGCGCTCAGCGACGCCGGGCTCTCGACCGTGCACCTGCTGCCGGTGTTCGACATCGCGACGATCCCCGAGAAGCGCTCGGAGCAGGCCACCCCGGCCTGCGACCTGCCTTCGCTGCCGCGGGCCTCTGACCAGCAGCAGGAGTGCGTGAGCAAGGTCGCCGCCACGGACGGCTACAACTGGGGCTACGACCCGTACCACTACACGACGCCCGAGGGCTCCTACTCGACGGCGCCGGACGGGATCACCCGGACCCAGCAGTTCCGGACGATGGTCGCGAACCTCAACCAGACCCACCTCAACGTCGTCATGGATGTCGTGTACAACCACACGAGCGCAGCGGGTCAGGCGCCGACGTCGGTGCTCGACCAGGTCGTGCCCGGCTACTACCAGCGGCTCGACGCCAACGGTGCCGTGCAGACCTCGACGTGCTGCTCGAACACTGCCACCGAGCACGTGATGATGAACAAGCTCGTCGTCGACTCCGTCGTCACGTGGGCGAAGGCCTACAAGATCGACGGCTTCCGGTTCGACCTCATGGGTCACCTGCCGAAGTCGACGCTGCTCGACGTCCGGGCCGCGCTCGACTCGCTGACGGTGAGCCGTGACGGCGTCGACGGGCGCCGGGTGTACCTCTACGGCGAGGGCTGGGACTTCGGCGAGGTCGCCAACAACGCGCTCTTCACCAACGCCACCCAGCTCAACATGGCCGGGACCGGCGTCGGCACGTTCAACGACCGGCTCCGTGACGGCGTGCGGGGCGGCAGCCCGTTCACCGACCGTCGGGTCCAGGGTTTCGCCACCGGTCTGGCCACGGATGACAACGGCGCCGGCGTCAACGGCGACGACCCGGCCGCCGGGCTGCGGCACTCGACGGACCTCCTCCAGCTCGGACTGGCCGGCAACCTCGCGGACTACCGGTTCACGAGCAGCTCGGGTGCCGTCGTCAGCGGTCGGACGGTCGACTACAACGGCGCACCGGCCGGGTACACGGCCCAGCCGCACGAGGCGATCACCTACGTCGACGCGCACGACAACGAGACGCTCTTCGACGCCCTCACGTACAAGCTGCCGAGGGCGACCTCGATGGCCGACCGGGTGCGGATGAACACCCTCGCCCTGTCGACGACGGCGTTGAGCCAGGGCGTGACCTTCTGGCACGCCGGGACCGAGCTCCTCCGGAGCAAGAGCCTCGACACCGACTCCTACGACTCGGGGGACTGGTTCAACCGGCTCGACGCGTCGATGCAGACCAACGGCTTCGGCGGCGGGCTGCCTCCCAAGGGCAAGAACGGCGACCTGTGGCCGATCATGACGGGCCTGCTGGCCGACCGTTCCCTCTCGCCGGCTCCGGCCGACATCACCCGCTCCGACGCGATGGCGCGCGACCTCCTGCGCCTGCGCGCCAGCACAAGGCTGTTCCACCTCGGCAGCGCGGCGCTGGTGCAGCAGAAGGTGAGCTTCCCGCTCTCCGGTCCCGCGGCCACCCCGGGCGTCGTCGTCATGCGCATCGACGACACGACCGGTCCGGACGTCGACCCGAGGCTGCGCGGCGTCGTCGTCGTCTTCAACGCGACGCCGAAGGCCCAGACGGCCAAGGTGGCGGCTCTGCAGGGCCAGGGCTACACGTTGTCCTCGGTCCAGGCGCTGGGGTCGGACTCCGTGGTCAAGAAGGCGAGCGCCTCGGGGTACGGCTCGTTCTCGGTGCCGGCGCGCACGGTCGCCGTCTTCGTCTCGCCGCAGCGGGACCGGGTGAGCTGACCGGTGGGCTGGGCCTGAGATGAGGTCCCCGGCCGGCCGGGGGTGGGGCCGCTTTGACCCTCCCCCCGACCGGCCGGTACTCTCGGAGGTCGTTGTGCGTTCGGGTTCGACCTCGCCGTCTCCGGTGGGGTCGTGGCGCGCGCAGGGCCACCTCCGCACCCGTTCGTCCCGACCGCCTGGCGGTGCTGGGCGGGCGACAGACGTTCCTCTGAAAAGAAATGAAGGCTACGACCGTGCGCACGTACAGCCCCAAGCCCGGCGAGATCCAGCGTCATTGGCACGTCATCGACGCCTCCGACGTCGTCCTCGGCCGCCTGGCCACGCAGACCGCTGTGCTGCTGCGCGGCAAGCACAAGCCCGTCTTCGCGCCCCACGTCGACACCGGTGACTTCGTCGTCATCATCAACGCGGGCAAGGTCGCGCTCACCGGCAACAAGCGCGAGCAGAAGATGGCCTACCGGCACTCCGGCTACCCGGGCGGCCTGCGCGCCGTGCCGTACTCCGAGCTGCTCGCCAAGGACCCGCGCAAGGCGGTGGAGAAGGCCGTCAAGGGCATGCTCCCCCACAACAGCCTCGGCCGTCAGATGCTGAGCAAGCTCAAGGTCTACGCCGGCCCTGAGCACCCGCACCAGGCCCAGCAGCCGGTGCCGTTCGAGATCACCCAGGTCGCGCAGTAGCCGGCCCAGTCCGTCCGAGAGATCTGAGAGAACACGTGGCCGAGACCACCGCCGAGACCGGCGTCGAGACCGCCCTGGACGACGACGTCGTCGTCGAGGGCACCTACACCAGCGAGAGCACGAGCACGCCCGAGACGGCACGTCGCCCGGTCGTCACCGCCCCGGCAGCCGCGCTCGGCCGCCGCAAGGAGGCCGTGGCCCGCGTCCGCATCGTGCCGGGCAGCGGTCAGTGGGTCATCAACGGCAAGCCGCTCGAGGTGTACTTCCCCAACAAGGTGCACCAGCAGGCGGTCAACGAGCCGTTCGTCACCCTCGAGTGCGACGGCGCCTACGACGTCATCGCGCGCATCAACGGCGGCGGCACCTCCGGCCAGGCCGGTGCCCTGCGCCTGGGCATCGCCCGCGCGCTCAACGAGGTCGACACCGAGGGCAACCGTCCGGCGCTGAAGAAGGCCGGGTTCCTCACCCGCGACGCGCGGGTCAAGGAGCGCAAGAAGTACGGCCTGAAGAAGGCCCGCAAGGCTCCCCAGTACAGCAAGCGCTGATCTCGCGGGTCGGCGCCGGCGCTCTGGCCGGTGGCGACCCGAGGTCGCGGGAAGGCGCTCTGGACCTCCAGGGCGCCTTTCGCGCAGAAGGAGGACCAGTGGGACGACTTTTCGGGACCGACGGCGTGCGGGGGCTGGCCAACCGCGACCTCACCGCCGAGCTGGCTCTCGACCTCTCGGTAGCCGCCGCGCACGTCCTCGGCGACGCCGGCGCCTTCGCCGGGCACCGGCCGGTCGCCGTCGTCGGCCAGGACGGCCGCGCGTCGGGTGAGTTCCTCGAGGCCGCCGTCGTCGCGGGGCTCGCCAGTGCCGGCGTCGACGTCCTGCGCCTCGGTGTCCTGCCGACCCCCGCGGTCGCCTGGCTCACCCAGGAGCTCGACGCCGACCTCGGCGTCATGCTCTCGGCCTCGCACAACCCCATGCCGGACAACGGCATCAAGTTCTTCGCCCGCGGCGGCCACAAGCTCGACGACGCCGTCGAGGACGCCGTCGAGGCGCGCATGGGTGAGCCCTGGGAGCGGCCCACGGGGCGAGCGGTCGGCCGGCTGAGCGTGCTCGACGACGCCGTCGACCGGTACGTCGAGCACCTCGTCACCACGTTGCCGCACCGCCTCGACGGCCTGCGCGTCGTCGTGGACTGTGCCCACGGCGCGGCCTCTGTCGCCTCCCCCGCCGCGCTGCGCCGCGCCGGTGCGAGCGTCGTCGCCCTGCACGCCGAGCCCGACGGCTGGAACATCAACGACGGCTGCGGCTCGACGCACCTCGGCAAGCTCCAGGCGGCCGTCCTCGAGCACGGGGCCGACGTCGGTATCGCCCACGACGGTGATGCCGACCGGTGCCTCGCTGTCGACGCGTCGGGAGAGATCGTCGACGGCGACCAGATCCTCGCCGTCCTCGCCCTCGCCGCGCGGGACGCCGGGCGGCTCGTCGACGACACCGTCGTCGCGACGGTCATGTCGAACCTCGGGCTGAAGATCGCGGCGCGCCGGGAGGGCCTCACCCTGGTGGAGACCGCCGTCGGGGACCGCTACGTGCTCGAGGCGATGAAGGCGGGCGGCTTCACCCTCGGGGGCGAACAGTCCGGCCATGTGCTGATGCTCGAGCACGCCACCACCGGCGACGGCGTCCTCACGGCGCTGCACCTGCTCGCGCGGATGGCGGCCACCGGCCGGTCCCTCGTCGCGCTGGCCACGGTCGTCTCCCGGCTTCCCCAGGTGCTGGTGAACGTGCCGGACGTCGACAAGGCCCGCGCCGACACCGATCCGCGTGTCCTCAAGGCGGTGGCGCGAGCGCAGGCGCGGCTCGGTGACTCGGGCAGGGTGCTGCTGCGCCCC
>JBBQFP010000035.1:0-27225 GCA_038322045.1 Actinomycetes bacterium | reverse complement strand
GTGGACCGCAAGACTGCCCGCCGGTACGTCGCCGCCGCGCAGGCCGCGGGGCTGACCCGCGAGGCCGGGGTCGAGGCGCTGGGCGATGAGCTGGTCGGGTTGGTGGTCGAGGCGGTTCGCCCGGCCCGGCCCAACGGGCACGGCGCCTCGTGGGAGCTGCTGCTGGGCCGCGAGGAACAGATCAGCGCGTGGGTGGCCGGTGGCGGCGGTGTGGCGCCGTTGTCGATCGTGAAGATCGAGGAGCTGCTCGCTCGGACCGGGGTGGTGGTGCCTTACCGGACGTTGCACCGTTTCGCGGTCGAGCGGTGCGGGTTCCGGGTCGCGGGCACCACGGTGCGGGTGGCTGATGGGGAGCCGGGGGTGGAGTGCCAGATCGACTTCGCCCAGCTCGGGTTGCTGGTCGATGCGGAGACCGGGAGGAAACGTAGGGTCCACGCGTTGATCTTCACCGCGGTGTTGAGCCGGCACATGTTCGTGTGGTTGACCTACTCCCAGACCTTGGGAGCGGTGATCGCGGGCTGCGAGGCGGCGTGGGCGTTCTTCGGCGGGGCGTTCAAGGTGCTGATCCCGGACAACCTCAAGGCGGTGGTCACCAACGCCGACGCGGTCAACCCTCAGCTGTCGGTGGGCTGGTTGGACTACGCCCAGCACGTGGGTTTCGGTACCGACCCGGCCCGGGTCCGCTCTCCGAAGGACAAGCCTCGGGTCGAGCGGGCGGTGCAGTTCGTGCGCGGGAACTTCTGGGCCGGGGAGTCCTTCACCGACCTGCCCGATGCTCAGGCCCGGGTCGAGGCGTGGTGCGCCGGGCGGGCCGGGATGCGCATCCACGGCAGCACCGCGCGCCGCCCGAGGGAGGCCTTCGCCGAGCTCGAAGCCGCTCACCTGCTAGCTGTCGCCGAGCCTTACGACGCGCCGGTGTTCACCCGGGTGAAGGTCCACCGCGACTACCACGTCGAGGTCGCCACGGCGTTGTATTCCCTGCCTGAGCATCTGCTCGGGCAGTACGTGGAGGCTCGGGCGGACTCGAGCCTGGTCAAGCTCTACTCCACCGGCGGGGCGGGAGCGGGCCGGCTGGTCAAGACCCATCCCCGCCAGCCGGCCGGGGGCCGCTCGACCGACCGAGGGGACCTGCCCGAGCACAAGGCCGACTATGCGCTGCGGGACCTGAGCAGGCTGATCGCGGTCTGCGCCGGGCACGGACCCAACATCGGGATCTACGCCGAGCGGCTGCTCGACGACCCGCTGCCGTGGACCAGGATGCGCTCGGTCTACCGGCTGCTCGGGCTGGTCCGCCGCTACGGCCCCGACCCGGTAGAGGCCGCCTGCGAACGGTCGTTGGACCTCGACGTGGTGAGCGTGTCGAAGATCGCCGCCATGCTGGAGAAGGCATGCGAACGCGAGCCGCTGCTGCCCGCCGCGGCCGGCTCGTCCGGCGGAAGGTTCGCCCGGGCCCCCAGCGAGTACTCACCGCGCGCCGCCGTCCGCGGCGGCGTCGCGCTCACCGTCATCCCCGGCGGCGCGCAAGGCCGCGCTTCCGCGCAGGCCACCGCAGACAAGGAGCCCACCCGATGACCACCACCACGACCACGACGCTGACACCGGCCGGGCCGGTCGACCCGATCGGGACGGACCTGATGCGCACCCTTCGAGCGCTCAAGCTCGGCGGGTTGAGCACCACCCTGCCCGAGCGGCTCACCCTGGCCCGGACCCGCAAGATGGGCCACGCCGCGTTCCTCGAGCTCGTCCTGGCCGACGAGGTCACCCGCCGGGAGTCCCGCTCGGCGATGCTGCGAGCCCGCACCGCCGGGCTCGACCCCACCATGCGCCTAGACACCTGGGACGAGCCCGGAGACCTCACCTACGACCGGGGGCTGCTCGACGACCTGACCAGCCTGCGGTTCACCGAGGCCGGACACGGGGTCCTGCTCCTCGGCCCGGTCGGGGTCGGCAAGACCCACCTGGCCACCGCGCTCGGGCACATCGCGATCCGCCGCCGCTTGAGCGTGCACGCCGCCCGCGCCGACAAGCTGTTCACCCGCCTACGCGCCGCGAGACTGGACAACACCCTCGAAGCCGAGGTCCGCAGACTCGCCCGCGTCGACGTGCTCATCCTCGACGACTTCGCGCTACGGCCTCTCGACGCCACCGAGACCAACGACTTCTACGAGATCATCGTCGAGCGCCACCGCCGGGCCAGCACCATCGTGACCTCCAACCGGGAGCCCTCCGAGTGGCTGAGCATGATGAGCGACGCCCTGCTCGCCCAATCCGCAGTCGACCGGCTCACCTCCGGCGCGCACACCCTGATC
This sequence comes from Actinomycetes bacterium, assembly GCA_038322045.1. Taxonomy (GTDB): domain Bacteria; phylum Actinomycetota; class Actinomycetes; order JBBQFP01; family JBBQFP01; genus JBBQFP01. The sequence continues at coordinate 24,916 of JBBQFP010000035.1, read as the reverse complement.
ATCGAGGGCCCCTCCTACCGGCAACGCGACCCCCGTGCGCGTGTCGCAGTTGACCCCAACAACGAGGCACAGCGATGATCACTCACACGAGCAGGTGGTCCCATGCTCCTGGCAACACGGTGGTCCCATCACCAGGGCCATCGACACTTGGCCACAATCCGGCTACGACGCGCCGCACCAGCCCTTGGAATCGATCATCTAGGGCTCGGAGACCCACGAAACCCCCGCCGACGGTCAAGATCGAGCCGCAACACGGCGTTTCGCTTTCGCGCTGGCGCGCGAACGCGGTCGAGTAGAGATCTTCAATGCGCAGCGGCCAGGTGGACGCGATAAGTGGACGATGGATGTGCGCCAAGTACGACCTCATGCGAAGGCACATCTTGGACATGATCGATGCCGATGCCGATGCCGACGGGACAGTCCTGCTCAAACGGATCGTCTAAGCCGCTCAACGTCGATACGCGACGCACGAGCTCTTCCCGAAGGGACGTGTTCGCAACTACTGCACGTTCACCAAGGTGGACCTGGAGGCACGCTGCGAGATCGAGCGCGTCCCCGGCTCGTCACCGCAACGCATCATGCGCTGGCGTAGCGAGCAGTAGCCCCAAAGGTGCGCGGAAGTACCGGTAGTACCGCTTCGCGACGCGCAGATGTGCCCATAGCCTGGGGATTTCATGTTAAGGCTAGACGCGGAGCTCGCGCAACAATGACGCTTGAGCAACAGCGAGGGAGGGACCGCGTGGTCAGCACAGAAGCCGCCGCGTGCGACATGACCCGCGTCAGCGGGCGGGCTCGATGAGCGCCGCACAGTCCCCGTCGTGGCTAGTCGAGCGCGAGGCTGTGACGTCGGAGGAGTCGATCGAGTTGCTGCGCGACTATCTCGTCGACGTGAGCGACCGGTGGTCCCAGCGGGAGCGCGGCCGCGACTCGAGCGAGGCGGAGATCGAGCAAGACCTCGCCGAGATGACGAGCGACAACCTCGAACCACCCACGGGCGTCTTCCTCGTCGCCCGGCGTGACGGCCGGGGTTGAGGGGTGCGTGGGCCTGCGGGTCGCGGCTGGCGCTTTGGACTCAGCACACGGGGTTCGGCGGCGTAGGCTCGGCCATCCGCTGGTACGAGATGAATGTCAACGCCGCAAAGATCCTGCGCAAGGGAACCGTCTCAAGTGCCAGACTTTGGTATTACAACGGCGCCATCACGTCCGATCGGGTGCTCAACGCCAATACGCAGGCTTACGGTGGTGGATACGCGATCGGGTTTGACAGCTCCTCCGCCGCCCAACCGCTGCGCATCCAGACGACATCACAGAGCGCCAGTTGCCAGGTCTACGGATATTGCCGCGGGGCGACTATGCCGCCGCGAGTCCGCATCCCGCCGCGCCGATAGGACATCGCGGTGGCGCAGCGTGGTTCACCAACGGCTTTTCCGAGGAAGGAGCCCCTTACCCACAACCGGACATGGACGGTTCTGGTGGAGCACTTGGAACCTTGGAACTGGGGCGCAACAGTTTCCTGACGACCGATGACCCGAGTCGACGGCCCGGAATTTGTCAGGGCGGTTGACGCCAGCGTGAGTTATGCGGCCGTGGTGACGGTCTTGCGCATGAATCACCCTGGGTCTCACGAAGGCACGTATAACTGTATTCCAGCCCCGGCAGAGTCGGACTCTGAGCAGACGATCGCAGCCGCTTACGCGGGCTTCGGCGGCCGATGCTAACACCGCCTCTGCGCGCTTCTCAGAGGATTACACCAAGTCGAAGGCAGCTCGGATGGCCTCGTGAAGCTCGAGTTCTTGCGCGTCAAGAAGCCAGCCGCACTGCTCGTGCAGTTGCTCGACCGGGATGCTGACGATCTGGTCGCACTTCACTGCGCCGTCGTGGTCCAGTCCGTTGCGAGGCCCGACGCGCACCTCCGTGGCGATGCCGTGCACCGTGCTGGTGACGGGAGCCACCGTCACGGTCGACATCCGTCCGACCATGAGCTCACGCGTGAGCATCAAGACCGGTCGCCGCTTGTCCAGGGTAGCGAGGTGAAGTGCCCTCACAGCTACTCCCCGAGGGGAGTTGCTGAGGTCGCCCTCGCGATGGCAAGTGCATCAGGATCGCGCACCACGCCCTTCGCGGCGAGGACAGCGAGGTCCTCCTCCGCTCGCTGACGACGGGCGTCCCGCCCGATCAGCCGCGCCACCAACTCGGCGCGGCTTCGGACCCGACCTTCGGCCACGGCACGGTCAACGTAGGCGACCAGTTCGTCGGGCAGCCGAACCGCAATCTGAGTGCTCATCGCGACATGGTACCGCTTTGGGATGCACGGCAGACAGCGCCCGCGTTGACTCATCAAAATTGCGCGCGTAATGGGGTTCGTTGACTGATGGAGGAATGCGCGCGTCGAGCGCGCCTGCCGAGCTTTGCGGGGGTTGAGCGGTGGGCCCCGAGCATGGGACTGACGATGAGCCAGCGGCGAGCCGTGACCAAGGTGATCGCGACGCGGTACAAGCGCGCGGACAAGGCGGCCAAGGCCGTGATCCTCGACGAGTTGTGCGCGACCACCGGATGGCACCGCAGCCATGCCCGTAAGGCGCTAGCTACAGCGTTGAAGCCGACGCTGGTGAAGCCGGCGCGCAGGCCCCGGACTCCGACCTAGGACGCGAACACCGTGCAGGCGCTGGGGTTCTGCTGGGCGGTGCTCGGTGCCCCGACCGGGAAGAGGCTCGCTCCGGTGATGGCCGAGCTGGTGCCCACGTTGCGGCGGTTCCGCGAGCTCGACGTCACCGATGAGGTGGCCTCGGCATTGATCATGATGTCGCCAGCGACGATGGATCGGCGCTTGGCCCCGGATCGGGCGAAGATGGTCTTGAGGGGTCTCTCGCACACGAAGCCGGGGTCGCTGCTCAAAGACCAGGTCCCGATCCGTACCTGGGCCCAGTGGGACGACGCGGTCCCGGGGTTCGTCGAGATCGACCTGGTCGGCCACGAGGGCGGCAACGCGGTCGGTGAGCACTGCTACACCCTGACCGTGACCGACATCGCGACCGGCTGGACCGAGAACCGTAGCGTCCGTAACAAGGCCCGAAAATGGGTCATCGCAGCCCTCGAGGAGATCACCTCGATCATGCCGTTCCCGGTGATCGGGGTCGACTCCGATAACGGCAGCGAGTTCATCAACCACCACCTCCTCGACTGGTGCGGCCGCCGCAAGATCACCTTCACCCGCTCCCGGCCAGGCAACAGCAACGACGGCGCTCATGTTGAGCAGAAGAACTGGGCTGTTGTGCGCACCGTGGTGGGCTAGCGCGGAACCCCCGGCTGCACCACGACGACGACATGGCACCACGCACAACGCCACACTCAGCGGCGCACGGTCGTCCCCCAGCAGCGCCGAGCCGGTCGACAGCCGCTGCACAACCATGAAACCCCCGCCAGACCATCATCCGGCAGGGGTTTCGTCACCTCACAGGCAAGAGTTCCGTCAGGAACTCACGGCGGTGGCGGTGGGATTTGACCCCACGGTGGCGGTGCCCCCACACCCGCTTTCGAGGCGTGCTCCTTTGGCCGCTCGGACACGCCACCGCCGAAGACTCTACCGCCCTGCGCGGTGGGTGCGGAAAAAGCCGGCGAGCCGCTCGGAGCACTCCTCGGCTAGCACCCCGGGAACGACCTCGGGCCGGTGGTTGAGCCTGCGGTCGCGGACGATGTCCCACAGCGACCCGACGGCGCCGGCCTTCGGGTCGACCGCCCCGTACACGACCCGGGCGACCCGGGCGAGCACGAGCGCGCCCGCGCACATGCTGCAGGGTTCGAGCGTGACGACGAGCGTCGCCCCCTCGAGCCGCCACTCCCCGACGGCGACGGAGGCCGCGCGCAACGCCAGCACCTCGGCGTGCGCGGTCGGGTCCCCGAGGGCCTCCCGGGCGTTGTGGCCGCGACCGATGACGTCGCCGTCCGGCCCGAGGACGACGGCTCCGACCGGGACGTCGCCGGTGAGCAGGGCCAGCTCAGCCTCGTCCAGCGCCAGCCGCATGGCAGGCTCCCACCGGCGGTCCGCGGCCGGACGCACCCTCAGCGCATCGCGTCGAGCAGGTCGGCGAAGCCCGCGGCGTTGGCGATGCTGTCGGTGGCCTCGATGGGCAGGACGCCGTCCGCGCCGCAGAGGTCGAGCAACGCCTCACCGCTCAGCCCGAGGTCGGCGACGACGTCCGGGTCGCCGGCTGCGGTGAGGCCAGGCGGTGCGTCCTCGTCATCGACGTCTACCGGGTCGACGTCGGCCACGAGGACCGCCGCGTAGGGGCTGTGGGTCGCACCCTCCGCGTCGGAGACGAACACCCGGGGGTCGTCCTGCCCGTCGACGCGGACGACGGCGAACCAGTCGTCCTCGTGCTCCAGGAGCAGCAGGACGGTGTCGTCGTCGACCGCCACGGCGCGCAGCAGGTCGGTGAGCGCGGGCAGGTCCTCAGCCGCGTCGACGTCGACAAGGCAGGGTCGCCAGCCGGTACCGGTGCGGGCGAAAGCCGCAGAGAAGTACGCCATGATCAGCGCATTACCGCGTCGAGGGCCTGGTTGAACACCGGACCGAAACCCAGTCTGCCGGCGATCGCCTCCAGCGCCTCATCGGGGAAGAGCTCCGGGTCGTCGCAGAGGGCAGCGAGCTCCATCGCCTCCATGCCGAGGTCGGCGACGATGCCGAGGTCACCTGCAGGGACGACGTCGTCGAGGTCGTCGTCGTCCAGCGGGTCGTCCAGCATGTCCAGCGCCGCCTGGGCCAACGGCCAGTCCACAGCGGCGGTGAGGTCGGAGAGCATGAGCCGCGGTTCGCCGGGGCCGAGGACCCGGGCGAGGAGGAAGAAGTCGTCGCCCATCGCCACCATGCCCAGGGTGCCCCCCTCGGCGGGCTGCTGGCGCAGGGCTCGCAGGAGCATGTCGAGGTCGTCGAGCACGTGGGGCGGCAGCGCCGAGGCCTCCCACCGGCCGTCCTCCCGCCACGCGACGATCGCGAAATCGTCGGCGTCCTGTTGAGAGGGGCTTGCCATGCGGGCCTCCGGGGTCGCTTTCGGCGGCGTGCTGGACGGTCCCCCGCATCGTTGCAGAGTCGCGCCCGGCGCCGTCAGGGGCCTCTGGACCCGGTTCGGGCCGCCCGGCCCGGCCGATAGCCTGCCGGTCATGCGGACCCACGTCGCCGACCACCCGCTCATCGCGCACAAGCTGACCTACCTGCGCGACCAGCGGACCGACTCCCCCACCTTCCGGCGGCTTGCCGACGAGCTCGTGACGCTGCTCGCGTACGAGGCGACCCGGGAGGTCCGCACCAGCCCGGTCGAGATCCGCACGCCCGTCGCCCCCACCACCGGCGTCCATCTCGCGTCGCCGAAGCCGCTCGTCGTGCCCATCCTGCGCGCGGGGCTCGGCATGCTCGACGGGATGGTGCGCCTGCTGCCGACGGCCGAGGTGGGGTTCCTCGGCATGGTCCGTGACGAGGGGAGCCTGCTGGCGACGACGTACGCCACGCGCCTGCCCGACGACCTGTCGAACCGGCAGTGCTACGTCCTCGACCCCATGCTCGCCACCGGCGGGACGCTCATCGCCGCCATCGAGCTGCTCATCTCCCGCGGCGCCAGCGACATCACCGCTGTCTGCCTGCTCGCGGCACCCGAGGGCCTGCACGCCGTCGAGACGGCCTTCGCCGAGCACGAGGTGCCCGTCACGGTCGTCACCGGGGCCGTCGACGAGCGGCTCAACGAGCACGGCTACATCATCCCCGGGCTCGGCGACGCCGGGGACCGGCTCTACGGCATCGTCTGAGACCGGCGGTCAGAGGTTCTTGACCGCCGCGACGAGCTTGGTCAGCGAGTCCTTGGCATCGCCGAAGAGCAGCGTCGTCCCAGGGGCGTAGAGCAGCTCGTTGTCGATGCCGGCGAACCCGGGGCGCATGGAGCGCTTGAGGAAGACGGTGGCCTTCGCCTGGTCGACGTCGAGGATCGGCATGCCGTAGATCGGCGCGGTCGGGTCGGTGCGCGCGGCGGGGTTGACGACGTCGTTCGCCCCGACGACGAGGGCGACGTCGGTCTGGGCCAGCGTGGGGTTGACCTCCTCGGCCTCACGCAGCGCCTCGTAGGGCACGTTGGCCTCGGCGAGGAGGACGTTCATGTGCCCAGGCATGCGCCCGGCGACGGGGTGGATGCCGTAGACGACCTCGACGCCGCGGGACTCGAGCAGCTCGACGAGCTCCCGAAGGGCGTGCTGGGCCTGCGCGACCGCGAGCCCGTACCCCGGGACGACGACGACCCGGCGGGCGTAACCGAGCAGGACGGCGACATCCTCGGGCCCCGCGGAGCGCACGGGTCGGGCCGGGCCGGCCGCTGCCGCAGGGCCGGCGGTCGCGGTGAACGCCCCGAACAGCGTGCCCGTGAGGGGGCGGCCCATGGCGGCGGCCATCATCCGGGTGAGGATCGTGCCGGAGGCCCCGACGAGCGTGCCCGCGACGAGGAGCAGCGTGTTGCCGAGCAGGTAGCCCGACGCCGCAACGCTGAGACCGGTGAAGGCGTTGAGCAGCGAGATGACGACGGGCACGTCGGCGCCGCCGACAGGCAGGACGAAGAGCACACCGGCGAGGAGCGCGAGCACGAGGACGCCGATCGCTCCTGCGGACGCTGTCGTGCCGTCGGCGTTCCACACGACGCCCGAGAGCAGGAGCGCTGCCGCGAGGACGCCGCTGAACACGAACGGCCCGCCGGGAAAGGTGACGGGGCGGGTCGTCATGAGCTCCTGGAGCTTGGCGAAGGTGACCGCAGAGCCCGCGAAGGACACGCCGCCCACGATGATCGTGAACAGCGCTGCCACGCGGGCGAAGCCGCCGGTGGCGTTGGGCAGCTCGAGCATGGCGACGAGGGCTGCCGCGCCGCCGCCGACACCGTTGAACAGCGCGACGAGCTGCGGCATCGCCGTCATGGGGACGCGCCGCGCCGCGGGGACGGCGACGACCGAGCCGACGACGATCGCCGCGAGGATGAGCGGGATGTGGTCGAGGTCGCCGTAGGTGAGCGACACGATGACGGCGAGCACAGCGCCCGCAGCCCCGATGAGGTTGCCGTTGCGGGCCGTCTTCGGCGACGAGAGACCCTTGAGGGCGAGGATGAAGCAGATCGCCGCGACGAGGTAGGCGACGTCGGCCCAGGTGCGGCTCACTTGGCACGCTCCGACGGCGCCGGGCGGCGACCCTTGAACATCTCGAGCATCCGGTCGGTAACGACGAAGCCGCCCACCACGTTGATCGTCGAGAGCACGACGGCGACGAGGCCGACGGTGATGCCGAGGCCGGAGTCGGCCTGACCGGTGACGATGACGGCGCCCACGAGGATGACCCCGTGGATGGCGTTCGCGCCCGACATCAGGGGCGTGTGGAGGGTGGTCGAGACCTTGGAGACGACCTCGAAGCCGATGAACACCGACAGCACGAAGATCGTCAGCAGCGCGATGGACTCGCTCATGGCCGCACCACCCGCTCCCCTGCGTGGGTGACCGCGCACCCTGCCACGATCTCGTCGTCGAGGTCAGGCGTCACGACACCCTCCTTGGTCATGAGCAGCAGCAGGTCGGTGACGTTGCGGGCGTAGAGGCGGCTGGCGTCGACCGGCATGGACGACGCGACGTTGCGCCCGCCCCAGATCCGCACGCCGGCGTGCTCGACGACCTCGCCCGGCTGGGCGAGCTCGCAGTTGCCGCCGGTCTCGGCCGCGAGGTCGACGACGACGGAGCCCGGCTTCATGCCCTCTACCATCGCGGTGGTGACGAGCAGCGGGGCCCGGCGGTTTGGCACCGCCGCGGTGGTGATGACGACGTCGGCGGCCGCGACGTAGGGGGCGAGCAGGGCCCGCTGACGCTCAGCTCGGTCCTCGCTCATCTCGCGGGCGTAGCCGCCGCTGCCCTCGAGGACGTCGAGGTCGAGGCTGACGAAGGTCGCCCCCATCGAGCGGACCTCTTCGGCCGAGGACGCCCGGACGTCGTAGCCCTCGACGACCGCCCCGAGGCGTCGTGCCGTGGCGATGGCCTGGAGCCCGGCGACGCCGGCCCCGAGGACGAGGACCTTCGCGGGCGGGACCGTGCCCGCCGCCGTCATCGACAGCGGGAAGAAGCGCGGCAGCAGCTCGGCGGCGACGACGGCCGCACGATAGCCCGCGACGAAGGCCTGGGAGGTCAGCGCGTCCATCGACTGCGCGCGGGAGATGCGCGGCAGCTGCTCGAGGCTCATCGCCGTCACCTTGCGCTGGGCGAGGAGGTCGACGACCTCGGGCACGGCGATCGCGGGGAGGAACCCGATGGTCAGGGCGCCCTCCCGGACCCGCTCGGCCTGCTCGAGGGTGAGCGGCTGGACGGTGCAGACGACGTCGGCGTCGGCGATGACGTCGCCGTCGACCACCTCGGCCCCGGCGTCGCGGTAGGCCTCGTCGGAGGCGAAGGCGTGGCGACCGGCTCCGGCCTCGACCCTCACCTCCAGGCCCGCGGCGATGAGCCGGGGGACGAGGTCGGGGACGAGCGCAACGCGGCGCTCGTCAGGACGGATCTCGGCAGGCACGGCGACCCTCATGGGGGAAACGTATCGGCCCCCGCCGACGGCCGAGCAGAGACCTTCGCCCCGAGTCGCCCCGAGTCGCCCGGATCTGGCCCTGACCTGCACCGATGGCGCCGCCAGGCCCGAAACCGTCAGCGGACGGCGAGCTCCGCGAGGAGCAGCGCCTCGGCGAGGGCCGCGTGCTCGAGCTCGGAGAGGTCGACGCTCTCGTTCGGGGCATGGATCTGCGCCCCCTCGTCCTGGGCGCCCCAGAGGACGATCTCGGCCTCGGGCAGCGCCTCCGCCAGGGCGCTGACCAGCGGGATGGACCCGCCGCTGCCCACCCGCACCGCGGGGGTGCCGTAGGCCGCCTCGAGGCAGCGCTCGGCGAGCGCGTAGACCTCGCCGTCCGTCTGGGCCGCGAAGCCCTCCCCGGCCTCGGTGGGCGTCACCGTCAGCCGCACGCGCCACGGGGCGCGCGCCTCGAGGTGGGCTGCCACCGCCCGCTGGGCCTCGGCGGGGTCCTGCCCCGGGGCGACCCGGATGCTGATCTTGGCCCGCACCGAGGGCAGGACGGCGTTGGGGGCGACGGCGACGGCCGGGGCATCGATGCCGACGACGGTGAGGCTCGGTCGGGCGTAGAGCCGCTCGGCGATGCTCCCGGTGCCGACGAGCCCGACGCCCTCGAGCACCCCCGCGACCTCGCGGTAGGCGTCCTCGGGGTAGTCCACGCCGTCGTAGGGGATCGGGGCGAGCCCGGCCACGGCGACGTCGCCGGCGTCGTCGTGCAGGCTCGCGAGCAGCCGGACCATCGCCGTCATCGGGTCCGGGGCCGGGCCGCCGAACATCCCGCTGTGCACGGCCCCGCGCAGGGTCGCCACCTCGACGACGACGGCGGCCATCCCCCGCAGCGACGACGTCGTCGTCGGGACGCCGAGCTTCCAGTTGCCGACGTCGGCCACGACGATGACGTCGGCCGCGAGCAGGTCGGCCCGAGCCCGGACGACGTCCTCGATCTGCCCGCCGCCGCACTCCTCGCTGCCCTCGACGAGGACCTTGACGCCCACGCCGAGCTGGTCGCCGAGCGCGCGCAGTGCCAGGGCGTGGAGGACGACGCCGGACTTGTCGTCAGCCGCCCCACGCCCGTAGAGCCTGCCGTCCCTCCGGGTCGGCTCGAACGGCTCGCTGCGCCACAGGGACTCGTCACCCGCGGGCTGCACGTCGTAGTGGGCGTAGAGCAGCACCGTCGGCGCACCGGCGGGGGCGGGGATTTCGGCGAAGACGGCGTCGGGCGAGTCGGGGATCGCCAGCAGCTCCACGCGCGGCATCCCGGCGCTGCGCAGCTGCTCCATGACGAGCGCCGCCGCGGCGGCCACCGGCTCGGGTGGGAAACCGGGGAACGCGATGGACGGGATGCGCACAAGCGCCTCGAGGTCACGCACCGCCCCGGGCAGGTGCTCCCTCACGGCAGTCCGGACCTGCTCGACCTCGTGCTCCTGCAGCGGCATGCGTCGTCCTCTCGGGCCTGCGGCGCGCCCGTGCGCGCCGGCGCCGCGGACATGGTCGCACCCCGGCCCGCTCACATCGCGAGCGTGGCCGCCAGCCCCTGGGACTCGGTACGGATCCGGCGCACGAGTGCCGCCGCCAGCTCCTTGTCGATGGCCCCGCCCGAGAGAAGGTCGTAGGGCAGCCCCTCGGGGTCGGTCTCGTCGTTGAGCGCCTCGTAGGCGAGCTGACGCGATACCCACATCGTGCGGTGCAGCGGTGACTGGGTGGCTGACCCGGCGTCGTGGTGCGACTCGACGGCGGAGACGAGCTCGACAGGAAGCTTCCAGGCGCCGAGCACCCGGCCGGCTGCGGTGTCGTGACTCATGCCGTAGGCCGCGCGCTCGTGCTCGATGAGCCGGACGCCGTGCCTGTTCATCTCCTCCCACATCGGCGGGTACCCCTCGGGGTCGCACCGGAAGAGCAGCGCCTGGCCGAGCTCGAGCAGCAGCGCCGCGCACACGGCCTGCGACGTGGGGGCGCCCAGCAGGCGCGACACCGCGCCGGCAGCCGTGCTCGTCGTCGCCGCCCGCTCCCAGAAGCCGGTGGGGACGCCCGAGCTGCTCATCGCACCCGCGGCTGCGGCTGCGGCGAGCGCGCGCACCGTCGCGAAGCCGATGACCGTGACGGCGAAGGGCAGGTCGCCGACCCGGCCGGAGAGCCCGTAGAAGGCCGAGTTCGCCATCCGGAGCAGGCGGGCGGCCAGCGGGACGTCGGCCGATGCCGCCGCGGCGAGCTCGCGCGACCCGGCGTTGGGGTCGTCGGCGACGGCAACCACCCGCAGCGTCACCGGCTGCTGGGCAGGTAGCTGCTCGAGGGCCGAGATGAGCTCCTCGAGCTCGAGCGAGCGGCCCGTGAGGGGCTCGGTCACCACGGCCGTGGTGCCGCTGACCGAGCCGCTCACGGCGTGCCGGTCGAAGGACACCAGGTCGAACGGCGCGGTGGTCCTCGGCCGGGCCGGCGTGGTGACGAGGCCTGGCTCGCGCCTCCAGAGCGTTCCGTCACCGGTCATCGCAGCGTCGTCCCCTCCGGAGCACCTGCGGTGCTCGACGCTGCGACGACCGGTGTGGTCGTGAGCCAGTCCGAGAGCTCGAGGACCGGCATGGCTCGTGCGTAGAGCCAGCCCTGGGCGAAGTCGCACCCGGCCGAGGCGAGCAGACGAGCCTGCTCGAGGCTCTCGACCCCCTCGGCGACCGAGCGCAGGCCCAGGCCGCTGGCGAGAGCCGCGACGGCCTCCGCCACGGCCAGCGCGCCCGGCGCCGCTCCGTCGTCGTCGAGCTCGGAGACGAAGGCGCGGTCGAGCTTGAGGAAGTCCACGGGCAGGTGCCGCAGGTAGGCCAGGCACGAGTACCCCGTGCCGAAGTCGTCGACGGCGACGGTGATGCCGAGCTCGCGCAGCCGGCGCAGGGTCTCGGCCGCAGCTCCGGCGTCGGACATGAGGACGGACTCGGTGACCTCGATGCAGAGGGCGTCGCCCGGCAGACCGAGCCCCTCGAGCAGGCCCGCGACGAACGGGACGAGCGTCTCGTCGGGCAGCTGGTCGGCGGAGACGTTGACCGCGACGTTGAGCAGGGCGTCGGCTCCACCGCGGCTGCGCAGCGCGGCGATGTCGGCGCACGCCCGGCCGAGGACGAGCCTGCCGAGGTTGCGGATGAGACCGCCCTCCTCGGCGAGCGGGATGAAGACGTCGGGGGCGACGGGACCGCGCTCCGGGTGGTTCCACCGGGCGAGCGCCTCGAGCCCGACCGGCCGGCCCTCGGGGAGGCTGACGACCGGCTGGTAGTGCACCTCGAGGCTGCCGTCGTCGATCGCGCCGCGGAGGTCGTTGAGGAGGTTGAGCCGGTCGGACATGGCCGCGCGGGCCCCGCGGTCGAGGATGGCGTGTCGGTTCTTGCCCGACCGCTTCGCCTCGTACATGGCGATGTCGGCGTCGCTGACGAGCTCGACGGCGGAGGTGTGCCGCGACTCCGCCCGGACGATGCCGATGCTCGTCGAGGGGTGGATCGTCATCCCCGAGACGAGGACCGGGCGGGAGACGACGGAGAGCACCCGGTCGGCGAGCAGCGAGGCGTGGGTGTCGTTGCGGACGTTGCGGCAGACGACGACGAACTCGTCGCCGCCGAACCGTGCCACGAGGTCGTCGTCACGCATCGTCCGGCGCAGGCGGGTGGCCGTCTCGACGAGCAGCCGATCCCCCGCGTCGTGGCCGAGCGAGTCGTTGACGATCTTGAAGTTGTCGAGGTCGAGGAAGAGCAGCGCGAGGCGGTCACGGTCATCGTCGTCGGTACCGTCGAGGATCCCCGCGATCGTCGCCCAGAGGTGCGCGCGGTTCGGCAGCCCGGTGAGCTGGTCGTGCATGGCCTGGTAGGCGAGGCGCCCCTCGAAGGCGCGTCGCTCGGTGACGTCCTCGACGGTGCCGACGAAGCCAGCACCACGCGACGGCGTCGTCACGGGCTCGGCGCGGACGAGCATCCAGCGCACGCCCGCGCCCTCGTCCGGCAGGGTGATGGGGACCTCGGCCGGGTGACCGGAGAGCGTCTGGACGAACGCGTCGGTCAGGGCGCCGCGGGCGGTCTCGTCGACGACGTCCATCCAGCCGGTGCCCAGCAGGCTCTCGACCGGGGCGCCGAAGAGGGTGGCGAAGCGGTCGTTGACGTAGCCCAGGCGCAGCCCGGACTCGGAGAAGAACGTCGCGATGGGAGAGCGCTCGGCGAGCGCCCGGAAGCGGTGCTCGGAGGCGCGCAGGTCGGCGCCTGCGGTGTCGGGCTCGGCGGCGCGGACCGACACGACCCAGGAGCCGGGCTGGGAGTCGGAGGGAACGCTGCGGACAGTCGCGGTGAACCGGCTGCCGTCGGCCCGGACGGCGAGGACCTCGCTCGACACCGCGCGCGAGCCGCGCAGCTCGATGGAGGCGACGGCGTGCGGCGACTCGTCCGAGCTCCGGAACGGCCCGGTCGTGAGGACCCCGAGGGGCTGCCCGACGACGTCGTCGCACCCGTAGCCGAAGAGGGTGCTGAAGGCGTCGTTGACCCAGGTGAGCGTCGGCCCGGCGTCGAGGGCGCTGACGACGGCGAGCGGCTCCTCGCTGTGCACGGCGTAGCCGGCGACGAGAGCGGCCTGGCCGGAGTCGACCAGCGCTGCTGCCGCGGAGACGGGCGGGCGGGGCGGTCGAGTCGGAGCGGTACCCACGGATCGGCCTCCCTGCCGTTGCCGGGCCGCGTCCTTGCGGCCCCTCTCCCTAGACGTTTCGTTCGCCCGGGGCAGCACTGGAGGGCCGCGGCCACGACTCACCCGTTCGGCGCAGCACTTCAGTCCGAAAGGATGACCACCTGACCCCCGAAGGGCTCGGTCACACCGCCGCAGGTGCGGGCTCGACCGGCACGTGACGTGGCCGGACGGCCGGGGCGAGCACCATCACCGTCACGCCCGCTACGAGCGGGACGAGGAGCGCTCGGTCGAGCCCGACGTGCTCGGCGAGCAGGCCGATGAGCGGCGGCCCGACGAGGAACCCGCCGTATCCGATGGTCGACACCGCGGCGATGCCGTCAGGCCCGCCGAGCTCGCCGCCGGCGCTCATCGCCGCGGGGAACATCACGGCGACGCCGAGGCCCCAGAGGACGGCACCGAGGTATGCCGAGGCCGCGCCCGGGCCGAAGATCGCGATGGCCACCCCGGCTGCCGACGTCAGCCCGCCGAGCCGGATGGTCCGCGCCCGGCCGAGCAGCGAGATGACCCACGTGCCGGAGAAGCGGCTGATCGCCATCGCCAGTGCGAACACCGTGAAGCCGCCCGCCGCCGCGCCCTGGCTGACCCCGCGCTCGTCGATGAGCAGCAGCGCGAGCCAGTCGTTGGCGGAGCCCTCGATCATCGTCGAGCAGAGGGTGACGAGCCCGATGGTGACGAGCACGGGAGTGAGGACCGAGCCCCTTCCCTTGGCGGAGCCGGCGTCCGGCCGCTCGTCGTGGCGGCGCTGGAGCTGGGAGAGATGGGCGCGGTCGTCGACGAACGACGTCAGCGCCCACAGCAGCATGCCCGCACACGCGAGGGCGATGGCGAGAAAGTGCGCGGGGACGGGGACGTCGAGCCGCGCGGCGAGCGCCCCGGTCCCGGCGCCGGCGATCCCTCCGACGCTCCAGGCTCCGTGGTAGCGCGGCATCCAGTCACGGCCGGCCCGCTGCTCGACCTCGCTGCCGTGGACGTTCATCGCCACGTCCCACGAGCCGAAGAACATCCCGAAGAGGAACAGTGCCGCGCCGAGGACGACGACGCTCGGCACGACGGAGAGGGTTGCGAGCACCGCGCATGCGGCCAGCGCCTGCACGGTGACGACGGCCCGGCTGCCGTAGCGGCCGCAGAGCCGGCCGGTGATCGGCATGATGACGAGCGATCCCAGGCCCGCCATGAGCAGCGCCGTGCCCAGCTCTCCGGAGCTTGCCTCAAGCCGGTCGCGGGTCGCGGGAAGCCGAGAGACCCACGTGGCGAAGAGGAAGCCGCTCATCGCGAAGACCAGGCCGGTCGCGATGGCGGGTCGGCGCATCTCACGGGCACGGTCGAGCACGGCAGGCACACCCGAGGATCCCATACGTGCGTCGGCGTCCTCCGGGTTCACAGCATGGCTCAGCCGGGGAACTGCGTGCGCAGCAGCCGGTCCCATACCCGGTCGGGGAACAGCCGTCGCACGGCAGGGAGCAGCCGCGCCTCCGGCGTCACCTTGTACCGGGTCCGCGGCCGACGTGCCTGGGCCGCCGACAGGACGACGGCAGCGACGTCCTCGGGCAGCGCGCCGCGCGCGTCGGGGGCGTAGCTGCGCCGCACCATCCGGTCGACGCCGGCCGTCAGGCTCGCGTAGGGGCCGGTGTGCTCCATCGGTGCCTCTGCGCCGATTGCGGTGTCGCCAAAGCGCGTCTTGACCACGCCCGGCTCGATGACGACGACGTCGACGCCGAAGGGCGCGACCTCGAAGCGCAGGACGTCGGAGAGCGCCTCCACGGCGTACTTGCTCGCGTGGTAGGCCGACCCCCCGGGCAGCGCCATGAGCCCGCCCATCGAGCTGACGTTGACGACGAGCCCCCGATGGCGAGCCCGCATGGCGGGCAGGACGAGCTGGGTCAGCCCGACGAGGCCGAAGACGTTGGTCTCGAACTCGCGGCGCCACCGGTCGAGCGGGACCTCCTCGAGCGGCCCGTACTCGGCGTAGCCGGCGTTGTTGACGAGCACCCCGACGGCCCCGTGCCGCGCCTCGACCGCAGCCACCCCGGCCCGGCGCGACTCCTCGTCGGTGACGTCGAGCTCGAGGACGACGCACCCGGCTGCGGCGAGGTCCTCGATGTCGGCCAACCGCCGTGCCGAGGCATACGTGGGGAACCCGGCCCGGACGAAGGCCAGAGCGCTCGCCCGGCCGATGCCTGAGGAGGTGCCGGTCACGAGGACGGCCGAGCTCGTCGGGTCCATAGGGTCCTCTCCACGGTGTCCTGGCACGGTACTGGGTCCGGTGGGCGCTCCATGGTCGGCCTCCGGCGGCCGTCCACGGTCCGGGCGCGGGCGGCGCAGCACGGCCGTGACGAGCACGATGTGACCGTGCCGATGCCCCGACGCCTGCTCATGCTCGTCGCCGGCCTCGCCCTCTACGGGTTCAGCGACGGGCTCATCATCGTCGCCGGCCTCGGCGTGGACCCGTGGGACGTCCTCCACCAGGGCCTGGCCCGCCGGACCGACCTCCAGGTCGGCACGTGGTCGATCGTCGTGGGCGCCCTCGTGCTCCTCCTCTGGGTCCCGCTGCGGCAGCGCCCCGGGTTCGGCACGTTGTGCAACGTCGTCCTCATCGGCGTGGGGATCAACCTGACGATGGCCCTCGTCGACCCAGGCCCGCTGCTCGCCGTCCGGGTCCCGACCTTGCTCGCGGGCATCGTCCTCAACGGCCTCGCCACCGGCCTCTACATCGGCGCGGGCCTCGGTCCTGGCCCTCGGGACGGGCTCATGACGGGGATCGCCCGACGGGGGCACTCGATCCGGGTCGTGCGCACCGCGATCGAGGTGACGGTGCTCGCCATCGGCTGGCTGCTCGGCGGCAGCGTGGGGGTGGGCACGGTGGCCTACGCCCTGCTCATCGGGCCGCTCGCGCACGTCTTCGTCCCGCTGCTCGCGCACGACCGGCTCGCCCGACCTCAGGTGTGACCGGGCGGCCCCTCGGCTGGCCGCGGTGGTTTTCCTGGGTGGCACTGGGCACCATGGTGGGCGGCATCGGGCTGACGACGGTGCTGCGCCTCATCCGGAGCCGACGGCCCCTGGCGGAGAAACGAGCGGAGGCAGGGGACAGGTGACGCACGATCCACCGGCGCAACGGGCGAGCGCTCCGCACGGGGACCGGAGGACCGTCGGGGTCGAGGAGGAGCTCCTCGTCGTCGGCTTCACCGGCCGGCCGGTGCCCCTCGCCCCGGCGATGCTCGCCCACCCGGCCGCCCAGGGCGTGCTCTCCCGCGAGCTCAAGCAGGAGCAGGTCGAGATCGCCTCCGAGCCGCAGACCGACATGACAGCCCTCGCCGAGGACCTCACCGCGCGGCGGGCGATCGCCGCGGAGGTGGCGGGCGACGTCGGCGCCCTCGTGGCAGCCGTCGCCACGATCCCCCAGGACCTCGAGCCGACGACGATGCCCGACCCCCGCTTCGCCCACATCGCCGCGGAGTTCGGCCTGCTCGAGCGTCAGCAGCTCACCTGCGGCGCCCACGTCCACGTGGCGGTCCGCTCGCCCGAGGAGGGCATCGGAGTGCTCGACGGGATCCGCGGCTGGCTCCCGCTGCTCATGGCGATCTCGGCCAACTCCCCCTTCTGGCGGGGGCAGGACACCGCGCACGCCAGCACCCGATCCCTCGTCCTCGGCCAGCTGCCGACGTCCGGCCCCGCTCCGCTGTGGGGCAGCCTCGCCGCGTACGAGGCCGTCAGCGACCAGGTGATCACGACGGGCGCAGCCTTGGACCGGGCGATGCTCTACTACGACGCCCGGCTCTCCGCGCGGTACCCCACGGTCGAGATCCGGGTCGCCGACGTCGGCGCGCACGTCCGCGACGACGTCACCCTCGCGACCCTGTGCCGCGCCCTCGTCGACACGGAGGCGGCGCGGTGGCAGGCCGGGGGACCCCCGCCGCCGATCCCGACGATCGTCCTGCGCGGCGCTGCCTGGCGCGCGGCCCGGCACGGCACCTCGGGGAAGCTTCTCGACGGCACAGGCACCCGGTTGGTGCCCGCCTGGGAGGCCGTCGACGGGCTCGTCGCCCATGTCGAGGAGGCGCTCGCGCGCAACGGCGACCTCGAGGCCGTCCGCACGGCTCTGGCCCTCGCCCGCCTGCGCGGCACCGGGGCCGACCTCCAGCGGGAGGCCTTCGCCCGCTCCGGGGACCTCGACACCGTCGTCCTCGACGCGGTCGCGCGTACGTCGCCGCAACCGAACGGACCCACTCCGAACGGGCCTACGACCCCCACGACCGTGACCTGCGTCAGCTCTCCGGTCGCGCACCCATGACGCCGACGGCCCTGGCGCCGAGCCCGACGCCCTGACGGGCCGCCTCGACGAGGGACGCACCGCCGAGCCACCCGGTGAGGAACCCGGCGCAGAAGGCGTCGCCGGCCCCGGTCGGGTCGACGAGGACGCCGTCCCGGCCGAGCTTGAGGGCCACCGGGGGGTAGTGCGCCAGCATCGCCGTCAGCAGCACCCTGCGGTCCTCCGAGGCGTCGTGGCCGGTGAGCGCGGCAGCCTCGTCGCGGTTGGGCAGGCACAGCGCCGCGCCCTCGGTCCACGCGAGGAAGTCCTCGGCGCCGACCTCGCGCAGCGGCAGCCCGTGCGCGATGATCGTCGACTCGAGCGCGACGACCGGCCGGCCCTGCGCGAGCGCGTCAGCGACAGGGGCGGAGAGGCGGAGCAGGGGCGCCATCGCGGGGGGCTCCCGGAGGTCGGTACCGTCGTGCTGGCGGGCTCAGTCTCGCAGCCCCGCGACGCTCGACCGACGCCGCCCGCACCGCCGTCCGGCCCTCACCGGACGCGCCCGACCACCGCCTCACGACGCACCGGAGGACCTGTGCCCCACGCCGCGCGCTGGGCTGTGGCGACGGGAAACCGGGACACGACGCGGGCCGCCGTCGAGGTCCTGCGCGCAGGTGGCAACGCCGTCGACGCCGCGCTTGCGGCTGGCTTCGCCTCGACCGTCAGCGAGCCGGCGCTCGCCAGCCTCGGCGGCGGCGGGTTCCTCCTCGCCCGGGCCCCCGGCGAGGAGCCGGTGCTCCTCGACTTCTTCGTCGACGCGCCCGGCCGTGACCGCAGCGCCGCCCAGCTCCAGCCGCACTTCACGCCGATCGCGCTGGACTACCTCGGCGTCGAGCAGGTGTTCCACGCCGGCTGGGGGTCCGTCGCCGTGCCGGGCGCGCTCGCCGGGTTCCTCGAGTCTCACCGGCGGCTCGGCAGACTGCCGCTCGCCGACGTCCTCGCGCCCGCCGGTCGGCTCGCCCGCGAGGGAGTGGCGCTCGACGAGACGCAGGCGGCGTTCCTCGCGCTCATCGAGGGGATCTCCGAGCTCAGCACAGAGGGTCGCGCCCTCTACACCCGCGGCGGCGACCGGCTCCGAGCAGGCGACGTCGTTCGCAACGAGGGGCTGGCGGCCTTCCTCGACGACGTCGGCGCCGGCCGCGTCACCGGGTTCGACGACGCCGGCCTCGCCGCCGCGCTGGAGAAGGCGATGGACGACGGCGGAGGCCTCGTCACTGCCACGGACCTGCGCGCCTACCGGGTCCTGCGCCGCACCCCCGTCGAGGTGAGCTACCGGGGGGCGAGGGTGCTGACCAATCCCGCGCCGTCCTTCGGCGGGACCCTCGTCGCGAGCGCCCTGCGCGAGCTCGGGTCCGCGGGCGCGCTGGACGGCTCCGCCGCCTCGTACCGCCGCCTCGGCGCGGCCGTCGTCCGCATCTCGGAGGACCACCCGACGCCCCCGGCCTCCGTCCGGGGCACGACCCACGTGAGCGTCGTCGACGCCGAGGGCGGGGTCGCGTCGATGACGACGTCGAACGGCAGCTGCTCGGGGATGTTCGTCCCCGGTACCGGCGTCCACCTCAACAACGTCATGGGTGAGGCGGATCTCCATCCGGACGGCTTCCACGCCGCGGTCCCCGGGACCCGGGTGGGCTCGATGATGTCGCCGATGCTCGTCGAGACGGCCCGCGGCGACACCCTGGTGCTCGGCAGCGGGGGGAGCGAACGCATCCGCAGCGCCATGCTCCGGGTCCTCGTCGGCCTGATCGACGGCGGCTCCTCACCCGCCGACGCCGTCGAGGCCCCCCGGCTGCACTGGGACCGCCAGGAGCTCCAGGTCGAGCCCGGGCTGCCGGACGACGCCCTCGAGGCGCTCCGGTCAGCGGTGCCGGTCCGCGCATGGAGCGCTCCGCACCTCTACTTCGGGGGCGTCCACGTCGCGGCCCGGCTGGCCGACGGGACGGTGGCTGCGGTGGGCGACCCGCGACGTGGCGGCTCGGCGGAGGTCGGGCCGTGAGCTGCTCGTCCCGGGCCGGACACTTACGGCTCGTTCTGCTGGGTAAGGCCGCTGGGGAGACGCCGAGGCAGGAGGGTCATGAGCGCCGACACGGCAGAGCTCGTCCTCGGTGACGAGGCCGACGCCGTCGCCGTCGCCCGGCGCTTCGCGGCCACCGTGCTCCGTGGCGAGCCGCAGGTCGATGACGTCAAGCTCATCGCGACCGAGCTCGTGACCAATGCCCTCCTCCACGGTGGTCACCCCGTCACGCTGCGGATCATGCGCGCCACCAGCACGGTACGGGTGGAGGTTCAAGACCCCGGCGAGGCGCAGCCGGTGTCGGTCAAGGCCTCGGCCGGGGCGATGACGGGGCGGGGTCTCGCGCTCGTCGCGGCACTGTCGTCGTCGTGGGGCGTGGCCGCGGGCCGCCACGGCGGCAAGGTCGTCTGGGCGGAGGTGCCCGACGACCACGGTGCTCACCAGGCACCGGCGCCGCAAGCGGAGCGGGCGGCGGCACTACCGCCCCAGACGCCGCGCGGCGGGAACGGCCACCGGCTCTACAGCGTCGAGCTCGGCGACGTGCCGACCGAGCTCCTGCAGGCGGCGAAGGCCCAGATCGACAACCTCGTCCGGGAGTTCGTCCTCGAGGACCTCGGCACCACCACCACCGGGAAGACCCTGCCGCCTGAGCTCGCCACCCTCGTCGCGACCGTCGTCCACGGCTTCGCCGACGCCCGGTCGCAGATCAAGGAGCAGGCAGCGGCCTCTGCCGCGCGCGGCGAGGCCCAGACCCGGCTCACTCTCGCCCTGCCCGCGAACGCTGCGGAGGCCGGGGAGCGGTATCTCGCGGCGCTCGACGAGGCCGACCGCTATGCCCGCAGCGCGCGGCTGCTTACCCTCGAGTCTCCGCTCGTCCACCGGTTGTTCCGGCGCTGGTACGTCCAGTCGCTCGTCGACCAGCTCCGTTGGCAGGCCGACGGCGGCCCACGTCCGACGCCGCAGGCCTTCGTCGAGCGGCTTGCCGCGCTCGTCGACGAGCTCGCCGCCCGGGTACCGCCGGACGTCGACGTCTCCGGACCGGTCCCGGAGGCGCTCCGAGCAGCCAGGCACGCGATCCTCGCGACCCCGCCCCCGCAGCTCGGTCGGGTAGGCCTGGCCGTGCGTTACGTCGCCGATGCCGCAGACCCCAGGTCAGGCAGCTACCTCCACGAGGTGCTCGCCCACCCGGGCGCCGTCCGGCTCGTCGTCGGCGCGGTGCACGGGGACGCTGCTCGCGCGCTTCGGCTGGCCAGCGTCGTCCTGGGCGAGTTCCGCGCCGCGGGCTCGGACGCCGAGACCCTGCGCGACGTCGGCGCGGCCATCGACGCGCGGCTCGGCCGGTACCTCGACCCGAGGGACGCGCTCGCGCTCGCCCTCGTCGAGGTGCGCGACGACGGTGGCACCACCGTCATGCGCTGGGGCGATGCCGGCGTGGTGCTCCTGCCGGGGCGCGGCGCGGGCGGCGCGGGCGGGGGCGGGGCCCTCGGGTCCGGCGTCCTGCCCCGGGCGGTCGACTCCCGGCTCGAGGTCGGCGACCGGTTGCTGCTCGTCAGCGGCGGCGGCACCACGGTGCAGGACCCTGACACGTCCGGCACCGTGCTGGCGAGGCTCCCCAGCAGCGCGCCGTCCCGGGGCTCGCTCGAGGACACGCTCGCCGCCGCCGGGCACGCTCTGCACGAGGCGGTCCTGCAGGGCGCGCTGGACGAAGACGTGGCGCTGCTTGCCGTCGAGTACCGCGGCGCGTCCGGCGCGGAGTCACGCGCCTGACGCCGCTTACGTATGGCCTCGACAAGCGCTCTATCGCGATGTATCGTGAGCGTGTCGCAACAACGCGACACCTCACGATTGGAGCGCCTCATGCGCTACCCCGACGTGCCGGATCCCGGCACCCCCTTCGACAGGCCCGGCCGCGAGCCGCTGGGCGAAGACCCCCGAGGCCCCGGATACCGGCACCAACGCCGTGGTCCTGATCACCTCCACCACCACCCCGAGGGCCACGGCATGCCTCTGGGGCGCGGTGGTATGACCGGCCGTGGCGAACGTGGCGGCGGCCCTCGAGGGCGCGGTGAGCGCAGCCGCGGTCGCGCCCAGCGCGGCGACGTCCGCGCCGCTGTTCTCATGCTGCTGGCCGAGTCGCCCATGCACGGCTACCAGCTCATCCAGGCCATCGAGGAGCGCAGCTCCGGAGCGTGGCGACCCAGCCCGGGAGCCATCTACCCGACGCTCAACCTCCTCGAGGACGAGGGCCTCATCACCACCGTGAGCGAGGCGGGGCGCAACCTCGCGTCGCTGACCGACGCGGGCCGGGAGATGCTCGCCTCGCTCGCCGCCACACACACCGACCCCTTCGCGGGGTTCGGCTCGCCCGGCGGCGGAGGGAGCCTCGTCGAGGCCTTCGGCGAGCTGCGCGAGCCCGTGCGCCAGGTCGCCCGCAGCGGCGACCCCGCCCAGGTCGAGGCCGCTCGTGCGCTGCTCGTCGACACCCGACGCTCGCTCTACCTCATCCTCGCCGGCGTGACGCCGCCCGAAGAGCCGGGCGCCTGAGCCTCAGCGGTGGACGGCGGCCATCCCCTGCGAGGCGTACCGCTCCCCGGCGGCGACACCGACCGGGGCGACCGCATCGATGGCCGCGAGGTCCTCGGGGGTGAGGACGACGTCGAGAGCGGCGACGTTCTCCTCGAGGTTGGCGCGGCGCCGAGTGCCCGGGATGGGGACGACGTCCTCACCCTGGGCCAGGACCCACGCCAGGGCGAGCTGGCTCGGCGTGACCCCGATCCGCTCGGCGATCTCGACCACCTGGTCGAGGACGGCGAGGTTCTTCGCGAAGTTCTCGCCCTGGAACCGCGGCGAGGTTCGGCGGAAGTCGTCCTCGGCAAAGTCGTCGATCGAGCGGATGCGGCCGGAGAGGAACCCCCGCCCGAGCGGTGAGTAGGGGACGAAGCCGATGCCGAGCTCGCGAACCGTGGCCAGCACCCCGTCGTCCTCGACGTCCCGACTGAACAGCGAGTACTCGGTCTGCACGGCTGAGAGGGGGACCGTGGCGTGGGCGAGACGGATGGTCTCCGGGGCGGCCTCGCTGATGCCCAGGTAGCGGATCTTGCCGGCGGCGACGAGCTCACCGAGGGCACCGAAGGTCTCCTCGACCGGGGTCTCAGGGTCGACACGGTGCTGGTAGTAGAGATCGATGACGTCCACGCCGAGCCGCTGCAACGAGGCGTCGACCGAGGCACGGAGGTAGTCCGGCCGACCGTTGACCCGCCCGGTGCGGCGTCCGGCGTCGTCGATCTCGTTGCCGAACTTCGTCGCGATGACGACCTCGTCGCGGCGACCGGCGACGCCCGCACCGACCAGGCGCTCGTTCGTGTACGGACCGTAGATGTCGGCGGTGTCGAGGAAGGTCACGCCCAGGTCGAGGGCCCGGCGGATGGTCGAGGTGGACTCCGCGTCGTCGAAGGGCCCGTAGAAGGCGCTCATGCCCATGCACCCGAGACCCTCGGCGGAGACGACGAGCCCCTGGGAGCCCAGAGCCCTCGTCCTCACGCGTGCACCGGAGCCTGAGCCGCCGACTGGCCGGACGCCTGAGCCACGTGGCCGAGCATCGCGACGAGCCGCTGGGCCACCTCACGGCTCGACGCCGGGTTCTGCCCGGTGACGACCGTGCCGTCGACGACGGCGAGCGGCTGCCAGGCCGCACCGGTCGTCAGGTCGGCGCCCGCGGCACGAAGGCGGTCCTCGAGCAGCCAAGGTGCCTGCTCGGCCAGCCCGGTCTGCTGCTCCTCCTCGTTGGTGAAGGCTGCCAGGGTGCGTCCGGCGAAGGCCCACGAGCCGTCAGGACGCGTGGCGCTGAGCAGGGCCGCCGGACCGTGGCAGAGCGACGCGACGATCTTGCCGGCGTCCATGGCGCGGACGAGGAGGCTCCCCATCGCCGGCGAGACGGCGAGGTCCTCCATGGGGCCGTGCCCACCCGGGACGAAGACCGCGTCGTAGTCGGCGGGCTCGATGTCCTCCAGCTGCAGCGGGGCAGCAAGCTCCCCGGCAAGGAGGGCCTCAACCTCACCGGTGAGCCGAGCGGCCTCGTCCGCCCCACCAGCCGCCCCAGCCGCCAGGCTGGCCCGGTCGACCGTCGGCCGAGCACCCCCGGGCGTCGCGAGGGTCACGGTGACGCCGGCGGCGCGGAGCACCGTGAGCGGGGTCAAGAGCTCCTCTGCCCAGAAGCCCGTCGGGTGAGCAGTGCCGTCCTTGAGGGTCCAGTGGTCGGCTGCGGTGACGATGACGAGGACTGAGGGCATGCGGGTCTCCTAGTCGAGCGCGACGATCATCTTTCCGGTGTTCTGCCCCCGCAGCAGCCCGAGGAACGCCTCCGGGGCGTTCTCCAGGCCGCGAACTATCGTCTCGTCGACCGTGATGTCGCCGTCGGCCAGCCAGCGCGTCATCCGCTCACGGAACTCCGGCTCCACGGACTGGTACTGCCCGACGATGAACCCGCGCAGGGTCAGTCCCTTGCCGATGACGATGGCGAGGTTGCGGGGGGCGGCCGGAGGCTCGGTGGCGTTGTACTGGGCGATGGCGCCGCACATGGCCACGCGCCCACCGGGTTCGAGCACCGACAGGGCGGCCTCGAGGTGCTCGCCGCCCACGTTGTCGAAGTACACGTCGATCCCGTGCGGCGCGGCCGCAGCGAGCCCCGCGCGCACGGGCCCGTCGTGGTAGTCGAACGCCGCGTCGAACCCGAGCTCGAGAAGCCGGGCGACCTTCGAGGCCGAGCCAGCCGAGCCGATGACCCGACTGGCGCCGAGCAGGCGGGCCATCTGCCCGGCCACGGACCCCACGGCGCCTGCAGCACCGGAGACGAACACCGCGTCACCCGCCCGCATCCCGGCGACGGCCGTCAGGCCGACGTACGCCGTCAGTCCCGTCATGCCGAGGGCGCCGAGATAGGCCGACGGCACCGCGACGGAGGTGTCGACGACCTGCGTGCGAGCGGCGTCGACGACGGTGAGCTCGCGCCAGCCGAGGGCGTGGACGACGACGTCGCCCACCGAGCGCTCGGGGGAGCGGGACTCGAGGACCTCACCGACCGCGCCACCCTCGAGAGCAGCGCCCACCTGGAACGGAGGGACGTAGGACTTCGCGTCGTTCATCCGACCGCGCATGTACGGGTCGACCGACAAGACGGTGTTGCGCACCAGCACCTCGCCGTCGGTCAGCGCCGCCAGCGTGGTCTCGACGGTGCGGAAGTTCTCCTGGACAGGGGTGCCGTGGGGGCGGGAGGCAAGGTGGA
>JBBQFP010000034.1:0-27413 GCA_038322045.1 Actinomycetes bacterium | reverse complement strand
CGGGTGTGCTCACGCGCCGGCGCCGCGCGGGCGCTTGAGGTACGCGACGAGCTGCTCGCCGTTCGGGCCCGGCACGACCTGCACGAGCTCCCAGCCGTCCTCGCCCCACGTGTCGAGGATCTGCTTGGTGGCGTGCACCAGCAGAGGGACCGTCGCGTACTCCCACGTCGCCATGCGGTGCACCCTACGGCGTGGCCCCTCGTCGGCGGCAGCGCGCCGGGACGTCGTCCGCCTCGGCGCGCCCCTCCCCCGCGGCCCGACTACGCTTTGTCACCGTGAGCCCCGACCCGCGCTGGAACGGCGTACGCCTCCATGTGGTGACGGGCAAGGGCGGCGCGGGCAAGACCACGGTCGCCGCCGCGCTGGCCCTGGCGCTGGCCCGCGAGGGACGGCGCACCCTGCTCGTCGAGGTCGAGGGGCGGCAGGGGATCGCCCAGCTCTTCGACGTCGCGCCGCTGCCCTACGAGGAGCGCAGGGTCGCCGTCGTCGAGGGTGGCGGCGAGGTGCGGGCGCTGGCGATCGACCCCCGCGACGCCCTGCTCGAGTACCTCGACATCTTCTACAAGCTCGGGCGCGCCGGTAAGGCCCTCGACCGCATCGGGGCGATCGACTTCGCCACGACGATCGCCCCCGGGGTGCGCGACGTCCTCCTCACGGGCAAGGCCTACGAGGCCGTCGGGCGCCGCCTGCGCTCCGGCGGCTGGGAGTACGACGCTGTGGTCATGGACGCTCCCCCGACGGGGCGGATCACCCGGTTCCTCAACGTCAACAGCGAGGTCGCCGGGCTGGCGCGCGTCGGACCGGTCCGCAACCAGGCTGACTCGATCATGCGCCTGATGCGCTCGCCGACGACGGCCGTGCACATCGCGACGGTCCTCGAGGAGATGCCCGTGCAGGAGACCGCCGACGGCGTCGCCGAGCTGCGTGCCGCCGGGCTGCCTGTCGGTGCGGTCATCGTCACCATGGTCCGGCGTCCGGCCCTCTCACCGGAGCAGCTCGACCAGGCCGCGCACGCCCGCCTCGACCCGGCGCAGGTGGCCCGCGGGCTCACTGCCGCCGGCCTCGCGCACCACCGCGCCGCCGTCGTCACGGCGCTGCTCGACGAGGCGGCCGAGCACGCCGCGCGGGTGGCGTTGGAGACCCAGGAGCGCGAGCGGCTGCTGGCGCTCGAGCGCCCTACGTACGAGCTGCCCTTCCTCGCCGACGGCGTCGACCTCGGCGCGCTCTACAGCCTCGCCGACGAGCTCACCGCGCAGGGGGCGGCGTGACCGCGGCCGCCACCACCCCACGTCCCACCGCGGCGCGCACGAGCACGGCGCCCGTCCTCGACGTCGACGCGCTGCTTGACGACCCGGCGACGGCGACGATCGTCTGCTGCGGCGCCGGTGGGGTCGGCAAGACGACGACGGCGGCCGCACTCGCGGTGCGTGCCGCGGAGCGGGGGCGCCACGTCGTCGTCCTCACCATCGACCCGGCGCGGCGGCTCGCGCAGTCCATGGGTCTCACCGAGCTCGACAACACCCCCCGGCCCGTCGTCGGCATCGACCTCTCGGCAGGCGGCTCGCTCGACGCGATGATGCTCGACATGAAGCGGACCTTCGACGAGATCGTCGAGGCCCACTCCGACCCCGTGCGCGCTCAGGCGATCCTCGACAACCCCTTCTACCAGTCGCTGTCGTCGTCCTTCGCGGGGACGCAGGAGTACATGGCGATGGAGAAGCTCGGCCAGCTCAGGCGGGCCAGCGACGAGTCCGGCCGCTGGGACCTCATCATCGTCGACACGCCGCCGAGCCGCTCCGCTTTGGACTTCCTCGACGCCCCCGAGCGCCTCGGCTCGTTCCTCGACGGGCGCTTCATCAAGATCCTCAGCGCGCCCGCCAAGGCTGGCGGACGGGCGTACCTCAAGGTCATCGGCGCGGGGATCGGCTTCGTCACGGGAGCGGTGACCAAGGTCATCGGCGCGCAGGTGCTCCGCGACGTCCAGACCTTCGTCGCCGCACTCGACACGATGTTCGGCGGGTTCCGGGAACGAGCCGACGCCACCTACCAGCTGCTCCAGCAGGACGGCACCGCGTTCCTCGTCGTCGCCGCACCCGAGGCCGACGCCCTGCGCGAGGCCTCGTACTTCGTCGGCCGGCTTGCCGACGAGGGCATGCCGCTGGCCGGGCTCGTCCTCAACCGCGTGCACCGCAGCGCGGCGCCGTCGCTCTCGGCGGCGGCGAGCCTCGGTGGCGCCGAGGCGCTCGACGACGACGCCGCCCACCCGCTGACGGCCGCGCTGCTGCGCCTGCACGCCGAGCGGATGGCGATCATCGACCGGGAGCGGCGCCTGGCGGCCCGGTTCACCGCGGCGCACGCGCACGTGCCGGTCGCCGAGGCCGAGGCGCTCGCGGGCGACGTCCACGACCTCGACGGGCTGCGCGAGGTCGCCGACGCCCTCACCGACTGAGCGGGCTCGAGCCGGCGGATCGCCTCGAGCCGGCTCGCGCCGGCCGGGCCGGCCGGCTACATCGCGTAGGGCAGCTGCTCCTCGACGGCCCCGCGCTCGTACTCCTCGCGCGCGGCCCGGAGCAGGCGGCTCCACGAGACGACGTTGGCCCGGCGGCGCAGCAGGGCGCGGCGCTCGCGCTCGGTCATGCCGCCCCACACGCCGAACTCCACGCGGTTGTCGAGGGCGTCCGCGAGGCACTCGGTACGGACGGGGCACAACCCGCAGAGGGTCTTGGCCCTGTTCTGCTCCGCACCGAGCACGAACAACGAGTCGGGGTCCGCGCTGCGACAACGGCTCAACGTCGACCAGTCCTCGACCCACGTCATGTTCGTGCCTTCCGTCCGTGCTGCCCGACCGACCTGCCTGGAGGGGAGCATCACACTCGCCACTGACAGTGACGGTAGGCAGCGGCTCGGAGCGGCACTAGGACCCGATGGCCCCCCTCGAGTGACCATTCAGCCCATGTCGTGCTCACGACTCGTGGCACTGAGGACGTGCAGCCGTGGGGCCCGCCGGGATCCGCACGTACGCTGGGCCGGTGACCTCGGTGGCAGCCGTCGGACGGCGCGGTGGCGGTATCCTCGCGCGGCTCCTCCTCCTCGTCCTCGTCGCCGTCGTCGCGGGTGTGCTCTCTGCAGGTCTCCTCCTTCCTGCCATCGGCGGCATCGGGGCCTTCGCCCGCGGGTCGACCGAGAGCTTCGAGAGCCTCCCCGCCGACCTCCAGGCCGCGCCGCTGCCGCAGCGCTCGCGCATCCTCGCCGCAGACGGCTCGCTCATCGCGACGTTCTACGACCAGAACCGCATCTCCGTGCCCCTCGCGGCCATCGCCCCGATCATGCGGACCGCCATCGTCGCCATCGAGGACTCGCGCTTCTACGAGCACGGCGGGATCGACCTGCGCGGGACGACCCGGGCGCTGGTCAACAACGCCCGAGGCCAGGACATCCAGGGCGGCTCCACGCTGACCCAGCAGTACGTCAAGAACGTCCTCATCGAGGCGGCCCGCACGGACGCCGAGCGCGAGGCCGCCCGGGCGCGGACGCCTGCTCGCAAGCTGCGCGAGGCCCGCTACGCCATCGCGCTCGAGGAGAAGCTCGGCAAGGACGAGATCCTCAACCGCTACCTCAACATCGCCTACTTCGGCCAGGGCGCCTACGGCGTCGAGGCCGCCTCTCGTCAGTTCTTCGGCGTCCCTGCCGCGTCGCTGACGCTGCCACAGGCGGCCACGCTGGCGGGGCTCGTCCAGAACCCCTCGACCTACGACCCGACGCTCGCCCCGCGGCTGGCACTCTCACGACGCAACGTGGTCCTCGACCGGATGGCAGAGCTCGGTGACATCACACCCGAGGCGGCCGCAAAGGCGCGGGCCGGCGGGCTGGGCCTGAAGTTCACCAAGGCCGGCAACGGCTGCGAGTCCTCAGGGTCCCCGTTCTTCTGCGACTACGTCCTCCACGTCATGCGCCTCGACCCTGCCTTCGGGGCCACGCGCGACGACCGCGTCCACCTCCTGCTCGCCGGCGGGCTGACGATCCGGACGACGCTGGACCGCACCGTGCAGGTGGCCGCCAAGCGCGCCGTGGACTCGGC
The DNA here is from genome assembly GCA_038322045.1 of Actinomycetes bacterium. GTDB lineage: Bacteria > Actinomycetota > Actinomycetes > JBBQFP01 > JBBQFP01 > JBBQFP01. Next base: position 23,335 of record JBBQFP010000034.1, on the reverse strand, counting down.
GATCCCGCCGACCGACAAGAGCGGCATCGCGACGGCCATCGCGCTCGTCGAGCCGGGCACCGGGAAGGTTCTGGCGCTGGCAGAGAACCGCACCTGGGGCACCGACCCGGCGAAGGGCCAGACGCAGGTGAACTACGCCGTCGACTACGCCTACGGCGGGAGCACCGGGGCGCAGGCGGGGTCGACGTTCAAGGCGTTCACCCTCGCCGCCGCCATCAAGGCGGGCATCCCGATGTCGACGTTCATCTCCTCGCCGCCGGTGAAGACGTTCAAGAACTTCGTCGAGTGCGGCACCGGGCGACCCTTCCCCCCGTACACCGTGCCGAACTCCACGGGCTCGGGGGTATTCGACATGCGCACCGGCACATGGCTGTCGGTCAACACGTTCTACGTCGGTCTCGAGGAGCGCACCGGGCTGTGCGACCCGGTCGCGGTCGCCGAGAGCATGGGGATGCGCACCGCCTCGGGGCAGCGCATCGAGCGGGTGCCGTCGTTCACCCTCGGCACGTCCTACGTCTCGCCGCTGCGCCTGGCCAACGCCTACGCCACCTTCGCCGCCCGCGGCATGTACTGCGACCCCGTCGTCGTCACGTCCGTCGTCGACAGCAAGGGCACGAAGCTGCCGCTGCCGAAGACCTCGTGCCGCCGGGTGCTCGACAAGGCCGTGGCCGACGCCGTCAGCTCCGTGCTCGCCGGCGTCATCGACGGGCCCGACCCGCGCCGCACCGGTCGCGCCATGAGCATCGACCGGCCGGCCGCGGGCAAGACAGGCACCACCGACGGGCACATGGCGACGTGGTTCGCCGGCTTCACCCCGGCGCTGGCCTCGGCCGTCTGGGTCGGGGACCCCGCCGGGCGCAAGGAGCTGCAGAACATCACCATCGACGGTCGCTACTACCCGACGGTCTTCGGCGGGAGCATCGCGGGGCCGGTGTGGCAGCGCACGATGAGTCAGGCCCTCGAAGGCGTCCCCGCGCGGCCGTTCGCCGAGATCGACCCCACGGTCATCCAGGGCGCTCGGGTGCGGGTGCCCGACGTCGTCGGCATGAGCCCGGCCCGCGCGACCGCCGAGCTCGCCGCAGTGGGGCTCTACGGCCTCACCGGTCGCTCGATCGACTCGACCGTGCGCGCCGGGGCGGTGGCCGACACCTCCCCCGGCCCAGGAGCACGGGTCTCCTCGGGCACCGCCGTCCGGCTCTACCTCAGCACCGGCACCGCGCCCGCGCCGTCGCCGAGCCCGACGCCCGTGACGCCTCCGCCGGCGTCAGCTCCTGGAGGCATCCCACCGGTGACGACGCCGGTGACCGGACCAGTGACCCCGCCGGTGGCGCCCAAGCCGGTCAAGCCCGGGAAGCCGGTCAAGCCGGTCAAGCCGCCGGCTCCTCCACGGTGACGCCGCGGACCTGGGCCCGCGGTGCAGGCTGGGCGACCGGCGGCGCGCTGGCCGCGGGCGGGGCGGCGCTGGCCTACGCGGGGGGCTACGAGGTGCGCTCGTTCCGGCTGCGCGAGGCCACGCTCCCCGTCCTGCCGCCTGGGCAGCGGCCGATGCGGGTGCTGCACCTCTCCGACCTCCACGTCGTCCCCTCCCAGCAGGCCAAGCTGCGCTGGGTGCGTGAGCTGGCGCGGCTCGAGCCCGACCTCGTCGTCTCCACGGGTGACCACCTCGCCCACCGGGAGGCCGTGCCAGCCGTGCTCGACGCGATGGGCGACCTCCTCGAGCGGCCGGGGGTGTTCGTCTTCGGCTCGAACGACTACTACGCACCGGTGCTCAAGAACCCGGCCCGCTACCTGGTGCCCGACACCAGCGGCAGGCGCGCGCACGGCCCCTTCCTGCCGTGGGAGGACCTGCGCGACGCCTTCCTCGCCGAGGGGTGGATCGACCTCAACAACGCGAGGGACACCCTCGAGGTCGACGGCCGGCTCCTCGAGCTCGTCGGCGTCGACGACCCTCACCTGCACCGCGACCGGTACGACCGCGTCGCCGGCGCGCCCCGGGCCGACGTCGACCTCGCCGTCGGCGTCACTCACGCGCCCTACCTGCGGGTCCTCGACGCCATGCACGCCGACGGGCTGCCGCTCATCCTCGCCGGTCACACCCACGGCGGACAGCTCTGCGTCCCGGGGTTCGGGGCGCTCGTCACGAACTGCGACCTCGACCGCGGCCGGGCCCGCGGGGTGTCCCGCCACCCCCTCGGCGGCTCGCCGAGCGCGTCGTGGATGAACGTCTCGGCCGGCCTCGGCACCTCGCCGTTCGCCCCGGTGCGCTTCGCCTGCCCGCCCGAGGCGAGCCTGCTCACCCTCGTGGCGGCGCCGAGGGGCTCCGGCGTCCGCTAGGCTTTCGGCGGACCATCGGGGTGTAGCGCAGTTTGGTAGCGCGCTGCGTTCGGGACGCAGAGGTCGTGGGTTCGAATCCCGCCACCCCGACGACATCCGGCCGGCGCCTCTGCTCGTCAGAGGCGCCGGCTGGAGTAGTTCGGGGGCACGGTGGATCACGGCCTTGCGAAACAGGTTCGAGGCGACCTGGGGATGCTCGGGCAGGATGAGGTCGTGCAGCCGTTGGAGGGCGCGGGCGCGTCCGGTGGAGAAGTCCGGCTTCACACTGCTCGTCTGCTCCTTCGTGAGTGGCGTGATGAGGACCGCGCTCCGTTCGCGCTCATGAACCGGGATCCCAAGGTCATGGAGCATTTCCCCGGCCTCATGGACCGCGCGGCCTCAGATGCCTGCGTCGATCGGCTGCAGGTCCTGCACGCCTCACGTGGGTACACGCAGTGGGTGGTCGAAGTCGTGACGAGTGACCGGGGGGCGACTCCGTTCGCCGGCTTCACCGGGCAGAGCTCAATGGCCCTTGACAACCGGGCTGATGCCTCCATCGTTCGACCCACCCTCCGTCCACGCGGAGCCCCTGGTTGAAGTGGGGTGGCGGCTTCAGCCCGAGTGGTGGGGGCTAGGCATCGACACAGAGGCTGGTCGAGCCTCGATCAGCCATGGTTTCGATGTCATCGGACTGCCACAGGTCGTCTCGTCCACGGTCGTGGCCAATGCGCGCTCTCGGTCGGTTATGGAGCGCCTCGGAATGCGCTCCGATGGTGAGTTCGACCATCCCAGAGCCAGCCTGGTGATGGCTGGCGACGGCATGTGCTGTACCGCATCGACCCAGCCATGCCCTGTGCGTCAGGCTGATGTGAGACCCCTTGGGTAGCACCTCCTCCCCCGCACAGGGCGAGGAGCAACGCCAAGTCACCCTGCAGGCCGCGTTCGAGGCGAACCCCACCCGGTTCGGTCACCGCCGACCCGAGCCTCGAAGCTGCCCGCTGCCGCGTGGATCAACCAGCCCAGCAGGTGCGATATCACTCGGTCTGCATCCTTGCCGCCGTCGGCTATGCGGCATCTTTCCGTTGCGCTTCCGGCGCTTCTACGGGCGTGCGGGCACCGGCCGGGCTGGAGGCGACAGGTGAGTGTCCGCGTCGGGGCTCGCGAGGACTCGCTCAAACCCGGTGAACGCCTCGAAGAGCCCGACCGCTTCGAACGCGCGGTTGCGACGTCCAAGCGTTACCTGCTTCACGACGTTCGCCGCGCGTAGTCGCTCGACGGCGTCTGCGGTGACCGGGAAGGAACGGCCGATGTGCGCGGCGGCCGTGGTCACCGAGAAGACGGGCAGTGCCGGCAGCGCGCTCACGAGCAGGTCCGCCGCCGAGTTCGCTCGCACTCGACCGAGGCGTTGTCTGCTGTCAGCTTCGAGCTGTGCGAGGTCGCGGGAGAAGCCGTCCGCGTCATGGCAGGCCCGACCTGTCGCGGACAGGAAGAGTTCCACCCAGCGCAGAAGGCCGGCAGTGGTGTCGCCATCGGTGCGGATCCCGTCGAGTGCCGCGACGTAGTCGATGGCCCGGGTGGCCAGGACCAGGCTGACCGGTGGGATCACTCGTGTCGCCACGCCGCGGCGGCGCAGGACCAGCTGGATGAGAGCCCGACCCGTGCGTCCGTTGCCGTCGGCGAACGGGTGGATCGTCTCGAACTGCGCGTGCACGACCGCCGCCTGCAGCAGCGCCGGGTGCTCTTCGCCGGCGAGGTAGGCGGCGAGGTCGCCGAGCAGGTCCTCGACGTGCTCGGCGGGCGGGGGCACGAACGCAGCCGCGCACGGGTTCACGCCGCCAATCCAGTTCTGCTCGGTGCGCACCACGCCGGGCCACGGTTCGTCCCGGGTCCCGGACAGGAGCGCCCGATGGATGGTCGTGAGGTCCTCGACCCCCACCGGCCGGGTGGGGTCGCAGGCGAGCTCGAGCGCTTCGTCGAGGGCACGGATGTTGCCCAGGACCGCGCGGGCGGTCGCGTCGCTCACTTCGAGCCCGTCGCGCTGCGCCGCCTCGCTGCGGGCCAGGCGCCGCACGTTCATCCGCAGGCCCTCGATGTTCGAGCTCGCCGCCGCCTCGGCCCGCAGCAGGAACCGCGCGAGGGGTTCGAGGCTGGCCAGACCGGGGTGGTCGGAGTTGAGCCCGCGGACCATCTGCTCGACGTCGACGAGGTCTGCGGCCACCGCCGCCGGCAGCACGACATCCGCGCCCATGAGCGGTTCCGGGACATAGGCTCGGAAGCGGCACGGCGCGCGTTCGGAGCGCGTGGCACCGGACAGATTACCGGGCCACACCTGCTCGACATACCTGCCCACTCGGACCCCTTATTTAGGGTTAGAGCATAAACCTAAATATGTGCCAGCGTTGTGAAGGTCCGTCGAAGCCGCTTGAGATGTCGACGACAAGAGGGGACGCCGCTGGGCGTGGCGGCTGGTCTTCCGGGCAGGCCTATGGTCCAGGAAGCCGATGGTCTGGTCGTCGGCGTGACGGTTGCCGGAGGACAGAAGGAGTTCGGTGATGACGGACTACGCGGGAGCGGGGTCGATGCTCATCACCGCGCTGGCGGGCATCGCGGCGCTGTACGGCATCCACCGGGTGACCAGTGTGGACGCCGACGCCGTGACCAGCCTGCCGTTCCTGTCCGGGTGGGACCCCGACCAGCACGCGCTCTCGCGCTTCCATGCCCGCTGGTATCCGATGACTCTGCTGTTCCTCGCCTTCGACGTGGAGATGCTGTTCATGTACCCGTGGGCCGTGGTCGTTGCCCGGGTGGGCGCGTCGGCCGTCATCGAGATGTTCCTCTTCCTCGGTGCGCTGCTCGTCCCGGTCGTGTGGGCGTGGCGGGAGGGTGCACTGCGATGGGTGTGACCGATCGGATCTCGGCTCGGGCGGTGCGGCGGGCGCACGTGCTCGCCGTCGAGGTACCCGGGTGGTGGGTCGCCCGAGCCGAGGTCGAGCGCGCCGCCCGCGCGCGCGGCTGGCAGCTGGCCACGTCGCCGGCGGACGCCGACGTGCTGGCGGTGTGCGGCCCGCCGGGCGAGCGGCTGGCGGCAGCGGTCGAACGGGTCTGGCAACAGCTGCCAGGCCCGCGCGCCCGGGTCGAGGTCGACGGCTCCGACGCCGGTACGGCCGCGGCCGCCCTCGGTCGGGCAGCGCAGCTGCTGCGGACCTCGGGCGCGACCGACACCCCGCCGGACCACACGCCGCCGGGGGACGGCACCGGCGACGACACGACGGGCGAGCACGGGCCCGACGAGCACGACCACGAACATGGGGACATGGACATGGACATGGACATGGCGCCGGCCGGTATCCCGCTGGCCCAGGGCGCCGATGACCGTGACGGGCTGGAGATGGACGTCCTGGCCGTGCCGCTGGGTCCGGTCCTGCCGTGCTGGCCGGGCGGCCTCGTCCTGCGCTGCCGGCTGCACGGCGACGTGGTGGCCGAGGCCGCCGTCGAGGTACTGCGTGCAGCGGGCCCCCCGGTGGACACCACCCGACGCGACGGCGCCTCGACCGGCTCCGCCCGGCGGCTCGACGCCGCCGCAGCGTTGCTGGAGCTGGCGGGCTGGGAGGACGCTGCTGCTGCTGCCCGGCGAGTGCGCGACCGGTGGCTCGGCGGCGAGCGGGCCGGCAGTGTCGGGGCCGGCGACGAGCGGCTGCACCGGCGGGTCGCCCGGTCGCGTCCTCTGCGTTGGGCGCTGCCGGACGACGTCCGGCAGCGGCTCCTCTCGATGCTCGACCCGTCGAGTGTCGGCGCTCCGGTCGGCGTCCCGCTGCACGCGCTCCCCGGCCTCGTCGCCGGCCTCGACCTCGCCGCCGTCCGCCTTGTCGTCGCGAGCCTGGCGCTCGACCTGTCGCCGGCTCCGAGCCGCCCGACGGCGGCAGCCGATGTCTGACGTCGGTGTGGTCGAGGTGGCTGCCATCTGGGCACCGGCCGCCGCAGCGTTGCTCGCGCTGCTGGCGATGGCGGCGGCCGCGCTCGACGGCGCGCTGGCGGCGCGCGGGTCCGGCCTCCCGGCGACAGCCGGACTGTCGGCGCCTGTGAACGAGACCGCACGGTTGCTGCGGCAGCGTCGCCGCGTCACGGTGGCCGCCGACTCCCTGCTCTGGCGCGCCGGCGGCGGCGGGCTGCTGGTCGCGGCGTTGCTCATGGTGGTCGTCGTCCCGCTAGGCCGGTTCACCCTCGCGGACCTGCCCGTCGGCGTCGTCTGGTTCAACGCGATGGACATCGTCGTCTGGGCTGCGGTCTGGCTCGCCGGGTGGGGCCCGAACTCGGCGCACTCCCTGGTCGGCGGTTACCGGTTCCTGGCTCTGGCGCTGGCGTACGAGCTGCCGCTGATGTTCGCCCTGACTGCCCCGGCCGTCGCGGCCGGCAGCCTGCGGGTCGGCGACGTCGCCGCCGCACAGGACGGCGGGTGGTGGTACGTCGCGCAGATGCCGGTGGCTTTCCTCGTGTTCTGCCTGGGCGTGACGGCCTTCTCGGTGTGGGGGCCGTTCGCCCCGCCCGCTGGCACCGACCTGGCGGGCGGCGTTCTGACCGAGCTGTCCGGTGTCGACCGGTTGCTGTTCCTGGCGGGGCGCTACGCGTTGCTGGCTGCGGGGTCGGCGTTCGCGGTCCCGCTGTTCCTGGGCGGCGGGGCCGGCCCAGTGCTCCCCGGGTGGCTGTGGGTGCTGGTGAAGACAGCTCTGCTCCTCTCTGTGTTCGTGGTGGTGCGCCGTCGTCTGCCGGCCTTGCGCCCGGACCGGTTCGCCGAGGTGGGCTGGCTGGTCCTGCTGCCGCTGGTCCTCGTGCAGGTGCTCGTCGTGGCAGTGATCGCCGTCGGAAGGGGCTGAACGATGCTGGCGGACCTGGTGTTCTGGGGGCTGTCGGTCGTGGCCGTCGTTTCCGGGGCCTCCGTGTTCCGGGTGGACTCGATGGCCCGGGCGACCTACGCGCTGGCTGTCTCCTTCGTCGCCGTCGGCGCGGCCCTGCTGCTGATGCGGCTGGACTACCTGGGTCTGATCACCGTGCTCATGATGGTGATGGAGATGGCGGTCATGGCCGTCTACATGGTCATGTTCATGGGGATGAACCCCGCGCTGATGCCGATGAGCATGGTCCACGGCAAACGCGCGGCAGTGGCCGCGGCGGTCACGGTGTTCGTCGTCCTCTCCGGCGGCGCGCTGCTGGTCGACTGGCCCGCGCGCCGCGGTGCCCCCGCGCCGGACACGGTGGCCGCGCTGGGCGAGGCACTGATGGGCTCAAAGATGCTCGTGATGATGGCGATCAGCCCGGTGATGATTGCCACCATGGTGGCCGGCATCGCGGTCGCCGCGCCGCGCGGGCGCTACGACCGCTTCGGCGACGACCTCCGCTCCCCGGCCGCCGACCCGCAGCGGGGCGGTGTCGGGCGATGACCCTGGACGCGGTACTCGTCGTCGCCGCCGCGCTGTTCGCGGTCGGCGTCTACGGCGCCCTGTCCCAACAAGTCGTCGTCATGGTGATGATGGGTCTGGAGCTGATGAACAACGGCGTGCTGCTCGCGGCAGCAGCGATGTGGTGGTTCCTGGCGCCGGACCCGACCGGTCAGGTCCTGTTGCTCGTCGTGCTGGCGGCGATGACGGTCGAGATGGCGATGGGGTTCGCCGTGGCCACGCTGTTCCACCGCGAGCGCGGCTCGGACATGACCGACATGGCCGAGGACCTCGCCGGATGACCGTCGTCGTGTGGCTGCTGGTCCTGCTGCCATCCGTCGTCGGTGCCGTCCTCTGCGTCGCCGGTCCCGTGGCGGACCGGGCAGCGCCGTGGCTGTCGGTCGCCACTGCGGCCGCGGTCACGGCGCTGGCCACGGTGGCGGCTCTCGCCGCGGGCGTCCTGCGGGTCGAGGCCGCTTTCGTCGGGGACGCGCCCTTCGGGATGGCGGTCGACCCGCTCGCCACAGTCGTGGCGCCGACCGTCGGTGCCGTCACGCTGCTCGTCCTCGTGTTCGCCGCGGGCGACATCTCGGGCGCGCAGGCGCGCTTCCACGGGCTGATGCTGCTGTTCACCGCCGCCGTCATGGTGACGGTGACCTCCACGACGCTGGCCGCGCTGCTGCTGGGCTGGGAGGTGATGGGCGCGACCTCCTACGCCCTCATCGGCTTCTGGTGGCGCGAGGACGACCGCGTGTCGGCTGGCGGAACCGCGTTCCTTACCACCCGGGCGGCCGACCTCGGGCTCTACCTGGCGGCGGGCGCGGCCCTCGCTGGCGGAGCCGGACTCAGGCTCGACACGCTGCCCGACGCGAGCCCGGGCTGGCGGCACGTCGTCGCAGCGGGCGTGCTCGTCGCGGCGATGGGGAAGGCGGCCCAGCTGCCGTTCTCGTTCTGGCTGTCCCGGGCGATGCTCGGCCCCAGCCCGGTCAGCGCGCTGTTGCACTCGGCGGCCATGGTGGCGATGGGCGGCTACCTGCTGCTCCGGACGGCGCCCCTCCTCGCGGCCACCGGCTGGGCTGCGACCACCGCCTCCTGGGTCGGGGCGAGCACTGCCGTGCTGCTGGGCGCGGTCGCGGTCGCGCAGAGCGACCTCAAGCAGCTGCTCGCTGCCTCGACGTCGGCCCAGCTCGGCTTCGTCGTCCTGGCCGCGGGCAGCTCGGCGATCGCGGGTGGCACCGTCCACCTGGTCGCGCACGCAGCGACCAAGGCGCTGCTGTTCCTCGCCGCCGGGGCGTGGCTCTCGGCGCTGGGCACCAGGGAGCTGGCGGGGTTGCGCGGCGTGGGCCCGAGATGGCCGGTGGTGGGCGTCGCCTTCGGTGTCGGTGCGCTGGCCCTGGCCGGTGTCGTGCCGCTGTCGTTGTGGGCGACCAAGGACGCCGTGCTGGCTGGGGCGCGCGAGCAGTCGACGGTGCTGTACGTCGTGGCGCTCGCCGGGTCGGCGCTGTCGGCGGCGTACGCCGGCAAGGCGCTGCTGCTGGTCTGGCGGCGGGTCGACGACGGTGGTCGCCGAGTCGTCGAGCAGCACTGGGACGTCGAGCTGCGGGGCAGCCGCCAGGTGGGGTGGCTGGAGGAGTGCCCGATGGTCGTGCTGGCGGCGGGCGCGGCCGTCCTCGGGGTGCTCGCGCTGCCGCCGGCGGGCGACGCGGTCCGGCGGGCCCTCGGGGTCCCGGCCGAGCCGTCGGCCGGGCCGGTCGAGCTGACGCTCTCGGCGGCGCTTGCACTGGTCGTGCTGGCGGCGGTCGCCCGGTGGCGTCCGCCCGAGCCCGCGTGGGCACGGGACTGGCTCCGGCTCGAGTCGCTCGCGCAGGCGGTCGCCGTGCGGCCGGTGCTCGCTCTCGCCGGGTCGCTGGCGCGGTTCGACGACCGGGTGCTGGCCGTGGCGGTGTCCCGAGCAGCGGATCGCGGGCTCGCGCTGGGCCGCTTGACCGACCGAGCCGAGCACGTGGTGGATGCGGCGGTCCAGGCGTTCGCCACCGGTGTCCGCCGCCTCGGGTCGGCCGCCCGGCGGCCGCAGACCGGACAGCTTCACGAGTACTACCTGCAGGCGCTGGCGGTCCTCGCCGCCGGTGTCGTCCTGCTCCTGGTGGTGAGTTGACCGTGCTGACCGTCATCGTCGTCCTGCCGCTGGTCGCGGCCGTCGTGCTGGCAGGGGTGCCGGTACCGGAAGGGGTCGCCCGGTGGTCCTGGCTGGCGGTCACCGCGGCGGACCTCGCGCTGGTGGTCGGCATGTGGGTCGCCTACGACGCTCCGGCGGCCGGCGCGCTGGCGTACGAGGAGAAGGTGCCGTGGATCCCGGGGGTCGACAGCAGCTACCACGTAGGCGTCGACGGGCTGTCGCTGCCGCTGGTCGCGCTCACGTCCGTCGTCTTCGTGGCCTGCGCGATCTACGCGCTGCACGGGCAGGACCGGCCGCGTGCACAGGCGGCGCTGTTCCTGTTCCTGCAGTTCACCTGCCTCGGCCTGTTCGTGGCCGCCGACCTGCTGGTCTTCTTCGTCTTCTTCGACCTGTCCATCGTCGCCATGTACTTCGTCATCGCCGGCTGGGGCCACGGGGAGACCGCAGCCCGGTCAGCCTTGCAGTTCTTCCTCTACACCTTCCTCGGCTCGCTGGCCCTGCTGCTCGGCTTCATCGGGCTCTACCTGCTGGCCGAGCCGCACACCTTCGACATGGTGGTGCTCGCGAACCAGGCGCCCGCCGCGACGGCCGGCGTACGTGGCGGGCTGGTGCTCGCGGCCGTACTCCTCGGCCTGGCGGTCAAGACCCCGACTGTGCCGTTCCACACCTGGCTGCCGCCCGCACACACCGACGCGCCCGCCGTCGGATCGGCGGTGCTTGCGGGCGTCCTGCTGAAGATGGGCACCTACGGCTTCGTCCGGATCGCGATGCCGATGTTCCCCTCGGCCTGGCGGGCGTGGGCCTGGGTGGTCCTCGCGGTCGGTCTGATATCCGTGCTGTACGGCGCCCTGGTGGCGCTGGCGCAGACCGATATCAAGCGGATGATCGCCTACACCTCGGTCAACCACATGGGCTACGTCGTGCTCGCTGTCGGGGCGGCCGGACTGGTCAGCGGCAGCGACGACAAGGCCCGGCAGGTGGCCGTCACAGGTGCCGTGACCCAGATGGTGAGCCACGGGCTGATCACCGCGGCACTGTTCCTGCTGGCCGGGGTGCTGCAGGACCGTGCCGGCACCTACCAGATGGGCAGCTACGGCGGCCTGGCAGGCCCGGCGCCGCGGTTCGCCGGGATGTTCGCGGTCGGCGCCTTCGCCTCGCTCGGGCTGCCCGCGTTCTCCGGGTTCATCGCCGAGTTCCAGGTGTTCACCGGCAGCATCGCCGCCACGGCGTGGGCGGCGCCCGCCCTGCTCGGCATCCTGGTCACCGCGGCACTGTTCCTGCGCGCGATCCAGCAGCTGCTTACCGGTCCCACCCGCGGCTCGTCCGAGGGCTTCGCCGACCTCCGCCGCACCGAGGCGACGGCCGTGGGTTCCCTGCTGATGCTGTCGCTGCTGGTCGGCGTCGTGCCCCGGCCGCTGCTGGCAGTCATCGAGCCGGCCGCAAGCGTCGTCGTCGACGCGGTTCAGCGGTAACGGCCGATGGCCGGGATGAACGAGGATCCGCTGGCACTGCTGCCAGAGATCTTCCTGCTGGTCGGCGCGCTGTCGACGCTGCTGGCCGGGTCGTTCCTGCCGCGGCGGCGGCAGTGGGTGGCCCGGCTGGTCGCGGCGGCGGCCCTGGTCGCGGCTTCGGTCGCCGCGGCGGTTCCGCTAGGCGATGCCCCCCGGACGGTGTGGGACGGCACCTTCACCGTCGACACCTCCACCGGCGTCGCCCGGCTCGTCGCCTTTCTCGCCTGCCTGCTCGTCATCGGCCTCGGCGGCGACGAGCTCGCCGGCGACCGCCGAGAGAGCGAGACGTACACCCTGCTGCTGCTCGGCACGTCCGGGGCGACCGTGCTCGCCGGGGCGAGCGACCTGCTGGTGCTCCTCGTGGGCTTCTTCCTGGCGAGCATCCCGCTCTACGGCATCGTCGGGCTGGCCCGCACCCCGCGCGCCGCCGAGGCGGCGATGAAGACCTACCTCCTCGGCGCGCTGCTCGGCATCACGCTGATGCTCGGCGTCACGCTGCTCTACGGCCTGGCCGGCGAGACGTCATACGCCGCGCTGTCCGCCCGCCTCGGCGACGCCCCGGTGAGTGCGTCGCTGGTGGGCGTGACCGCTGTGGTCGGGGGTCTGATGTTCAAGGCGGGCGCGGTGCCCGGGCACTTCTGGGTCCCCGACGCGGCCCAGGGGGCGGGCGGTGCCGCTGCCGCCTTCCTCACCTCGGTGCCAAAGGTCGGTGCGCTGGTCGCGCTGTTCCGGCTGGTGGAGATGCTGCCGGCCTCGGTCGACGCCCGGCCGCTGATCGGCGTGCTGGCCGTCGCCAGCATGACGCTCGGCAACCTCGCGGCGTTCGGGCAGGACGACCCCCGCCGGCTGCTCGGCTGGTCGACAGTCAGCCAGGTCGGGTACCTGCTCGTGCCCGTCGCCGTCGCCGGCCGCACCGACCTCGCACTGCCGGCGCTCCTCCTCTACCTGGCGGCATACGCCGTGACCAACCTGACTGCCTTCGCCGTCACGTCGTCGCTGCCCGCGCACCGCGACCTGGCGAGCTACCGCGGACTGGCCGGAGCCAGGCCGTGGCTCGCGGGTGGTCTGGTCGTGGCCCTGCTCGGGCTGGTCGGGACGCCACCCACCGTCGTGTTCGCCGGCAAGGTGACCGTGATCGCCGCCGCGTGGGACGGCGGCAGTGCGTGGCTCGCCGTCGCCGTCGTCGTCAACACCGTCGTGAGCCTCTTCTACTACCTACGTTGGGTGGCCCCGGCTTTCGCCCGCGGCGAACCGGTCGAGCGCACGTCGCCGGTCGCGTTCGTGCCCCGGCCGTGGGCCGGCGCCGTCGCCGTGGTCACCGCCGTCGCCAGTCTGCTGCTCGGCCTGGCCGCTGGGCCCGTCTGGGACCTCGTCGCCCCTGTCGTCGGCGGCGGTTGACGCGCAGAGCAGCGTGCAGCCGGTCATGCCGGTCGTCGCTGTAGCGACCGCCACAGCAGCCCTCAGCCGGGGAACCACTCCTCGACGCGGTCGGCGATCTCCTTCTCGAAGAGGTCGTCGTCGTGGCGCGTCCGCAACCACTCGAGGAAGTGGCCGCCGGTCACGTCGTCGAGCTCCCGACGGCAGGCGGCCGTGTCGGTGACGGCACGGAAGAGCATCGTCTCGGCCTCGGCCGGGGACCGGTAGATGAAGGGGTAGCCCTCAGGCAGGATCGCGCGGACCCACGGGCGGTCCGGGAAGACGCCGACGGCGCCCGCGACGAGTGCCTCGATGTACTCCAGGCCGTAGGACTCCTCCTTCGCCGTCGAGAGGAACGCCGTGGTTCGTGACAGCGCGTCCCAGTAGCCCTCACGGCTCGCGGTGAGCGGCCCGACCCAGGCCCAGTCCCGCAAGGACAGCCGCATGGCGATCTCGGAGACGAGGTGGGACTCGTGGAGGCGGGCCTCGACCCTGATGGGCGTCCGCTTCGCGAGCTTCTCGACGACGTCGATGAACAGCTGCGGCTGCTTGCGCTGCGAGAGGTAGATCGCCGGGTAGAGCACGACCGGGACGGGGCCGTCGTGGCGCGGCTGGACGTGCTCGAGCCGGATGCCGAGGTTGACCCAGGCCACCCGGGCGTTCTCGGCGAGAGCGGGGATCGTCCACGCCGAGACGATCTCGCGCACCTCGCTAGCGGTGCGCTCGGAGTTGGCGAAGGTCGGGAACAGCGCGCACGACAGGGCCAGGGCCGCCTTCTGCACCCGGTGGGTGAACTGCGCGGTGTTCCACCACACGAAGTTCATGACCTGTGGCTCGTCGCAGCCGTTCGCCCGCACGGTGCGCCACACCGAGCTCGAGTCGATGACGTCCATGTTGATGACGACGGTCTTGTTCCCGTCGACGAACTCCAACGGGATCATGTCGAACCCGTCGCACCGCCTGGCTCCCGGGCCGATGAGCTGCCCGTCGGGGAAGACCCGCAGCAGACGCCTGACGAGCGTTGCTCCCGCGTCGTGCCCCGCGACGTGGCCGTCGGGGTCGACCTGGGCGGCGCTGTACTTGATGGCAACCCTCATCGTTCGCTCCCCGTCCCTGCGCTGATGGTGGACCCGACCGGAGCGGCCGGGGGCTCAACAGGTCGCGCGTGTGCGGGCGGAGCGTTGCGGCCGGCGGAACCCGGCCCGCCGTCGTGGTCGTCAGGCTCGAGCGGCAGCCCGCTCTCGTCGGTCAGCGTCGTCTGGATGCGCATGCCGTAGAAGGAGCGGTGGACGAAGTACACCGAGATGGCGAAGAACACCGCAGCGAGCACCTTGACGAGCACCTCGTCGCCACGGTCTGTCAGGTTCACCCCCAGATCGACGGCGAGCAGCCCGAACAGGGTCGTGAACTTGATGACCGGGTTCAGCGCGACGGACGACGTGTCCTTGAACGGGTCGCCGACCGTGTCGCCGACGACGGAGGCGTCGTGCAGCGCGGTGCCCTGCGCGTGGAGGTCGACCTCGACGATCTTCTTGGCGTTGTCCCAGGCCCCGCCCGCGTTGGCCATGAAGATGGCCTGGTAGAGCCCGAACACGGCGATCGAGATGAGGTAGCCGATGAAGAAGAACGGCTCGACGAAGGCGAACGCCAGCGTGGCGAAGAACAGGCCGAGGAACATCGTCAGCATGCCCTGCTGCGCGTACTGCGTGCAGATCTCGACGACCCGGCGGCTGTCGGCCTCGCTGGCCTTGGTGGAACCGTCGAGCTTGATGGTCGTCTTGATGAACTCGACCGCACGGTAGGCGCCGGTCGTCACGGCCTGGATCGAGGCGCCGGTGAACCAGTAGATCATCGCGCCACCGCTGATGAGACCGAGCAGGAACGGCGGGTGGAGCAGCGAGAGGTTCTCGATGTCGGTCGTCAGACCATTGGTCAGGCCCATGATGATGGAGAAGATCATCGTCGTGGCTCCGACGACAGCCGTGCCGATGAGGACCGGCTTGGCCGTGGCCTTGAACGTGTTGCCCGCGCCGTCGTTCTCCTCGAGCATGTGCTTCGCGCGGTCCCACCTGATGGCGAAGCCGAAGTCGCGCTGCACCTGCGCCTCGACGTCCGGCATCTCCTCGATGAGGGAGAGCTCGTAGACGCTCTGGGCGTTGTCGGTCACAGGTCCGTAGGAGTCGACGGCGATGGTGACGGGTCCCATGCCGAGGAAGCCGAAGGCCACGAGGCCGAAGGCGAACACCGCGGGCGCCACCATGAGGCTGTCGAGCCCCTGCTCGCTCATGAAGTAGGCGCCGCTCATAAGGCTGACGATCGCGCCGCCGAGCCAGTAGGCCGAGAAGTTGCCGGCCACGAGACCGGAGAGGATGTTCAGCGAGGCGCCGCCCTGACGGGAGCTCTTGACGACCTCGCGCACGTGCTTGCTGCCCGTGGACGTGAAGACCTTGACGAGCTCGGGGATGACCGCACCCGCGAGCGTGCCGAAGGAGATGATCGTCGCGAGCTTCCACCACATGCCGCCGGAGAGCAGGTCCCCGAGCACGAAGTACGTCGTCACGTAGGTGAAGGCGATGCACACGCCGGAGGTCAGCCAGACGAGCGATCCCAGCGGCGTCTCGAAGTTCATCCGCTCCGCGTCGCGGTAGTGCGCGCGGACCCAGGCGTCGTTGAGCAGGTACGAGACGCCCGAGGCGATGACCATGACAGCCCGCACAACGAAGATCCACACCAGCAGGCTGGCCTGGACCTTGGCGTCGTTGACGCCGAGGAGGACGAAGGTGATGAGAGCGACACCGGTGACGCCGTAGGTCTCGAAGCCGTCAGCGCTCGGACCGACGGAGTCGCCCGCGTTGTCACCGGTGCAGTCGGCGATGACCCCGGGGTTGCGGGCGTCGTCCTCCTTGATCTTGAACGCGATCTTCATGAGGTCGGCGCCGATGTCCGCGATCTTCGTGAAGATGCCGCCGGCGATGCGCAGCGCCGAGGCGCCGAGGGACTCGCCGATCGCGAAGCCGATGAAGCAGGCCCCGGCGATGTTGGCGGGCAGGAAAAGGAGGATGATGAGCATCATCATCAGCTCGAGGCTGATGAGCACCATGCCGATCGACATGCCGGACTTCATGGGGATGCGGTGCAGGGCCAGGGGCCGCCCGCGCAGCGACGCGAACGCCGTCCGCGAGTTGGCGAACGTGTTGACCCTGATGCCGAACCACGCGACGGCGTAGGAGCCGCCCATGCCGATGAGGCTGAACGCGAGGACGATGGCGACGCGACCCCAGGAGAAGCCGAGGAGCACCCGGTAGTACACGACGATGACGGTGCCGATGAAGGCCCACAGGACGAGGAGGAACTGGCCCTGCTTGAGCAGGTAGGCCTTGCACGTCGAGTAGATGAGCTCGGAGACCTCGCGCATGGAGTCGTGCACCGGCAGGCGGCGCAGCTGCACGTAGGTGATGGCGCCGAAGCCGAGGCCCATCGCGCAGACGAGCAGCCCGAGGCCGAGCAGGACGCGGCCGGAGACGCCGCCCATGACGTCGACCGCGCCGAGGTCGGGCAGGACGAGGCTGGCCTCGCCGCCGGAGCTCGACGCCGAGCTCGACGACGCCGCGCAGCCGGTGAGGCTGAGGGCGAGCAGGCCCAGAAGGCCCGACGCGGCAGCCCGCGAGGGGCGCCGCACATGGCGCGCCCTCGCCTGGGTCTCGTCGTCCGGACGTCCCGCGATCGGGCTGCTGCTCACGGTCTCCACCTCTGGGTCACGCGTACACGCGAAAGCCACCATTGCTGACACTGGCACGGTAGGGGTGCGTGCTGGGGGAGCACTCGGGTCCATCGGCACTGGGCTGCGCGCCACGTGCCCTAGCGGATGCGGGCCTCCCGGCACGTGCCCGGACCGCGCGCCGGGCAGCAGCCGCGGGCGGCGTGAGGTTCGAGCCCACGTGTGGCAGAGGCCGCCGGCCTCCCCCCTCCCGCGGGCCGGCGACCCCTGCGTCGTGTGCACCGGCCGAGTCGGTGCCACGGGCCCTATGTGAGGACTGGCCGGCTCGCCGCCGCCGGGTCGGCACGCCGGATGTGGAGGAAGCCGAAGATGCTGAGCACGAGCATGACGGCCGCGGCGGCGAAGGCGACGATGGCGGCAGCGGTCGCGATCCGACCGAACTCGCTGAAGGCGTACGCCGAGAGGAGCAGGCCGCGAAGCGTCTCGCCCTTGAACAGCGTGTTGGCCTGGTTCGCCAGCTTCGCGTCGTCAGGGCTCTTCTGTGCCAGCGCAGAGACCTCGGCGTACGTCTTGCCGCCACCGATCTCCTCGAGGTGCACGGCGATGAAGTCGTCGGCGTAGGCCTTCGCCTGCTCACCGGTGGTCAGCTGCTGGCCCGCGTACTTCTGCAGCGTCGGGAACGTCGTCGGGTCCAGGGCCGGGCTCCCCTTGGGCGGGAAGAAGACCTTCTGCGCCACGAGCTGGTCCTTGACGCTCGTGCTGGCGAAGCTTGCGCCCCAGGTGAGCAGGCCTCCGGCGACGAGCAGGACGACCGTCAGCAGGGCTCCCACTGACGTGAGAAGGATGTCCAGGGTCCGACGAGGCACGACAGGTCCTTCCTTGCACCGGAAAGCGACGCGGTACAACCTACGCGCACCGGCCGTCGCGCCTCGGCCGGGCCCTGCGGCAGCGACCCTGGCGATCGAGGGCGACGGCGACAGCGGGTTCGCGCTACCGCCTCTCGGCGGCGAGCTCCTCGGCGACGAGCTCGGCGATCTGCGCGGTGTTGAGCGCGGCGCCCTTGCGCAGGTTGTCCCCGCAGAGGAACAGGTCGAGGGCGTAGGGGTCGTCCAGCGAGGCACGGACCCTGCCCACCCACGTGGGGTCGGTGCCGACGACGTCGGCGGGCGTCGGGAAGACGTGCTTCCCGGGGTCGTCGAGCAGCTCGACCCCGGCGGCGTCTCGCAGCACCTCCTGCGCGACGGCCTGGGTCACCCGCTGCTCGAAGCGGGCGTGGACGACGAGGGAGTGCGTCGTGACGACGGGGACCCGGACGCACGTCGCCGACACCGCCAGCTCGGGCAGGTCGAGGATCTTGCGCGACTCGCTGCGCACCTTGAGCTCCTCCGAGGACCAGCCGCCGTCCTTGACAGAGCCCGCCCACGGGACGACGTTGAGCGCCAGCGGCGCGGGGAAGGGCGCGGTGTCGCCGACGAGCTCGCGGACGTCGCCGGCGACGGTGCCGGCCGTCGGGGACGACGCAACTGCGCCGAGCTGACGGCGCAGCGAGTCGATGCCGGCCTGGCCGGCTCCCGAGGCCGCCTGGTAGCTCGCGACGACGAGCTCGACGAGGCCCCAGCGCTCGTGCAGCGCCCCCATGGCGACGATCATCGACAGCGTCGTGCAGTTGGGGTTGCTGATGATCCCCTTCGGGCGCACCCGTGCGGCGGACGGGTTGACCTCGGGCACGACGAGCGGGACGGCGAGGTCCATCCGGAACGCCCCCGAGTTGTCGACGACGACGGCGCCGCGCTCGGCCGCGACCGGGGCCCACTGCGCCGACACCTCGTCGGGGACGTCGAACATCGCGACGTCGACACCGTCGAAGGCCTCGGCCGACAGGGCCACGACCTCCACCTCGTCGCCCCGCACGCGCAGCCGGCGGCCGGCTGAGCGGGCCGAGGCGATGAGTCGGATCTCGCCCCAGACGTCAGCCCGCGTCGAGAGGATCTCGAGCATCACCGTGCCGACGGCACCGGTCGCGCCGACGACGGCGAGGGTGGGCCTGCTCGTGGGTGCGGTCATCGGCCGGTTCCTCCGTAGACGGTGGCGGACTCATCGGCGACGTCGAGCTCGAAGGCGCTGTGGACCGCCTGCACAGCACGAGGGACGTCGTCCTGCCGGCAGACGACCGAGATGCGGATCTCTGAGGTCGAGATGAGCTCGACGTTGACCCCGGCGTCGGCGAGCGCGCCGAAGAACGTCGCAGAGACGCCGGGGTGCGAGCGCATGCCGGCGCCGATGAGCGAGACCTTGCCGATCTGGTCGTCGAAGAGCAGGGAGGAGAAGCCGATGTCGCCCCGCGCGGCGTCGAGGGCGGAGAGGGCCGCGGGCCCCTCGGACTTCGGCAACGTGAACGAGATGTCGGTGAGACCGGTCGAGGCCGCGGAGATGTTCTGGACGATCATGTCGATGTTCACCGCGGCGTCGGCGACCACCCGGAAGATCTTGGCGGCCTCCCCCGGCTTGTCGGGCACGCCGACCACGGTGATCTTGGCCTCGCTGCGGTCGTGCGCGACCCCCGAGATGATGGCCTGCTCCACGTCGGTCCTCCGGGTCGGTGTCGAGTCGGGGTCGCTGACCCACGTCCCCTCGCGGGTGCTGAACGACGATCGCACGTGGATCGGCATGTTGTAGCGGCGCGCGTACTCCACGCAGCGCAGGTGCAGGATCTTCGCGCCGGACGCCGCAAGCTCGAGCATCTCCTCGTAGCTGACGTGCTCGAGCCGGCGGGCGCGGGGCACGAGCCGGGGGTCGGCGCTGTAGACCCCGTCGACGTCGGTGTAGATCTCGCAGACCTCGGCGCCGAGTGCCGCTGCGAGGGCGACGGCCGTCGTGTCCGAGCCGCCCCGGCCCAGCGTCGTGACGTCCTTCGTGTCCTGAGAGACGCCCTGGAATCCGGCGACGATGGCGACCGCGCCGTCGGCGAGGGCGCCACGGATGCGTCCCGGGGTGACGTCGATGATGCGCGCGCGACCGTGGGCGGAGTCGGTGATCACGCCGGCCTGGCTGCCGGTGAAGGACCGTGCCTCCTGGCCGAGGTTGGCGATCGCCATGGCGAGGACGGCCATCGAGATCCGCTCGCCGGCGGTGAGAAGCATGTCGAGCTCGCGGCCCGGGGGGATGGGGCTGATCTCCTGGGCGAGGTCGATGAGCTCGTCGGTGGTGTCGCCCATCGCCGAGACGACGACGACGACGTCGTGACCGGCCTTGCGCGTGGCAACGATGCGCTGGGCCACCCGCTTGACGCACGACGCGTCGGCCACGGAGGAGCCGCCGTACTTCTGGACGATCAGACCCACGTCCGCTCCCTCTGTGATCGCCTCCGGGTGATCGCCTCCGGCTGCTTGCCTCCGGGTGCTTCAGCGAGTCTAGCGAGCCGCTCCGACGCTCTCCGCGGGTTTCGGGTGCTGAGACCGCCGTCTCAGGCCCGTGCCGGGTGCGCCCGGTCGAGCCGCCGGGGCAGCCACCGGGCCGCGTCGTAGGGTGAGGCGATGACCGGCACCGCGCGGCCCGCTCGGGCGCTGCTCCTCTGCGTCCTCGCCCTCGTGCCGGGCGTGGCCGCCTGCACGTCCACCGGGTCGGGCTCCGCTCCGACGCCGTCCGCCGTCGCCTCGGCGCCTGGCGGGTCGGCCGGCGCGTCGCCCTCGACGGACGCCGCCACCTCGACCGCACCGGACGCCCGGCCCGAGCTCGCCTCGCTCGTCGCCCGCTCGGCCGGCTCGTCGCACACGCTCGTCTACCGCGTCTTGAGCACGCCCGGCACCACGCTGACGCTGCGTCGCGCCGGGACCGCCGGGCGGCTGGACATCGCCATCGGCACGACGACGACGTCGGTCTTCACGACGCCGAGCGGGGTGGTCGTCTGCCTGGGGGGCGCCTGCGCCACCGCACCCGCGGCGGCGGGAGGCGCCCCCGGCCCCGGCGGGTTCGACCCACGGGTGCAGCGCGAGCTCGAGGGCGAGATCGCCGGGGTGGCGCCGGCGAACCCGGGGGTCGCCGTCCGAACCGACGGCACCCAGGCAGGCGAGACGTGCTTCGCGCTCTCCGGGGCGCCGAGCGGGGCGTCGCGGGTGTGCGTGCGGGCCGACGGCGTCGTCACCGAGCTGCGCTACCCCTCGGGGACCCTGAGCCTGGCCTCGGAGGGCACGCCGCCCGCCCCGGCCGACCTACGCCCGCGGGTCGGCTGACGCCACCGCATCGGTGATGACGTTGGCGGCGTACATGTCCGCAGTCGCCTCGACCCCGCCGTCGAGGCGCGCGTGGCTGACGACCGACTGCAGGGCGCGAAGAGCCATGCTCGCCGTCCCGCCCCAGGTGGACAGGTAGGAGAACTGCCACCACCACAGGGCCTCGCTAGAGCGGCCGGCCTTGTAGTGCGCGAGCCCGTGGACGAGCGTCGCGACGACGTCGGCGAGGTCGTCGGACAGGCGCGCGTGAACGATCTCGTGTTCGGGCGCGTAGGGGTCGAAGACCTCGGTGTACTCGTCGATGGGGCCGAGAACGCCGACGAGGGCGCCGCGGAGCTGGTCGGCGTCCGGGTCGAAGCCGAGGTCGGTCTCGTAGGCGTCGTCCGGGACGACGTCGACGATCGCGCCGAGCCGGCCGCCCGCCAGGAGCAGCTGGGAGACCTCGAGGAGCAGCATCGACACCGCGCTGCCCGGGTCGTCGCCGCGCGCGACGGCTCCGACGGCGATGACGAAGCTCTCGATCTGGTCGGCGATCTCGGCGGTGAGGTCGGACAGGTCGTCCACCCGTGCTGTGTCAGACATCGAGCAGTCGTCTCCCTTCGAAGGCACGGCCCAGGGTCACCTCGTCGGCGTACTCCAGGTCCCCGCCGACCGGCAGGCCGCTGGCCAGCCGGGTCACGGTGAGCCCCAAGGGCTTGACCAGCCGCGCGAGGTACGTCGCGGTGGCCTCCCCCTCGAGGTTGGGGTCGGTGGCCAGAATGAGCTCGGTGACGGTGCCGTCGGCCAGGCGGACCATGAGCTCGCGCACCCGGAGGTCGTCGGGTCCGATCCCCTCGATGGGGCTGATCGCCCCGCCGAGGACGTGGTAGCGGCCCCGGAACTCGCGGGTGCGCTCGACGGCGACGACGTCCTTGGGCTCCTCCACGACGCAGAGGATCGCGCGGTCGCGACGCTCGTCGAGGCAGATGCGGCACTTCGCCGCCTCGGCGACGTTGCCGCACTCGGTGCAGAAACGGACCTTGTCCTTGACCTCGGTGAGCGCGGAGACGAGCCTGCGGACGTCGACGGGGTCGGCGGCGAGCAGGTGGAAGGCGATCCGCTGCGCACTCTTGGGGCCGATGCCCGGCAGGTGCCCAAGCTCGTCGATGAGGTCCTGGACGGCGCCCTCGTACATGGCGGGCTCCGGTCAGAAGCCGGGCAGGCCGAGTCCCCCGGCACCGCCCAGCCCCTGCGCCAGGGGACTCATCGTCGACTCCTGGAGATCGGCCGCCTTGGCAGCGGCGTCGTGCACCGCGGCGAGGACGAGGTCCTCGAGCGTCTCGACGTCGCTCGGGTCGACGGCCTCGGGGGAGATGCGAAGCGCCACGAGGGTGCCCGTGCCGCTGAGGGTCGCCCGGACGAGCCCGCCACCCGAGGAGCCCTCGACCATCGTCTCGGCGAGACGCTCCTGGGCGTCGGCGAGGTCCTGCTGCATCTTCTGCGCCTGCGCGAGCAGGCCGGCCATGCCGCCCGGGCCGGCGAGCCCCGAGAGCGCCGCGGAGATGTCGCCCGGATCGCCGGGACCGCCGGTGCCGCTCATCCCTGCCACCACCGTGTCCTCCATGTCGTCGAGCGTCGGTCTGACCCCTTGCCCTAACCCATTGCCGCTGACGTCGTCGGCGTCCGACGGTGCGAGCACCGGGGGCCGCGCGAACCTCGACCGCCCGACAAGAGCCGCCCGGCTCTGGACGGATCCGCCGCGTGCGGTCCAGCCATCAGCCTAGAGCCGTTCGGCCCCGGCAACGCACGCCGACCACGGGGTGCGGTCAGGCGGTGTCGTACTCGTCGATCACCTTGGCGCCGAGGTCGCGCTCCAGGAGGGCCCGCCCGTGGAGGACGTCGTCCTCGGGAGGGGCCTCGAGGTCGTCGGCGTCGGGGATGTCGTCCTCGGGGGCGACGACGGGCGGGCGGTCGTCGGCCGGCGGGCGAGCGCCCCGGCGACGACCCGAGACCTCCTGGGCCGGCACGTCTGCGCCGCTCGCGGAGGCGCCTGCCGGGGCGGAGGCTGCGTCGCGCGGTGGGGCTTGCGCCGCCTGACCGGGCTGAGCCGCCGTCGCGCCGGTTGCCGTCGGGGCGGTTGACGCCGGGGCGGTTGCTGTCGGGGGGGTTGACGCCGGGGCGGTTGACGCCGGCGCCACCGGGGCGGCGTCCCAGCTCGTCGCGACCGGGCGTCCGGATGGCGGTGCGGGTGCCGCGCCCGGGGTGCTCGGGTCGACGACGGCGTCGACGGCCCAGTCGACCCCGAGGACGTCGATGAGCGCCTGGCGGACGATCTCGTCGTGCCCGCTGCGGGTGAGCGCGTCGCGCTGCCCCGCCGTGGTGATCGCGAGCACGAGGCGACCGGGCTCCACGGCGAGGACGTGGGCCTGCTGGCTGAGGAGCGCCCACGTCGCGCGGCGCCGACCCTTGACCGCCTCGAGCACCTCGGGCCACATCCGGCGGACGCCGACGAGGTCGAGGCCTGGGGCCGGCGGGGGCGACGCCGCCGGTGGGGCGGCGGG
>JBBQFP010000033.1:0-27833 GCA_038322045.1 Actinomycetes bacterium | reverse complement strand
CCCACGGTGACCCACCCGGTGTCGGCGGCGATGTCGTAGACCCCGTACGGGTTGGCCTTGCCCAGCTTGGGGTCGATGAAGTCGTGGACCTTGACCTTGACCGGCTCCCCGGCTGGTGACCACTCCCGACCGCCGTTCTTGCAGTCCCCGACCAGCTCCTTCTTCTTGGCGTCAACGGAAATCACCGGGTTGCAAGCGTCCATGTGTGAGCGGGCCTGGTCGTTGAGGTAACCGAACTGGGCGTCGCGGTCCGGGTGCTGGCCACCCTCGGTGGTCTTGGCGTTGGCCTGCAGGCTGTAGCCCAGCTCGTGCAACAGCCGCCGGACCACGAACTCGCTGACCCGGTGACCGTCTTCGGTCAACGTCGCCGCCAGGGTCCGAGTCGACTTCGACGTCCACCGCAACGGCGACATCGGATCCCCCCGGGTGACCGGGTCGATCAACGCCTCCAACGCCGCCATCAGCTCGCCGTCGTGCTCCTCGGCTCGTTTACGACCCCCGCCAGGGCGTCGGGACTTCACCACAGAAGCCGCGTCCAGGCCCCGGGCCTCGGTCCGGCCCCGGCGCACCGTGTCCGGCGCCACCCCCGCCGTCTGGGCAACGACCGTCACACCGCCGTCGCCCAACTCGGCGGCCTCCGCCCCCAGCCACAGCCGCCGCTGAAGCTCACTCAGATGCGGCCGCACTACCTCGAACCGGCGCGCCAACGAACTCCACCAGATCCGCCATAGCACAAACACTAGCCGCCATCTGCCAGGAAACTACGTTAATTCATCGCGAGCCCTAAGCGACGTCGCGCCTGCCGCTCGCCGTTCAGCGCCGATGCGCGGCCATCTCGTACCGGGCGGCGTGCTCGCGTAGGTATTCGCGTAGGTATGGGATCGTGAAGTCGACTCGGCCGCGGCCGGCGGGTTCGATGACGCCGGCGTCGATGAGGCGGAGCCGGTACTGACCTGCGTAGTAGATGGTCTCGCCGAGCCGGCGGGCGATCTCGCCAGTGTTGGAGGGGCCGGTGTCCTGGGCCATGGCAAGTAGATAGGTGCGGTCGACGGCGGACAGATCTGCCAGGGCCGTTGCGTGGACGGTGGAGCCCAGGCGTTTGCGTGCGGCTGGGATCCCCGCGCGGACGGCCTTGAGGTCGATGTGGTTGCTGGTTGCCTTGCGCCATACGTGGTATCCGACGAGTTGGATCATGAACGGGTACCCGCCGGTCGCGGCCGTAGCCTCGTCGAGTGCGTCGTCATCGATGCTGCGGCCTTCGATCGTGATCGTGGTGCGTAGCGCCTCGCGGACGTCGTCTAGCGCCACGTCTTCGAGCTCCTCACGGTTGGCACGGCGCAGGAACGTCAGGACGTCGTCGTTGAGCAGGTCCGAGACCGCGGCTGGCAGGCCGGCGACGGCCAGGGCGACATTGCGGTCCTCACGCACGAGGTGCTGGAACGTCGCCGCGAGGTCGCGCAGCTCCTCGCGGGCGTGCTTGTGGACCTCGTCGACGGTGATGAGCAGGCCGGTGTCGCCTGCCTCGAGCACGTCCAGGAGGCGACCGACCTGCTCGCGCCACTGCACGACTTCAGCGGGACGACTGGAGAGGGTCACGCCGCCACCGATCATCGGCAGGCTCACACCGGTCAGCGACCGGCCCGGTGCCGTCGAGGGATCCAGTTCGTGCAGGTGGCGCGTCACCGCATGCGTGAGCCGCTCGACCAGGCCAGGGGTCGCGGTCTCGGACACCGCGACCCAGCCCTCCTTGAGGGCCTCGTTCGCGACCTCGGTGAGCATCACCGTCTTGCCGACACCGCGGGCACCGGTGAAGATCGTCAGCCGCCCTGGGGCGCCGGGACCGTCAGCAAGGGAGTCCTTGAACTCTTCGATCGCTTCGGTACGACCCACGAGGAGCGGTGGAGTCGCGCCAGCGGAGGGCTTGAAGGGGTTTCTGGCCACCATGTCTTTTCACTCCTTTAAACTCTTTCAACAGCGTTGCATACCGGCCGGCCGAAGACAAGATCGCGCGGTCTACCGCTGCGTGCTCTGGAAGCGGTCGACCATGGGATCAACAAGCGCTGCCGTGGTTGCGGGGCGTTGCGCTACGGCTGCCGCTGACTACCGGCGCGGCGCCTGTAACTGTGGCCCTCTACCTTCAGTCCATTGACCGCTTGGCCGCCGCCACGGTCGCCGCCTACGGCTACGACGCGAACGCGCAGCTGGTCAGCGTGTCCGACCCACGGATCACCCCGGCGCTCTGGTCACGAACACCCAGGCCCCGGCGGCGGCCTGGACGCGGTGGAGTACGACGTCTACGGCGCCCCCGCACCTTGTCCGCGGCCAACCGCGCCCTCGCGCTGGCACCGGCAAGCGACCCGAACCTGATCGACCTGGGCATCGCCGGATACGGCATCGGGCAGCGGGCCGAGCAGCTGTCCAGCAGCGCGACCTACGCGGTGGACCCCTACGACACGAAGACACCGCCGGTCACCGACACCTACGGCCCGCTGCACAAGGTCACGACCCTTGTGGCCTTGCATGCAGGACAAGCTGCCGGTCATCGCCGCGAACAGCCCGGTCGCGGTGGGCACGCACACCGTCTACACCGACGACGGGGGCCGCCCGGGGACCGCGGCGGAGCGTAACCTCCCCACCATGGTGGTCACCGGCGGGCAGGTCCTGGGCCGGGTCGGCGGGGCGGACGCCGACCCGGCGACCACGACACACGAGCGGCGCCTCGCTCGCGGCGGAGTCACCGTACTGGCGGCTCGTGCCGTCTCCTCGCACGCCGCGCATTGACTGCGGCGAAGACGATCGACAAGGCAAGGACGTCACCCCAGTTCACGCGACCTGACAACGACCAGAGGCCCCCGACCAATACACCGACGATGAGCGTCACGACGGCGGAATACACAGCGCTGTTGCGCGCGAAGTTCAGCATGAGTAGCGTTTCCAACCCACTGGTAGGTACGTCACCAGTTGCAGCTTCAACTCCACGCACTGGTTAGGCGTGGGGATGTAAGAGCAGGCAATTGCGAAAGCTACCTTGTTCGCGATGACGGACCCGGACCAAAACCGCTGAATCTCAGATCTCGAGTAGCGCGCGTAGACGTGCCATCCAAATGAGATCCTGGGGTCAGCCACCACCGGGAGCTGAGCCTTGGAGGTATCGACGGTCTGGATGAGAGCGCTGCCCGAGATCGTGTATGACGTGGGTACACGCGTCCCTGAAGCGTCCAAAGCCCATGGGGAATCCACTCTGCCAGCGATCAGCATTCCACCGTTGAACTCTTTGCCAATGAGTACCTGTCCCGCGCCACCAGGGTACAGCGTGAATCCTTCAGGCAGCGAGAACAGGAACCTGTACGTCAGGCCTCTACCTCGCTCCGCGATGACTAAGTTGGCGGACATCTCCCTCTGGCTGCCGGCTAAAACGATGGATGTCCCGCCCGACGGGATTTCCGATTGCGGGCGCACAGGGCGCTGGGGGAGCGCTACGACGACCGAGTTCTTACCAATACCGACAGAGATTGACGACCCACGGAAAAGGCCATCGGATAGGAGTGGGTCGAGCACCGTCACAGACTCGCCCGGTTCCGCCTGCCGGCGTGCTTCTGCGACCAGGCTCCCTACTTCTTGGCTGGAATCACCCAGTCTAGGAGGATCAAACGTGGGATCGATAGCGCGACCAGCGCAGCCATTGATGCGTGTGCCCACAGCCTGAACATGTCAGCCTTCTCCAGGTGAGCGCACGTGCTGCGCGGAATCGATGCTTCCTCGCAGGGGCTACCCCGTCAAGACCCTGCAGCCGTCCGGCTCTCGCCACTCTCCTCACCCATCGCGCCCGCGCACACCTACCTGCCCGTAGATCACGCTGAGCTGGCGACGACCACGTCGCAGAGGCTGCCGAGAGCCGTCTTCGCCGCACCGTCGGGCCGGGGGGCGAGCACCGCGCGCCTCGTCGGCCACCCGGCCCAGCTCGGCGCGAGCCCGTTCAAGGCCCGGGTGCGCACGTAGCAGCGCCAATGCCTCGGCATGTGCGGCGTCGTCGTCCGCCAGGCCAGCGTCGAGCAGCTCGGCCAAGCGCGGGGCAGCCGCGTCGCCGGTGGCTCGGGCACACAGCACGGGAAGGGTGGCCACGCCCTCGCGGAGGTCGGCACCCGGTGTCTTACCAAAGGCGGCCGAGCCACCGGCGACGTCCAACAGATCGTCGGAGAGCTGGTAGGCGATCCCGATCCGCTCACCGAAGAGCGTGAGCACCTCGACGGTCTGCTCCGGCCCCCGCGACATCAGCGCACCGAACCGGCCGGACGTGGCGATCAGGGAGCCGGTCTTGCCGGCCACCACGCTCAGGTAGTGCGCGATCGGATTCTCGCCCTCGCTCACCCCGACGGTCGGCTCGGGCCAGCCGGGCTGGTCGTCTGGTCGCGCTGGCCTTCGCCTGGCGGCTCAGGCCAGCCGCTCGATGACCATCGCCATCCCTTGGCCCCCACCCACGCACATCGTCTCGAGGCCGATCGAGGCGTCGCGGGTCTGCAGGCCGTTGATGAGGGTGCCGGTGATCCTCGCCCCGGTCATGCCGAACGGATGCCCCACGGCGATGGCGCCGCCGTGGACGTTGAGCCGGTCGACGTCGATGCCGAGCTCGCGGTAGCTCGGGATGACCTGCGCGGCGAACGCCTCGTTGATCTCCACGAGGTCGACGTCGTCGATGGTCATCCCCGCCCGGGCCAGCGCTTGCCGGGACGCCTCGACCGGACCCAGGCCCATGACCTCCGGCGAGATCCCCGTGACGCCGGTGGAGACGATCCGGGCTAGCGGCGTGATGCCGAGCTCGCGGGCCCGGGTGTCGCTCATGACGACGACCGCGGCAGCGCCGTCGTTGAGCGAGCAGCAGTTGCCCGCCGTGACCGTGCCATCGGGTCGGAACACCGGCTTGAGGGCGCTGACCGCCTCGAGGGTGACGCCGGCGCGGGGCCCGTCGTCCCGGCTGACGACCGTGCCGTCGGGGCGGGTCACCGGGGTGATCTCGCGCTCCCAGAAGCCGTCGGCGATGGACTTCTCGGCGAGGTTCTGCGAGCGGACGCCGAACTCGTCCTGCTCCGCCCTCGTGATGCCGTGCAGCGCGGCGACGTTCTCGGCGGTCTGACCCATGGCGAGGTAGGCGTCCGGCAGCTCGCCGAGCTCGCGCGGGTCGCTCCACCCGGCGCTGCCACCCTGGGCGCGCGCCGACGTGCGAGCCTCAGCCTCGGCGAAGCGGGGGTTCATCGTGCCGTCGAGGCTGTCGCTGCTGCCGTTGACGAACCGGCTCACCATCTCGACCCCGGCCGAGACGAAGACGTCGCCCTCACCGGCCTTGATCGCGTGCAGAGCCATCCGGGTGGTCTGCAGCGACGAGGAGCAGTACCGGGTCAGCGTCACCCCCGGCACGTCGTCGAGGCCGAGGAGGACGGCGACGACGCGGGCCATGTTGAACCCCTGCTCGCCCCCCGGCATGCCGCACCCGAGCATGAGGTCCTCGATGGCGCGCGGGTCCAGCGCTGGCACCTTGGCCAGGGCCGCGGCGACGATCGTCGCCGCGAGGTCGTCGGGACGGAGGTCCTTGAGCGACCCCTTGCCGGCGCGGCCGATGGGAGAGCGAGCGGTGGCGACGATCACTGCCTCGGGCATGGCGACTCCTCAGACGGACGTGGACGGGTGCATGTGCTCGGGTGGTGGTGCGGCGGCCTGCTCGGCTTCGACCGCCTCGACCGCCTCGCCCTGCGTGGGGATCGCGCGGGCCGGACGACGACGCAGCGCCGCCCACCTGCCGCGGGGGCCCCGCTCGCGGCCGGCGACCTCGGCCGCGGCGACCTCGGTGCCAGCCACCTGCGAGGCCTCGACGGCGGCCACGGCGACGGGCCGCACGACCTCGTCGGCTCGCGTGTGGGCACCGGCGTCCGGCTCGTCCTCGGGCCAGACGCCGAGCGCGACGCACAGCGACGGGAGCAGCGCGGCGGCCAGCGAGGCGTAGCCGGCGGCGGACGGGTGGAACCGGTCGGCGCTGAACAGCTCGCGGCGGCGGGCGATGAACTCGTGGCCGAGGAGGTCACCGAGGGAGACCGTGCGTCCGCCCGCCTCGACCACGCCGATGGTCTGGGCGGCCGCGAGCTGACGGCTCCACTGGCGCGCCACCGAACGCAGCGGCTGGGCGAGCGGCTCGATGGTGCCGAGGTCGGGGCAGGTGCCGACGACGACGGGGCAGTCCTCGGCGACGAGCCGGCGCACGGCCTCGCCGAGCAGCCTGACGGAGACGGCCGGGCGCACTCGGTGGGTGACGTCGTTCGCCCCGATCATGACGACGACGCCATGCGGGCGATCCGGCAGGACGGCGTCCACCTGGGCGTCGAGGTCGCTGCTCTGGGCGCCGGAACGCGCGACGTTGACGAGCCGAACCTGGCGTCCTGACACCGCGGCCAACCCGGCGGCAAGGAGGGCGCCGGGAGTCTCGTGCGGACGATGGACGCCGATGCCGGCCGCGCTGGAGTCGCCGAGCATGGCCAGGACGAGTGCGGGCTCGCCGTCGGCGCCCCGTTGGCCGTAGAGGCCGTCGGCCACCGGCGGGTCCTCGGTCGGGGTGCCGACGACGTGCCGCGCCAGGCGCGCCTGGGCGAAGAGCAGCCCGGCGGCGCTCGCCCCGGCGATCCCGACGCCCCCACCGCCGTAGGCGGCGACGACAGCGGTGCGGCGGGCGGCCGCGACGGCAAGCCGGCCGGCGGGTCGCAGCGACGGGGTGGAGACCACGGGACCTCTCTCGGTGCTACCGGGCTACCGGGGCGGTGATCGCACACTACCGCCCGCCCTGCGGGCGCCGGTGGGCCGTCCACAGGCCCTCACGCGGCAGCCCGACGGCCTCCTGGACCCGCATAGGGTGACCCGATGCGCTACGTGGACTCCGTCGTCGACCTCATCGGCAACACTCCCCTCGTCCGGCTGCACAGCGTCACCGAGGGCATCGCCGCCACGGTGCTCGCCAAGGTGGAGTACCTCAACCCGGGCGGCTCGGTGAAGGACCGGATCGCCGTGCGGATGATCGAGGCCGCCGAGGCATCCGGAGCTCTCAAGCCCGGCGGGACGATCGTCGAGCCGACCTCGGGCAACACCGGGGTGGGACTCGCGATCGTCGCGCAGCGGCGTGGCTACCGGTGCATCTTCGTCTGCCCTGACAAGGTCTCCCAAGACAAGATCAACGTGCTGCGGGCCTACGGGGCCGAGGTCGTCGTCTGCCCGACGGCGGTCGCCCCCGAGCACCCCGACTCCTACTACAACGTCAGCGACCGGCTCGTGCGCGAGACGCCAGACGCCTGGAAGCCCGACCAGTACTCCAACCCCGACAACCCGCGGTCGCACTACGAGACGACCGGCCCGGAGCTGTGGGAGCAGACCGAGGGGCGCATCACCCACTTCGTCACCGGGGCGGGCACCGGCGGCACGATCAGCGGCACCGGGCGCTACCTCAAGGAGGTCTCGGGCGGCTCGGTCCGGATCGTCGGTGCCGACCCCGTGGGTTCGGTGTACTCCGGCGGCACCGGGCGCCCGTACCTCGTCGAGGGGGTCGGCGAGGACTTCTGGCCCGACGCCTACGACCGCACCGTCGCCGACGAGGTCATCGCCGTCAGCGACCGCGACTCCTTCGTCATGACCCGTCGGCTCGCCCGCGAGGAGGGGCTGCTCGTGGGCGGCTCGTGCGGGATGGCCGTCGTCGCCGCGCTCGACGTCGCCAGGCGGGCCGGACCGGACGACGTCGTCGTCGTGCTCCTGCCCGACAGCGGCCGGGGCTACCTGTCGAAGATCTTCAACGACGAGTGGATGGCGAGCTACGGGTTCCTCTCGACCTCCGACGGCGCCACGGTCGGCGACGTCCTCGACCGCAAGAGCGGCGGACTGCCGCAGCTCGTCCACGCCCACCCCCACGAGACGATCCGCGAGGCGATCGACATCCTCCGCGAGTACGGGGTCTCTCAGATGCCGATCGTCAAGGCCGAGCCGCCCGTCATGGCGGCCGAGGTCGTCGGCTCGGTGGTCGAGCGCGACCTGCTCGAGGCCTTGTTCACCGGGGTGGCGACGCTCTCCGACCCGCTCGAGGCGCACATGAGCGCACCGCTGCCCATGGTCGGCGCGGGGGAGCCGGCATCCGTGGCCGTCGAGGCGATGGCCACCGCGGACGCCGCAGTCGTCGTCGCCGACGGGCGCCCCACGGGGATCGTCACGCGGGCGGACCTGCTGGGGTACCTGGCGAGGTGACGAGGCGCCCCGGCCGCAGCCGGGGCACGAGCGCGAGGACGGCCACGGAGACCCCGAGCAGCAGCGTGAAGGGCAGCCCGAAGCCGCCCGAGGCGTCCCGCAGCGCGCCCACGGCCAGCGGACCCGCGCTGGCGACCGTGTAGCTGACGAGGAACGCCATGCCCGAGAGCCGGGCGGAGGCCTGCGGGTCCGGTGCGTAGTCGGCGAGCAGGACGAGGCCCATGGTGAACCCGCCGCCGAGGCCGAAGCCGAGGACGGCGACGCTCAGCGGCGCGCACCAGGTCGGTGCGAGCAGCACCGCGGCGAGCCCCACGGGGACCGATCCGAGCACGACCGCGAACAGCGGCCGGTGGTCGGCCATCCGGTCGGAGACCGCTGGGACGGCGAAGCCGGTGACGAGCTGGACGAGCCCGAAGAGCGAGAGCAGCAGACCCGAGCTGGCAGCCGACCAGCCGCGGTCCTCGAAGGCGGGCGCGAGCCAGGTGAGCATGCTGTAGAAGAGCAGCGAGTTGGCGCTGAGGTACGTGGCCGCGAGCCAGGCGGTGCGCGACCGCCAGGGCAGCGCCGTCTTCGTCAGCGTCAGCGGAGGTTCATGGATCCTGCGCTGCACCGGGACCCAGACGACGAGTGCGGCCAGGGCGAGCACCGACCAGGCGGCGGCCGACACCGACCAGCTGCCCGAGAGGTCCATGAGGGGGACGGCGAGAGCCGAGGACGCCGATGCCCCGAGCATCATCGCGGCCATCGTGAAACCCGTCACGGCGCCGACCCGGTCGGGGAAGAACTCCTTGACGAGTCCTGGCATGAGGGTGCCGACGACGGCGATGCCGACCCCGCCGAGCAGCGTGGCGGCGAGAAGCACGAGCGTCGTCGGGACGACGCGCAGCAGGAGCCCGGCGAGCAGGATGACGAGGCCGACGCTCACCGCGCGCTCGCGTCCGATCCGCGCCGCGAGGCGGGATGCGGGCGGTGCGCAGAGGCCCATCGCGAGCACTGGCAGGGTGGTCAGCGCACCAGCCACCGCGCCGGAGATGCCGAGGTCGTCCTGGATCGCCGGGATGAGCGCGGGGATGCTGGCCAGCGCCGTGCGAAGGTTCGAGGCCACGAGCACGGCCGCGGCGAGCAGGACACCCGCGCGGACGGGGGCGGGACGGACGGCGGCTGCAGCGGACTTCACCGCGTCATGGTGCCAGGTTCGGACCTCGCCGCCGCGCCACCGCTGGCCCTCACTGCACGCGGGCGACCCCGATCGGGCAGCTGACCCCGGTGCCGCCGATGCCGCAATAGCCGTTGGGCACCTTGTGCAGGTACTGCTGGTGGTAGTCCTCGGCGTAGTAGAAGGTGCTCAACGGGGCGATCTCGGTGCTGATCTCGCCGTAGCCGTTGCTCGCCAGGGCCGGCTGGAAGCGCCCCCGGCTCGCCTCGGCTGCCGCCTGCTGCTCCGGCGTCGTCGTGAAGACGGCCGAGCGGTACTGCGTGCCGACGTCGTTGCCCTGACGCATCCCCTGCGTCGGGTCGTGGGACTCCCAGAAGACGCGCAGCAGGTCGTCGTAGCTGACGACGGCGGGGTCGAAGACGACCTGGACGGCCTCGGTGTGGCCGGTGCGGCCGGTGCACGTCTCCTCATAGCTCGGGTGGGGGGTGGTGCCCCCGGCGTATCCCGCCGCGGTGGAGTAGACCCCGGGGGTCTGCCAGAAGATCCGCTCGGCGCCCCAGAAGCAGCCCATCCCGAAGACGGCGACGCCGAAGCCGGCCGGCCATGGCCCTTCCATCGGGGTGCCCAGGACGGAGTGCCGCGCTGCCACGCCGAACGGCCGCTCGGCTCGGCCCGGCAGCGCCTCGTCGGCGGTCGGCACGCTGGAGGGACGACGGGAGAACAGCACGGTGGCTCCTCGGCAAGGCTGGTGCTTGGACGGCTGGTGCTGAGGAAAACCCCTGTGCGTGGCGCCGTGTTCCCCGGCATGCTCGGGACCCATGTGGCCTCGCGTCGGTGCACTGCGCAGCATGGAGATCGGCAACCCGGGGGAGCAGCGAGACCGGCTCCTCGCGCTCGTCCTCGCGGGGCCGAAGGTGGCGACGACGGGCCTGCTCGAGGAGTACGAGGAGGAGGGCGAGGCCGTCGAGCACGTCGGCGAGCGCCTCGTCCTGCTCGACAGCGACGGCCGCGACTCCGGCGAGATCGAGATCACGAGGGTCGCCGTCGTCGCGTGGTCGATGGTCACCTGGGAGCACGCGCGGAGCGAGGGGGAGGGCGACGCCTCGCTCGAGGAGTGGCGCGAGGGGCACCGTCGACACTGGCACGACCGGCAGATCACCGACGAGACACTCATGGTCTGCCTGGGGTTCCGGCTGCTGCTCCAGGCCTGACCCGTGCGCCGACCAGGGCGTCGGCCGCGGGCCGCGGGATAGCCTCGGGGGATGACGACGCAGGGGTCTCAGGTGCCCGGGTTCGAGACGCTCGCCATCCACGCCGGGCAGGAGCCCGACCCCACGACGGGCGCCGTCGTCCCGCCGATCTACCAGGTGTCGACGTACAAGCAGGACGGCGTCGGCGGGCTGCGCGGCGGTTACGAGTACAGCCGCTCGGCGAACCCGACGCGCGCGGCGCTCGAGGAGTGCCTCGCCGCGCTCGAGGCCGGTCGGCGCGGGCTCGCCTTCGCCAGCGGGCTCGCCGCCGAGGACACCCTGCTGCGCACGGTGTGCCGGCCCGGGGACCACGTCGTCATCCCCGACGACGCCTACGGCGGCACCTTCCGGCTCTTCTCCACGGTGCTCGCGCGCTGGGGCCTCGAGCACACGCCGGCGCCGCTCGGTGACCTCGACGCCGTCCGGCAGGCGATCCGCCCTGGCACCACCAAGGTGGTCTGGGTCGAGACGCCGACCAACCCGCTGCTCGGCGTCAGCGACATCGCCGCCCTGGCCCAGCTCGCGCACGACGTCGGCGCGATCCTCGTCGTCGACAACACGTTCGCCTCGCCGTACCTCCAGCAGCCGCTGACCCTCGGTGCCGACGTCGTCGTGCACTCGACGACGAAGTACCTCGGCGGGCACTCCGACGTCGTCGGCGGGGCCCTCGTGGCTGCGGACGCCGAGCTCGGCGAGTCGCTGGCGTTCTCCCAGAACGCCATGGGAGCGGTCGCGGGCCCGTTCGACTCCTGGCTCGTCCTTCGCGGCATCAAGACCCTCGGGGTGCGGATGGACCGGCACTGCGCCAACGCCGAGCGGGTCGTCGAGCTCCTCACGTCGCACCCCGCGGTGAGCTCCGTGCTCTACCCGGGTCTGTCGGAGCACCCCGGTCACGATGTCGCCGCCAAGCAGATGCGTGCCTTCGGCGGCATGGTGTCGTTCCGCGTGAGCGGCGGCGGTCAGGCGGCGGTCGACGTCTGCGGCCGGACGACGGTGTTCACCCTTGGCGAGTCCCTCGGCGGGGTGGAGTCGCTCATCGAGCACCCCAACCGGATGACGCACGCCAGCGCAGCGGGCTCCCCGCTGGAGGTTCCTGACGACCTCGTCCGGCTCTCCGTGGGCATCGAGACGGTCGACGACCTCCTGGCAGACCTCTCGCAGGCGCTGGGGTGAGCCGGGCGGTTCTCTGCGTCGACTTCGGCTCGACCTTCACGAAGGCGTGCGTCGTCGAGCGCGGCAGCGGCGCGCTCCTCGCCACGGCGTCCGTGCCCACCACCGTGACCACCGACGTCATGGAGGGCTTCGCCGCCGTCCGGTCCGCGGCGCTCGGCGGGAGTTCGTCAGGGGCTGACGACCTCGACGTCCTCGCCTGCTCGTCAGCCGGTGGCGGCCTGCGGATCGCCGTCGTCGGTCACGAACGGCTCGTCACCAGCGAGGCCGGGAACCGCGTGGCGCTGTCGGCCGGCGGCAAGGTCGTCCACGTCGCGGCCGGACCGCTCGACAGCGCCGGGCTGACCGAGCTGTCAGGGTCCGATCCTGACATCGTCCTGCTCGCCGGCGGGACGGACGGCGGCAACAGGTCCGTCGTCCTCCACAACGCCGCTGCGCTGGCCGCGCGCCTGCGTGGCGACATCCCCGTCGTCGTCGCCGGCAACGTCGACGTGCGTGACGAGCTGTGCGCGATTCTCGCCACCCCGGGTCGGCTCGTCATCCCCACGGCCAACGTCCTGCCGGCCATCGGCGTCCTCGACGCGGGGCATGCGCGCAGCGCGATCCGCGAGGTTTTCCTGCGCCATGTCATCGGGGGCAAGGGGCTCTCGCGCAGCGGCGACTTCGCGCGCATGGTGCGTGCCGCGACCCCCGACGCCGTGCTCACCGGCGTCGAGCTGCTGGCGGACGGCGCGGGTGATGTCACCGGCCGCGGCGACGTCCTCGTCGTCGACGTCGGCGGTGCGACGACCGACGTCTACTCCGTCATCACACCGGACCCCGAGACGGCCGCCCGTCACCACGAGGTCGTCGAGGTCCTCTGGCGTGCCCGCACCGTCGAGGGTGACCTCGGCATGCGGTGGAACGCGCCGGGCATCCTCGCCGCCGCGCGAGCGGAGGGCCTCGTCGTCGACCCGGATCTCGACGTCGCCGCGTCGGCCCGCGCGGCCGACGTGGGCCTGCTGCCGGTCTCGGACGTCGACCGTCGCCAGGACGCCGAGCTCGCC
Organism: Actinomycetes bacterium; assembly: GCA_038322045.1. Taxonomy (GTDB): domain Bacteria; phylum Actinomycetota; class Actinomycetes; order JBBQFP01; family JBBQFP01; genus JBBQFP01. Next base: position 14,946 of record JBBQFP010000033.1, on the reverse strand, counting down.
AGGCTGGCTGTCACCGTCGCCCTCCGCCGCCACGGCCGCGGCGGGCGCGAGCTGCGCCACGTCACCCTCGTCGTCGGGTCCGGCGGGGTGCTCCGGCACGCGACGCCTGCGGATGTCGCGCGCGTCCTGCGGCCGGCGACGAACGACTTCGCGGGCGGCTGGCAGGTTCCCGAGCGGGCGCGCGCGGTCGTCGACGCCCGCTACGTCCTCGCAGCGGCCGGGCTCTTCGCAGCCGACGGCGACCCGCAGACCGGCGCGCGCCTCCTGCACCACCACCTCGGCGAGCGCAGCACGGCTGCCGGGCCGCCCTGAGCTCCCTGCCGCGTCGTCGTCAGGCCTACCGCCGTGCCCCGGCCCGACCGCGGCGCATCCGCAGATAGTCGCTGACGACGTAGTCACCGAGGGAGTCCGGCGAGGTCGCGAAGACACGCCCGCCGTTGCGCCGCGCGACCTCGTCGACGAACGCGGCCAGCCGGGGGTCGTCGTCGAGGAGGAACACGTTGATGGTGGCTCCGCGCCTGGTCGTGCGGTCGACCTCCGCCAGCGTGAGCTCGATCGTCTCAGGAGCCGGTGGCCAGTCGAACCACGACGAGCCGTCTCGCATGAGGTGTGCTGTCGGCTCGCCGTCGGTGACGACGAGGACGATCCGCTCGGACGACGGGTGCCGGTCGAGGAAGCGTCCGGCGAGCATGAGCGCGTGCTGGAGGTTGGTGCCCTGGACCTGGCTGACGTCGAGGCCTGCCAGCTCCGTGGGCTTGAGGACCCTCGCGAGGTTGGCGAAGCCGATGACCTGGACGGCGTCCTGGGGGTATTGCGAGGTCGCCAGGGCGTGCAGCGCCAGGGCTGTCGACTTGGCCGCGCCCCAGGTGTCGCGCAGCACCATGGAGAACGACAGGTCGACGAGCAGAGCCACGGCAGCCGACGTGCGTCGCTCGGTCTCGACGACCTCGAAGTCCTCGACGTCGAGCTGGACCCGTCGTCCCGGCCCGGCCCGCTTGACGGCGTTGCCGACGGTCCGCACGACGTCGAGGGGCTGCTCGTCGCCGAACTGCCAGGCGCGCGAGGACCCGGTCAGCTCGCCGGTGGCGCCGGCGTCGGGGACGTCGTGGTCGCCTCGCGCGGCCGAGGCGAGGGAGGCGAAAACCCGGCGCAGCGCGGTTGCCCCGAGGCGGCGCACCGCCTTCGGCGAGAGCTCGAGCCGGCCGTGCTCGCGCACGAGGTAGCCCTGCGCCTCGAGCTCGCGCTCGACCCGGCGCAGCGCCTCGACGTCGTCGACCGCTTGACGGCCGAGAGCCCGGGCGACGGCGTCCTCGTCGACGTCCTCGAGGCTCGCCCCCGGGTAGTCCTGACCGAGGCTGTCGTCGAGCTCATCGAGGTCGGCGAGCTCCTCCAGCGCGTCCACGGCCGAGCCCATGCCGAGGGGCTGCTCGCCCTGCACCCGCTGACGCGAGCCCCAGTCGAGGTCGGGACGGCGCTGCTGGAGCGCCCGGGTGAGCTGATCCATCTGCGACTGGAGGTCCATGTCGGCCAGGGCTGCCTGCGACAGGTCGGCGAGCTCCTGACGCTGCTCCGGCGCCAGCGAGCGCATCATCCGCTCGGCAGCGGCCTGACGGCGGGCGAGGGAGTCGACGAGCTGCTCGAGGTTCTCGGGCTGGTCGGGGAACAGGTCGCCGTGCTTGGCCATGAACTTGTCGAAGTCCGCCTGCGTGTGCTCACCGCGGGCGTCAGCAGCGAGCATCTCGTTGAGGTCGGCCATCATGTCCTTGACGCGGTCCAGCGCGTGCGGGTCGTCCGCCGCCTGCTCGAGCGCCTGCTTCATCCCGCGGAACCTCGAGTCGAGGACCTCCTTGCGCAGGAGGTCCTTGAGCTCCTCGAAGGTGGCCCGGGCCTGGGGCGAACGCCAGTCGTACTCCGACAGGGACCTGACAGCACGGGCCGTGTCGCCCGGCAGCATGTCGAGCTGGGACTCGCGAAACCTCGCGTCGTCCGACGGGTCGGGGAACAGGGCCGCGCGCTCCTGGCCGACGGCGGTGTCGAGCAGCCGACGGGCCTCCTCCAGCGTGCCGTCCATGCGACCCCGGCGCTGGGCCTGCTGACGACGACGGCGCACCTCCCGGCGCAGCGCGTCGAGGCCCCGTCGTCCGTCCATCCCCTCGCGCAGGAGTGAGCGCAGCGCGTCGGCGGGCGTGCGGCCGTCGAGGACGTCGTCGCCCATCCGGTCGAGGGCCGCCCCGACGTCGTAGGGCGCCGCCAGCGGGTCGGGCCCGTCGTGCAGTGGCCCGTAGCGGAACCGCGCGAGCGGGTCGGGCTCCATCACCCGCCGCCGTACACCGTACGGCCGGGCACGACGTCCTTGCTGATCCGCCTCGCGAGGAACAGCCCCTCCATGGCGAACTCCAGCGCGGACGCGGCCAGGCCAGGGGTCTCGTCGGCCTCGCCCATGTCGAGGCGGGTCATGAGGTGCCCGAGGCCGCTGACCGGGCCGACGCGCTCGAGCAGCTGCTCCGCCGTCACGAGCTCGCCCGTCTCGACGGCGACGCCCTCGTCGAAGCGCGCGACGAGGCCGGAGAGGTCGCTGGCGCCGAGGTGGTGGCGGAACGTGTCGTTGACGGCGCGACGCAGCAGGTGCGTGAGGACGTCGGCCTCGCGGCCCTCCTCGCTGACCTCGAACTCGACCTTGCCCCGAACCGTGTCGACGACGGCCGGCAGGTCGCAGATCCGGGCCACGGCGGGTGACTCGCCCGTCAGCGCCGATCGGCGCACGGCGGAGGCGGCGACGGTCTCCGCCGCGGACACGGCGAAGCGAGCCGAGACCCCGGAGCGGGCGTCGACGGCCGGGGACTCGCGCACGAGCCGGGTGAAGCGTGCCAGCACCTCGAGCAGGTGGTCGGGCACCACGGCGGACACGGCGTCCGGGCCCCAGTGCAGCTGTGCCTCCTGCCGGACGACGGCGAGCTCGTCGTCGAGGCGCAGGGGGTAGTGCGTGCGGATCTCGGCGCCGAAGCGGTCCTTGAGCGGGGTGATGATGCGCCCGCGGTTGGTGTAGTCCTCGGGGTTCGCGCTCGCCACGAGGAGGAGGTCGAGGGGCAGACGCAGCGTGTAGCCGCGCACCTGGATGTCGCGCTCTTCGAGGACGTTGAGCAACGACACCTGGATCCGCTCGGCGAGGTCGGGCAGCTCGTTGACGGCGAAGATGCCGCGGTTGGTGCGCGGCACGAGCCCGTAGTGCACCGTCTCGGGGTCGCCCAGCGTGCGCCCCTCGGCGACCTTGATGGGGTCGACGTCGCCGACGAGGTCGCCGACCGACGTGTCCGGCGTCGCGAGCTTCTCGCCGTAGCGCTCGCTGCGGTGCCGCCAGGCGACGGGCAGCTCGTCACGGAGCTTGGTGGCGAGCCGCTGGCACCGCACGCACACCGGTGTGTAGGGGTGGTCGTTGATCTCGCAGCCGCCGACGACCGGGCTCCACTCGTCGAGCAGGGCAGTCAGCGACCTGATGAGCCGGGTCTTGCCCTGGCCGCGCTCACCGAGGAGGACGACGTCGTGCCCGGCGAGCAGGGCCCTCTCGAGCTGCGGCAGGACGGTCTCGTCGAAGCCGATGATCCCCGGGAAGCGTTCGGACGCCGACAGCCCGGCCCGCATCCGCGCGAGGAGGTTGTCGCGCAGCTCGGCCTTGACGCTGCGCTGGACGTGGCCGTGCTCACGAAGCTCGCGGAGCGTCGTGGCGCGGCGGGGCTCGGATGGCGAGGCTTGACCGGTCGACTCAGGCACATCGCGACGCTACGTCGAGCGGCAGAGGCACGCCATCCCGGCGGGCACGTGGCTGAGCAGGGGGCGGATTCCGTCGAGCGGCGTCCGGCGAGGGAGGATGCGCACATGCCGCGCTTCTCCGACGCCGCCGTCAGCCTGGTCGACCTGCCCGCGGCCGCGAGGTCCGCCGCCCGCTCCGCCGCTGAAGGCCTCGGTGGGGACGACGCGTCGTTCGCGGTCGTGCTCGTCGCCGGGGGCGGTCCGGACGAGGCGGCGTCGGCGCTCGAGGCCGCGGCGCAGGCACTCCCGGCCGGTGCGACGATCGGCGCCCGGGTGCCGCAGGCGCTGATCGGCCGGGGGCAGCTCGTCAGCGGTCGGCCCGCCGTCGTCGTGTGGGCCGCGGCGCTCCCCGGTGTGCGGGTCAGGACCTTCCACCTCGAGGTCCTGCCCGGGCCCGAGGGGCTCGTCGTCGTCGGGACGCCTCCGGGTGCCGAGCAGGACGGGCTCGCGCTGCTCCTCGCCGACCCCTTCTCGTTCCCCGTCGACGGCTTCGTCTCGGGCGCCAACGTCAACCTGCCGGGCCTGCCGATGGCCGGGGCACTGCCCTCGGGGCCGCTCGGGCCGGGATCGTCGCGCCTCATGGCCGATGGCAGGGTCGTCGCCCGTGGGGCCGTCGGGGTCAGCCTCGGCGGCGCCGTCCGGCACCACCAGGTCGTGTGCCCCGGCGCCCGCGCCGTCGGGCCGCCGATGTGCGTGACCTCGGCGGAGGGCAGCACAGTGCGCACCCTCGCCGGCGTCCCGGCGGCGACCCGGCTCGAGGAGGTGCGCGGCGGGCTACCGCCCCACGAGCAGGCGCTCGCCGGCGGTGGCACCGCGCTGGGGCTGCTGGCCGATGAGTACGCCGACGCCGAGGACCCCGCCAACTACGTCGTCCTCAGCGTGCTCTCCGCCGACCGCGATACCGGCGAGGTGGCGCTGAGCGCCCCGGTGGAGGTGGGTCGCACGGTGCGCCTCGCCGTGCCCGACCCGCAGGCAGCTGGCGTCGAGCTGGCCCAGGCGCTGCACCGGCTCGCCCAGCAGGGGTCCACGGGTGGCGCGCTCGTGCTCTCCGCCGGGACGGCGCCCGACGAGAGCGCCTTGGGCCTCGGCGGCCTGAGCGCCGCGGTGCGCAGGGCACTCGGCCCGCTCGCCCTCGCCGGCTTCTCGTCCCAGGGGGTCCTCGCGTCGCGGTCGGGGCACAACCACGTCCACGCGCAGACCGCCGTCGTCGTCGTCTTCGACGCCTGAGCGCGTGCCACACTCGCGGCCATGGTGCTGCGACACGACCCCGCCGTGACGGTCCCGTCGGTGAGCCTCGCGGACGTCCGCGCGGCCGCCGCGCTGCTCGAGGGGATCGCGCACCGCACCCCGCTGCAGCGCCTCCGCCCGCTCAGCGAGGCCGTCGGCGGACCGGTGCTGCTCAAGTGCGAGAACCTCCAGCGCGCAGGGTCGTTCAAGATCCGCGGGGCGTACACCCGGATGTCGCGGCTCACCGAGGAGGAGCGGGCCGTCGGGGTCGTCGCGGCCAGCGCGGGCAACCACGCGCAGGGCGTCGCCCTGGCCGCTTCGCTGCTCGGCATCAAGGCCACGGTGTTCACCCCCGTCGGTGCGCCGCTGCCCAAGGTGCAGGCGACGCTGGGCTACGGCGCCGACGTCTTCTTCAGCGGGCACAGCGTCGACGAGGCGCTCACGGCGGCCCGGGCGTTCTCCGACGAGACCGGGGCCGTGCTCATCCACCCCTTCGACCACGCCGACATCGTCGCCGGGCAGGGCACGGTGGGGCTCGAGATCCTCGAGCAGTGCCCCGACGTGCGGACCGTCGTCGTCTGCACGGGCGGTGGGGGCCTGCTTGCCGGCATCGCGACCGCCGTCAAGGAGCAGCGTCCCGACGTCCGGGTCGTCGGGGTGCAGGCCGAGGGCGCTGCGGCCTACCCCGGGTCACTGCGCGAGGGCCACCCGTGCGCTTTGGACACCATGACGACGATGGCCGACGGCATCGCGGTCGGGTGCCCTGGGCAGGTGCCTTTCGCCATCGTCGAGCGCCTCGTCGACGACATCGTCGTCGTGTCGGAGGAGCAGCTCTCGAGGGCGCTGCTGCTCGTCCTCGAGCGAGCGAAGCTCCTCGTCGAGCCGGCGGGCGTGGCAGGGGTCGCCGCCGTGCTCGCCGACCCGACGGCGTTCGCCCCGCCCGTCGTCGTCGTCCTCTCGGGAGGCAACGTCGACCCGTTGCTGCTCATGAGGGTGCTACGTCATGGCATGGCCTCCGCGGGCCGCTACCTCTCGCTGCGGGTGCAGGTGGCCGACTCGCCGGGCGTGCTCGCGCGCCTGCTCGCGTGCCTGGCCGAGGCCGACGCCAACGTGCTCGGGGTCGAGCACGTGCGGACCGACCCGCACCTGCATGTCGACGAGGTCGAGATCGCCGTCCAGGCCGAGACGCGCGGAGAAGACCACTGCGCGCGGGTGAGGGACATGCTGCGGGAGCGGGGCTACCGCCTCATGGCATAGAGCCCTGGAGGCCAGGCCACGGGGGCGGGGCGGCTCAGCCGGTGAACGGCGTCGCGGCGAGGATCTCGACGGTCATGCTGCGGCCGTTGGGCGCGGCATAGGTGACGGTGTCGCCGACCCGGTGGTCGCTGATCGCGGCGCCGAGGGGTGACTTCTCGCTGTAGACCTCGACGCCGTCGTCGGCCACCTCGCGGGAGCCGAGGAGGAACGTCATGTCGTCGCCGGCGAGGCGCACGGTGACGGTCATGCCCGGCTCGACGACGCCGTCGTCGGGCGGCGTCTCGCCCACCCGGGCGTGCTCGAGGAGCTGGATGAGCTGGCGGATCCGGGCCTCGGCCTTCCCCTGCTCCTCCTTGGCCGCGTGATAGCCGCCGTTCTCCTTGAGGTCGCCCTCCTCACGGGCCGCCTCGATCTTCTTGACGATCTCGGCGCGCTGGGGGCCGGAGAGGCGGTCGAGCTCAGCCTTGAGCCGGTCGTAGGCGTCCTGGGTCAGCCAGGTCTCGCGAACGGTGTCGCTCATGTCGTCCCTCCTTGTGCGTCCGGTGCGTCCGGTGCGTCGGGTGCGGCGGCCCGCTGGCGTCGTGGTGCGACCGCACGAGCGTCCACGGTACCAACCGCACGAACCGGACGAGGCCATGCCGGCGGCGGACCCCGCAGGAGGTCAGGAGGCGCGGCAGGCGTGGAGGACGCCGTTCACGGCGAGCGACGCCGTGGGGATCGTGGCCTCGAGCCGGCGCGAGCGACGTCCGTCACCGGGAACAGTGACGGTCGTGCGGCCGACGACGTCGCCGGTCGGTCCGCTGGCCCGCATCTCGCAGAACGCCGCCTGCCCGTGCGACGTGGTCACGTCGAGCCGGACATCGACCTTCGTGGCGTCGACGACGACGTACCCGACGAGCTGGCCCCGGACCGGCTGGTGCCCGTCGTGCCAGGCGGCCCAGGCGACCCAGGCGAGCAGGGCGGCGGCGAGGACGCCGGCGAGGACGGCGACCCGCAGACGGCCCGAGCGGTCGCGACGGCGGCCGTAGCGCTCGTCGAGGACCTCGCTCGTCGTGGAATCGCCCACCTGGCCCTCGCGTTCCCCTCACGTCCCCCCAGCGGCCGCCGAGCTGGCCTGCGCGAGCTGCCGTGCGCGAGTTGGCGTCAGGGGGGTTCTCGGCCACTCTGGACCCGACTCTAGTGTGGCCGGGAGAGCCTGCCCCGGTGCCCGACCTGCCCCGGTGCCCGACCTGCGAGGAGACCGTTCCCCGGTGACCGACAGCCCGCGCCGCGACGCCCTGCGCCTCATGAGCGTCCACGCCCATCCGGACGACGAGTCGAGCAAGGGCGCCGCCACGATGGCGCGCTACGTCGCCGAGGGTGTCGACGTCCTCGTCGTGACATGCACCGGCGGTGAGCGCGGCGACGTCCTCAACCCCAAGCTGGCCCACGACGAGACGATCCTCGCCAACCTCGCCGAGGTGCGGGCCCGCGAGATGGACCGCGCCCGCGAGATCCTCGGCGTCAGGCAGGAGTGGCTCGGCTGGGTCGACTCCGGGCTGCCCGAGGGGGACCCGCTGCCGCCCCTGCCCGAGGGGTGCTTCGCGCTCGTGCCCGTCGACGAGGCCGCGGCACCGCTCGTCCGGCTCATGCGCGAGTTCCGTCCGCACGTCGTCACCACCTACGACGAGAACGGCGGGTACCCCCACCCCGACCACATCATGTGCCACAAGGTCTCCGTCGCGGCGTTCGAGGCCGCCGGGGACCCCGACCGCTACCCCGGGCTCGGCGACCCCTGGCAGCCGCTCAAGCTCTACTACGGGCAGACCTTCACCCGTGCCCGCACCGTGGCGATGCACGAGGCGCTGCTCGCCCGCGGGCTCGAGTCGCCGTTCGGGGAGTGGCTCGAGCGGTGGGAGGACCGCGAGGAGCGCGTCGTCACCACCCACGTGCGCTGCGGCGAGTACTTCCCCGTACGGGACGACGCGCTGCGGGCCCATGCCACGCAGGTCGACCCGGACGGGTTCTGGTTCCACGTGCCCATGGAGCTCCAGCAGGAGCTGTGGCCCACCGAGGAGTTCGAGCTCGTCCGCTCCCTCGTCGACACCGACCTGCCCGAGGACGACCTCTTCGCCGGCGTCCGCGAGCCGGCGGAGAAGGCGGCGTCATGACGGGCTCGGGCCTGGCGCTCGCCCTTGCCGGGGCGGTGGGCGCGACCGGCGCCAGCAGCCCGACGAGCGTCGTGACGTCGGTGCTCGGCGCGAAGGAGCTCAACGAGACGACGGTGTCGCCGGGCTGGCTCGGCTTCGGGGTCTTCCTCGCGATGGCCTTCGTCACGTACCTGCTCCTGCGCTCCTTCCTCAAGCAGCTGCGCAAGGTCCGGGTCGCCGAGGAGGCACAGGCCGACGCCGACGCCGACGCCGACGCCGACTCGGGGATCGGGCGGGACGGCGGTCCGGGTGCGGAGCCCGGCCGACCCGCAAGCGACGCCCCCGGGACCCGGTGACTCCTCGCCCCGCGCGTGACGGCACGGGCGGACTGTCCCCCCGGTGCGTGACGAACGGCCCTGGCAGCGTGGTCCCAGCGTGCGACGATGCCACTTGGCGGGGCAGCGGAGAGGGTGGTGGTCGGTGATGTCCACGAGACGACCGGTGGGACCGGTCGACACGATGTGGTTGAACATGGACCGGCCGAACAACCTCATGATCATCGACTCGGTCATGTGGACCGATGAACCGATCGACTGGGACCGGTTCACGGGCGTCATCACCGAGCGGATGCTCGACCGGTTCCCGGTGTTCCGGCAGCTCGCGGCGCCCCCGACGAACCCGCTGAGCCCTCCCCACTGGGAGGACGACCCCGCCTTCGACCTCGGCAACCACATCGTCCGTGCCACCCTGGCGGCCCCCGGAGACGAGGAGGCCCTCCAGGCCTACGTCGAGGCGCAGATGCACGTGTCGTTCGACCGCGCCCACCCGCTGTGGGAGTTCCACTACATCGATGGCTTCGGCACCGGCTCCGCGCTCGTCACCCGGTTCCACCACTCCCTCGCCGACGGCATCGCGCTGTCCCACGTCCTGCTCTCGCTCACCGACGCCGGTCCGGACGCCGAACCCGAGCGAGGGGTGTCCTCCGAGCTCGCTCCGCTGGTCAGGCGGCCCGGCGGGCTCATGGGGGCTGCGGCGTCGTTGACCGGTGCCGCGACGTCGGCAGTCCTCGGTGGCCTGCACCTGCTCTCCGAGCTGCCGGCGCTCACCCGGCCCTCGGCGCTGCCCTCGACGGTCGTCGACGTCCTCAACCTCGTCCAGCAGTCCTCGGTCATCGCCAACAAGCTCATCCTCGGCACCATGCCGGAGTCCCCGATCGTCGGGACCCCCGGCGTCGCCAAGCGCGCGGTGTGGTCCGAGCCGCTCGACATCGCCGACGTCAAGACGATCAGCCGGCTCACCGGGGCGACGGTCAACGACATCCTCGTGGGTGCCGTCTCGGGGGCGATCCGTCAGTACGTGCTCAGCCGTGGAGGCGACCCCGCCGACCTCGTGACGATGGTGCCGGTGAACCTGAGGCCACCGGACGAGCCGCTGCCCCGCGAGCTGGGCAACAAGTTCGCGCTCGTCCTCATGCCGCTGCCCGCGGGGACCGCCGCGCCGCTGCAGCGCCTGGCCGAGGCCAAGACGCGGATGGACCGCATCAAGATCTCACCGGAGTCGGCGATCACCTTCGGGCTCATCGCCGGAACGGGGCGGACCCACCCGCTGCTCGAGAAGCTCATCGTCGACTTCTTCTCGTCCAAGGCGATCGGCGTGACGACGAACGTCGTCGGCCCGGGCAAGCCCCGCTACCTCGCCGGAGTTCCGCTGACCGGAGTTCTCGGCTGGGTGCCCGGCTCCGGCTCGCAGACCCTCGGCATCTGCATCTTCAGCTACGCGGGGACGGTGCGGGTGGGGTTCAAGGCCGACTCGACGGTCATCACCGATGCCGAGAAGCTCGTGCACGCCTTCGAGTCCGAGATGGCCGAGCTCGTCCAACTCGCGCACGCTGCCTGATCCGCTCGACCGCCCGCTCAGAGGAGCCGCGTCATGCCGACCGACCATGCTGCCGAGACCCTTCTCGTGGGGGCGCCCTTCGACACGGTGCTCGGCGTCGTGAGGAACGTCGAGAGCCAGCCGACGTGGATCAAGGAGATGCTCACGGCGGAGCTCCTCGAGGAGTACGAGGACGGCCTGCCCGCCACGGCGTCCTTCACGGCGACGTCGACGATCGGCAAGGACGCCTACACCCTCGAGTACGAGCACGCCGACGACGGCATGTCGTGGACGATGGTCAAGGGCAGGCTGCAGACCGGCCAGGAGGGGCGCTACTCCCTGCGGGACCTCGGCGACGACGGCACCGAGGTCACCTTCGACCTCACGATCCACCACAACCTCCCGGTCCCCGGCATGATCCGTAACCGGGTGATCAAGGGGCTGGTGCACAGCACGGTGTCGGGCCTCAAGGGGTACTGCGAGCGCTGACGCCGGAGCATGCGGAGGCGGCGGCGCTCGCCGTCGAACCCGCGAGCGCTGACGCCGGAGCATGCGGAGGCGGCGGCGCTCAACGCGGTGTATGGTATGCGCATGTCGCGGGTGAACATCACGGTCCCGGATGAGCTCGTCGCCTCAGCCCGGCGGGAGGGCATCAACATCTCCGCGGTGACCGCATCCGCGCTCGCCCGTGAGATCGCCGACCGTGCCAAACGCCGCGCGCTCGACGTCTACCTCGAGGAGCTCGAGGTAGAGCTTGGACCGGTACCCGATCACGAGATGGTGCAGGCGCGCCGGTGGGCGGAGGCACTGATGCCCGCCTCGGCCACGACCGTACGCAGCGCGTGAGGGTCGTCCTCGACCGTGGGGGAGTGACGTCGCTGGCCGGTGACCGGGCACGGCTGCGGGCCCTGCGGGACGCCAACCTGTGGCCGGTGCTCGTCCCCTCGGCGGTCCTCGTCGAGTGCCTCACGGGTGACCATCGACGCGACCATGCAGTCAACCGGCTGCTGCGCACGACGACGATCGTCGACTCCGACGAGCTCCTCTGCCGGGATGCAGCCCGGCTGCGGACCCTCACCGGACAGGCCGACACCATCTCGGCGGTGGACGCGATCGTGGCCGCAACAGCAGGTGCCTACCGGGCGAGCGCCGTCATCACCAGCGACCCGGACGACCTCGCCGCGCTGGCCCACGTCAGCGAGCACCAGTTCACGGTGAGCCGGTGACCTGGTAGACGACCGGCGGACCACTTGGACCGCCGCACCGTCGCCGCGTATGCGGGCCGTCGGCGGGTAGGTCACGAGGATGCGCTTCGACGAGTGGTTCCTGCGGCCCGACGAGCGCGGCAACCCGCACACGGTCCTCGACAGCCGGCACGGCGACGGCACGGCCTGGACGACGGGCAACGACGTCCGCCTCCTCGTGCACGGCGCGACGTACTTCGCGGAGCTGCTCGCGTGCCTGCGGGCGGCCGGACCGGGGGACCGGGTCATGTTCACCGACTGGCGTGGCGACCCCGACGAGCGGCTCGGGGGCGAGGGCACGGAGGTGAGCACGGTGCTGTGCGAGGCCGCGGCGCGCGGCGTCGTCGTCAAGGGTCTCGTCTGGCGCTCGCACTGGGACAAGTTCGCCATGAGCGCGTCGGAGAACCGCTCGCTCGCCGACGACCTCGCCGATGCCGGGGGTGAGGTCCTCCTCGACATGCGGGTGAGGCCGGCCGGATCGCACCACCAGAAGTTCGTCGTCGTCCGCCATCCCGGCGACCCGATGCGGGACGTCGCCTTCGTCGGCGGCATCGACCTCTGCCACAGCCGCCGCGACGACGCCGGGCACCTCGGCGACCCTCAGCCGCAGGGCATGGCCACGGTCTACGGGGAGCGACCGGCCTGGCACGACGCACAGGTGGCCGTCAAGGGGCCGGCGGTCGGGGACGTCGAGACGGTGTTCCGCGAGCGGTGGGAGGACTCGACCCCGCTGACCCGCCAGCCGGTGCGCGTGCTTCGGGACCGCCTGAGCCGCACGGACACCTCGGCTGACCCCTTGCCGCCGCTGCTGCCCGACCCGCCGGCGCAAGGGACCTGCGCCGTCCAGCTCCTGCGCACCTACCCCTCGCTGTTCCCGCAGGGCTACGACTTCGCGCCCCGGGGTGAGCGCAGCGTCGCGCGGGGGTACCGCAAGGTGCTCGCGCGGGCGGAGCGGCTCGTCTACGTCGAGGACCAGTACCTCTGGTCGCCGGAGGTGGCCGACGTCTTCGCCGAGGCGCTGCACCGGGCGCCGGGGCTCCACCTCGTCGCCGTCCTGCCGCGCTACCCCGACCAGGACGGACGGGTCAGCGCCGCGCCGAACCTCGTGGGACGGGAGCAGGCGCTGGACGCCGTGCGCGCCGCCGGCGGCGAGCGGGTGAGCATCTACTCGGTCGAGAACCACTTCGGCACGCCGGTCTACGTCCACGCGAAGGTCTGCGTCGTCGACGACACGTGGGCCGCGGTGGGGTCCGACAACTTCAACCGGCGCTCGTGGACCCATGACTCCGAGCTGAGCTGCGCGGTGCTCGACGAGAGCGGGAGCTATCCCCGTTCGGCGCGGGCCGAGCTCATGCGCGAGCACCTCGACCGTTCGCCGGACGACGACGCCGACCTGCAGGACCCGCTCGAGGCAGCAGCCGCTCTGGCGCACGGAGCCCGACGGCTCGACGACTGGTATGACTCCGGTCAGCACGGGCGTCGGCCCCCCGGACGGCTGCGGGTCTACGACGCCCCGAGGCTGTCGCGGTTCACCAAGACGTGGGCGACGCCGCTCTACCGGGTCGTGTGGGACCCGGACGGGCGGCCGATGCGGATGCGCCTGCGCGGCCAGCGCGCGCTGTGACGGCTGCGGCCCGGGGAGATGCACCCTGCGGATGAGGTCTGTCCGGCAGCGACCCGTTCGTGTCGACTATCCCGCTCGAGTGATAGCAGTTCAAGACTAGCGATATCATCGAGCGATGAGACAGCTCCTGCTCCGGGTGCCGGACGACGTGCACGCGCGGCTGACCGCCCAGGCGGCGCACGACGGGCGCAGCGTCAACTCGCTCGCCACCTCGATCCTCGACGCCGCAGTCGGTGCGGATCCGGGCTCGGCTCCTGACCGTCGAGCCCGGCTGCGCGCACGAGCCGCGTCGCTGGGCCTTCTGCGCCTGCAAGAAGCCCAGCCGGTTTCTGCTGCCGACCGGGAGCGCGCCTTGGCTTCGGCGACGGGGATCGGGCTTCTGGTCGACGACTATCTCGAGGGCGACCGGGAGAGACAGTGATCGTCTACCTTGACTCTTCGGTCCTGCTGCGTGCCTACCTCCCTGACGAGCACGGACATGAGGTGGCCCGCCGGCTCCTGTCATCGCCGGAACTGACCCTGATCACTGGATCGTGGACCCGGATCGAGGCGACCGGCACGCTGGTGCGCGCTGGTCGGTCGGCTCGTGTGGATGTCGCCGCACTGCTCGCCGTCCTCACTGTCGACCTCGGGACGGATGGTGCCGTCACGGTGCTCGCCGCCCCACAGGACGAGGTTGAGTCTGCGGCGTTGCACCTGGTTCTCGAGCACGGCATCCGTGCCATGGACGCGTGGCACCTGGCAACCGCACAGCTCGTGACGCCCGATCTGCTCGAACCTGGTGAGGCGGTCGGCTTCGCGTCTCGGGTCGCGGCGCAGGCCGCGGTGGCCGAGGCCCTGGGCATGGTCCGGTTCTGACAAGCTCACCTCGTCGGGGCGATGCCATCGCCGTGGCGCTCGCGTCCACGTTGCTGTTACCTGGCGCCGCCAGCGCCGCCCTGTTGTCCGCCGTCGCGCGTCCACGACTTCACCCAGCCCCGATCAGTCCTGACAGCCTCGGCGATCTCGACGAGCTGCTGTGGTCGGACGACCGGGTCCGTCAGGGTTCCTCACGCTCGGCATCGAGTCGCCCGAGACGTACTACTACCGGAGGCTGTTCACCGACGCGGCGCGGGCTGTCGAGGCGGCGCGCTCGCTGCCGGAGGTCGACAGTGGCCGGGTGGTCGTCGGCGGGGCCAGCCAGGGTGGTGGCATGGCGCTGGCGGTGGCCGGCCTCGTGCCCGACGTGGCCGCTGCGCTCGTCGACGTCCCGTTCCTCTCGCACGTCGCCAGGGCTGTCGAGATCACCGACGCCCACCCGTACCAGGAGCTGCGGCTGTGGCTGCGCATGCACCGCCGTGACGGCGAGCGTGCCCTGCGCACCGTCGCCTACGCGGACGGGATGAACTTCGCGCCCCGGGCCCAGGCCCCCGCGCTGTTCTCGGTCGGCCTCATGGACGACGTCTGCCCGCCCTCGACGGTGTTCGCCTCGTACAACAGCTACGCCGGTGAGGCGTCGATCGACGTGTGGCCCTACGCCGGCCACGAGGGAGGTGCGGTCGACCAGTCGCTGCAGCACCTCGCCTTCCTGCGGCGCCTCGGGATCCTCTAGCACCCGGGTCGTCGGCCTACCCAGGGGCGGCCGCAGGAGGCTCGGGCTCGACGACCTTGCGTCGTCCGGCCGCAAGTTCCGCACGTGAGGTGAGGCAACCCTTGCCAGGCACCCGGTCACGACGGTTGACTGCTGCGCGCCTGCCAAGGAGCCGCCATGACCGGGTCCGCCCGACGCGCATCGAGCCGCGTC
>JBBQFP010000032.1:0-28517 GCA_038322045.1 Actinomycetes bacterium | reverse complement strand
GGCCGGAAGTACTCCGCGGAGAACTCGAGGTACTCCTTGATCTGCTTGGCCGTCAGGACGACGGCCTCGAGGGTGTTGTCGTAGATGTAGAGCCCCGCGATGTCGCGGCGGGTGACGTCGCCCTGCGGGATGACGGCGGTGCGGCTGAACGGCGCGGCGATGGAGATGACCGGCAGGTTGCCGTACTGGCCACCGGCCAGGGCCTGCTTGACCGTCTCGGACTGCACCTTCTGGATGAAGTCGAGGATGGCGGTGTCCTGGTAGCGCGACGGCGCTGCCGACATCGTCGCGGCTGAGCTGGCGACGACGGTGTTGACGTAGGCGACGGTCGCGTCGTGGTCCTTCTGGACCGCGTTGACGATCTTCGGGTCAGGGGCCACCCCGGCCGTCGCGATCGTCGTTGAGTGCTTGGCCGTCACGGTCCAGCGGCCCCGCTGGCGCGAGAGGTCGAAGGTCATGTCGGCGACGCGTGAACCCCACTTGTAGGGCTGAGTGATGAGGACCTGTGCTCCGGTGGCGGCGTTCGTGACCCACTTCTCGGGCACGTTGATGTGCGTGTGGCCGGTGAGGATCGCGTCGATGCCCGGGACCTGCTCCGCGATGAGGTTCGCGGCGTTCTCGACCGGGAGGGCCGAGCCGTAGGACGACGAGCCGTCGCTGCCCATGTGCGCCGTCACGACGACGACGTCGGCGAACGCGCGGACGATCGGGACCCACTTCTTAGCCGTTGCCACGGCGTCGGCGAACTCCAGCTTGCCCTGCACGTTGTCCTTGTCCCACAGGGCCGATCCCGGCGTGGTCACCCCCAGGATCCCGACCCGGACGGGCGGCTGACCCTTCGGCCTGAGCACCTTGATGGTGAACGGCTGGAACGCCGGGATGCTCGTGCCCCGCGGAGCACGTTCGCGCCCAGCAGCGGGAAGCGCAGCTCGTGCTGGAACTCGCGAAGGAACGGGACCCCGTAGTTGAACTCGTGGTTGCCCACGACCATCGAGTCGTAGCCCATGAGGTTGAAGGCCTTGGCCAGGGGATGGACGACGCCAGGGGTGGTGATGGGGTTCACCTTGGCGGCGTAGTAGTCCAGCGGAGTCCCCTGGATGACGTCGCCGTTGTCGACGAGCACCGTCGAGCCGGGGGCCTTCGCCGCACGGAGCTGGTTGACGACCGTCGAGACCTGTGCCAGACCGACGGCGTCCCCCGCCTTGTCGGAGTACCGCGCGTTCTTGAAGTAGTCCCAGTTGAGGACGTTGCCGTGCAGGTCGGTCGTGCCGAGCACGTCGATCGTCGTGCGCTGCGGGGACGACGCTACGCTCGCGGCAGGGAGGGCGACGCCGGCGAGCAGGGTCGCTGCCGCCAGCGGGACGAGGCGCGTCGCCCACCGTGAGACCAGGCGGAGGTGCATCGAGGGATCTCCTCAGGTGTGGCGGTCCCCCAGCGGGACCGCGCCCGGGAGGCTACGCCCAAACGGGGCACAGTGGACGTGACGCGCGACACATCGTGAGACGCACTGCAGTGCTCCACGCCTGCTCGACGGAGGGGTGCGCAGAGGCCGGAGCCGTCCTAGCATGGTGAGGTCTGAGGACTCGCGTGGGGAGTGTGGTGACGGTCAGCACGAGACGCACGGAGCTCTCACGTCCCGGTGCTGCCAGCCCGTCTGACCGTGCCTCCGCCGGCCGGACGACGGTCCGCCCGCAGGGCGTCGCGCAGGCGCGCCACGAGGCCCGGTCCCAGGCTTCCGCCTTCGTCGCCGACGGCGACGCGTGCGACACCGTCGAGATGCTCGTCTCCGAGCTCGTGACGAACGTCCTCCTCCACGCCCGGACGCCTTGCGTCGTCCGCATGCTCGACGACGGCGCGTTCCTGCGGGTCGAGGTGGTCGACGGCAGCCCGGCGCGGCCACGCCTGCGGGTCTTCGGGCCCTCGGAGGTGACCGGCCGAGGCATGCGCCTCGTCGCCGTGCTCTCGGCGGACTTCGGGGTCTCCGCCGACGACGAGGTCGCCGCGGGGGGCAAAGCCGTGTGGTTCACCCTGCCCAAGCACTCTCCTGACGAGCCTTCGCAGGCGCAGCTCGACGCGCTCCTCACCCTGTTCGACGTCGGCGTCGACGTCGACGTCCCCGGCCGGCCGTGAGCGCGCCCGTGCCTCCCCTGCCCCCGACGCCCGCGCCGGTCACGACCACGCAGGCTCCCGACCCGGCACCGCTCGGCACCGTGCGCATCCGGCGGGCCCCGCTGCGGCTGTGGCAGCGCTCGACCATCCACAGGGCCGAGCTCATTCGGGAGTTCTCGCTCCTGAGCTTCGGCGAGCAGCGGGAGCACCTCGAGCCCCGTGCCAACCCGCACGCCGACGTGCCGCGCCGGCTGCTCGACCTCGCAGCCGACCTCGGCGCAAGGCACGCCGGGTTCAGCGAGGCGCAGGAGGACGAGCTCGAGCTCGCCATCACCGCCGGAGAGCTGACCCACGACTTCACCTACGAGGTCCCCACCGCCGTCGCGGTCGACGCCCGGAAGCTCGAACACCTCCTCGACGAGGCCGACCGCTACTGCGAGCACGGCGACCTCATGACCCTCGTCACCCCGTCCGACCAGCGCGCCTTCCGGCACTGGTACATCAAGGAGTTCGTCCGCCAGCTCGCGGGCGCGCCGCCCAGTCCGTGGGACGGCCCGCTCACCTGAGCGCTGCGCCCGCCCTACGCCGTCGCGACGACCTCGTCACCCGCCACAGCCACGGCGACGGCGGGCAACGGCTGGCTCGCCGGGCCGCGCAGGACCGCGCCGGTGGCCCCGTCGAAGGCCGACCGGTGACAGGGGCAGACGAGCTGCTTGCCCGCAGGGGCGACGGCGCACCCCGCGTGGGTGCACCGGGCGGAGAAGGCGAGGACCTGACCTGCCACCGGCTGCGACACGACGACCCCGCCGTCCGGGCCCTTGACGACGACCGAGCTGCCGACGGGGACGTCGGCGAGCTTGACGAGGGGCGTGCCGCTCACCGCACCGGCCGGTGACGACGCCGTAGGCGAGGGCGAGCCGGACGCCGCGCTCGTCGATGGCGCCGACGAGGGGGTTGCGGCGGAGGTCGCCGGCCCCGAGCTGGACCCGCCGCAGGCGGCGAGCACGAGGCCGCCCGCGCCTGCGGCGGTGACGGCGAGCACGGCGCGTCGGGTGGGGTCGGGCGCGGTGGTCATGGGTGTCCTCTCGCTGGGGGGCATCACCCCGACCAACGCGGGCGAGCCCCGCGCGGTTCAGCCTCGGGGCAGCTGAACCGAACCGCCACCGAAACCGTTCCCCTCCGTGTGAGTACCACCCCGAGGTGCCGAGCCGGCGCGGGAGACTGCCCGCCGTGATCCCCGGACGCCGGACGGGCGCGCTGCCGACCCTGGACGACGCGCTCCTGAGGGAGCTCTACTCCGACCACGCCGGCGCGCTGCTCGCCTACGTGCGACGGCTGCTCGGCGGCGACCTCGCGAAGTCGGAGGACATCGTCCAGGAGACGCTCCTGCGCGCCTGGCAGCATCCCGACGCGCTGCTCGAGGGACGCACCCGCGGCTGGCTGTGCACCGTGGCGCGCAACCTTGTCATCGACTCCGCGCGGGCGCGGGCGGCCCGGCCCAGCGAGGTCCCCGAGACCGAGCGGGAGCCGGGCAAGGACGACGACGGCATCGACGCCATGCTCCTGGCCACCGCCATGGCCGAGGCCCTGGCGACGCTGAGCACCGAGCACCGCGCCGTCCTCGAGCAGGTGTACTTCCGCGACCAGCCCGTCGCGCGGGCCGCCGCCGTCCTCGGGGTACCCGAGGGGACGGTGAAGTCCCGCGCCTACTACGCCTTGCGGGCGCTCCGCCTGGCCTGCGAGGAGAAAGGCATCGTGCCGTGACCTGCCAGCAGGTGCGCGAGGAGGCAGCCCTCGCGCTGCTCACCGGGCGTCCCCTCCCCGAGGACGTGTCGCGTCACCTCGAGCTGTGCCCGCCGTGCGCCCAGGACGTCGACGAGCTGCGCCCGCTGCCGGCGCTGCTTGCCGCCGTCGACCCCTCCGAGCTCTCCGACGCCGACGTCGCCGGCGAGCTGCTGCTCCACCGGATGCTCGCCGAGGCAGCCCGCCGGCAGCGTCGGCGCCGGTCCTGGGTGGTGGCCGCAGCAGTCGCCGCCGTCGCCGCGCTCGTCGTCGCCGTCCCGCTGGCACGGGCCGTGCTCGACGACCCGCCGAGGCAACGGCCTCCGGTGGCGGCTGCCCCCACCCAGCACCGGGCCAGCGATCCCGCTACCGGGGTCGCGGCGAGCGTCGAGGTGGCCGCGGTCGCGACGGGCAGCAGCGTGAGCATGGAGGTCAGCGGCGTCGCCGAGGGCGAGCGATGCGCGCTCAGCGTCGTCGACGCCAGCGGCGTGCGGCGGGAGGTGGCGACGTGGTCAGCCACGTACCGAGGCACGGCGTCGCTGCAGGTCGACGTCGCCTGGCCCCCGGAGCGCATCGCCGCGGTCGAGCTGCGCGACGTGGACACGGGGCAGCGGCTCGTCGCGGTGCCGCTCGCCTCGTGACACCCGCCTGACCGCCCCGGTGGACGGCGGCCGCGCCTGGGTGTAGCCGAGCGCCTCGGCGAGGGCTACGGTCCTCGCATGCCGCCCGCCCCTCGGCGTCGAGCTGCCGCGCCGGTGACGAAGCTCGTCCTCACCAACCTCACCGCGCTGCGCGCCAAGCACGGGCAGGCCGGGCTCGCCGCCGTCCGGGTCGCCGTCGCAGAGCTCGTCGCAGCCGACCGCGCCCGCGGCATCCGCACCCGGCTCGTCGCGGTCGACGACGGCCGCACCGCACGGACACTGGGCCTTCCCCTCGTCAGCGACCCGGCCGACGAGGAGGCCGTCAAGCAGGCGGTCGACGCCGTCGCCGCGCGATGGTCACCGGAGTACCTGCTGCTCCTCGGATCCCCGGACGTCGTGCCCATGCAGGAGCTGACGAGCGCGCTGTTCACCGGGGACCCGCGGCGGGGCGACCCGGACCCTACGGTCCCCAGCGACCTGCCCTACGCGTGCGAGTCGCCCTACTCCCACGACCCGGGCACGTTCCGCGGGCCCACCCGCGTCGTCGGACGGCTGCCGGACGGCACCGGCTGCCGCGACCCGGCCCAGCTCGTCCGCCTGCTTGCTGCGGCCGCGGCGCACCGGAGCGGGCCGAAGGAACAGCTCCTCCCACCGTTCGCCCTGACAGCAGCGGCGTGGCACTCCTCGAGCGTCACGACGCTGACGAAGGTCGCCGGCGACGCGGCCGCCCTGACGGATGTCCCGCCGGACGGGCCGCCCTGGGCACCCGAGCTCGTCGGACGACGGATGCACCTGCTCAACCTCCACGGCGGGGTGGCGGACCCGCTGTTCTCCGGGCAGAAGGGCCGCTCGTTCCCGGTCGCGCTCGACGCCGGAACCCTGTCGTCGGTCCTGACGCCCGGCACCGTGGCCGCCGCCGAGTGCTGCTACGGCGCTCTGCTCTACGACCCCGCCGACGCCGCGGGGGCGCCGGGCTTCGGCGACGCCTACCTCGCAGCCGGTGCCGCCGGGTACTGCGCGTCGACGACGACGGCCTACGGACCCGCTGCCGGCAACGACGCCGCTGACCTCGTCTGCGGGTCGTTCCTGCGCCACGTCCTCTCCGGCGCCTCGCTCGGGCGGGCGATGCTCCAAGCCCGTCAGGACTACGTGTTCACCAAGGCGACGCTGTCACCGGTCGACCTCAAGACGCTGGCGCAGTTCGTGCTGCTCGGGGACCCCTCGATCCACCCCGTCGAGCGCCCGGGCGCGCTCGTCGGCGCGGCTGACGGCGGCGTCAGCCCGAAGGCACGACCGGGAGCAGGCGCGCCCCCGTCGGGGATCGCCGCACGGCGGCGGCGGCTGGAGTCCAACGGGCGAGCCCTGCACGACTCGACGACGCACGCGGCCGCGGAGGCACGTCGACCCGGCGCCGCTGAGGCCGAGCGGGTCCGCGCGGCGCTCGCACGGCGCCCCGGTGGCACGCGCCGGGTCGAGAGGGACCCCGGCGAGCTGCGGACCTTCGACGTCCTCCCCGCCGGGGGAGCCGCCCCGGGACCCCAGGAGCGCTTCCACGTCCTCGCTGAGCCGCAGGCCCGCGGCCACGGGCTCGTCGTCGTCAGGGAGGAGTCGGGGACGGTCCAGCAGGTCACCCGCCTCGTGCCTCGATGACCGAGGAGACGCTCACCGGGCGCCTGACGAGCGACGTCGTCGCCCCGGGCTCGAAGAGCGAGCGCCAGGCGCTCGTGCTCGAGACCGACGACGGCCGCGTGCTCGTCGTCCGCGCGGCGGGTGCGACGACCTTCGGCGCGCCGGACGCCGACCTCACGCAGCTCGCCGAGCCGCCTGGTGCACCCGTCGAGCTCACCGGACGCGTCGTCGCAGGGACCCTGCTCGCGACAGCCTGGCGCAGGATCGGCTGAGCCGAGCGCGGCACCGAGGCGAGCCCGGCACCGGGCGAGCGGCACCGGGGCGAGCCGCCGCCCGGGTCAGGTCGTCGGGTCGCGGACCTGGACCACCCGCAGCGCCGCCCGGCTCTCCGTCGTCACCATCGTCGCGACGTCGCGCAGCGGGTCGGGCGCCGCCGGGTCGGCCGGGCCGGGCAGGAGGTCGTCCTGGCAGCGGACGACGACGAAGAGCGCGACGAGGTCGCCGACGGCTCGACCGGTCAGCGTGAGGTCGACGCCGACGACGCGAGGGTTCTCCGGGTCCAGCGGCAAGGGGTTGAGCGCGCCGAGGTCGGTGCTCGCGAACCCGCCTCCCGCGACCGCCCAGCCGTCGGTGCTGAGCAGCCCAAGGGTCCGGGTCCGCACCCCTTCGCGCCAGCGCGCGGGCAGCGGCGGCAGGACGACGCCGGGGTGCGGCAGGGCTGGCGCGGCCCCGAGGGCGGGGATGGGCGTGACCGGCGCGACGACCTGCCACAGGACGACGACCTCGGTCCGACCGGCGGCGACCGACAGCGGTCCCCGCGTGCGGACGTGGACGAGCACCCGGTTGACCCCCGGCGGCGGGTCGACGACCTGCCAGCGCGGTGGCCGCAGCGTGCCGACCGGGACGGCGGGACCGGTCGGTGCCAGCTCTCGGCCGTAGCGGTCGAGGTAGCGCACGTGGTCGGGGTCGTCGGGGCCGACGCCCTTGAACGTCGCCTCCCACGTGCGGCGGTTCATCGCCGCGCTCAGCGGGATGACGCGCTCGCGCTGGATCGCCTGCCAGACCGCGCGGTCAGCGGCACCGAACGCGCCCGTCGTCGGCCGCAGCGGGCGATCCCAGGTCGACGCCGCCACCCGCCAGGCCTGCCGGTCCGCGCCGGTGAGCGCCCCCACGGGCCACGCCCGGCCCACGCGGGCGCGCGCCCGCACCACCGCGACGTCAGGGCTCTCGACGTACCCGCTGGCCCGTGGCCGCGGCACCGCGGCCGCAGCACCGGGCAGGGGCGGCGGCGTCGGGTCGAGCGGGTCGGGCAGCCGGGTCACCCCGGGTACCCGGCGCCCGTCGTCGGTGCCGGACACCCGCACGTACACCTCGGGCTCGCGGGGCGGGCGGGCGTCGCGTCCCGTGGCGCGCTCGAGGTCGATCTCCCAGGCGCCGCGGCCGAAGGTGCTCGCCCGAAGCAGCCGGACGCCCGCACCGACCGGCGCCCACAGGGCGAGGTCGGAGATCGCGGCCTCGGGCAGCCCTTGCGAGAACGGCGCCCACGCCCACGTCGGAGCGGCCGGGTCGTGGTCGGTCCGCTTGCCCTGGTACACCCCCACGTCGGTGCCGACGTAGACCTCGTCCTGGTGCGCGGGGTCGACGAGGACGGCGTGGACGCCGGTGCTGCCGCCGAGGAACGCCGCCAGCGTGCACGGGAACCACGACGACGCGAGCCCCGGCCGCAGGTACCACAGCAGCTCAGGACTGGTCGCGCTGCTGATCGCGACGTAGAGCCGGGCCCCCGCGGCGTCCTCGGCGGCGAGGGCGGTCACGACGAAGTCCGGAGGCAGCGGCCCGACGTTCGCCACGGGGACCGCCGTCGTCGTCTGGAAGGCCGGAGGCACGGCGTTGGCCGGCTCCCCGGCCCGGCGCAGCCCGCGGTTCGCGGTTCCTGAGCGACGGGCCTGCACCGTCGACACAACGACACCGGCTCCGACGTTCGTGAAGGTGTACACGCCCATCGACGTCGCCGCGTGGACGACCGACGGCGACGCCCAGGCGACCGCCGTGATGTTCTGGCCGTCGAGCTGGTCCCTCGTCTGCGGCGCCGCCGATGCCAGGGCATTCGTCCCGCTGGGCAGGGAGCGCCACGTCGCGCCCCAGTCGTTGGAGACCCACACGCGCTTGGTCCCGAAGGCCAGCCGGGCCGTCGGGAGGACGGCGACGCTGACGGCCGGCACCTCGACCACGGCGAGCCGCCCGTAGAAACCGGTGGCTCTCGTCTCCGCGGTCTTCAGGGCGGCGTTCGCCGTCGGCGGGAAGGCCACCGCCGGGGGCGGCACCGCGGTGCCCGGGGGCCGGCTCGCGTACAGCGTGCTCTGCGTCCACTGCCACATCCATCGCGGGCGGACCGGGTCGACGGCGACGCCCCCGGCATCGCCGGCCCACCGGTGCCGCGCCCAGGTCGGCTCCCCGGTGCCGATGAGCAGCCCGTTGTCCTGGCTCCCCGCCAGGAGGAAGGCCGGGACGGTCGGGTGCTGGGCGAGGAAGGTCAGCTGGACCGAGGAGATCCCTCCGTGCGACGGCTGGAACCGGCCGCTCTCGATCGCCGCCTGCGAGCGGAAGATCCCGCCGTCCGTGCCGAGCCAGAGGTCGTCGCGGTCGAGCGTGGCGTCGTTGCGCCGGAAGAAGGCGGCGCAGTGGACGTCGGCGTGGGCCCCGCGCCCGACGAGCGTCGGGCTGAACGTCCACACCCCCGCGACCCGGCGCACCCGGCCTCGGTAGGCCGCCGCCTGCCACTCCCCGTCGATCATGACCGCCGAGCCGGCGACGACGACCTCGTCGGTCGCCGTCGCCGGTGCAGGCACGGCCTGCGGCACGACCGCGACGGTGTTGTCGTAGTCGCCCTGGTCGCCGCCGCCGACGAACCACAGGCTCCCGGGCACACCGACGACCCTGGTGAAGGCCGTGTTCGCTGCCGTGTGCGCCATCCGGAACAGCCGGGCCCGGGCGGACCCCAGCTCGACCTGAGCGAGGGCGTACACCCGGGGGGCGGCGTCCTCGGACGCCGCGAGCGAGGTCCGGCCGTACTTCCTGCGCTCCGGGAGGGTCATCGACTGGGTGATCCCCGTGCATGCGACGACCGGCTGCCCCACCGCCGACCCCCCGACGAGCTGGATGCGGACGACGCCGCGACCCTGCACGGCGGCGTAGAGCCACTCGACGCCGGCGTCGACGAGGAGCACGACGTCGGTCACGGGCGGCAGCTGCCCTCCGACCGTGAGCGGCGTCGAGAACGGCGCCGGCAGCGGGATCGCCGTCCACGAGGCGAAGGGTGCGGCCGCGGGGCGCTCGTGCAGCCCCGACGTCGAGGCCAGCCAAGCGCGGTTGCGGCTGCCCGCGGTCGACGGCGGCGGGCACAGCAGCCGGTAGCTGAAGAAGCGTCCGAGGTTGGTCGCCTCATTGGTCCACAGCCTCGGGCCGGCCCCACCGGCGCGACCGAAGCGCCTCACCGTCAGACCCAGCGACTTCTTCGGCTCACCCAGCCCGACGAGGACGACGTCGTCGTCGACGGTGTTGCCGAACTGGACGCCGATGGAGCCCAGCGCCAGCCCTCCTGACGCCGGGACGAGCGCGGCGTCGGGGGTGTTGATCCACGGGTCGAGCGCAGACCACGACACCCCCGCGTCCAGCGACATCCACACCCCCGCGCCGGCCGTCCCCGCGTAGCCCCGACCGCCCCCGGGGGCGAACGCGAGACTGCGCACCCGCCCGGTGATCGGCGGCCGGTCCGAGGCCATCCCGCCGGTCGCCGTCGTCGGTCCCAGCGGCACCCAGTCCGCGCCGGGCCCGGGGGCGTCCTTGGGCAGGAGCGTGCCGTCGACCGGGGCGTCGTCCGGGCCGGCGTCGTCCGCGCCCCCGCCGAAGGACGACTGCCGGACGGCGGTTCCCCCCTGCGGGCCGTGGACCCGCAGCCACCGCTCGCGGGCGGAGCTGTCGTCGAGGAGCCTCACGGCGTCGTCCCCTCCCTTGCCGGTACGTCGGTCTCGCCTCTGACCAGACGCAGCCACCCCTCCTGCACCTGGGCGGGACGCTCGGGCAGGCGGGCCTGCGAGGTCGAGGGCCCGAGCTCGGCGTCCGCCCATGTCGTGGGTGTGTCCCGGTGCGCCCAGGACGGGGAGATGCCGCCGCCGCCCGGTGCGGGCAGGCGCACGGTCGAGGGGTCGACGAGCACCGGCCCGATGCGGAACGACGGCGCGATCCGCTCGAGGGCCTGCGCCACCCACTCCCTCTGGAGCCGGACCGCGGTTCGCGGCAGCAGCCCGCACGTGGCGTTGACGGCGGTGCCCGGCACGACGACGAGCGTCAGCCGCACGGTCTGACCCGGGTGGACCCGCAGGACGGGGTCAGCGACCACGTAGGGAGAGGTCACCGGACGCGTCCCCGGGTCGGTCGAGGACGACCCGGTGGCGAGGAGGCCTCGGCGGGGCCCGGAGTCCAGGGCTGCCTCGAGGACCGCGCCGTCGACGGGGTGGAAGCGGCTGTAGTCGTCGTCGACCCAGAAGCCGAGCAGGCCGTCGTCGAGGCGGGTCAGCGCGCCCAGGCGCACCGGCACCTGGAGCCGGGCGAGCGCTGCGAGGGCCTGCGCCCGCTCGCTGCGCAGCGGCTCCGGCGTCGAGGCCGGGGCGGGGTCCGGGCCGACCTCGACCCGCAGGAGCGCACGGATGAGGGCGAGCGGCCGTCCCGCCAGCGCGGCGAGGTGGTCGCTGCCGGACGCCGTGGCGTCGACGGTCGCCGCCGTCGTGTCGAGGACCCGCAGCAGCGCCGAGAGCGGGCTCTCCTCCTCCTCGAGGAGGTCCTCGGTCTCGACGACCGGCCCGGCGGCGCGGCGGTCGGCGTCGGCGCGCAGGAGCCCGACGACGACGCCGGCCAGCGGGGCGTCGCCCGGCCCGGTCGTCGGCGGTGGGGCGCCCAACGGGCCCGGCCGGCCAGGAGCGGACTCCCACAGCACCCCGGGGCCGTCGGGGTCGTGGAGGAGCTGGCCCAGCGGCACCCCGGAGGCGTCGGCGAGCTCGACGGCGTGGTCGACGGGGTCGGGCAGCAGCCACCCCGCGACGGGCGAGGCACCACCGGACTCCTGGTCGACGTGCGCCTCGACGCCCTCGGCGCCCGGGTCGACGAGGCGCAGGAGGAGGCGGGCGGGCGGGGTGAGCCGTGGGACGAAGGTGCCGGCCGCCCCGGTGGCGCCGCTGCCGTCGGCGGTCAGCGAGCCGGCGACGCGGCCGGCGGCGAGGGCAGGACCGAGGTCGAGGACCCGGCCGAAGGTGTCGACGACCCGAGCCTTGGTCAGCCGGAAGGCCCCGGAGCGCAGCAGCCTGGGGACCCGGCTCGGCAGCAGCGCCGCCGGTCCCCCGCCCGCCGTCGTCCGGGTGACGTTGTCGTCCCAGCCGAGCAGCCACAGCCGCAGCCCCTCGAGCGAGGCGGCGGTCACGTCCACGGCGTCGGCCCGCGCCGCGAGGAGCGTGAGCGCCGCCTCCGTGGCGGGCTCGAGCTCGCCGCCGTCGCTGCGCAGGGCCTCGGCGTGCAGCGTCGCCCGGACCCGGTCGCCGAACGTGCCCGCAGGTCCGGCGGTGAGCAGGCTTCGGCCGCGCAGCGCCCGCGTCGTCGTGGCGGTCGACGCGCCGGTCAGCGGGTCGAGGTCGACCTCGTCGAGCCGCCAGGTGCGCAGCGCGGCCGCGTCGTCGTCGGGGAGGTCGAGCTCGAGCTCCCACTCGACGTACATGGGCACCCAGGGCTGGCGCCACCACGTCGTCGCCTGGGGCGAGGCCAGGGCACCGTCCATGACCGAGGCCGTGGCCGCCCAGCCCACGGCGGCCGACCCCGCACCGTGGGAGCCGGGGCCCGTGGCGGTCGCCGCGAGCGCGACCTCGCCGCGCACCCGCAGCTTCGCGGCGGCCGACTGCGCGCCGGTTGCACCAGCCGTCACAGCCGCCGCGGCCGCCGCAGCCGAGGTCTCGGCGACGTGGAACGGGTCGAGGAGCGCGGCTTCGGCCACGAGCGCCTCGCACTCCGGCGGCAGCCCGCCGTGCCCGAGCGGCCGGACGACGTCGGCGCCCCGGACGACGTCGGCGAACTGGTCGACCGGGTCGCCGGTGAGCCGGCAGGCGAGGAGTCCGGAGGCGGTGTGGCGGCCGTCCTCGCCGTGCCGGAGCGAGCGGTGGGCGCCGACGAGGGTGAGCGCAGGGTCGCCGGGCACGTGCAGGCGCGGCAGCCCCACCTCGACGTCACGGAAGCCACCAGGTCCACGCAGCGGCGGGCCGGCGGGGCGGGTGCCGTTGCCCGGACGGCCGCCCGCCTCGTGCTTGCCGAGCTTGCCGACGGCGTCATCGGCGCCCTCGCGGCCCTCACGACCCTCGCCGAAGACCTCGGCGACCGACGTCCCCCGCTCGACGACGTGACTCGCGGGGCGCTCCTTGCCGAAGCGGCTCACCTGGCTCGTGCGGCCACCGAGGACGCCTGACGTGCGGTCTGCCGCGACGGTCCCCAGCGCGTCGAGGACGCCGTCGGCCAGCCCGCCGGTGCGCACCCGGTCGGCGCGGTCCCGGGTGCCACCAGGCAGGGCGACGAACTCGGCGCCGTGGAGGTCCTCGTCGACGGCGACCGCGCCGTCGGGGTCGTCGTAACGACCCGCCATGCCGCGGAGGAACGCCGCCGTCAACCGCTCGCCGCCGAGCGGGTCGGGCATCGTCCTCGCGAGCAGGGCGGCGAAGGACTCCTCGACGCTGGAGCCCAGCGCGGCGGCGACCTCACCCGCGGCCGGCCGCTCGTCGTCGCCGAGCCCGTCGGGGCGCACACCGTGGACGAGGCCGTGGCAGAGCAGCTGGCGCGGCGACCAGGCGGCCGGTGCCACGTGCAGCACCGAGCCCTCGACGAGCGTCGCCGTCGCGCCGGACATCGGCAGACGCGCCGTGACGGCCCCGACCTCGAGCGAAGCGACGACGTCCCCGCCGGTGGCCCGCGGCGGCGTGGCCTTGCGCGCCGCGGACGCCGCCGCGCGGGCGGCCTCCGCCTCGCGGCGGGCCCGGGCCAGCGACGCGGGGTCGAGGTCCCACCGCAGCCGGGCGAGGAGCGCCTCGATGCCCTGCGCGGCCTCCGGACCGGCGAGCGGGTCGAGGGAGGGGTCGGAGTACCAGCCGACGACGAGGTAGGTCAGCGACCCGGCGGCGTCGTCGGCATGCAGGCCGGCGAGGTCGTCCCGGACGGCGAAGCGGTCGAGGACACCGTCGAGCACCGCTGCCCACGCCGGGTCGCCGCCGGTCACCGCCGTCAGCGACGACGGCTGGAGCCACGGGGTGCGGCTGCCCGGGGCGGCGCTCGCCGACTCCGACCATTGCGTCAGGGCGCGGGTCAGCCCCCGGTCGGACTCGACGACCCACGCCGCCACCCGCCGCGGCACGCCCCCGCCGAGCCGCACGACGAGCCAGCGGTTGGGCACCGGGCGCATGCCGAGCTGGCTGGGGCCGACGTCGGTGCCGGGGTCCTGGGCGACCGTGCCGGCCGTCAGCGCGTCGGGCAGCGCCCAGTGGAGGAACACCCCTGCCGGCCGCGGCGGGAGGTCGGTGAACGGGGCGGCGGCCGCGAGCGTGCCCGGCGCGGCCGCGCTGCCCGCGGCAGGCTCCGGGCCTTCGGGCAGGCGGCGGGCGACGTCGGCCCACACCCCCGCCGAGGTCGCCGGGGTGACGACGAGCGCCTGGACGTCGAGCGGGACGAGGAGCCGCGGCTCGCGCCACACCGTGCGGTCCCAGGTGACGAGGGTCGACGCCGGTGTCCCCGCGCGGGCGAGGACGGAGTACTGGGCGGAGAGGTCCACGCGATCGGCCATCAGGCACCGTCCCAGGCCCGCGTGAGCGCAGCGATGGTGAGCGCGGCGCTCACCGAGTAGAGGTCGCCCAGCGGCGCCGCGGAGTCGGTCTCGCCGAATACCTGCCGGTAGGGCAGCTGGAGCATCTGGAGGGAGTACTCGGCGGGGCCGAGGCTCGGCCCCAGCACTCCGCCGGTGTCCGCCGCCCGCAACGCCTCGACGAGGGCGGACACGGCGACCACACCTGGGGACCCGCGGCGGAACGGCACGGCGACGGCGACGTCGGCGCCGCCGCGGCGCACCCGGGCCCCGGTCGCCGGGTCCTTGAGCGCGACGGTGATCCCGCCGCCCGCGCCGTCGGGCTCCTCGTCGACCCCGAGCTGGATCCCGGCACGCGGCTCCTCGAGGTGGACCTGGTCGGGGACGCCGTCGACGAGAGCCAGCAGGACGGCGGGCGCGAGGCGCTCGAGCCGCAGCAGCCGCATCTCCTCGAGCCCGGACAGGGGGTCCGCGGCCTGCTCGGGGCCGGTCCGTCGGTAGGCCCGCACCGCCACACCAGGCCAGCCCGAGATCGCCCGGGACCGGACGAGGAACCCCGTGACCGCCTCGGCGTCACCCGTGACGGGCGCGGCCCCGGACAGGTGCGCGCGGACGTCGTGCTCCGCGGCGTCGACGGCGTCGCGCACCTCGGGCCACCGGGCGGCGACGTCCATCCGGTCGCGGGTCGTCACGGCCCCGACGGCGAGCACCCCCTGGGTGAGCGCGTCGGTCCAGCCGCGGTCGAGGAAGAAGAACCGGATCGACTCCTCGGGCAGCAGCTCGGAGTCGGGGACGAGGTAGTCGAACGGCACGCCCTCGAGCACCCGGAGCCGGACGAGGACGTCAACAAGTTCGGGCGGCAGGGCAGGGGCCCCGCCGCCGCTTGAGGGCCGGGAGGTTGCGGCGGTCACGGCCGAGCGCAGGGCTTCGGCGCCGGTTGTCGAGGCCTTCACGGGGTGTCCTCCTCGGCGAGCGGGGCGGCGCCGGGGAACAGGCCCTCGACGGTGTCGAGCTCGTCCTGCGGCCCGGCGTCCCGCGCTGGGCTGGCGGGCTCTGCTGCCACGCCGGCGGTGCGGGCGCCCCCGTGCGGGTGCAGCACGGGGCCGCCCGGCACCCCCGGCACCCCCGGGCCGCCCGGCACCCCCGGCAGCCCTCGGCCGGCGAGCCGGGTGAGGTCGGCGACCTGGGTCGTCAGCCCGGCGGCCAACGGCGCGAGCAGCTCGGGCTGCGTGCTCAGCGCGGTGAACCCCAGCTGCTCGATGGGGGTGAGCATCCCCAGGTCGAGCTGGGGCCGGACCTGGGTGCCGGCCGCGACCCGCAGGGCGTCTATGGGGACGGCGAGACCCTCGGCGATCGTCGCCACCGGGTCGCGGAGGAGGTCGAGCTGTGGCAGGGGGTCGACGTCCGGACGCCGCGGCAGGACGGTCTCGACCGCGTCGGGAGCACCGAACGTCGTCAGCACCTGGCGTCCGAGCAGCTCGGCGAAGCGCTCGACCCGCAGCTCGCCGGCGTCGAGGACCCCCCACGTGCTGAGCAGGTCGCCGAGGACCGAGACCTCGCCCAGCGCGGCCGCGCGCCGGACGGCGAACCCGCGGCGTCGCCACTCACGCAGCGCGGCGACCGTCGACGGCGAGGACAGCGCGAGCAGCCTGCCGAGCTCGAAGGCGGCTGCCTCGCCGATCTCGGTGCGCCCGTCCTCGGCCAGCCGGCGCAGCTGGTCGCTCACGTGGACGGCCTCGGGAGCGCGGCGCTCGACCGCGCGCGGCACGAGCGGGCCGCGGTACCACGTCGACATCGGCTCGCCACCCCGGTCGAGCCCGGCGAGGACGACGTGGCCGGTCTCTGCGACCTCGGGCACCCGGTCGGTCGGACCGCGGCCTGGTCTCGCCGCCGTCCCCAGCAGGCCGACGTCGAGGCCCTGGACGAGCGCTGCGAAGTCCTTGTCGCCCTCGCAGCGGAACTCCCACGAGGTGAGGACCGGGAACCGGAGCAGCCGCGCCGCCGGCTCGATGGCCGCCACCGACACGTCGAGGACGACGGAGCCGGCACCGGTGCCCACCGCGGTCGCCGTGACGACGGACGGCAGCACGACCGGGCCGCCCTGCGCGAGCACCGGCGTGCCGGCCGTGCCGGTGCCGGCGTTTCCCCAGGCGTCGGGCGCGGTGTGCCCGCCAGACGCCTGGGCGGGGGCGCCGTCGGCGGTCTCCCGGTCGAGCGGCTCCGCCGGACGCTTGGCCGCGAGCGAGGTCTTGCCAGAGGGAACAGCCGTCAGGGAGACGCCGTCGACGCTGGGCCGCCGCGCCAGGACGAGCTGCTCGACGGTGATGTCGTCGTAGACGACTGCCTTGGTGACCCGCGTCTCGGTCGGTGGGTTGTCGGGCAGCTCGTGCCACTGGCCCTCGAGGCTGACCAGGCACGCGCGGTAGCGCAGCCCCGGCCGGGGCAGCCGCGAGGCGATGACGACGGCGATCCACCCGTCGTCATCGCCCTGGGCGAGCTCGGTGTCGCCAACGGGCACCTGGCGGACGTGGCAGGTGTACGGCAGGTCCTGCCTGCTGGGGAACACCTGCGCGACGACCCGCTCGGAGATCTCGATCGCCGCGCACGTCGGTCCGTCGGGGTTCGTGCCCGCCGGCCGGACCCCGGCGGTGACGGCCTGCTCGACCGGCACCGACGCGAGGAGCTCCCCCTCACCGTCACTGAGGAGGACGAGCGCGAGCCACGGCCGGGTCGGCCCGTCCGCACGCTCCCACGGCAGGGTGCGCCGCCGCAGCGCCACCTGCGCCAGCCGGGTGGTGAACGGCCCGGCGGCGTTGGGCGGCGGGAAGCTCGAGAGGACGTCGGTGCTCGCGAGCCGGTATCGCGGGGCGGTGACCCGCACGTGGCGCACGTCGTCGGCCACCGTGCCGAGGTCGGGGTCGCCCGAGACGGCCTGGGCGACCCTGACCTCGTAGTCGCCTGCCGTCAGCGCCGGGTCGACCCGGTCGTGGACGACGACGATGCGGCGGGGCCTCGAGCCGGTGCGGTCGACGGGGCTCACGGCGTCCTCCCGGTCCAGGTGACCCGGCTCGCACCGGTCGCGGCGACGACGACGGGCGCGAGCAGCCGCTCGACGCCCCCCGCAACGACCTCGCGGGCGAGCCGCTCGGGTGAGCCGGTGGCACCGGCGACGGCCGCGACCGACCAGCGCTCGTCCGAGGCGATGCTGACGACGACGGTCCCCTCGGGGCGGGTGCGCCCGGCCGCCGCGGCCTCGGCGGCGAGGGCCTTCTGCTCGTCGACGTCGTCCTCGACGGGGTAGAGGAGCACGGTCCGTCGGCCCTGACCCACGCAGACCGGCGGCAGCTCGCCGTCCGGGCCGCTGCGACGCCTCAGGCCGCGCAGGCCCAGGACGAGCCCCGCGAGGCCCGGGACCACCTCGGCGTCGAGGCTGTCCAGGGCGATGACGAGGCTGCGGGTGCCGGCCGGGAGCACCGTCTCGACGATCCCCGTCCCGCCGACGAGGGCACCCGCAGCGACGACCGCTGCACCGGCCGCCACGGGGGCCACGACGGCGAGGCGGCGCGCCGCGGCCGGACCACGGACGACGCACCCCGCGGCGACGGCGCAGCCGGGAAGGGCCTGCACCACCGGCACGGACGCCGCCCACCCGGGGAGCCCGGCCGGGGTGGCGACCCCGACCCCGAGGAGCACGACCGACGCCGTCCCGATCGGCACCGGCACGTCGCCCTCGACGAGCGTGGTGTCGCCCAGGGGCCGACCGGTGGCGTCGAGGGCGACGACCCGCACCGGGGCGCTGCCCGTGACCGCGAGGCGCGGCCGCTCGGCGTCGGCGTCGTGGTGGGGGTTGCCCAGCGCGAGGACGAGGGCCTGCCCGGGGACGACGGTGACGCCCTGCCCCGTGAGGGCGGCCGCCGCGCCGTCGAGGGCCGCGGCCGTGCCGGGTGCGGCGGCCGGTCCCCGGCGCAGCTCGGTGGCGCCGCCCGCGAGCGAGGTGCGCACGGCTGCTTGGGGGGCGCCGCCCTGGCTCGTGCCCGGGGCAGCGCCGCGCAGCAGCCGGGCGGCGACGGCACGGTCGGCCGGGGCCTTCGCCGGGTCGGCCGGGGGCGCGGCCCGTCGCGGCAGCCGTGCCGCCCCGGCGACGCCGCCGTCCTTGAGCGCCGTCACGGTGGTGCGACCACCGGGCGGCAGGGCCGCGGCCCCGAGGTCGAGCAGCGCGACGACGGATGGCTCCCCGACGGCGGTGTCGAGGGCAGCGGCCGGGGGCTCGGCTGGCCGTTGCGTCACCTCGGCGGGGACCTCCGTGCGCGGGCCGAGGCCCTCGGTGATCCGCACCGGCCGGGGCAGCGCCTGCCACTGCCGGGCGCGGCGCAGAAGCAGGCGAGCCCGCTCGGGGTCGTCGTCCGGCAGGGGCGTGACGCCCTTGGGGAGCAGGCGGGCGGAGCGGGGCACGGACCGCCCGCCGTCGGGGCCGGACGCCGCCCACGCCAGCGCCGTCCGGGCCAGCTCGGCCTGGCTGACGGCGGAGACGTCCGAGCGCACCGCGTCGGCCGCGGCGGGCCGGACGGCGGTGCGGGAGGTCTGCTCGGCGGGGAACGGCAGAGGCTTGCGGCGGTTGCGGTCCTGCTCGACCTCGTCGGGGTCGAGCCGCGCGGAGCCGCCGTCGTCGGCGACCCGGGCGCGGGCCGCGAGGGCGACTCCGGTGCACCCCGGCACGAGGTCGACGCCGGAGGGCAGCGGCGGCGCGGACTGCCCCGGCGGCAGCGCCCGCCAGACGGCGGGCGGCAGCCCGGACACCGTGGGGGTCGCCTGCAACGCCGCCGTCCGGTCCCCGGCCGCACCGGCGACGCCTGCCGCGCGGACGGTGACCCGCAGGTCCGAGCCGAGCGCCGGGACGTCCATCGGCGCGATGCCGAGGCCCCCGACCCCGGCCACCGGCGCCGCGGCGTAGGTGCGCGCCGGCAGGGTCGTGGCCGCGGCGAGGCCGAACTCCGGCAGGACGAGCCACGGCCGCAGCGGGTCGGTGCCGTCGTTGCGCGACTCCGCCGCGTCGCCTCCGGCGAGCTGCCCGGCGACGACGGAGGAGGTGAGCACCTGCCCGCCGCCGGAGCGCAGGTACTTGTCGACGAACACCGTCCAGCCCAGCGGCTGGCGCTCCGGCGGGGCCTGGGGGCCGAACCGGAACGGGACCTGCACCGGACCCATCTGGAGCATCGCCGTGCCGTGGACCTCGGGCCCCTCGACGTGCAGCTGGGCACCGATGGTGATGGTGAGGTCGATCCGGATCGTGCCGAACCAGCCGAGGTCGATCTCGATGCGGATCCCGCCGGTGACCGAGGCGTAGATGTCGATCTCGAACCACAGCGGGTCGAAACGGACGAGCGCGTCGAACCCGGCGACGATGCGCGCGAACGCCGGACCCGCGCGGAAGCTCACGTCGATCCGCGCGCCGACCATGACGGCGCTCGAGCACAGCGCGAAGTACGTCTCCCCGCGGATGGACAGGAACTGACCCAGCGTCCACGACAGGCCCACCCGCGGGACCTGCGGGTAGTGCGCGACGTGGAAGTTCGGGTGGTACCCGCCGAGGGTGACGACGAAGTCGCCGGTGCGGAACCACGTGACGAAGGCGAAGCCGCCGGTCAGCCGTGCGTCGTGGCTGATCACCCAGGAGTTGTCGGTGAGCTGCGCCTGCACCCACAGGACGGCGTCGCGGGTGCTGAACCGGGCGATCAGCGCGAGCTCGATCTGGGCCAGCGGCAGCCGCGGGTTGGGCAGGCCGAGCCGGGCCAGGGCGAGGATCGCGACCTCGACGCCGTCCCCCACGCCGACGGAGATCACGGCGACGCCCTCGAGCAGGCTGAACGAGGTGAACGAGACGCCCGCGGCGAACCACACGGCCCCCTGCCGCGGCGGGAACGCCTGACCCATCGCGGTGAGCGCGCCCATGGGGTCGCTCGCGATCGTGCTCCCGGGGTCGAGCGCCTGGATGAGCGGGAACCGCGGGAGTGCGGCGACGTCCGTCGGCAGCACGAGCGCCCGGTTGACCCCGAAGCCGCCACCCACACCGGTGAGGAAGAACGCCGGCGGCCCGCCGAGCGGGGCGTGCAGAGCGGCGACGACGAACATCGAGACGTAGGTCTGGCTGCTGCCCGGTACGGGGTAGACGCCGAAGCCGCCGAAGGCGTTGATGCCGAAGCCGGCGGCGCTGACGGTGAGCATGCCGAGGTAGGACGGCGGCGCCCCACCCGTGCCCGCGGTCTTCGTCAGTGCCCCGGCGATCGTCACCCCGCTGCCCTGGTAGCCGACGGCGAGGCCCGCGAGGTCGAGCCGCCAGTGCGCGACGTCCCACGGGGCGGGCCACGGCAGGTCGAGCTCGAGGTCGTCGACCTGCACGGTGAGGCCGGCCAGGCTGACGCCGCCGTCGATGAGCAGACGCAGCCAGGTGACCGTGTCACCGGTCCGGGTGACGCCGAAGCCGACCTGCTCGACGTACACCGGGCCGAGGTGGGCCTGCAGCGGCAGCCACCACGGGCCGTCGCCGTCGCCCATCCGGAGGTCGACCCGCACCGGGCCACCGGCCCGCGAGACCAGTGACAGCTCGGGGCTCAGCCCGGGTGCGGCTTGCGCCGCGGGCGGCGTGCCTGCCGTGCCGCTGGTGGGCGCCGGCTGGAGCACCTTCGAGGCGACGCCGTTGCCCCCGCCGCCACCGGCGCCGCCGAGGGGGATGCTGATCCGGTCCAGGGCGAGCCGCCCGCCGTAGAGGGTCGGCGGGGTGGGGACGAAGGCGGCCGAGAGCGCCACCGATCGCAGCCGCACCCCGAGGTCGAGCAGGTCCTCGCCCTGGCGGCCCGCGACGCGCACCGTGGCGCCGCGGACGGCGACGCCGACCGCCCGCACCGGGTCGGGCTGCGACGGGTCGAGGGTGAGCGAGAGCTCGAGCCCGCCCTCGGCCGGCGTCATCCCCAGCCAGGCGGTGGCGACCTCGACGCCGAAGCGCACGGAGCCGGCGTCGACCAGCCACCACGTCTCGCCGTCGGCCACCGAGAGCCGGACGCCGAGGCTGACGACGCTGCCGGTGACCGTCGCCGTCCCGGTGACCTGGAGCGGCCCTGCGGTCACCGAGGGGGCGAACGCCGCGACGAGGTTGCCGGCCAGCGTGCCGATCCGACCGAGGATGGCGTCCGGGTCGAGGAGGTCGGGCACGGGGGCCCAGCGCCGGGCGGTCGTCGGCCCGACCCGGCGCAGCAGGACGCCGTCGAGCAGGTCGCCGACCGTGGGTCCGCTGCTGCCGCTGCCGACGACCGTGCCGAGCAGGTCCTGCAGCGCCTCGGTGCCGAGCCCCATGAGCAGCGGCACGAGCACCTGTGCCACCGCGAGCCCGGGGTCGTCACCCACCGGGAGGCCGGTGCCGCCGACGACGCCGACGCCGGCCGAGACCCCGGGGACGACGGTGACGACGACGGCGCGGGCGTCGGCGAGCGGGCCGGGGGTGCCCTGCGGCACGAGGAGCCCCGCGCGCAACGTCGGGCGGCTCGCGGGGGTCTCGGCCCCGCCCGGTCCGCGCTCACCCGGGGCGTAGCCGGCCTCGACCCAGGGCCGCAGCGGCACGCCGAGGACGACGAGCAGGTCCCCGTCGAGGGCCACCGCGCCACGGACGAGGGCGAGGCCGCGGCCGTCCACCCCGACGGCCGCCCGGACCGTGCCGAGCGCCGTCCCGTCGATGCGCACCGGGACGTCGGCCGCGACGTCCAGGCACAGGTCCGCGGCCGTGCCCGAGAGCGTGAGCGTCACCCGGCCGGCGACCCGCACGAGCACCCGGGCCGGCACGGACGTGTCGACGACGAGGACGCCGGAGGGCATCGGGCCCAGGACGTGCGAGACGAGGTCGCCCAGCGCCGAGACGACCTCGGCGACGGCGTCGCGAACCCGGGCCTGCAGCGCCGCAGCGGGGTCGCCACCGAGCACCTCGAGGGCGGTGCCGCTGAAGTGCCGCGCCGTGCCCGTGCCCTCACGCAGCCCGAGGGCGTCACCGAGGCTGCCGACGACGTCGCCGGTGTCACCGGCCTCCCTGACGACGGCGTCGAGCACGGTCGGGAGCAGCCGCACGGCCGCCTCGCCGACCAGCGCGCCGAGCCCGGGACCGGCCGGGACGAGCGCGTAGGTGCGGTCGGGCGGTCCGGGCAGGACGAGGTCGAGCCGGACGACGTCGTCGGCGGTGAGCCGCACCGAGGCGAGGACGTCGCCCCCGGCAGGCCGCAGGCCCACGCCCGCGACGACGTGGGGGTGCACCGCGACGGCACCGCCCGCGCCGATGGCAAGGCGCACGCCCGCGGCGAGCTCGACGACGGCGCCCGCCGCGTCGACCGGCGCGGAGGTCGCCAGCGTCAGCGACAGCCCGCCGCCGGAGGGGTCGCCGGCCGCGACGAGGCTGAGGCCGTAGGGCAGCGGGAGGTGGCCGGCAGGCGTCGTCGTCGTGCCGAGGCCGGCGAGCGCGCGCACGGCGTCGACGAGGCCGGCCGCCGCTCGTGCCCCGGCACCGCCGGTGCCGCCGAGCTCGACGAGCCCGCGCAGCCAGCCCCCCGGGTCGAGCACGATCGTCGGAGGGACCCGGGGGACGTCGTCGTCGCTCAGCATGTCGAGCGCCCGCAGGAGCGCGTCGAGGGCACCACCGGCCGGCGACCCGCGCAGCGCCGTGCGGGCGGCGTCGAGGCCGAGCCGCCCGAGGACCGAGGGGACCGCCGCGAGCGCGAGCTGGAGCAGCGGCTCGACGACGGCACCCTCGTCGGTGCCCGCCGGGAGCGGCCAGAGGACGACCCGTCGCGGCAGCCACGTCGTCGCGGCGCCGGCGGGCAGGTCGAGGCCGCACGTGAGCGTCGGCGCGCCCGCAGCGAGGTCGACGGCGAGGAACGGCAGGCCGGACCCGGCGGAGGCCGACCCGAGCCGCAGCGACCCCGCCGCTCGCGGGCCGCCCTCGACGAGGGCGAGCTCGACGCTGCCTGAGGCCCCGAGCCCCGCGACGAGCGGGACGTCGGCACTGACGGTGAGGGTCGCTGGGGCCGCCGACGTGAGCGGCTCGAGGTCGAGGCGCAGGCGCAGGCCGTCGGCCTCGACGTCGACCCGGGCGGGGTCCACCGCCGGGCCGCCCGAACCCGTCGCCGCGCCGAGCAGCACCCGCAGCGCCTGCGCGAGGTCGCGGCGGTGCTGGGCCGTCACGGCTCCCCCGGCGACGGCCTCACGCAACGTCGTCATGGGCGCGGTGAGCAGCCGCTCCACCGCCTCGGTGACGAGGCCCACCCGGCCGGTGCCGTCGACCGTGGCCAGGCCGAGCACGGCGAGGAGGTCGACGAGGGCCCGGGAGGTGCCGCTCGCGGGAAGCGCGCCGCCGTCCTCCGTCGTCCCCAGGGCGGAGGCGAGCCGGAAGAGGAGGACCCGCGCCTCGGCCGGAAGGGTCGCAGCGCCACCGCCCGCCCCGGTGGCGCTCCCGGCACCCGCTGCCGCGAGCGGGTCGAGCCGCAGCGTCCAGGCCACCCGCTCCACGCCGAGGGCCGCGGCCTCGTGGAGGACGATCTCGGCGGTGGCCGTGCCACCGGGCCGCAGCTCCGAGGCGAGGACGACCTCGGCCCAGCGCAGCCGCGGCGGACGCGTCGCCGGGGCGCCGGAGCCCTCGGGCAGCGGTCCGCCGACGAGCCAGCCGCCCTCACGCCGCAGGACGAGCCGCAGCTCGAGCGCGGGCGCCCGGAGCCCGGCAGCGGGGACCTCGGGTGGCAGGGGAGCGCCGGTGGCGTCGTCGACCAGCTCGGGCGGGTCGGCCCCGAGCCGGGGGCCGGTGAGGGTCGTCCGGACGCCGACGGTGACGCCCCGCGAGTCAGGGGCCGATGTGACGTCGTGGCGCACCCCGCTGGCGATCGCCGTCACCGGGCGGCGAGGCCGCGCGGCGTCGACCGCACGGGTCCCGCCCGCGCCGTCGGTAGCGTCGATCGGGTCGCCCGACGCGTCGACGGGCGCCAGCACGGGAGGCAGCGCGCCGACCGCGGCCAGCGCGCCCTGCATCGCGCCGCGGACCGCGACCGCCATCGCGCGCGTGACGGCCGCCGTGTCGAGCACCCCCTGGACCGCCTCACGGACGACCCCGGTCGCCTCCGCCGGCCAGGACGGCGGCGCAGCGAGCTCGGCCGGCGGCACGGGCTCCCCGCGCTGGAGCCGGTCGAGCGTCGCGACGAGCTCGGCGCCCTCGCCGAGCTCCTCGGGCAGCCCCTCCGCCGTGGCGTCGAGGCCCGAGGCCGCCCAGAGGGCGCGCAGCGCGTGGACGGCGTCCGCTGTGGGCCGGACGTCGGCCGTGCTCACGGTGGCCCCCGCCAGCGGCGTCCCCAGCGTGACGAGCCGGACGACGAGGCCCGGGTCGGCGGCGACGACGCGGGCCGGGAGCCCGGCGGAGGAGTGGGCCACGACGGTGAGCGGCGTCCCGGCACCCGCGCGGGCCGCGATGAGCGCCGCTCGGAGCCGCGCGGTCAGCTCGACGAAGCCGTCGCCCGCCGCCGTCGGGTCGGTGCGCGCCGCACCGCGCGCCGACAGCGCGACGAACCAGGGGCCCGGTCCGGCGGAGGCAGCCGAGACGTCGAAGGCCGCGGCCGGCAGCCCGGGGGCGGTGAGGTCGAGGAGCCGCGCGGCGTCGTAGAGCGGCCAGCGGGCGGGGTCCCCGAGCGGCCCGGTGACGAGCACCGTCGACGCCGGGTCGAGGGCGGGGTCGTCCCAGGCGGCCTGGAGACCGCCGTGGGTCACCCCGGGGAGCTGCGACGACACCCAGCCCGGCGGTGCCGCGCCGAAGGCCGGCAGCACCCCGTCGCCCCCGGCGAGCCGGTCGCGCAGGGCCGTCAGCGAGGCGGCGAGCCCACCGCGGTCCCGGACGACGTCGGCGACGGCCGGCAGCACCGTGGCGGCGTCGAGGAGCAGGGCGGCGAGGTCCGCCGGGCTCGGGTCGGCCGCCTCCTCGCCCACGCCGAGGTCGAGCCACGAGGGCAGCGCCAGCCCGGTCAGCGCCGACCCCACCGGCAGATCGGGGCCGTCGGGCTCGCACCAGACGACGAGCCCGCCGCGGCGTCCAGCCGCGCCGGTGGCCGGGCCCCCCGAACGGTCCCGCAACGAGATCGTCCACGGGTCGCGGGGGGTGCCGGTCCCCGAGAGCTCGGGCGTCACCCCGGGGTCGCCGTCGTCCGCCCCTCCTGGCGCGAGCGCGCCGCCGATGGCGGTCGACAGCCAGCCGAGGACGGGGGTGAGGGTGAGCGCGACGTCGCCACCGGCGAGCATCCCGCGCAGCCACGAGGCGAGCGCGGCCACCGGGTCGGTGACGAGGCCGTCGAGCGGCAGGTGCGACGGGCTGCCCGTGCCGCCACCGTGCGGCTCCCCCCACCCGAGCAGGTCGCCGAGACCGCGGAGGACGTCGCCGCCACTGGCGCGCAGCCCGTGGCCGACGAGCGCCTCGAGGACGTCGAACGGCGGCTCGGGAAGCACGAGCGCACCGGTCGCCGGGTCGAGCGACGGCAGCCGCAGGGGAAGCGCCTCGCCGTCGAGATCGACCGCGAGGCCGACGGCGGAGCCGGTCGCGCGCAGCCCGGTCGCGGGCGTCCAGCGCAGGCCGCCGGCGAGCTGGGTCACCTCGACGCCGAGGGAGCCCGAGCCCAGGCGCACCGGGGAGGTACCCCCGGCTCCGTCGTCCGGCCCGGTGAGCACGGCCCGGACGGCGAGGTCGGCGGCGAGCTCGGCGCCGGGGCGGCGTCCGGAACCCGCGGCGGGCAGGGTCAGGCTGACGAGGCTCGCGTCGACGGCAAGGGTCAGCCGCCCCACCGAGGGGACGGCGATGGGCGCGGGCGCGGCCCGCAGCCCCAGGCCGAGCCGCTCGCCGTCGACGACCCCCGTCAGCCAGACGTCGGCGCCCGGGTCGGAGTCCAGCGGGAGGAGCCACGGGTCGGCGGGCGTCCCGGTGCCCGTGATCGCCGTGGCCGCCGAAGGCCCGGGGAGCAGGCGGGCGACCTCGGCGAGGAGCGCGCCCGCGTCCCCGGCCGTCACGGCGTCGTGGAGGAACGCGGCGATGGCGGCCAACGGGTCGGCCAGCAGGTCGCCGAGCGCGGTCCGGTGCGTCCAGGCGGGCTCGCCGGTGCCGCCGTGCCCGTGCGGGTCGCGCAGGCCGAGCAGCGCGAGGGCGGCTCGCACCTCCTCCCCTGCACCGAGGGCGGTCAACGCCTCGTCCACGAGGGCGTCGAGGGTGCTCGCGCCGAGGTCGGCCACGGCGGCGGCGTCGGTGAGGTCGACCTTGGGCCGCACGACCCGCCGGTCCCCCGTCCCGACGGACACCTCGTACGCGGCGAGAAGTGGGGCGACCCGCCGGTTCTCGTCGAGGGTGAGGCCCGCGGCGACCGATCCGACGACGACGGGCACGGGCGTCGTCTGCTCGACCAGCGCCGTCGCGGTGCCGCGCGGCGCCTCCGGCCCG
The DNA here is from genome assembly GCA_038322045.1 of Actinomycetes bacterium. GTDB lineage: Bacteria > Actinomycetota > Actinomycetes > JBBQFP01 > JBBQFP01 > JBBQFP01. The sequence goes on along the minus strand of JBBQFP010000032.1, from coordinate 1,984 downwards.
GCTCGTCCGACCAGCCGGAGCCCGGGCACGGCCGTCGCCGTCGGCACCGCGCCGAGGCGCAGGGTGACGACGTCGACCTCGAGGCGCCCGACGAGCCGGGGCACGGCGCCGGAGGCGGGGGACTCGACGCCCACCGTGATCCGGGGCGTGACGACGGGGCTGCCGTCCGGGCCGGCCGTGACGACGACGGCGATCTCGAGGACGGCGGGTCCGAGCGGCAGGCGGAGCCGCGCCGGGTGCTCCGGCGAGCCGTCGCCGTCGACAGTCGCGTGCTCAGAGACGAGCGCGGCGAGGGCTCGGACCCATCCGGCGCTCGCCGCGGGGGAGGCGAGGGAGCGCAGCCAGGCCCACAGCGCCGAGCGGCCGTGCGCGGCGAGCTCGGCGAGCGGGAGGTCGGGCACCGCGGCGTCCGCCCCGAGGCCGAGCAGCCGCAGCAGCCCGCCGAGCCTGGGCTCGGCGCTCTCCGCGAGGCCGCGCAGCAGCGTCGCCCCCACGTGAAGGGCCTGGTCGACGAGCGGGTCGTCGGTGTCGAGCACGAGGTCGACGGGGTCGGCGTCGCCGAGCCGCAGCCCCTCGGCGGTGACGACGACGTGCGGTGGGTGCACGCCGTCGGTCGGCACGTCGAGCACGACGCGCAGGGTCTCGACGTCGACCGCACCGCCCTCGGTGCCCGGCTGGAGCGCCGCGTCGACGGCGATGACGCCGAGGGCAGTCCCGGGGGCGAGGACGGCGTCGCCGGTGACCGGCACCGAGACGAGGGGGACGACGGCGTGGACGGCGAGGCGGGGGGCGTTCGCCGGGGCGTCGTGGGTGTAGCGGACGCCGAGGCCGAGGACCGTCCGCGCCGCGTCGGTGTGGTCGAGGACGAGGGAGAGGTCGAGGTGGTCGGTCGTCGGGCCGGGTGCGCCGGACCCGAGCTCCGGGCCGATGAGCGGCAGCCAGTCCCGGCCGTCGACGGTCTGCGCCGGGCCGAGGTCGAGCCCCGCCTCGGTGAGCACGGCCTGGGCGAGGGCGAGCAGCCGTCCCCGCCGCCGGGCGTCGTGGAGCAGGCCCTTGAGCGTGCCTCCCGGGTCGGAGAAGAACGCGCCGTCGACGGTGCCCTCGTGAAGCAGGCCGAGCGCCTCGAGGAGGTCGCCGACCGGGCCCTCGGCCGCAACGGTCGTCATCGCAGCGCACGCCGGTCGATGGCGTGCCGGGCCTGCGGGATCACCGTGACGGCTTTGCCGTTGCAGGCCACCGCACCGGGCAGCAGCGGCGCCCCGTCCTGGTCGACGCCGGCCGTCGCCGCCACGGCTGTGACGACGTCGAGCAGCGCCCGGTACACCGCCGCAACGAGCACGTCGCCCCACTCGGCGACGACGAGCGCAGGGCCGTCCGGGCGCGCCGGGCTGGCCATGAGCAGACCCGCCTGCAGCTCGGGCGAGCCGAGCGCGAAGGGGACGACGACCTCGACCGGCCCGGTCTGGTCGCACTCGACGCCGACGCCGACGACGACGGAGCCGCTGCCCAGCGAAACGCGCAGCGTGGCGCTGTGGACGGCGAGCTCGTCGTCACCCCGGACCCACACGACCGACGGTGCCGCGTCGGAGACGGCCAGGGCGCGTCGGAGAAGCGCGGTGAGCGCCTTGACGCCGAGGGTGAGCGGCTTGCCCGCGGCGCCTGCGGCGAGGACGTCGACCCGCGGCTCGTCGAGGAGGGCACCCCCGGTGCGCGCGGTGCGCTGACCCGCGTGCGGCAGCAGGAGCGCCACCCGCTGCGGACCGTCGAGGTCGTCGAGGACGTCGGGCTGCCCGGGACCGGCGTCCTCGATCGCCCGGGGGGCGCGCGCGACCCGGGGCGATGCGACGCGGCTCGATGCGCGTCGGGCGGACCCGGTCATGGCGGCTCCTTGGCAGGCGCGCAGCAGTCAACCGTCGTGACCGGGTGCCTGGCAAGGGTTGCCTCACCTCACGTGCGGAACTTGCGGCCGGACGACGCAAGGTCG
>JBBQFP010000031.1:0-28822 GCA_038322045.1 Actinomycetes bacterium | reverse complement strand
CACCATCGCGCGTGACACGACCCCGAGCGACACCGTCCCCCGTGACACCTGACGAGGCCGAACGCCGGCCCGTGCACCAGGGCAGCACCGCCGGGTGGACCGCTGCCGGGTGGACCGCTGCCGCATGGACCGCTGCCGCATGGACCGCTGCCGTCGTCGGGCTGCTGGTGCTCGCCAACGTCGTCGGCCATCAGGCGGGGTCTCAGTGGCACGTCGCCGTAGGCCTGACCACTGTGGCGGCGCTCGGGGCGGTCGCCGTCGTCAGCCGGCTGTCACTCACCGAGCTAGGACTCGACCTCGGGCAGATGCCCCGCGCGGTCAGAGTCTCCTCAGGCATCGTTGCTGCCGCGGTCGCCACCTACGGGCTGGCGCTGGCCCGCCCTGGTGGCAGCTCGGCCGGTCCACGACCCTCGACGCGGTGCTGTGGACCATCCCTGTGGGGACAGCGTTCCCTGAGGAGCTCGCCTTTCGAGGGGTGCTGCTCGCCCTCCTGCTCCGGTTGACGACCCGCCGTGGCGCGGTCCTGACGTCGTCGGTTCTCTTCGGGCTCTGGCACGTGCTTCCCGCGCTGGGCGGGAGCAAGGCGAACCAGGTGGTCGAGGATGCCCTGGGCTCGGGCACCGCGGCAGACGTCGCGCGTGTCGTCGGGACGGTCCTGCTGACTGCGCTCGCGGGAGTGGCGTTCGCCGAGGCGCGGCTGCGCACCTGCAGCCTGCTCACGGCCGCTCTCGGTCACTGGGCTGCCAACGGGATCGGTGTCGGTGCGGGAAGCTTGCTCTGACGGGCGCTCGCTCGACCAGGTGCCAGCCCGCAGCGCCACACGCAGGGCCTCGTGGACCGCGCCAGGCAAGGCGCCCCCGCGCCAAGCGCCGTCGGTGGCCGACAGCGGCACGGCACCGGCAGGGCCCGGGTCAGCACCGTCCGATTCCGGTCTCCCCACCGAGCCCTCACCGCACGAGGGGCGACGCCGCGGGCCGAGGCTCCGATACACGTTGCCAGGTATGTGGGTGGCGCTGGTCTTCGCGTGCCTGTCGTTCACCCCGTCGCTGCTGCCCCGCACCGGCCTCGTCCAGGGCGCGCTCGTCGGGATCACCGGCGCCACCGGGTACGGCGTCGGGGTCGTCGGCGCGTGGGTGTGGCGAGCGTTCGCCGACCGCGAGGCCCGCCCTGCCAGTCGCCGCAGCTGGCAGGTCTTCACCGTCGTGGCAGCCATCGCGATCGTCGTGTCGGTCGTGCAGGGCCAGCGCTGGGCGGGCCCAGATCCGCGATCTCATGGGCGCCGAAGCCAACAACGGCTTGCTCCTCGCGCTGCCGATCGCCGCCGTCGTCCTCTTCGTCGTCATCCTTGCGGTGTCACGGCTGTTCCGCCGTGCCTACCAGGCGCTGTCCCGGCTGCTGGGGCGGTGGATAGGACCCAAGGCCGCGAAGGCTGTCGGATGGGCGCTCGTCGTCTGGCTGACCGTCGTCGTCGGCAACGGCTGGGCGCTCGCCAACATCGGCGCGGCGATCGATCAGAACTTCTCGCTCGCCAACGGCAACCTCAAGCCCGGATCGGTCGAGCCGACGACGCAGCTGCGATCCGGCGGTCCTGGCTCGCTCGTCAGCTGGGACTCCCTCGGTCGCGAGGGCCGCGCCTTCACCGGGATGGGGCCCACCGCGGCCGAGATCACGGCCCTGACAGGTCGCCCCGCCAAGGAACCGATCCGCGCCTACGCTGGGACGGAGTCCGACGCGGACGCCGAGGGCCGCGCGGCCAAGGCCGTCGCCGAGCTCGCGCGCACCGGCGGGTTCCAACGCGCGAACCTCCTCGTCGTGACGACGACAGGCAGCGGCTGGGTCGACCCCGCCTCGGTCGACACCTTCGAGTACATGACGGGCGGGGACTCTGCCGTCGTCGGCATGCAGTACTCCTACCTGCCGTCGTGGATCTCCTACCTCGTCGACCAGAAGAAGGCACGCGCGGCGGGCCGTGACCTTTTCGACGCGGTGTACGAGCAGTGGTCCGCGCTCCCTGCCGACCGGCGTCCCAAGCTCTACGTCTGCGGCGAGAGCCTCGGCTCCTTCGGGGGGAGGCGGCGTTCAGCGGCGAGTTCGACCTGCGCAACCGGACGGACGGCGTGTTGTTCGCCGGGCCGCCGAACGTCAACACGCTCTACCGCGAGTTCACCGACGGCCGCGACAGCGGGACCCGTGAGGTCGCCCCGGTGTACCGGCAGGGGCGCACCGTGCGGTTCACCAACGACGTCAGCACGGGCTTCCCCGGCAGCGCGGCGTGGGAGGACTCTCGGGTCGCCTATCTCGTGCACCCGTCGGACCCGATCATCTGGTGGGGTTCGCATCTGGCGCTGAACAAGCCCGACTGGCTCGACGAACGACGGGGCGCCGACGTCCTGCCGGCGATGCGCTGGTTCCCCCTCGTGACGTTCTGGCAGGTCACTGCCGACCTGCCGTTCGCCACCGGGGGCCCGTCCGGGCACGGGCACAAGTACACCGGTGAGTACGTCGCTGCCTGGCAGACCGTGCTGCAGCCAGCGGGATGGACCGACGCGCAGTCCGCGGCGCTCCTGTCCTCGGTCAACCGCTGACGCTCCGGACTCCCGGTCGTCGGCGGGTCCCCAGGGCTGGGTCCCCAGGGCTGGGTCCCCAGGGCTGGGTCCCCAGGGCTGGGTCCACAGGGCTGGCCGGCCGCGGACCGGCGGCGTCAGTGCCTGCTGGCACGATGCCTCGCATGCCCGACGCCCCGCACGTCGCCCCGCCCGACGCAGCACCACCGGCCGACGACGAGCTGGCCGTCGCCCCGCCCGACGCAGCACCACCGGCCGACGACGAGCTGGCCGTCGCCCCGCCCGACGCAGCACCACCGGCCGACGACGAGCTGGCCGTCGCCTCGCAACGGCACCTGTGCGCACTCGCGGGCGACGACGCCGTCCTGCGCCCGGACCAGCTTCTCGCGATCCGCGCTCTCGTGGCGGACCGTGCCCGGGTCCTCGTCGTCCAGCGGACCGGTTGGGGCAAGTCGGCGGTGTACTGGGTGGCGACGGCGCTGCGGCGCGCCGGAGGAGCCGGTCCCACGCTCGTCGTGTCCCCGCTCCTGGCCCTCATGCGCGACCAGGTCGCGGCGGCCTCGCGCATGGGGCTGCGCGCCGTCACCCTGAACTCCTCGAACATCGAGGACTGGTCCTCTGTCGAGCAGCAGATCGCCTCCGACGGCGTCGACGTCCTGCTCATCAGTCCGGAGCGGCTGAACTCGCCGGGGTTCCGGTCGAGGGTGCTGCCGCACCTGGCGGATCGGATCGGCCTGCTCGTCGTCGACGAGGCGCACTGCATCAGCGAGTGGGGCTTCGACTTCCGACCCGACTACCGGCGCATCGCCGACGTCATCGCCGGGCTCAGCCAGGGCACCCCCGTCCTCGCGACGACGGCGACCGCCAACGCGCGCGTCACCACCGACGTCGCCGCTCAGCTCGGTCCGCGCACCGTGACCCTGCGGGGCACCCTCGACCGCGAGTCCCTCGCCCTCGACGTCGTCGCCACCGAGACGGCCGCCCACCGGTACGCCTGGGTCGCTTGCGCGCTCGACGTCCTCCCGGGCACCGGCATCGTCTACACGCTGACGGTCGCCGAGGCCGAGCGCCTCGCGGCGTGGTTGCGGCACCGGGGTCACGACGTCCGCGGCTACACCGGCGGGATCGACGCCGACGTCCGCCTCGAGGTCGAGGCCGACCTCCGCGCCGGCCGCCTCAAGGCCGTCGTCGCCACGAGCGCGCTCGGGATGGGCTTCGACCACCCCACCCTGGCCTTCGTGCTGCACTCCGGGGCCCCGAGCTCGGCGATCGCGTACTACCAACAGGTCGGTCGAGCCGGACGTGCGCTCGACTCGGCCGTGGCGGTGCTCCTTCCCGGTCAGGAGGACGCCGCGATCTGGGAGTACTTCACCTCGACGGCGATGCCGCCCCGCGCGACCGTGGAGAAGGTGCTCGACGTGCTGGCGAGCAGTACGCAGCCGATGACCCTCCCTGCGCTCGAGGCAGCCACCGGACTCCGGCGCGGTCGGCTCGAGGCGCTGTGCAAAGTGCTCGACGTCGACGGCGCCGTCGTCCGTGACGCCAGCGGCTGGAGCCGCACCAGCGCGGCCTATGTCTACGACGCCGACCGGCACGTGCGGGTCGAGGCGGCCCGGCGCGCGGAGCAGTCCGCCATGCGTGCCTACCTCGTCCACGACGGTTGCCTCATGGAGTTCCTCCGGAGCGAGCTCGACGACCCCGGCGCCGCCCCGTGCGGCCGGTGCGCCCGCTGCATCGGCCGACCGGTCGTCGAGGCCCAGGCAGCCCCAGGGCTCGTCCGCGAGGCGCTGGAGTTCCTCCGGGGGCAGCCCGTCGTCATCGAGCCGCGCAAGATGTGGCCGGCCGGGCTCGACGGGCGGCGCGGGCGCATCGGCGGCTCAACGGCAGAGCAGGGACGCGCCCTCGCCCTCGGCCGCGACGCCGGGTGGGGAGATGCCGTCGCCGAAGCCCTCGCGGCAGACAGTCCCGTCAGCGACGACGTCCTCGACGGGGTGATCCAGCTCCTCGGCGGCTGGGGCTGGCCCGCAGGGCGACCGACGTGGGTCACCTGGGTCCCCTCGCGGCGCCGGTCCCTGCTCGTCACCGACCTCGCTGCTCGCCTCGGAACGATCGGACGCCTCAAGGTGGTCGAGGCGTTCGTCCGAGCGGCCGACACCCCGTGGCAGGAGACTCTCGAGGGCTCCGTCGCCTCGGCTCGGGGTGCTGTCGCGGCGCTCCGGCTCAGCGACGACATCGCCCGCCCGCCGTCAGGGGTGAGCGGCTCGCGGGCAGGCCCGCCGTCCGGGCCGGTGCTCCTCGTCGACGACCAGAGCGGCTCGGGGTGGACTCTCACCGTCGCGGCGGCGCTGCTTCGGGAGGCAGGCGCCGGGCCGGTCTACCCCCTTGTCCTGCGCCGACGGCCCTGACGCCGGGGCCGGCCGCCGACGGCCCTGACGCCGGGGCCGGCCACGGACGGCGCGGCCGTGACCAGCGCGGACGTGACCAGCGCGGCCGTGACCAGCGCGGCCGCGTCAGCGCGACCATTAGCGTCACGACTGCGTCACGACTGCACCGCGACAGGGAGGCACCTCGGTGAAGGTCATCGGCATGCTCGGCGGGATGAGCTGGGAGAGCAGCGCGGAGTACTACCGGCTGGCCAACGAGATGGTGCGCGACCGGCTCGGGGGACTGCACTCCGCCCGGTGCGTCCTGGCCTCGGTCGACTTCGACGACATCCACGAGCTCCAGACCGCGGGCCGGTGGGAGACCGCTGGGGCGCGGCTGGCGCAGCTGGCCGTCGGGCTCGAGGCCGCGGGAGCAGAGCTGCTCATCATCTGCACCAACACCATGCATCTCGTCGCCGAGCAGGTGCAGGCGGCGACCACCCTGCCGCTGCTTCACATCGCCGACGCGGCAGGCGAAGCCGTCACGGCCGCGGGCATCCGCCGCGCCGCGCTGCTCGGCACCTCGTTCACCATGGAGAAGCCGTTCTACCGGGAGAGGCTCGAGAAGCACGGCCTCGAGGTGCTCGTCCCCGACGCCGCCGACCGCACCGAGGTCAACCGGGTGATCTTCGACGAGCTCTGCTGCGGCGTGCTCGAGAAGTCCTCCCGGCAGCGCTACCGCGAGGTCATCGGCCGACTCGTCGACGCGGGAGCCGAAGGGGTCATCCTCGGCTGCACCGAGATCGAGCTCCTCGTCTCCGAGGCAGACAGCCTGGTGCCGGTGTTCGCCACGACCCGCCTGCACGTCGCCGCCGCCGTCGATCTGGCTCTCGCCGACTGAGCTCGCCAGTGAGTCGAACATCAGTTCGAGTCGCTGTGTCATGCTGGCTCGGTGGCCGGAGGCATGAGCACGCGGCGGGGGTGGACCCTCGCCGAACGGACCGCGCTCACCCGGGCCGCAGCCCTCCCGCCCGGCACAGGTCGCACCCGACACTGCTGGGTCGCGCCGCCCGAAGGGCAGGGCTCGGAGCTGCCCGGGCTCGTCCTCGAGTGGCAGCGACGCCCCGAGGGCTGGTGCGCACGGGTCGTGTACCTCGCCGACGACGACGGATCGGTGTGCGTCCAGGCGTGGGTCGACTCGGCCCACCTGCGCCCCGCCTGACCGCAGCCGGTCAGGTCAGCACCAGTCGTACACGCTCGGACTCCGCGGGTCCTGCGGGCAAGGGCGTTCGTGGCCCCTGGCCCGGTCGGGTCACGATCTGCTTGCGAAACGCCACCGCAACACCAGTCCCATACCTAGGCAGCGGTACTCTCCCCCGGGTCATCGGTTCCCCGGGCGCGAGGGACCGGTGGTGCACAGCACCGCTGTGCCCATCTCGACCTGTCAGGACTCAGCACACCCGCACACATGCCAGCCCACCACGACAGGCGCTGGCGCCGCACAGCCAGGAGGTGAGGACCGCCATGACGGCGCCCATCGACGTCCCCCCTGCCGATCTGCAGGCTGAACCCGAGCTGCTCGCCGAGTCGGTCACCCACATCGAGGGCCGCTCGCTCGGTCAGATCGCGTGGACCAGGCTCAAGCGGGACAAGGTGGCCATCGGCGGCGGCGTCGTGATCATTCTCCTCGTCCTCATGGCGATCTTCGCGCCCCTGCTCGTCAAGCTGCTCGGCCACCCGCCGAACGAGTTCCACTCCGACCTCATCGACCCGACGTTCGCGCGCCCCAAGGCCCCCAATGGCGGGATCAGCCGCGAGTTCCTCCTCGGCATCGAGCCGGTCAACGGCCGCGACGTCTTCAGCCGCATCGTCTACGGCGCGCGCATCTCGCTGCTCGTGGCCGCGGCGGCGACCATGCTCTCCGTCGTCCTCGGCGTCGCACTCGGCATCCTCGCCGGCTACAAGGGCGGCTGGGTCGACACGGTCATCAGCCGGACGATGGACGTCTTCCTCGCCTTCCCCCTGCTCCTGTTCGCCATCGCCCTCGGCGGCGTCGTCCAGGGCGAGGCCTTCGGCCTCAGCGGCAACGGGCTGCGCATCGCCCTGATGATCTTTATCATCGGCTTCTTCAACTGGCCCTACATCGGGCGCATCATCCGCGGGCAGACGCTGTCGCTGCGCGAGCGTGAGTTCGTCGACGCCGCGAGGAGCCTCGGCGCGCGTACGCCGTACATCCTCTTCCGCGAGATCCTGCCCAACCTCGTCGCGCCGATCCTCGTGTACGCGACCCTGCTCATCCCCACGAACATCCTGTTCGAGGCGGCCTTGTCGTTCCTCGGCGTCGGCGTCGCGCCCCCGACGGCGTCCTGGGGCGGCATGCTCTCCAACGCCGTCCCCTTCTACTCCATCGACCCGGTCTTCATGATCGTGCCCGGGACGGCGATCTTCATCACCGTCCTCGCCTTCAACCTTCTCGGCGACGGTCTCCGCGACGCCCTCGACCCGCGCAACCGTTGAGCGCCCGCCACGTCCCGCGGCGCCAACAGACCACCCAGACCGTCCGACAGCACCACCAGCCCGACAGCACCACCAGCCCGACAGCACCACCAGCCTGACAGCACCACCAGACCATCCGGTCACACCACGCCAGGTTCAGCACGAGAGGGATGTGAGTCGGCCTTGAGCACCAGTCGGAACACCAGCAGGCGTTGGAGGGCCGCCGGCGTCGCAGCGCTGGCCGTCGGCCTCGTCGCCTGCGGCGGGAGCAGCAGCAGCACCGGGGGATCCTCCGGCGCCAGCAGCAGCGGAGGCAGCGGCGGCACGAGCTCCGGTGGGAGCGGCTTCAACGCAGCGACGACGTCGATCGTCAACACGTCTGACGCAGCCGGCGGCACCCTGAAGTTCGTCCACCCGGACGACTGGGACTCCCCGGACCCCGGCAACACCTACTACGCCTTCTCCTGGGACTTCGGGCGGCTCTACGCCCGCACCCTCATGACTTACGTCTCCAAGCCGGGCAAGGATGGCCTCGAGCTCGTCCCCGACCTCGCCGAGGCCAAGGGCGTCGCCAGCAACGGCAGCAAGACGTGGACGTACAAGCTCAAGGCCGGCCTGAAGTACGACGACGGCTCGGCGGTGACGTCCAAGGACGTCAAGTACGCCGTCGAGCGCAGCAACTACGCGCCTGACGTCTTCTCCAACGGCCCCACGTACTTCAACTCCCTGCTGGGCACCGACTACAAGGGGCCCTACAAGGACACGACTCCTGACAAGCTCGGCCTGACGGCGATCCAGACGCCTGACGACCAGACGATCGTGTTCAACCTCCAGCAGCCCTTCTCGGAGTTCGACTTCCTCGCGGCCCTCTCGCAGACCTCACCTGTGCCGCAGGCCAAGGACACGGGCGCGAAGTACATGCTCAAGATGGCGTCGACCGGCCCCTACAAGGTCGACTCCTACGAGCCCGGCAAGTCGATGACCCTGAGCAAGAACCCCAGCTGGGACCAGAAGTCCGACCCGGTGCGCAAGCAGCACGTCGACAAGATCGAGGTCACCCTCAAGGTCGAGGCGAACGACATCGACAACCGGCTCCTCTCCGGTGCCGCTGACATCGACCTCGCAGGCACCGGCGTCTCCGCCGCGGCCCAGTCGAAGATCATGACCGACCCGAACCTCAAGAAGCACGCCGACAACCCGCTCACCGGCTTCGAGCGCTACATCGCCATCAACACCCAACAGCCGCCGTTCGACAACGTGCACTGCCGCAAGGCGGTCATCTACGCGGCCGACCACGTCGCCCTGCAGAACGCCTACGGTGGCCCGCTCAGCGGCGACATCGCGACGACGGCGATCCCGCCGACGGTCCTCGGCTACGAGAAGGCCGACCAGTACGGCATGCTCACCGACAAGAGCGGCAACGTCGAGAAGGCCAAGGCCGAGCTCGCACAGTGCGGCAAGCCGACCGGCTTCGACACCGTCATCGTGGCGCGCAACAACCGCCCGAAGGAGGTCGCCGGCTCGCAGGCCCTCCAGCAGGCGCTCGCCAAGGTCGGCATCAAGGCCAGCATCTCGACCTTCCCCTCCGGTCAGTACTTCGCCAACTACGCCGGTTCGACGGCGTACGCCAAGAGCAAGGGCGTCGGCCTGTCCTTCATGGGCTGGGGCGCTGACTGGCCGTCGGGATACGGGTTCCTCCAGCAGATCTACGCCTCCGAGGCCATCAAGGCCTCTGGCAACTCCAACCTGTCCCAGCTCAAGGACCCGGTCGTCGACCAGGCGTTCAAGGACAGCCTGGGCGTCACGGACGTCGCCGAGCGCACCGCGATCTGGACGAAGGTCGACAAGCAGGTCATGGACCAGGCAGCGATCATCCCGATCGTCTACGACAAGGCCCTGCTCTACCGCAACCCCGAGGTCACCAACGTCTTCGTGACGTCCGCGTACGGCATGTACGACTACGTGTCGATGGGCGTCAAGAAGTAGGGTCCCGGCCCGCACGACCAGCACGACCTCGCACCACCTAGCACGACGTCTGTCAGCTCCTTCCCGAAAGCAGGTGAAGGCGCAGGCGCCCGGCAGGGGCTCCTCGGAGCCCCTGCCGGGCCGCCGAAGCCGAGACCACGTGGTCGCATTCGTCATCCGCCGGCTGTTCGCCGCCGTGCTGCTGCTGCTCATCGTCAGTCTGGCGACGTTCGGCGTGTTCTTCCTGGTGCCCCGCATCGCCGGACAGACCAGCGACCAGCTCGCCGTCCAGTACGTCGGCCGCGACCCCAGCCCTGAGGCCGTCGCCGCCGTCAAGGTGAAGCTCGGCCTCGACGACCCGCTGCTCGTCCAGTACGCGCACTTCGTCAAGGGCATCGTCGCGGGCGCCGACTACACCTTCGGCCCCGAGACCGAGCACTGCCCCGCGCCCTGCTTCGGCTACTCGTTCAAGAACCACCAGCCCGTGTGGCCGCAGCTGCTCGACCGGCTTCCCGTGACGGCGTCGTTGGCCGCCGGTGCATCGGTTCTGTGGCTCGTCAGTGGCGTCGGTATCGGCGTCCTGTCAGCCCTGCGACGAGGCACGTTCTTCGACAGGTTCGCCATGGCGATAGCGCTCGCCGGCGTCTCGCTGCCGATCTTCTTCACCGGCCTGCTGTCGCTGGCGCTGTTCAGCTACAAGTGGCCGATCTTCCCCAACGTGCACTACGTGTCCCTGCTCGACAACCCCTTCTCGTGGGCGCGCAACCTCACGCTGCCCTGGATCACGCTCGCGTTCCTCTACGCCGCCCTCTACGCGCGGCTGACCCGCGCGGGCATGCTCGACACGATGGGCGAGGACTACATCCGCACCGCGCGCGCCAAGGGCCTGCCCGAGCGCACCGTCGTCACCAAGCACGGCCTCCGCTCGGCGCTCACCCCCATCCTCACGATCTTCGGCCTCGACCTGGGGCTGCTCCTCGGTGGCGCCGTGCTCACCGAGACGACGTTCTCGCTGCCCGGCATCGGCAAGTACGCCATCGACGCGATCGGCAACAACGACCTGCCGCAGGTCCTCGGCGTCACCCTCCTGGGAGCGTTCTTCATCGTCATGGCGAACCTCGTCGTCGACATCCTCTACGCGGCCATCGACCCGAAGGTGAGGCTCTGATGGCCACGGCACTCGGCGGCCCCGAGCTGGTGCGCCAGCCCGCTCCCGCGCCGTTCCTCGAGGTGCGCGACCTGCGCATCCAGTTCCCGACCGACGACGGCCTCGTGCGCGCCGTCGACGGCCTGTCGTTCTCCCTCGCGCGCGGGCGCACCCTGGGCATCGTCGGGGAGTCCGGCTCGGGGAAGAGCGTGACGAGCCTGGGCATCATGGGCCTGCACCGCGGTGCGACGAGGACGACGGGCGAGGTCTGGCTCGACGGCGAGGACCTCGTCCCGGCGTCGGCCGAGCGCGTCCGCCGGCTGCGCGGCAAGAAGATGTCGATGATCTTCCAGGACCCGCTCTCCTCGATGCACCCGTACTACACCGTGGGCGAGCAGATCCTCGAGGCCTACCGGGTGCACAACGACGTCAGCAAGGCTGCAGCGCGAAAGCACGCCGTCGACATGCTCGGCCGCGTGGGCATCCCCGACCCGTCGTCCCGGGTCGACGACTACCCGCACCAGATGTCCGGCGGCATGCGCCAGCGGACGATGATCGCCATGGCGCTCGTCTGCGACCCCGAGCTGCTCATCGCCGACGAGCCGACGACCGCTCTCGACGTCACCGTCCAGGCCCAGATCCTCGACCTCATCATCGACCTGCAGGACGAGTTCAACTCCGCCGTCATCGTCATCACCCACGACCTCGGGGTGGTCGCCGAGCTCAGCGACGACATCCTCGTCATGTACGGCGGCAAGGCCGTCGAGTACGGGACGGCGGAGGACATCTTCGCCCGACCCGAGCACCCCTACACGTGGGGGCTGCTCACTTCGATGCCGCGCCTGGACAAGGACCGGCTCGAGCGGCTCGTCCCCATCGCGGGCACCCCGCCGAGCCTGATCAACCTGCCGACGGGGTGCGCGTTCCACCCACGCTGCACGTACTGCGGCCTCACGGGGGGCCGCAGCACGACCGAGGTCCCCGCGATGACACTCACCGGAGAGCACCACTCGGTGGCGTGCCACCTCGACCCCGCCGTCCGACGACAGATCTTCACCGACCAGGTAAGGCCGCTGCTGTGAGCCAGCCCCCTCTCGCCACGACGGCCCCTCACGCGACGCCAAAGGCCTACGCCTCGGCCGGGAGCGGCGAGGTGCTCCTGTCGGTCAGCGGGCTGAAGAAGCACTTCCCCGTGCGACGCGGCGTCCTGCGCCGTGAGGTCGCCTCGGTCAAGGCTGTCGACGGCATCGACTTCTCCGTCGTCAGCGGCGAGACGTTCGGCCTCGTCGGTGAGTCCGGCTGCGGCAAGACGACGACGGGGCGCATGCTGTCGCGGCTCGAGGAGCCCACCGACGGGCAGATCCTCTTCCAGGGCAAGGACATCACGCACCTGTCGCCCGGCAAGATGCGTCCCCTGCGCCGCGACGTCCAGATGGTCTTCCAGGACCCGTACTCCTCGCTCAACCCTCGGAACACGGTCGGCACCATCGTCGGCGCCCCGTTCCGGCTGCAGAAGGTGAGCACCGAGCACGGCACGAAGCGCGCCGTGCAGGAGCTGCTCGAGCTCGTCGGCCTCAACCCCGAGCACTACAACCGCTACCCGTACGAGTTCTCCGGAGGCCAGCGGCAGCGCATCGGCATCGCGAGATCCCTCGCGCTGCGGCCGAAGCTCATCGTCGCCGACGAGCCGGTCTCGGCGCTCGACGTGAGCATCCAGGCGCAGGTCGTCAACCTCCTCGAGGACCTCCAGGCCGAGCTGGGCCTCACCTACGTCGTCATCGCGCACGACCTCTCGGTGGTACGGCACATCTCCGACCGCGTCGCCGTCATGTATCTCGGCAAGATCGTCGAGGTCGGTGGGCGGGACGACCTCTACGCCTCGCCCATGCACCCCTACACGACCGCGCTGCTCTCCGCCGTCCCGGTGCCCACCCCGTCTCGGCGCAAGGAGCGGGAGCGGATCCGGCTCACCGGCGACGTCCCGACCCCGCTGAACCCGCCGCCCGCGTGCCGGTTCCACACCCGGTGCTGGAAGGCCCAGGATGTGTGCCGAACCATCGAGCCGCCGCTGGCCGAGCTGGCGCCTGGGCACCGCGTCGCCTGCCACTTCCCCGAGAACGTGCCAGCTCCGGTGCGCGCCGACGGTCGGACGGCGGCCCAGCCGTGAGGGTTCGCCCCTGGATCGCCCGCACGGCGTTCCGGCTCGCCGGCTGGCGCCTCGTCGGCGATGTGCCGCGCTCCGGCGTCCTCGTGGGCGCGCCTCACACGTCGTACTGGGACTTCGTCGTCATGCTCCTCGTCATGTGGCAGGGCGGGGTCCAGCCGCGCGTTCTCATCAAGAAGGAGATGTTCCGCGGGCCGCTCGGGTGGCTGCTGCGCCGCCTCGGGGGAATCCCCACCGACCGTGACAACCCCGCCGGACTCGTCCGCGGGCTCATCGCCGAAGCGCGCAGCGGGAAGCCGTTCATCCTCGTCATCGCGGCCGAGGGCACCCGGTCACGGACGCAGTACTGGAAGTCGGGCTTCCACCGCATCGCCCGCGCCGCACGCCTGCCCCTCGCCCTGGCCTTCGTCGACGGCCCGTCCCGCACCGCCGGCTTCGGTCCCACGCTGACCGCCACCGCGGACGTCGCCGCCGACATGGCCCTCGTCCGCGCGTTCTACGCCGACAAGCGGGGTATCCACCCAGAGCTGCGCACCGAGCCGCGACTCAAGGAGGAGGACCCTGGCTGGCACGCCCGAGGCGAGAACGACCGCGGCGACGACGACGGCAGCCGCGGGCACGGGGGCAGCACCGACGGCTCCGAGGGACACCGCTCGGCCTGACGAGCCGGCCGGCTCGCCGCGGCGCAGACCGCCGGCTCCTCGCGGCGCAGGCGGCTGGGGCTGCTGCGGTCAGGCGATGACGGCGTCGATGGTCTTCTTCAGCGCGCTGGGCTGAGCCGGGCTGCGCGGGGCGGTCTTCTTCGCCTCGAGCATCCGCGCGCCGATGTCCTGCAGCTCGTTGCGGCCCACGCCCTCACGGACCTTCGGGAACCAGTCCTGCTCCTCCTCCTCGACGTGGTGGAGGACGTTCTCGATGAGCACCGTGACCTTCGCGTCGAACCGCTCGTCGCCGGGCTTCATCGTCGCGATCTCCATCGTCAGGACGTCCGCGACGTGGTGCTCCTCGTAGGACTCGAGGATGTCGTCCTCGAGGTCGGGCATGAGCCGGCGGACCTCCGGATACATGATCTCGTTCTCGATGAAGGTGTGCACGGTGAGCAGCTCGATCATCTCGGTGACGAGCTTCTGCTTGGTCACCTTGGCGTCCTCGCCGGCGGCCTGGAACTCGCGGAAGACTCGGCGGATCTCCTTGTGGTCGTCCTTGAGCACGACGATGGCGTCGGTCGACATGGGCTCTCCTCAGGGTGCGGGCGGTCAGGGGTGCGGGGGGACGTGAACCACCCCGTCGCGCGAAGCCCTTCCCCGCCGGAGCGCCGGCAACCGCGGCGTGACCGGGGTCACGCCGCGGCGCCTGACGCCCTGACTCAGTGTCGCGCGCAGCCCCACGGCTCAGCTGGCGAAGCCTGCGATCTCCTCGCGAAGCGTCTCGGCCATCCGGGCCAGACCTGGCCCCGTCTCGTCGCTGCCCGGGCCCGCGGCGGCGGCGATCCCGACGATCTGGAGGTCCATCTCCCGGACGACGGCGACGATGCGTTCGATCGAGGCCAGGGCGAGTGACGTCGCCTCGTGAGAGGCGCCCGCCAGGGCGGCGATCGCCTCGGAGGCCGACGTGCTGTCCTCCGCCAGCGTCTTGACCTCGCTCGCCACGACGGCGAAGCCGAGGCCCGCCTCTCCCGCGCGGGCCGCCTCGATGGTCGCGTTGAGGGCGAGCAGCCGGGTCTGCGCGGCGACCTTGCTGATGAGCTGGGCCGCTGCCGCGATCTCCCCCGAGGACCGCTCGAGGTCGGCAACGCTGCCGAGCACCCCGCCGGACTCCTCGACGGCGAGGCTCGCCGAGTGCTCCAGGCTGTCGGCCGAGGCGCTGAGCTCGGCAGCCGACGACGCGACGTGGACGGAGACCTCGGCCATCCGGTCGGCCAGCTCGGCGCGCTGGAGGTCTTGGGCTCGGAGCTGTCCCGCGCCAGCCTCCATGCCAGCTCGTGCCAGCTCGATGGTCTGCGCGCCGACCTTGAACGACCCGAGCATGCCGCGGACGAGGAACCTCCGGCTGAACCGCGCCTGTCCTGCGGCCTGCAGCGTGGCGCTGGACTCGCGGACGAAGGCGTCTGTGACGTCGACGACGTGGTTGATGGCCCAGCGCACCCGCTCGAGCTCGGGGAGGTCGCCGAGGGCGGGGACCCGGGCCTCGAGGTCGCCGTTGCTCAGCCGCTCGCAGACCTCGCCGAGGACGGCGAACGCCTGCTCATAGGTGGCCAACAGGTCGGTCGTGGGCTCCGGGACGCTGCGACGACGGCGGATCATCGGGCACCGACGACGGAGCGCTCGGAGGCGAACAGCGACCAGAAGAAGTCGTCGTAGGTCGTCCCGCGGGCGTCGAGGACGTCGGCGAGCAGCTGTCGGGACGCGGCGAGGGCGTCCGCGGGCCGGCTGTGCCGCCGTTCCACGGCGCGCAGCTCGGCGTAGAGCGGCGCGACGGCCGCGACGGCGGCCCGCTCGGGGAGCCGACGGTTGGAGTGGTAGCCGAGGGTGCGCCCGCTGGCGTCGAAGGTCGGCGTCACGTGCGCGAGCACCCAGTAGTGCGCACCGTCTGCGGCGAGGTTGTCGACATAAGCGAAGATCTCTAGACCTGCGTCCAGGTACTCCCAGAGCACGTCGAAGATGGCGCGGGGCATGTCCGGGTGCCGGATGAGGTTGTGCGGCTTGCCGATGATGTCGGCCTCCTGGTAGCCGGACACTCGCAGGAACACCTCGTTGGCATAGGTGATCACCCCACGCGTGTCCGTCTTCGACACGATGATCTCGTCAGCTCCGAACAGCCGTTCCTGGCCGTTGGGCTGCACGCGAGCGATTCGCACCTTTTGTTCCCTCCGAAGTGTCCCTGCAAGTCCTTCGGCCCTAACCCCCACGGCCTTGACCAACGAACATCACTGAGTGCCTGAGACCTTCACCACGCCCGAGACCAGTCCGCAGACCACGCCCGAGACCGAGCGCGCCGGCGCCCCCGCCGCCCGCGCGCCGCACCACGGCCGCGCCGTCCGCAGCCCCCGCTACGACGTCAGCGACCGGCCGTTCATCGTCATCTGGGAGTCCACGCGGGCCTGCCCGCTGGCGTGCCGGCACTGCCGCGCCGAGGCGCAGCCGCTCCGCGACCCCCACGAGCTCGACACGGCCGAGGCGTTCACCCTCATGGAGCAGGTCGCCTCTTTCGGTCGCCCGGCGCCGCTGTTCATCATCACGGGAGGAGACCCGTTCTCGCGGCCCGACCTCTCCGAGCTCATCGCGCACGGAACCTCGTTGGGCCTGCCCGTGGCGGTGTCGCCGTCCGGCACGCCCACCCTCACGCGCGAGAACCTCCAGGGCCTCCAGGACGCCGGAGCCCTCGCCCTCTCCCTGAGCCTCGACGGCGCCACCCCGGGGGTGCACGACGGCTTCCGCGGCGTCAACGGCGTCTATGACTGGACCGTCGGCGCCTGGCAGATGGCCCGAGAGATCGGCCTCAAGGTTCAGGTCAACACGACGGTCACCCGGCACAACCTCGCCCAGCTGCCCGACATCGTCGACCTCGTCCACCACCTCGGCGCGATGACGTGGAGCGCCTTCCTCCTCGTCCCGACCGGCCGCGGCCGCGAGCTCGAGCAGCTGACGCCGGGCGAGGTCGAGGACGTCCTCAACTTCGTCTACGACGCCGGGGCTCACATCGCGGCCAAGACCACCGAGGGGCACCACTTCCGCCGCGTCGTCCTCCAGCGCCAGATCCTCGCCGAGGAGGGGCTCGACCACGTCGCGGCGCTGGGCCTCGGGCCGCTCTACGGCTACCTGCGCAGCCGCCTCGACGCCCTCGGCCTGCCCGCTGCCCCGAGCCGCAACCGCCGCTCCCCCATGGATGTCAACGCCGGTCGCGGCTTCGTCTTCATCTCCCACACCGGCACGGTCCACCCCAGCGGCTTCCTGCCTATGGACGCCGGATCGGTCCGCTCCGCAACCCTGCCGGAGATCTACCGGCACTCCGAGCTGTTCACCGCGCTGCGCGACGCCGACAACCTCGGCGGGCGCTGCGGAGAGTGCGAGTTTCGGTCCGTGTGCGGCGGCTCACGATCCCGCGCCTACGGCGTCACCGGCGACGCGTTCGCCGAGGAGCCGTGGTGCTCCTACGAGCCGGGCTCCTTCGGCAGGGCCGAGCGGATCAGCGAGCTCATCGGCTGAGGCGCGGCGGCCTGCCTCAGCCACCGAGGAGGCTGGTGCCCGCGGCGCGCCCGTCGTGACCGGCGGCGGAGTCGTCGTCGGGGTGCTCGACGAGGCCGAGCAGACCGGTCCCGACGTCGTAGACGAAGCCCTCGACGGCGACCTGCGCGGGGATGAAGGGGTGGGTCCGGATCCGCAGGACGTCGTGGGCCACCGTGCCCCGCTGGTCGAGGAAGCCGCCGAAGGCCTGGGAGCGGGTGTCCGGGCCACCGGCGGCCCGGATCCGCTCGTGCAGCTCGGCCTCGCTCGCCGAGAACATGACGCACTCGGTGTGGGACACCACCATGATCCGGTTGACCCCGAGCAGGTGGACGGCAAGGACGAGAGTGCGCAGGACGTCGTCGCTCACCCGGCCGCCGGCGTTGCGGAGGATCTTCGCGTCGCCCGGCGCCAGGCCCGTCATCCGCAGCGGGTCGAGCCGGGAGTCCATGCACGTGACGACGGCGATGCCACGCGCCGCCCGGGCCGCCAGCCCGGCGAGGCCCGCCGTGCCGAAGCTCTGGGCGTAGCGGGAGTTGGCCTCGAGGACGTCGGAGAACACCTGCGCCGCGGCCGACCATCCATCCGTCGCTGCTGCGCTCACGAATCCTCCTCGACCCCGGTCGCGTCGCGTCATCCGGCTCGGGGCATCCTGTCGTGTGTGGCGCCCGGGCGCTTTCGCTGGGTCGGAACCCCAGCCCGGCGCAGCCACCCTAGCGACCTCCCGCCGCACGTCTCGCCCGCCGCACGTCTCGCCCGCCCGTCCTCGAGAAAGCCGAGCCCTTCGTGAACCGCCACCGCCCGTCGCGCCGAGCCGCCTCCCGCACGGGCGCCGCCCTCTCGCTGGCCGGTCTCGTGATCGCCGCGCTCCTCGGCCTGGCAGCCCCCGCCTCGGCCCACGACGAGCTCGCCGCGAGCACGCCCGCCTCGGGTGCGACCCTGCGGACCCCGCCGACAGCGGTGACCCTCACGATGTCCGAGCCGCCCAGCACCGCGATCCCGCCCGTCGTCGTCGTCACCGGGCCGGACGGTTCTCGCGTCGAGGACGGCAAGCCGACGGTCACCGGGAGCGTCATCACCCAGGCCCTGCGACCGGTCTCGGAGCCGGGGGCGTACGAGATCGCCTTCCGGGTCGTGGCCGACGACGGCCACCCCTTGACCGGCACGATCCCCTTCACGCTGGCCGAGGCAGCGGCCACCACGCCGAGCGCGACGGCGAGCCCCACCTCCTCAGCGGTCCAGCCGAGCCCCACGCCGACGGAATCCTCCGGAGTCGGGACGGCCACGACCGCCCCGTCGGCCAGCCAGGCAGCGCCCTCGGCCATGCCGAGCGCCACGACGGTCGTCGCCGCTCCCTCGAGCAGCTCCGGCGGAGGGTCCTCGCCGTGGCCCTGGGTCGTCGGCGGAGTCGTCGCGCTCGGGGTGCTCGGTGGCGGCGCCTACGTCCTGCGCGCCCGCCAGGGTCCCGGTGCGTCGTCGGGCGGCGCCACCGGTGACTGACCGCACCGACGAGCCGCTCCGGCCGACCGGCCGCGTCGCAGCGGTCCACGCGCCGGCACCGGGGTCGACCCTGCCGGACGCCGCGACCCCTGTGGCGCCCACGGGCCACGAGGGCCACGAGGCGTACGACGTGACCCCGGCGCGGGTCGCCGCCGTCGGTGGCGCCCTCGCGGCGCTCGCCGTCCTCCTCGGGGCACTCGTCGTCGGCGGAGGGCGGCCGCAGCCGTCCGTGCCGGGGTTGCCCGACGCCGGGACGCTCACCGGGTGGGGCCTGCCCGTAGCGGTGCTCGCCCGCGACCTCGCCGCGCTCGCGACCGTGGGCGCGCTTCTCCTCGGCGCGCTGCTCGCGCCCTCACGGGGCGCGGGCCTCGGCGCCACCGGCGCCCGGTGCCTGCGGGCGAGCACGTGGACCGCGGCGGCGTGGGCCGTGTCAGCAGTCGCTGGCCTGCTCTTCTCGCTCTCCGACATCCTCGGCGAGCCGTTGTCCTCGGTGCTCGACGTCACGACCCTGCGCAGCTACGCCTGGTCGATCCCGCAGGGACGGGCACTCGTCTCGGTCGCCGTCGCGGCAACCGCCGTTGCCCTCCTGAGCCGGCTCGTCACCCGGGTGAGCGCCGCGGCCTGGCTGCTCGTCGTGGCGCTGGTCGCAACGCTGCCACCGGCCTTCACGGGGCACAGCGCCTCGGCCGGTGACCACGACCTCGCGATCTCCTCGCTCGTCCTCCACGTCGCCGGGGTGACGCTGTGGGTGGGAGGCCTCCTCGCCCTCGTCGTCTGGGGACGACGGAGCAGCAAGGCCCTCGCCCTCGCGCTGCCACGTTTCAGCGCCCTGGCGTACTGGTGCTTCTACGCCGTGGCGTTCTCCGGCTGGCTCAACGCCCTGGTCCGCCTCGACGGGCTCGCCAACCTCTGGGGCACCCCGTACGGCCGGCTCGTCCTCGGCAAGGTCCTCGCGCTCCTCGCACTGGGCGCCTTCGGGGCGTGGCACCGGGAACGCTCGGTCGCCTCGGTGACCGAGGCCTCTGCGCGGGAGGTCTTCGCCCGGGTCGCCGCCGTCGAGGTCGTCGTCATGGGTGCTGCGGTCGGCCTCGCCGTCGCCCTCTCCCGCAGCCCGACGCCCCGCTCGGGAGAGGTGACGTCGTCCGGGCACGCCGGGCTCTCCGACGCGCTGCCGGCGTTCCGCTGGGCAGAGCTGACCGGCCACTGGCGTCCCGACGCCCTCGTCCTGGCCACGGTCGTCACCCTCGGGTGGCTCTACGCCCGCGGCCTGCGGCGACTGCACGCGGTCGGCCTCGCGTGGCCGGTCGGGCGCACGGTCGCGTGGTTCCTCGGGCTGACGGCGGCGGCGCTCGTCATGGTCAGCGGGATCGCCGCCTACGGCAGCGCCATGATGAGCGTCCACATGATCCAGCACATGTCGCTGACCATGCTCGTGCCGATCCTCCTCACGCTCGGGGCGCCGACGACGCTCGCGCTCCGGGCGCTCCCCGCGCACGCTGCCGACGGGCCCCGCGGGGCACGGGAGTGGCTGCTCGCCGTCCTCCACAGCCGCCCCGTCGGCGTCCTCACGCACCCGCTCGTGGCGCTCGGGCTCTACATCGGCACGCTCTACGCCTACTACTTCAGCGGCCTGTTCGAGCTGTCCCAGCGCAGCCACACGGTGCACCTCCTCGTGCACCTGCACTTCGTCCTCGTCGGGCTGCTCTTCTTCTGGCCGATCATCGGCATCGACCCGGCCCCGCGACGACTGCCGTACCCCGCACGGATGGGGCTGCTCTTCGCGAGCCTGCCGTTCCATGCGTTCTTCGGCGTCATCCTCATGAACGGCTCGAGCCTCGTGGGTGAGGACTGGTACCGCTCGGTGAGCCCGCCCGGTGTCGACCTCCTCGCCGACCAGCACCTGGCCGGAGGCATCGCCTGGGGCTTCGGCGAGCTCCCCGTCGTCGCCGTCCTCGCCGTGCTCTTCGTCCAGTGGATCCGGGCCGACGAGCGCCAGGCGCGTCGCGAGGACCGCCGCTCCGACTCCGGGGACGACGACGCGCTCGAGCGGTACAACGCACACCTCGCCGCCCTCGCCGAGCGTGACGCCGCTCGATCGGGCCACCTCCCGGGCGGCTCCGGAGGCCCGCCGCAGGAGTAAAGGCTCCGCCTTCTCCGTAAACTCCTGACCCGTCACGGTGCGACTGCGCCGGCAGGCCCTCGACAGGAGTGCTCATGCCCACCTCGCCCCACTCCGAGGGCACGCCGACGGTCATCGACCGCCGGATCGCCGTACCCGAGGGGGTGGGGTACCGGCTCAAGCGCCGCTTCCTCGGTCCCCCGCTGACGACCGACCAGCTCGCGCACGAGCGACTGTCCAAGCCGATGGCGCTGGGAGTCCTCTCCTCGGACTGCATCTCGTCCTCGGCCTACGGCAGCGAGCAGATGCTCCGGGCGCTCCTGCCGGTCTTCGGCGTCGCGGCGTTCAGCATCCTCCTGCCCATGACGCTCGCCGTCCTCGCCGTGCTCGTCGTCGTGACGCTCTGCTACCGCGACGTCGTCATGGTCTACACCCGCGCCGGCGGCTCCTACGTCGTCGCGAGGGACAACTTCGGGCCGCGGATCGCGCAGGTCGCCGCGGTGGCGCTGCTGCTCGACTACATCGTCACCGTCGCCATCCAGTCCGCGGCCGGGACGACGGCGCTGACCTCGGCCCTGCCGGCGCTGGAGCCGTACAAGCTCCACATCACCGTGGGCGTCGTCGCCCTGCTCTTCTACGGCAACCTCCGCGGCATCCGCGAGGCCGGCAAGATCTTCGCCTTTCCCACGTACTTCTTCGCCGGCTCGATCGTCATCGTCATCGTCGTCGGGACGGTCAAGGAGCTCACGGGCGGGCTGCCGGAGTACGACGTCACCGCGGCCGGGGCGATGCCAGTCGGCGAGGGCCGCGGGATCCTCACCGCAGCGGGGATCTTCTTCCTCCTGCGGGCCTTCGCCAACGGCGGCTCGTCGCTCACCGGGCTCGAGGCGATCTCCGACGGCGTCAGCGCGTTCCGCAAGCCCGAGGGCCACAACGCTCGTCGCACCCTCGTGATCATGAGCGCGATCCTCGGCAGCCTCGTCGCGGGCATCTCGTGGCTCGCGCACGCCACGAAGGCCGTGCCCTACCAGGACGAGACGCCGACGGTCATCTCGCAGATCGCCAAGGCCGTGTTCGGGCAGGGCGCGGTCGGCCACGGACTCTTCCTCGTCGTCCAGCTCGCCACCATGCTCATCCTCTACACAGGCGCGAACACGCCGTTCAACGGCTTCCCGTTCCTCGCGAACTTCATCGCCGGGGACTCGTTCCTGCCCCGACAACTGACCAAGCGCGGGCACCGGCTGGCGTTCAGCAACGGCATCATCGTGCTCGCGGTCGTCTCCATCAGCCTGCTGCTCGTCACCGGCGCCCGGGTCGACAAGCTCGTCGCGTTCTACGCCATCGGCGTCTTCACCGGCTTCACCTTCGCCGGGCTAGGGATGGCCAAGCGGTTCCGTCAGCTCCAGGAGCCGGGGTGGCGCGGCAAGGTCGTCGTCAACACCGTCTCCGGCGTCGTCTCGCTCATCGTCGTCGTCGTCTTCGCCATCGCCAAGTTCACCGAGGGCGCCTGGCTCGTCCTCATCGTCGTGCCGGTCCTGTGGGTCGCGCTCATCCGGCTCAACCGCCAGTACGCCGCCGAGGCCGAGGCGCTCGAGAAGGCACCGGCCGCCTCGGAGACCCCGAACTTCGCGCGCCACGTCGTCCTCGTGCTCGTCGACAACCTCGACCTCGCGACCCTGCGGGCGATGCGCTACGCCCGCAGCCTGCGACCGACGCAGCTGCGCGCCGTCCACTTCGTCATCGACAGCAGCCACGCGGCCGCGCTCGGCGACCACTGGGCTGCCAACGACAGCGTGTCGGTGCCGCTGGAGATGATCGAGTGCCCCGACCGTCGGCTCAGCCGGGCGGCCCTCGAGCTCTCGGCACGGCTGACCCGCGACGGGCGCACCGAGGTCACCCTCCTGCTCCCGCGGCGCACGTACTCGCCCCTGCTGGGGCGCCTGCTCCATGACCGCACCGCCGACGACATCGCCGACACGGTGAGCAAGATCCCGCACGTCGCGGCGACGATCGTCCCGTTCAACGTGAGGCACGCCCTCGGGCACTCCCCCGAGCTCGCCGGCGCCGTGGCCTCGGGGACCGTGACGGTGACGGTCGAGGGCGCCGACGGGAGCACCGTCGTCTCGGGCTCGGCGGCTGGACCAGCGGCGGGTCCGGCCCCAGGGGTGGGAGCGGCCGGCGCGCCGGCGGGCGCGATTCCGGGCAGTGGACGCCCCGCGGCGGACGTCGCCGTCGCCGCCCGGCCCGACGGCGTCACCCCCATCGGGTCGCTGGGGTGGCGCGACCGGGCGAGCGTCGTCGGCAAGGTCGCCTCGGTGCGGATCACCCCGGTGTCGGACAGCCCCGCGTTGACCTGCGAGCTCTTCGACGAGACCGGCGGCGTCGTCGTCGTCTTCTACGGGCGCCGGCAGATCCCCGGGGTCGTGCCTGGCGCCTCGATGCGGGTCACCGGGCGGGTGGGGAACCTCGAGGGCCAGCTGGCCATCGCCAACCCCTCGTACGAGCTGCTCAAGGACGGAGACCCCGCCTCCAGCTGAGCCAGGCCCGAGGGTCAAGAGAGGGTAAGCCGTCGGGCAAGACTCGGTCTCGAGGCCGCCTCTTGGCAGCCGACGAGCCGCGGGGGGGCGATGCTGGAGGCGAAGTACGGCCGCGCGCCGATCACGCGGCCTCCCCAGCCCGCCCCGGAGCCTGCCGTCATGCCCAGCACCGCCCTCACGGGGGCGCCCCCGAGCGCCATCGACCTCGACATCGAGCTCCCCGAGGGGGTCGGCTACCGGCTCAAGCGAGCGCTCCTCGGGCCACCGCTCACCTCCGACCAGCTCGACGAGCAGCGCCTGTCCAAGCCGATGGCCCTCGGCGTCCTGTCCTCGGACTGCATCTCGTCCTCGGCGTACGGCTCCGAGGAGATGCTCCTCGTCCTGCTGCCGATCTTCGGGATCGCGGCGTTCACCATCCTCCTGCCGCTCACCGGGGTCATCCTCGGCGTCCTCCTCCTCGTGACCCTGTCCTACCGCAGCGTCGTCATGCTCTACACGAAGGCCGGCGGCTCCTACGTCGTCGCACGGGACAACTTCGGGCCACGGGTCGCCCAGGTGGCCGCCGTCGCGCTCATGCTCGACTACGTCGTCACCGTGGCCGTGCAGGCGGCTGCGGGGACGGCGGCGCTCGCCTCGGCGCTCCCGTCGCTGGCGCCGTGGACGCTGGAGATCACCGTCGCCGTCGTCGTCCTGCTCTTCTACGGCAACCTCCGAGGGATCAAGGAGGCCGGTCGCTGGTTCGCGTTCCCGACGTACTTCTTCATCGGCTCGCTCGGCGTCGTCATCCTCGTCGGGCTCGTCCGTGAGATCACCGGGAACCTGCCGCACTACGACGTCCACGTCGCGGGCGCGTACCCCGTGGGCAACGGCCAGTCGACGCTGACGGCGCTCGGGATCTTCTACCTGCTCAAGTCCTTCGCCAACGGCGGCTCGTCGCTCACGGGGCTCGAGGCCATCTCCAACGGCGTGGGCGCCTTCCGCCCGCCGGAGGGACGCAACGCCCGACGCACGCTCGTCGTCATGAGCAGCGTCCTCGGCGCCCTCGTGGCCGGGGTGTCGTGGCTGGCCCACGAGACCCACGCGACCCCGTTCACCGCGGGGACGCCGACGGTCATCAGCCAGGTCGCCAAGGCCGTCTTCGGGCCGACCGCCTGGGGGCACGCACTGTTCCTCGTCGTCCAGCTCGCGACGATGCTCATCCTCTACACGGGCGCGAACACGCCGTTCAACGGGTTCCCGTTCCTCGCAAGCTTCGTCGCCGAGGACTCGTTCCTGCCCAGGCAGCTGACGAAGCGGGGGCACCGGCTGGCGTTCAGCAACGGCATCATCGTCCTCGCGGCGTGCAGCCTCCTGCTCATCCTCGGGACGGGGGCGCACGTCGACAAGCTCGTCGCCTTCTACGCCATCGGCGTCTTCACCGGGTTCACCCTGGCGGGGCTCGGCATGGCCAAGCACTTCGCCACCCGCCGTGAGCCGCACTGGCGGCGCGACGTGGCGATCAACGGCAGCGCCGGGATCATCTCGCTGTGCATCGTCGTGATCTTCGCCGTGGCGAAGTTCACCGAAGGGGCGTGGCTCGTCCTCGTCGTCTTCCCCGTGCTGTGGGCGGCCCTCATGCGGCTCAACCGGCAGTACCGCCGCGAGGCCGAGGCGCTGGACAAGGCACCGGCCGTGAGAGAGCAGGCGAACTTCGCGCGGCACGTCGTCGTCGTCCTCGTCGACAACCTCGACCTCGCGACGGTGCGTGCCATGCGCTACGCCCGCAGCCTCAAGCCCTCGCAGCTGCGCGCGGTGCACTTCGTCATCGACAGCGCGCACGCTGCGGCCCTCGAGGAGCAGTGGGTGGCCTCCGACAGTGTCGCCACCCCGCTCGAGCTCATCGAGTGCCCCGACCGGCGACTGCAGCGAGCGGCGCTCAACCTCGCGGCCCGCACGACCCGCAACGGGACGACGGAGCTCATGATGCTGCTGCCGCGGCGGACGTACTCGCCGCTGCTGGGGCGGCTCCTCCACGACCGCACGGCCGACGCCATCGCCGAGACGGTGAGCAAGATCCCGCACGTGGCCGCGACCATCGTGCCCTTCGACGTCACCGCGACGGAGTCCGAGGAGCTCGCCGCGGTGCTCAAGGCCGGCGGCCTCCCGCCGCACCTCGTCGAGCCCTCGCGCGTGGCGACGGTGGATGGCCTGGGCGCCGCCCTTGGCGTCCCGGACAGCGTGGCCGGCATGGGTGCTGCCGGGGGCGCCGACGTCGCCGCCGACGTCGCCATCAGTGGCGCGTCGGGCGGCGTGGCCGCCGAGGCCCCCGCGGAGACGACGCCCATCGGGGAGCTCGACTGGCGGGAGCGCGTCGTCGTCGAGGGGCGGATCGCGTCGGTCCGGGTCACGCCGATCTGCGACTCCCCTGCTCTGGCCTGCGAGCTCTTCGACGAGACGGGGGGCGTCGTCGTCCTGTTCTACGGTCGTCGACAGATCCCCGGAGTGGTTCCCGGACGCCGGATGCGGGTGACCGGGCGCGTCGGCAACGTCGAGGGGCAGCTGGCGATCGCCAACCCCTCCTACGAGCTGCTCGCTCCCGCAGCGCGCTGACCGCGGCGGGCCACCGCCGCCGGCTGAGTCTCAGGGCAGGATGGGCGCGTGCTCGACATCCCGCCCGAGGCGTTCGAGGCGATGGTCGGCGAAGCCCTCGACGGGGTGCCGGCCGAGCTCGCCGCGCTCCTCGACAACGTCGTCGTCCTCGTCGAGGACGACGCCCCTGCCGACGACCCTGAGCTGCT
The DNA here is from genome assembly GCA_038322045.1 of Actinomycetes bacterium. GTDB lineage: Bacteria > Actinomycetota > Actinomycetes > JBBQFP01 > JBBQFP01 > JBBQFP01. Next base: position 2,967 of record JBBQFP010000031.1, on the reverse strand, counting down.
CGGACTCTACGAGGGCATCCCCCTCACCGACCGCGACGCCGGCTACTCCGGGGTGCTGCCCGACGTCATCACGATCTTCCGTCGTCCGACTCTCGCGCTCTGCCACGACGAGGCCGAGGTCGTCGCCGAAGTCCGGACGACGGTCGTCCACGAGATCGCCCACTTCTTCGGCATCGACGACGACCACCTCGACGAGCTCGGGTACGGCTGAGTCGGTGCCCCCGGGACCGACGACGAGGACGCACGCCGCCGGGAGTTGGGTAGGACCTCCCCGTGATCGCACCCCGCACTGCCCGTCGCCACGCGTGGGGTCGGGCAGGCGTACCGGCGCTGGCTGCGCTCGGCGTCGTCGCGACGTCGTTTCTCGGGGCGTTCGTCGGCCTCGTCGTCCTCGGGACCGTCCACGCCGCAGTGGGACCGCTCGACACGACGATGACGGTGCGCCCGAGCCTCACCGGAGACACCCGCGTCCACGTGGCGCCCCTCGGCTCGCTGAGCATGGACACCCACGACGGCCCCTTCCGGGTCGACGTCTCCATCGACCAGCTCGACGAGGCCAAGGCGCGAGCCATCGTCGCCGACCCCACGACGCTCACGGCCCTCGAGGCCGAGCTTCCCGAGCAGATCCGCTCGGCGCTCATCCGACTCGCCGTGCAGGCGACGGCCGGCGCGCTGCTCGGCGCGCTGCTCGCCGGCATCCTCGTCTACCGACGGCCCCGGCGAGTCGTTCTCACCACCGCGACGGCGGCGCTGTTCGTCCTGGGCGGCGCCGGGATCGGCATCGGGACGTGGCGGGCCGAGGCCGTCGCGGAGCCGCGCTACTCCGGCCTGCTCGCCAGCGCGCCGTCGGTCGTCGGCGACGCCCAAAGCATCGTCGGCAACTTCGACAAGTACCGGGCGCAGCTGGCAAAGGTCGTCACCAACGTCTCGCGCCTGTACTCAGTGGCGACGACGCTCCCGCTCTACGACGCCAGCGGGACGACGCGGGTGCTCCACGTCTCCGACATCCACCTCAACCTCGCCGCCTTCGACGTCATCCGCTCCCTCGTCGAGCAGTTCCACATCGACGTCGTCATCGACACCGGTGACCTCACCGACCACGGCAGCGCCCCTGAGGCCGAGATCGCCGCGCAGATCGCCCGGATCCCGGTGCCCTACGTCTTCATCCGGGGCAACCACGACGCGCTGCGCATCCAGGAGGCAGTTGCCGCCGTCCCGAACGCCGTCGTGCTCGACAACCGCGTCGCCAACGTCGCCGGGATCACCTTCGCCGGCATCGGGGATCCCCGGTTCACCCCGGACAAGACGACGCGAGTCAGTGGGCGTGACGTGTCGGTGACCGACTCCGGACGGCGGCTCGCCGTCACGGTGCGCGCCGCGGGTGGGGCCGCGATCGCCCTCGTCCACGACCCAGACGCGGCGGCGCCCCTCGCCGGGGTGGTGCCGCTCGTCCTCGCCGGCCACGTCCACCACCGGGAGGAGAAGGCCCTCGGCGACACGACGACGCTGCTCGTCCAGGGCTCGACCGGGGGCGCGGGGTTGCGCGGTCTCGAGGGCGAGAAGCCGACGCCGCTGGAGTGCAGCATCCTCTACCTCGATGCCACGACGGGCGCCCTGCAGGCCCGCGACGACGTCACGCTCGGAGGCATCGGCCGGACGTCGGTGGAGATCGCGCGCCACCTGGCCAAGGAGCCGCCCTCCGGCTCCTCCCCGGGCTCTGAGCCGTCGTCCGGGCCCTCGCTCGGGCCCTCGGGCTCGCCGTCGTTCGGGCCGACCCTGGCGCCGCTGGCGTCGCCGTCGTCGGGCCCGAGCTCGCCTCCGTCCGGGCCGACCCTGGTTCCGTCGCTCGCTCCTGCGCCGTCGCCCTGAGGCGGCTTTGTGCGCCGGGGTCGGCGTCCGCTACCCTTCCGGAGGTTCCCAACGGTTCGCCGTCGGCCACGAGGCGCCCTCATCGTCTAGAGGCCCAGGACTCCGCCCTTTCAAGGCGGCAGCACGGGTTCGAATCCCGTTGGGGGCACGCTCCACCTGTGGGAGGATTCTCGCAGCACGTACGCCGCTGTGCGCTCACCCGCATGGCCCCGTAGCGCAGTTGGTTAGCGCGCCGCCCTGTCACGGCGGAGGTCGCGGGTTCGAGTCCCGTCGGGGTCGCCTCTCGTTCCGGTTCGCCGGGACGTCCGTTCCATCTCCCACGCCCGCGCGCGGCGATCCGGCGTGCGGGCGGCGTCGTGGCGAGGTGCCGGCGTGCGGGCGGCGGCGTGGCGAGGTGCCGGCGTGCGGGCGGCGGCGTGGCGAGGTCCCGGCGTGCGGGCGGCGGCGTGGCGAGGTCCAATCCTTCGATGGTCTCGCTCCTCCTCCTCGCCCTCGTCGGCAACGGCGTCCTGCTCGGGCTCGTCGGCTACAGCCAGACGGCCGCGTACCCGCTGCTCGGCGCGCTGCCGCCGGAGCTCCGCGCCACCTTCCACGACCGGCACTCCCGCGGCATCACCGTGTGGGCGGGGGCGGGTTTCCTCGGCACCCTGGCGGGAGCGGCGGTGGCGGCGCGGCACTTCGGCTCGCCGGCGGCGTGGGTGGTGCTCGTCGCGGCCCTCGGCGTCGCGCTGAGCACAGCCGCCGCCGTCCGGCTTCACGAGCAGATCTCGCGGCTCGACGACGCCGACCCGGGGACGGTGCTCGCACATCGGTTGCTGCGGGCCAACGGCTGGCGACTCGTCTCCGTCCTCGCGTCGGTCGGCGGGCTGCTCGGCCTGGCGCCGACAGTGCTCTGACGTCGTCGGACCCTCGCGGCCCCTCGCGGACGGCGGGCCGATCTCAGGCACGCCGGGGCCGGAGCGGCCGCGAGGCTCGCCGTTGTCGGTGCTCGCCGTCCGTTCGGTATGCTCTGCGGGCAGTCCTGGCCAGGTAGCTCAGTTGGTAGAGCGTCCGACTGAAAATCGGAAGGTCGGCGGTTCGACCCCGCCCCTGGCCACC
>JBBQFP010000030.1:0-29789 GCA_038322045.1 Actinomycetes bacterium | reverse complement strand
TACTCATCAGCACTAAGCGGATGGACTCTAGCTTCGGTAAGAACGCGGCGAACCGGGTCGAGGAGTCCTACGGCGATGCCAAGAATCTTCGGCTGCGACACCCTCTGGCTGCGCTCGGCTTCCTCTTCGGTCTGCGCTCGGACGTCCTCGACAAGGAGCCGGACACAGCCGCCTGGCTGATCGACCTTCTCGGCAAGCTCGGGCGTGAGGACGACGCTTACCACGCCACATGCCTCGTCATGATCGAGTACGCCGATGCGCTCGCCGTGGTCGAGAGCGGCGAGGACGCCGTGGACCCCACCGACGACGCTGCCGTCGCTGCCGGGTTGGTGCCCGACCCCACCGGTGATGACAGTGACCACGTCGTGGTCGGGTCAGCGCCTGAGGTGGGCCTGAGCGTGGCCCTTGCTCTGACGCAGCTGCCGCCGGTGACAGTCAGGCTTGATCAGGTGCCCGACCATCTCGCGCCGTCGCGTTTCTTGGCCACGATGGTCACTCGTGTCCTGGATGCGACTCCGGTGAACTTCCACGTCGAGGCTCGCCGCCGCCTCGCAAGACCGCGGGCGCACGCGGACGTCGCGACCGACGGGTGATCGAGACGCGAGCGGTCGAGCTCCTACTGCCTCGACAGTCGCTGGCCCGCCCCCTCGGCATCGCCCGCGAGCGCGACCGGCAGCGGGCAGCCCTTGGCCTGCACCAGCCACGTGAACCCGCCGAGCCCCGTAGGGTTGGTGAGCTCGGCGAGGTCGGCCGACGCCTGCAGGGCCGTGGCGCCCGCGCCCTGAGCCGTCGGGCCGTCGAGGAGGGCCCGCAGCGCTGCCCGCTGGGTCGTCAGCAGCGTCGCCGTCGCGCCGGCGCGGGTGCCGGCCTCGGCCACGGCGTCCATGGCCACGTGCGCCGTGAGGTCGCACGACCCGTCCGCGGCAGGTGTGCACCGTCGGCCGTCGCGGTAGCCACCGAGCGTGCCGGCGCCGTGGTCGCCGCGCAGCCGGGCCGGCTGGAGGTGGCCGTAGTCGGCTGCCAGCGCCATCCCGGCGTCGAGCGCACCGACCGCAGCGGCCCACGCCATGTCCCGGTAGCCGCCGACCTCGGCCCGCTCGCCGTCGGCCGGCGGCCACCAGCGCTGCAGCCAGGCGAGGTCGGCCGGGCGCAGCGAGCCCCCGAGCACCTCGCGGCCCGACGCCGCGACGGTGACGAGCCTCGGGCCGGACGGCGTCCCGGCGGCGACCTCGACCGGGACGTTGTCGAGGTACTCGTTGGCGACGACGAGCCCCCGCAGCCGGCCCGGCAGCCGACGCGACCACCCGACGGCCTCGGGCAGGTCGGCGGGCCGCGGTCGCAGGTCGACGCCGGAGACGACGAGGCGCTCGGCCAGGGGCAGCCCGGCGGCCGCCTCGTGGACCGCGCGGGCGAGCTCCCCTCCGCCGGCACCGAGGTCGACGAGATCGAGGCGGCCGGGCCGGTCGAGGGACTCGTCGACGTCGAGGAGAAGCGCGAGGACGGCGCGGGCGAGCAGGCGACCGTCACCGACGTGGGCGGAGGTGCGGAAGTGCCGGGACGGCGAGGCAGCCTGGCGGTGGAAGCCGTCGCGCCCGTAGAGCGAGCGGGTCATGGCCTCGCGCCAGCCCGGCCACCGCGTGGCGCCCGGCGCCCCGCGCGGGACCCCGCCCTGCCCCCTGCCCTGCACCCCGCCACGCTAGCGAGGGCCGGTCACCTGTGCCCTGGGTAGGCTGGGCCGCCCGGGCCAGTCCGGGGCCAGCCGCACGAGCACCGGACGGGGGCAGGCCGTGAACGCCGTGCAGTCCCCGGCCGAGCGGCCCGGACGCCTGCGGGTCGGTGTCGTCGGGGCGGGCCGGGTCGGCTCCGTGCTCGGCTGGGCCCTGCTCCAGGCCGGTCACCGCGTCGTCGCCGTCTCCGGGGTCTCGCAGGCGAGCCGTGAGCGCGCGGCAACCATGCTCCCCGGCGTCCCGGTGCTCCCCGCCGACGACGTCGCCCGGGCATGCGACCTGCTCCTGCTCACCGTGCCCGACGACGCCCTGCCCTCCCTCGTCCTCGGGCTCGCCCGCACGGGGGCGGTCCGACGCGGGCAGCTCGTCGCGCACGCGAGCGGCCGGCACGGCACCGACGTCCTCGAGCCCGTCGTCGTCGAGGGCGCGCTGCCGCTGGCCCTGCACCCGGTCATGACTTTCACCGACGCCGTCGTCGATGCCGCTCGGCTCTCCGGCGCCTCGTTCGGGGTCACCGCCCCCGAGCCGCTCCGCCCGGTCGCCGAGGCGCTCGTCGTCGAGATGGGCGGCGAGCCGGTGTGGATTGCCGAGGAGCACCGGGCGCTCTACCACGCCGCCCTGGCGACGGCGTCGAACCACCTCGTCACCCTCATCGCCGAGGCGATGGACCTCCTGCGGCGAGCCGGGGTGGCCGAGCCCGGCCGGATGCTCGGCCCGCTCACCGGCGCGACGCTCGACAACGCCCTGCGCTACGGCGACGCCGCCCTGACCGGCCCGGTCGCCCGCGGGGACGCCGGCACGGTCGCCGCGCACGTCCACGTCCTCGCCCCGCTGGGCCGCGAGCCGCTCGCCGCATACCTCGCGATGGCCCGCCTGACCGCCGACCGCGCCCTGGCCTCGGGGCAGCTGCGCCCCGAGCGGGCGGAGGCGCTGCTCGGCGTGCTCGCGGCTCCGGACGACGGACGTCGCGCGTGAGCGTCGTCGCCCGGAGCCGGGCGGAGCTCCACGACGCCCTGGCGCGCACCCGGGGGGGCGGGACCCTGGCGCTCGTGCCGACGATGGGCGCCCTGCACGCCGGGCACCGTGCGCTGCTGCGCGAGGCGGGCCGGGTTGCCGACGCCGTCGTCGTCAGCGTCTTCGTCAACCCGCTGCAGTTCGGGCCGGGCGAGGACCTCGAGCGCTACCCCCGCTCGCTCGAGGCGGATCTCGAGGTGTGCGCGCAGGAGGGTGCCGACGTCGTCTGGGCACCGGACGTCGCGACGATGTACCCGCAGCCTCCGCTCGTCACCGTCCACGCAGGCGACGCCGGTGCGGTGCTGGAGGGCGTCGTCCGTCCGGGGCACTTCGACGGCGTCCTCACCGTCGTCTGCAAGCTGTTCTCGAGCGTGCGCCCCGACGTCGCCGTCTTCGGGCAGAAGGACGCCCAGCAGCTCGTCCTCGTGCGCCGGATGGTGGCCGACCTCGACCTCGGCGTCCGCGTCGTCGGGGTGCCGACCGTCCGCGAGCCCGACGGCCTGGCGCTCTCCAGCCGCAACCGCCACCTCGGCCCCGACGAGCGGCGCAGCGCGCTGGCGCTGTCCCGCGGGCTGCGCGAGGGCGCTGGCGCGGCCACGGACGGAGCCGCCGCGGTGCTCGCGGCCGCGGCACCGGTGCTGGCCGCCGAGCCCGGGGTCGCCGTCGACTACCTCACCCTCGCCGACCCCGCCACGCTGTCGCCGGTGACCGAGGGCGCCACCGGCGACGCGCTGCTCCTCGTCGCCGCCCGGGTCGGCCCGACCCGGCTCATCGACAACGTCGCGCTCACCCTCGGCGGCGCCTCGTGACGACGCTGCCTCGACGCCTCGCCGCCCCCTCGGCCGGGTGGACGACGAGCACCGACGTCCTCGTCGTCGGCAGCGGCATCGCCGGGCTGACGACGGCGCTCGCAGCAGCACGCGCCGGCCGGGTGCTCGTCGTGACGAAGACCCAGCTCGACGCCGGCTCGACCCGCTGGGCGCAGGGCGGGATCGCCGCGGCCCTCGACCCCGACGACACCGCCGAGGAGCACCTGCGCGACACCCTCGTTGCCGGCGCGGGCCTGTGCGACGAGGCCGCCGTCCGGGTGCTCGTCGAGGAGGGGCCCGACCGGGTGCGCGAGCTCGTCGACCTCGGCGCGGCCTTCGACCTCGACCCCGACGGTGCTCTCGCCCTGACCCGCGAGGGAGGCCACCAGCGTCGCCGGATCGCCCACGCCGGAGGCGACGCCACCGGGTTGGAGATCGGCCGGGCGCTCATCGCCGCGGTGCGTTCCGACCCCCGGATCGAGGTCGTCGAGCACGCCCTCGTCCTCGACCTGCTCAGGGACCTCGACGGCCGCGCGGCCGGGGTCACCCTCCACGTCCTCGGCGAGGGCAGCCGCGACGGCGTCGGCGCCGTGCTCGCCCGGTCCGTCGTCCTGGCCTCCGGCGGGCTCGGTCAGCTGTTCCTCGCGACGACGAACCCCACGGTGGCCACCGGGGACGGCGTCGCCCTCGCCCTGCGGGCCGGCGCGGAGGTCGCCGACCTCGAGTTCGTCCAGTTCCACCCCACCGTCCTGTGGCTGGGGCCGGCCGCCCGGGGACAGCTGCCGCTGCTCAGCGAGGCGCTGCGCGGCGAGGGCGCCTGGCTCGTCGACGTCGACGGCGAGCGGTTCATGCCCGACGTCCACCCGGCGGCCGAGCTCGCCCCGCGCGACGTCGTCGCCAAGGCCATCACCCGGCGGATGCGCGCCACGGGTTCGGACTCGGTGCTCCTCGACGCCCGCCACCTCGGCGCGGCGATGCTCGAGAGCAGGTTCCCGACCGTGCTCGCCGCCTGCCGTGCCGCCGGCTTCGACCCGGTCACGCAGCCCGTGCCGGTCCGTCCCGCGGCCCACTACGCCTCGGGTGGGGCGCTGACCGATCTCGACGGCCGGACGTCGGTGCCCGGCCTGTGGGCGTGCGGCGAGGTCGCGTGCACCGGCGTCCACGGGGCGAACCGGCTGGCGTCGAACTCGCTGCTCGAGGGGCTCGTCTTCGGCCACCGGATCGCCGACGACCTCGCCGGGGGGCTGCCGCCGCTCGCTCGGCAGGTCGCACCCGCCGCGGGCAGCGACGGCCTGCTCCCCCCGGAGGCGCGCGGCGACATCCAGCGGGCGATGACAACGGGCGCCGGCGTCATCCGCGACGACGAGAGCCTGCACGTCGCCGGGGTCGAGCTCGCCGCGCTCGGCCGGACCCACCAGCCCCAGGGCGGCGCCGAGGCCTGGGAGACGACGAACCTCCACACCGTCGGCACGGCGCTCGTGGCCGCCGCCCGGCTGCGCCAGGAGACCCGGGGCAGCCACTGGCGCGAGGACCATCCCGACCGGGACGACGCCGCGTGGGCCGTCCGGCTCGCCCTGACGCTGTCCGAGGACGGCGCCCTGGTCACCCGCAGGCAGCCGACCAACCCCGAGGAGCGCGTGGCATGACCGACGTCCGAGCAGACATCGCGGCGGCAGGCCTCGACCCGGACGCCGTCGAGGCGCTCGTGCGTGCCGCGCTCGCCGAGGATCTGCAGGGCGGCGAGGACGTGACGACCGTCGCCACCGTCCCCGAGGGCCAGCGCTGCCGGGCCGACCTCGTCGCGCGCCGGCCGGGGGTCGTCGCCGGGCTCGCCGTCGCCGGGCTCGTCGTCGAGATCGTCAGCGACGGCGACGCCCGGTACGAGCCGCGGGTGGCCGACGGCGACGTCGTCGGGGCGGGCGAGGTGCTGGCGACGGTCCGCGGCCGCACCCGCGACGTCCTCACGGCCGAGCGGACGGCGCTGAACCTCCTGGGGCGCCTCTGCGGGGTCGCCACGATGACGAGGCGCTGGGTCGAGGCGGTCGAGGGCTCCGGGGTCGCCGTCCGCGACACCCGCAAGACGACGCCGCTGCTGCGCTCGCTGGAGAAGTACGCCGTCCGCTGCGGCGGCGGACAGAACCACCGGGTCAGCCTGTCCGACGCGGCTCTGGTCAAGGACAACCACGTCATCGCCGCCGGCGGGGTGGCTGCGGCCTTCGACGCCGTGCGGCGCAGGTTCCCCGACCTGCCCGTCGAGGTCGAGGTCGACACGGTCGAGCAGGCGGTCGAGGCCGTCGAGGCGGGCGCAGAGCTCATTCTTCTCGACAACATGCCGCCCGCGGTGCTCCGCGAGGCGGTCCGTGCCGTCGGCGGTCGCGCCCGGCTCGAGGCCAGCGGCGGGCTCACCCTCGCCGACGCCCCCGAGGTCGCCGCCACCGGCGTCGACTACATCGCCGTCGGCGCGCTCACCCACTCCGCGCCGGTGCTCGACATCGGCCTGGACCTCCACGCCGACCCCGACCTCCGCCGTCCTGACCACCGCGCCGAGCACAGGGCCCGCTGATGCTGCTCACGATCGACGTCGGCAACACCCAGACCGTCCTCGGCCTGTTCGAGGGCGAGGAGCTCCTCGAGCACTGGCGGATGCGCACCGACGCGCGGCGGACCGCGGACGAGACGGCGATCACCGTCGCCTCGATGCTGGCCCAGCACCCCGGCGGAACGCTCGTCACCGGCGTCGCCCTGTGCTCCACGGTGCCCTCGGTGCTGCGCGAGATGCGCGGGATGCTCGAGCGCTACCACGACCACGTCCCCCACGTCGTCGTCGAGCCGGGGGTCAAGACCGGCGTCCCGGTGCTCACCGACAACCCTCGCGAGGTCGGCACCGACCGGGTGGTCAACGCGGTCGCCGCCGTCCACCTCGTCGGCGGGCCGGCCATCGTCGTCGACTTCGGGACGGCGACGACGTTCGACGCCGTCTCTGCCAAGGGGGAGTACCTCGGGGGGGCGATCGCCCCGGGGATCGAGATCTCGGTCGACGCCCTCGGCCTGCGGGGGGCGCAGCTGCAGAAGGTCGAGATCACCCGGCCGCGCTCGGTCATCGGCAAGAACACCGTCGAGGCGCTGCAGTCGGGGATCGTCTTCGGCTTCGCCGGGCAGGTCGACGGCCTCGTCACGGCGATGAGACGCGAGCTGGCCCCCGGTGCGGAGGACTCCGTCACCGTCATCGCCACCGGCGGGCTCGCCCCCCTCGTCATCGCCGAGGCCGAGACCCTCGACCGGCACGAGCCGTGGCTCACCCTCATCGGGCTGCGGCTCGTCTACGAGCGCAACATCCGTGGCTGAGCAGGGTGGCGACATCGCGGTCCGCGCCGTGGCGGCATCGCAGGTCGACTCCCGCACGCTGCACGCCATCCTCATGCTGCGGTGCGCCGTGTTCGTCGTCGAGCAGGAGTGCCCGTACCTCGACGTCGACGCCAGGGACCTGGAGCCCGGCACGGTGCACCTCGTCGCAACCGCAGCCGACGGGCTCGTCGTCGGCACGACGCGGTTGCTGGCCGAGCCCGACGGCAGCGTGCGGGTAGGCCGGGTCTGCACCGACGCCGGATGGCGCCACCACGGCGTCGGTGCGGCGCTCATGGACCGCGCCCTGGCCGAGGTCGACGTCCGCCCCTCGGTGCTCGACGCGCAGACCTACCTCGTCGCCTTCTACGAGCGGTTCGGGTTCGCCGTCGCAGGCGAGGGGTTCGTCGAGGACGGCATCCCGCACACCCCGATGCGCCGCGACCCATCCCTGCTGACGCCAGAGGCCGCACCCGTGGTGATGCCCTCGGCGGGTGCGTCAGCCCGCTGAGCGGCGCGCCCGGAAGGCGGCGACGTTGATCCGGTTGGCGCACGTGGAGTCGCAGAAGCGCCGCGACCGGTTCGTCGACAGGTCGACCATGACGTCGCGGCAGTCTGCGGCCGCGCACACCCGTAGCCGGTCCAGCGCGTTGACCCGGATGACGTCGGTCAGCGCCATGGCAGCCTCGACCGCCATCCGTGCGGCCAGCGGCGCGTCCGGGGGCGTCGCGTGGAGGTGGTAGTCCCAGCCGTCGTGGCGCACCAGCTGCGGCAGCGCGTCGCACTCGCGCAGCAGCGTGTTCACCGTCTCGACGGCGGTGTCCTCGTCGGCGTGCCAGAGCGCCTCGAGCCGTGGGCGCAGCGCGCGGACGGCGTGCAGCTCGGCGGCGTCATGGGCGCGGTCACCGGTCCAGCGCCAGGCGTCGACGAAGGCCTCGAGCGCGTCGATGCCGGCCAGGCCGTCGGGGGTCTCGTGAGCGGTGTTGACGAGCGCGGCCGCGGCTGCGAGCGCCGACTCGGTGTCATGGGCAAACATCGGCTTGACTCCTTTCACCGGGGCGCCTACCGTCGTCGTCAGGAGCATAAGCGCCGCACGCTCCTTACGTCAGCCCCCTGGCTACAAGGAGCCCTCCATGCACCGCCGTCACAGCGCCCGAGCGGGTCTTACGCTCGCGATGCTCTCTGCGGCGAGCTTCGGCACCTCCGGCGTCTTCGCCTCCGGGCTCATCGCAGCGGGCTGGAGCCCCGCGGCCGCGGTCATCGCTCGGCTCACCATCGCCGCCGTCGTCCTCACGCCGTTCGCGGTGGTTGCCCTGCGCGGCGAGTGGGCACAGCTGCGCCGCAGCTCTACGGCGATCGGGCTCTACGGCCTCGCGGCCGTCGCCGGGGCCCAGCTGTTCTACTTCAACGCCGTCTCGCACCTCAGCGTCGGTGTCGCCCTGCTGCTCGAGTACAGCGGGACGGTCCTCGTCGTCGGCTGGATGTGGCTGCGCCACGGGCACCGGCCCAGGCGGCTCACCGTCGTCGGGGCTGCGCTCGCCGTCGTCGGTCTCGCCCTCGTGCTCGACGTCACCGGCTCCGTGCGGGTCGACCTCGTCGGCGTCCTCTACGGTCTCGGGGCTGCGTGCGGCCTCGCCGTGTACTTCGTCCTCTCCGCCGGGGGCGAGGACGACGTACCACCGGTCGTCATGGCGTGGGCCGGCATGTGCGTCGGCGCCGTCACGCTGGCCGGCCTCGCGGCTGTCGGCGTCCTGCGGTTCACGGCGACGACGTCTCGGGTGACCTTCGCCGGCCAGCAGGTCAGCTGGGTCCTGCCCGTCCTCGGGCTCAGCCTCGTGGCCGCGGCCTTCGCCTACGTGTCGGGCATCGGTGCCGCGCGGATGCTCGGCGCCAAGCTGTCGTCGTTCGTCGGTCTGGCCGAGGTGCTCTTCGCCGTCCTCTTCGCCTGGGTCCTCCTCGGCCAGCTGCCGGCGCCGCTGCAGGTGCTCGGCGGGGTCGTCGTCATCGCTGGCGTCGCCCTGGTCCGCATCGACGAGCTGCGCGCACCGCAGCACGAGCCGAACGTGGCGGAGCTGGTCGCCGTCTGAGGCGCTGCCCTCGGGACGAGCTCGGCGTGCCCGTCCCGCGAGCCGGTCGCCCAGGCCGGGGCGCCGGCGCATCCCGGCGCACCCCGGTAGCCTTCTCCGTCGTGACCGACGAGCCCAGCAGCACCGCCGCGACCCCGGACGACCTCCCCGAGCAGGTCAGGGTCCGGCGCGCGAAGCTCGACCGGATGCGTGCCGAGGGCATCGACCCCTACCCCGTGGGCTTCCCCCGCACGGCGACGGCCGCCGAGGTCCGTGAAGCGCACCCCGACCTCGCGGTCGACGTCGCGACGGGCGAGCGGGTCGGCGTCGTCGGCCGGGTCGTCCTCTCCCGTGCCGGAGGCAAGCTGTGCTTCGCAACGCTTCGCGACGGCACCGGCGAGCTGCAGGTCATGCTCAGCCTCGACCGGGTGGGCGAGGAGTCGCTGGCCCGGTGGAAGGCCGACGTCGACCTCGGCGACCACGTCGGCGTCGAGGGCGAGGTCATCACCTCCAAGCGCGGCGAGCTCTCGGTCCTCGCCGACTCGTGGGCGATCACCGCCAAGTGCCTGCGCCCGCTGCCCGACAAGCACAAGGGGCTCGCCGACGTCGAGGCCCGGGTGCGCCAGCGCTACGTCGACCTCATCGTCAACCCGGACGCCCACCGGATGCTGCGGCTGCGGGCAGACGCCGTGCGCTCGGTGCGCGAGACGCTGACGTCGCGGGGCTTCGTCGAGGTCGAGACGCCGATGCTCCAGACCGTCCACGGCGGGGCCAACGCACGCCCGTTCACGACCCACATCAACGCCTACGATCTCGACCTCTTCCTCCGGATCGCCCCCGAGCTCTACCTCAAGCGCCTTGTCGTCGGCGGGGTCGAGAAGGTCTTCGAGATCAACCGGAGCTTCCGCAACGAGGGCGCCGACTCCTCGCACAACCCCGAGTTCACGATGCTCGAGGCCTATGAGGCCTACGGCGACTACACGACGATGCGTCACCTCACCCAGCGCACCGTCCAGCAGGCCGCGACCGACGCCCTCGGGGGCACCGTCGTCCGTCACGCAGGGCCCGAGGGCGAGGTCGAGCACGACATCGGCGGCGAGTGGCCGGTCGTCAGCGTCAACGACGGCCTCTCGGCCGCGCTCGGCGAGGTCGTCGACAACGACACGACGCCCGCGCGGCTGCGCGAGCTCGCCGGCTCCGCGGGGATCGCCTACGACCCGGCGTGGAGCCGCGGCCAGCTCGTCCTCGAGCTCTACGAGCACCTGCTCGAGGACCGCACCGTGAGCCCGACGTTCTACACCGACTTCCCCACCGAGGTCTCCCCGCTCACCCGGGCGCACCGGGTCGACCCGCGGATGGCCGAGCGCTGGGACCTCGTCGCGTTCGGCTCCGAGATCGGGACGGCGTACTCCGAGCTCGTCGACCCCGTGGAGCAGCGCAGCCGCCTCACCGCGCAGTCGCTGCTCGCGGCCGGCGGCGACACCGAGGCGATGGACCTCGACGAGGACTTCCTCCGGGCGCTCGAGTACGCCATGCCGCCGTCGGGAGGCATGGGCATGGGCGTCGACCGGCTGCTCATGCTGCTCACCGGCCGGAGCATCCGCGAGACGGTGCTCTTCCCGCTGGTGCGCCCGGAGCAGTGATGGCGCCCCCGGCGCGGGGCCTTGCGGTCGGCGCCGTCCCGGACCTGGCGCCGGTGCTGCGGCGCGCGCGTACCGCCGACGTCCGGGTGATCCGCCGGCTCGTCGACACCTACGCCCCTGACCGGATCCTCCTGAGCAAGGCGACGGTGACGCTCTACGAGGACGTGCCGGAGTTCTGGGTCGCCGAGCTCGACGGCGAGGTCGTCGGCTGCGGCGCGCTCCACGTCCTGTGGGAGGACCTCGCCGAGGTCCGCACGCTGGCGGTCGACCCGGCGGTCCGCTCGCAGGGGGTCGGCGGCGCGCTGCTCGACCGCCTGCTCGAGCAGGCGCGGGCCCTCGGCGTGGCCAGGGTCTTCTGCCTCACCTTCGAGACGGTGTTCTTCGCAGCGCGCGGCTTCGTCGAGATCGAGGGCGCACCCGTGCCGCACGAGGTCTTCGAGCAGCTCCTTCAGTCCTACGACGAGGGTGTCGCCGAGTTCCTCGACCTCGAGCGGGTGAAGCCCAACACCCTCGGCAACACCCGGATGCTCCTGCTCCTCTGAGCAGCTGGCGCGGCATCGACCGCCGCCGGGGCGTTCGTCGGACGGCGCCGGCGTACGGCACACTCGTCCGGTGCGCATGCTGGGGTGGGTGGGGGCGTCGGTCCTCGCGCTGTGCCTGCTCGCCGGTGGGCTCGCCCTCGAGCGGTGGGGCGGACGGCGGGCCCGGGTGCTCGGCCGCATCGCCCGTGAGGCCTCCATCGTCGCCGGCCTCTTCGCCCTGTGGCAGATCGCCGGCAAGGCCTCCCTCGGCGGGTCGGAGCAGGCAGCATTCACCCGCGCGCACCGGATCGCCGACGTCCAGCAGGCGATGCACCTGCCCAGCGAGGTCACCCTGCAGCGTCAGGTCCTGGGCAACCCGACGCTGCTGAGGTCGGCGAACCTCTTCTACTACTACGTGCACTTCAACTCGATGATGGTGTTCCTCGCGTGGCTGTACCTGCGCCACCCGGAGCGCTACGGCTGGGGCCGCTCCATCGTCGTCTGGCTGACGGCGGGCTGCCTCGTCGTCCAGCTCGCGCCGGTCGCCCCGCCCCGGCTCCTGCCGGATCTCGGCTTCGTCGACACCGGGGTCCTGTTCAACCAGTCGATCTACGGCGGGCGCGTGGGGATGGCGGTCGCCGACCAGCTCTCGGCGATGCCGTCGGTGCACATGGGCTGGGCGTTCCTCGTCGCCTACGTCGTCATCGTCGCGAGCCCGAGCCGCCACCGCTGGTGGGTCTTGCTCCACCCGGTCCTCACCGTCTACGTCGTCGTCATCACGGGGAATCACTGGTGGCTCGACGGAATCGTCGCCGCCGCCATTCTTGTCGCCGCGGTCGTCGTCGAGAACGCACGACGCCAGATCACGGCGACCCGTACCGCGGATGCGCCCGAGGAATTGCCGGAGATGGCGAGCGCCTGAGGCGGGTCGTCTTGCCCTTTCGTCTCCGGAGCAGTTGACTGGGGGTATTCGGCGCGTCGGCACGCGACCATTCGCGGAATCAAGCGACGTCATCGGCGAATGCATTGCACATGCGCGAGAGGAACCCACCCGTGGCCCAGAAGGTCCAGGTCATGCTCGTCGACGACATCGACGGCGGGCCCGCAGACGAGACCGTGACATTCGCCCTCGACGGCGTCACGTACGAGATCGACCTCACCAAGAGCCACGCCGCCGAGCTGCGTGACGCGATGGCCTCCTACGTCGGGGCGGGGCGTCGGGTCAGCGGGCGAAGCGGGTCGGCCGGCTCGGGGAGCCGGCCGCAGCGGTCCACCCGCGGCCGCTCCACCGCGGGCAGCGGCAACGACACCGGGGCGATCCGGGCCTGGGCCCGCGAGCAGGGGATCGCGGTCAACGACCGCGGCCGGCTCTCGTCCTCGCTCGTCGAGAAGTACCAGGCGGCCCACGCCGAGGACTGACCGAGGCCCGCTCCCGGGCTGCAGCCGGCAGGTGTTCGCTAGCGGCGGATCCGCGTGTTCTGCGACGGCGGAACACGAGGGTCCGCCGGGGCCGTTGGACACCACGTGCGGACACCTCCGATCCCGGCGGTGGACCATGATCCCCAGGGCGGCTCGCCGCCACCGGGCTAGCATGCGGAAGGACGGGTGAGGAAACCTCCTAGCCCGCCCGACCGCTCCGAGGAGCGACATGTTCGAGAGGTTTACCGACCGCGCCCGGCGCGTCGTCGTCCTGGCCCAAGAAGAGGCCCGGATGCTCAACCACAACTACATCGGCACCGAGCACATCCTCCTCGGGCTGATCCATGAGGGTGAGGGCGTCGCCGCCAAGGCGTTGGAGAGCCTCGGCATCTCCCTCGAGGCGGTGCGCCAGCAGGTCGAGGAGATCATCGGCCAGGGCCAGCAGGCCCCGAGCGGGCACATCCCCTTCACCCCCCGGGCCAAGAAGGTCCTCGAGCTGAGCCTGCGCGAGGCCCTCCAGCTCGGCCACAACTACATCGGCACCGAGCACATCCTCCTCGGGCTCATCCGCGAGGGAGAGGGCGTTGCCGCCCAGGTGCTCGTCAAGCTCGGCGCCGACCTCAACCGGGTGCGCCAGCAGGTCATCCAGCTCCTCTCGGGCTACCAGGGCAAGGAGACCGCCACCGCCGGCGGACCGGCCGAGGGCACGCCGTCGACCTCGCTCGTCCTCGACCAGTTCGGCCGCAACCTCACCCAGGCTGCGCGCGAGGGCAAGCTCGACCCCGTCATCGGTCGTGAGAAAGAGATCGAGCGGGTCATGCAGGTGCTCTCCCGCCGCACGAAGAACAACCCGGTGCTCATCGGGGAGCCCGGCGTCGGCAAGACGGCCGTCGTCGAGGGGCTCGCCCAGGCCATCGTCAAGGGAGAGGTCCCCGAGACCCTCAAGGACAAGCAGCTCTACACCCTCGACCTCGGCGCTCTCGTGGCTGGCAGCCGCTACCGCGGCGACTTCGAGGAGCGGCTGAAGAAGGTCCTCAAAGAGATCCGCACGCGCGGCGACATCATCCTGTTCATCGACGAGCTGCACACGCTCGTCGGTGCGGGCGCCGCCGAGGGCGCGATCGACGCCGCCAGCATCCTCAAGCCCATGCTGGCCCGCGGTGAGCTCCAGACCATCGGTGCGACGACCCTCGACGAGTACCGCAAGCACCTCGAGAAGGACGCCGCGCTCGAGCGCCGGTTCCAGCCGATCCAGGTCAACGAGCCGACGCTCGCCCACACCATCGAGATCCTCAAGGGCCTCCGCGACCGCTACGAGGCCCACCACCGCGTCTCGATCACCGACGCCGCACTCGTGGCTGCGGCCACCCTCGCCGACCGCTACGTCAGCGACCGGTTCCTCCCCGACAAGGCGATCGACCTCATCGACGAGGCCGGCTCCCGCATGCGCATCCGCCGGATGACCGCCCCGCCGGATCTCCGCGAGTACGACGAGCGCATCGCCGCCGTCCGCCGTGAGAAGGAGAGCGCGATCGACGCGCAGGACTTCGAGAAGGCCGCCAGCCTGCGCGACCGCGAGAAGACCCTGCTCGCCGAGAAGGCCGAGCGCGAGAAGCAGTGGAAGGCCGGCGACATGGACGTCGTGGCCGAGGTCGACGAGGACCTCATCGCCGAGGTCCTCGCCACCGCCACGGGGATCCCCGTCTTCAAGCTCACCGAGGAGGAGACCTCTCGGCTCCTGCGCATGGAGAGCGAGCTTCACCGGCGGGTCATCGGCCAGGAGCAGGCGATCAAGGCACTGTCCCAGTCGATCCGCCGCACCCGCGCCGGGCTCAAGGACCCCAAGCGTCCCGGTGGCTCGTTCATCTTCGCGGGGCCCTCGGGTGTCGGGAAGACCGAGCTGTCCAAGACCCTCGCCGAGTTCCTCTTCGGTGACGAGGACGCGCTCATCTCCCTCGACATGAGCGAGTTCTCCGAGAGGCACACGGTCTCCCGGCTGTTCGGCTCCCCGCCCGGATATGTCGGTTACGACGAGGGCGGCCAGCTCACCGAGAAGGTGCGCCGGAAGCCGTTCTCCGTCGTCCTCTTCGACGAGGTCGAGAAGGCCCACCCGGACATCTTCAACTCGCTGCTGCAGATCCTCGAGGACGGTCGCCTCACGGATTCCCAGGGCCGTGTCGTCGACTTCAAGAACACCGTCATCATCATGACGACGAACCTCGGTACGCGGGACATCTCCAAGGGCTTCAACCTCGGTTTCGCCGCCACCGGTGACACCGCCACCGGCTACGAGCGGATGAAGGCCAAGGTCCAGGACGAGCTCAAGCAGCACTTCCGGCCCGAGTTCCTCAACCGCATCGACGACATCGTCGTGTTCCACCAGCTCAGCCAGGCCGAGATCATCCTGATCGTCGACCTCATGCTGGCCAAGCTCGACGAGCGGCTGCACAACCAGGACATGGCTCTCGAGCTCACCGCCGAGGCCAAGTCGCTCCTGGCGACCCGTGGCTACGACCCCGTCCTCGGGGCTCGTCCGCTGCGCCGCACGATCACCCGCGAGATCGAGGACGCCCTCTCCGAGAAGATCCTCTTCGGCGAGATCACGCCGGGGCAGATCATCGTCGTCGGCGTCGAGGGCACCGGCGAGACGGCGAAGTTCACCTTCACCGGCGAGGCCAAGGCCGCGCTGCCGGACTCCCCGCCGGTCGCCACGGCGGGCACGGAGTAGCACCCGCCGCCACCGCCGCGCGCGACAGGGCCGACCCGCACCAGCGGGTCGGCCCTCGTCGTGGCGCGTCGTGGCGCCGGCGCCCGCCGCTCAGCGGGGCAGGGCGTACCGCGCGCCGGGGAGCGGCTCGACAAGCCCATCGGCGACGAGGCCGCCCAGGGCCCGGCGGCGCTGCTCGTCGTCGGCCCACAGCCCCTCGAGCTCGTCGGCCGCCATCGGCTCGCTCGAGGCGCGCAGGGCCGCGAGGAGGATGCCGCGCACCTGGCGGTCGGTCCCGGCGAACGCCTGCGGTCGCCGCGAGGGCGCGTCCGACGCGGGGTAGCCCGCCGCCCTCCACCGGCAGGACGCCGCGACCGGGCAGAAGCCGCAGCGGGGGGCGCGAGCGGTGCAGACGAGCGCTCCGAGCTCCATCGACGCCACGGCCCACCGGACCGCGTCGGCGTCGTCGTCGGGCAGGACCTCGGCGGCCCGGCGCACCTCCGGCACGCCAAGTGAGGCCGGTGGGCCGGCGCACCCACCCAGCGTCCGGGCAAGGACGCGCCGGACGTTGGTGTCGAGGACCACGTGCCGCTGCCCGAACGCGAAGGACGCCACAGCGGCGGCGGTGTAGGCCCCGATCCCCGGCAGCGCCAGCAGGTCGGCGTGCGCGCTCGGCACCACCCCGCCGTGCCGCTCGGTGATCTGCACCGCGCAGGCGTGCAGCCGCAGCGCCCGTCGCGGGTAGCCCAACCGACCCCAGGCCCGGATGGCCTCGCCGCTGGGCTCCGCCGCCAGCGCGGCGGGGTCAGGCCACCGCTGCAGCCAGGCCGACCACACGGGCGCGACCCGGGCGACCGGCGTCTGCTGGGCCATGACCTCGCTGACGAGCACCCCCCAGGGGGTCGTGCCCGCCCGGCGCCACGGCAGGTCGCGGGCCGCCGGCTCGTACCAGGCGAGGACGTCGGCGACCAGGCGCCCTGCGGCGTCGGGAGCTGCGGACACGGGGGAATCGTGCCAGGCGCGGGGATGATCGGCGTGCCGAGAGCGGCCCCCCGCCCGGCCTGCGTACGGTGGGGGCGTGGGGACGCTGCGGAGACCGGCCGGACCTCTGCCGGCGTCCGTGTACTGGACCCGCCGCGCGCTCGTGCTCCTTCTCGTGCTGGCCGTCGTCCTCCTCCTGCGGTGGCTGTGGCCGGGCGGCGGCGGCACCGCGAGCACCGCCTCGGGCGGCCCGAAGCCGTCGAGCACCGCCGGACCGACGGCCGCGTCGAGCCCCGGGCCGAAGCCGTCGACCACGGTGGCCTCCACCCCGCCGGCCGAGGCGCCGCTGTGCCCCGACTCGGCCGTCGCGGTGACGGTGACGACCGACGCGACCCGGTACCCCGCGGGGGTCCGACCGACTCTCACCCTCAAGGTGCGCAACACGGGCACGGTGCCCTGCCGGCGTGACGTCGGGGCGAAGGCGCTCTCGCTCACGGTGACCTCGGGCGGGGCGCGCGTGTGGTCCTCCGACGACTGCCAGCCAGGCGGAGCCTCCTCGGTGCGCCGGCTCGCCCCGGGCACCTCGGTGAGCATGACCGTGACGTGGTCCCGGAAGCTCACCGCGCCCGGCTGCCCCAAAGGCCGCCCCGCTGCCGGGCCGGGCACCTACGTCGTCGTGGGCGACGCGGGCGGGGTGACGAGCCCGCGCACCGTGTTCGCCCTTTCCTGAGACGCGCCCTGGTGCCCCGATCGGCGCACTCAAGTCCGGCACCTGGCAGGACGACGGAACAGTCGGTGCGGCATGCGTGCGTACCGTGCTCGCCCTGCCCGGACCCAGGAGCCCGCGTTGACCCAGCCCGATCGGTGGCGTGCCAGGCCGCGCGTCGTCGTCGTGGCCGCCACGACGACCAGGGGCGACCGGCTGCGGGCCGTGCTCGAGGCGGCACCCGCCGCGGCGGAGGTCGTGGGAGTGCTCCGCGGTCCGGACGGCGTCGTCGGTGAGGTGGCCCGGCACGAGCCGGACGTCGTCGTCGTCGACCTCGCTGACCCGCGGAGCGGGCTGGCGGCGGTCGAGCTCGTCATGGCGGCGGCGCCCACCCCTGTCGTCTGCGCCGCGGGTGGCCTCGCGGCCGACACCGCCCCGGTGACCGACGCCTATGCGGCCGGAGCCGTCGACGTCGTCGTGGCGGCGTGCGCCAGCGACCTCCCGTGGGAGCAGCGCCTGCGCAGCGGGGTCACCGGGGCTGCGGGCGCGCGGGTGATCCGGCATCCCCGGGCCCACCTGCCGTCCCAGGCGGGTCCCGCTGCGCGCACAGCTGAGGAGCACGCCGCTGCGGCCGTCCCCGGCGTCGTCCCGGCCGTCCCCGGCGTCCCATCCGTCGCCGCGCCAGGCATGCTGCTGCTGCCGCGGCTGGTCGCGATCGGCGCCTCGACCGGTGGACCACCGGCCCTCGCGGCGATCCTCGCCGTGCTGCCCGGTGACTTCGCCGTCCCCGTCCTCGTCGTCCAGCACATGGCCGAGGGGTTCATCCTCGGCCTGGCTCAGTGGCTGGACTCCGGCACCGACCTGCGGGTCGTCGTGGCTGTCGAGGGCCGGCGCCTGCGTGCGGGCGAGGTGGCGGTCGCGCCGTCCGGCAGGAACGTCACGGTGGCGCCGGGGCTCGTCGTCGAGCTCCACGACACTCTCCCTGGGCAGTTCCACGTGCCGAGCATCGACGTCGCCCTCGACAGCGTCGCCGCGGTCTGCCGGTCGCGGGCGGTCGGGGTGCTGCTCACCGGGATGGGCCGCGACGGCGCCCGTGGGCTCGGGGCCATGCACGCGGCAGGGGCGCTGACGTACGCGCAGGACGAGGCCACGAGCGCGGTCTTCGGCATGCCGCGCGCGGCCCAGGCCGCAGGAGCGGCCGCTGCGCTGCTCGCGCTGCCCGACGTCGCACCGGCCATCGTCGCGGCGTGCACGGTGCCGGACCCGGTCGTAGGTGTGCCGTGCTGAGTGACGTCGACGCCGAACGCCTGCGCAGCTACCTCACCCGCACCTCCGGCCTGGCCTTCGAGGACTCCCGGCGTCCGGCCCTGTCGGTCGCGGTCGACGAGGCGGCCCAGGCCTGCGGCCTCCCGGACTCCGACGCCCTCGTGCGAATGCTCTTCGAGCCGGGCTCGGACTGCGCGGCCCGGTCCTCCGCCCGCAGACGGCTGCTCGACGCGGTGACCATCGGGGAGACGCACTTCTTCCGCAACCCCCCGCAGATCGACGCGCTGCGCCGGGTCGTGCTGCCGCGGCTGCTGCGGCGTGACTCCGACGGCGGTCGCACCGGTGCCCGACGGCCGCTCACGGTGTGGAGCGCGGGGTGCTCGACCGGCGAGGAGCCCTACACGCTGGCCATGCTGCTCCTCGACCTCCTCGGCCATGACGCCCCCCGCCGGGCTCGGGTGCTCGGCACCGACATCTCGGCGTCCGCCGTCCGCACCGCCCGCATGGGCCGGTTCGGGGCGCGCTCGGTCATGATGGCCGCGCCCGCCGACCGTGAGCGTTGGCTGGAGCGCGAGGCCGACGGCTGGTCGGTGCGCGAGCCGGTGCGCGCGCTCGTGGGTCTCGCCGTGCACAACCTCGCCGTCGACGCGCCCCCGCTCGCGCCGGCGTCGGTCGACCTCCTCCTCTGCCGCAACGTCACCATCTACTTCGACCGGGCGACGACGGTGGCGCTCATGGCGCGCCTGCACGAGGTCATCGCGCCAGGAGGGTTCCTCGTCCTCGGACATGCGGAGTCGCTCTGGCAGCTCAGCGACGACTTCGAGCTCGTCCCCGTCGGTGACGCCTTCGTCTACCGCAGGCTGGACCGTGCCCGCGGGGCCTCGCCCTCCCAGCGTGACGTGCCGGGTCAGCGCGCTGGGCGGACGACGGGTGCCGCTGCGGTGTCGCGGCCTGGGGATGCCGCTGCGGCGTCACGGCCCGGGGAGGCCGGACCGTCCGGGGTGGGTCGCCGCGACGGAGCGGCGCCGAGACAACGGCGTCCTGAGGTCGGCGTCGACGTCGAGCAGGTTGCCTCCTTCGGCAGCCCGCGCCGCGGCCCGGACGCCGACGCGCAGCCTCGGACACCGCAGGACCAGCTCGAGGGCGCCCGCGCCGCGCTGGCCGGGGGCCGGTACGCGGAGGCGGCCCTGCTCGCCTCTCGCGCGGCAGCCGCCGAGCCCACGCTGGCCGCCGCCTACGTCGTCGAGGGCCACGCGCTCATCACGCTCAACCGCGACTCCGAGGCGCTCGTGCCGTTGCGCAAGGCGGCGTACCTCAACCCCGACGCCGGCGACGCGCACTTCCTTCTCGCCGGCGCGCAGGACCGGCTGGGCTACGCCAGCGCTGCCGCCCGGGAGTACCGGCTGGCCGCACAGACGCTGCGCCAGGTGACCCCCGAAGCGCTCGGGGACATCCTCGATGGCCGTGGTGTCGACGAGCTCGTCGCGCTCTGCGAGCACCTCGCGCGGCGCAGCGCCCGAGGGGACGGACCGTCGTGAGCATGGGGTACGTGACCTTCCGGCTCGCCGGACGGGTCCATGCCTGCCCGCTGGAGGACGTGCGCGAGGTGGTGCGCGGCCGCGGCGTCGAGCCGCTGCTGGGCGCCGTGCCGCCCGTCGTCGGGCTGCTCGACCTGCGCGGGGAGCCCCTGCCCGTCGCCGACCCGCGCCCGGTGTCCTCGCGCAGCGGCACGGGGGACGTCCTCGTGCTGGCTGGGCGCCGGGCCGGGACCGCACCGCTCGAGCGGCTCGTCGACGACGGTGTCCCCTCGCCGAGCGGCGGGCTGGGGCTCGTCGTCGACGAGGTGCTCGAGGTGCTTGACGGCGAGACGTTGCCCGCGGCGCGGGGCGGCTCGCCGGAGGGGCTGCCCGACTACGTCGTCGAGGTGCGCCAGGACTCCGACGGGCGCCCGGTCCTCGTCGTCGACCCGAGGCGGCTCGCCGGGACCTGCGGCGTGTCGGTCGTGGCGTCCGGTGTGCTCAGGACGGCACCGTAGGGCAGCCGTCGGTCCGACCGCGAGGAGCGAGGCGGGGTCGACGCAGCCTCAGACGTACCGCTCGAGGATCGAGGACTCCGCAAGGCGGGACAGCCCCTCGCGCACGGTGCGGGCTCGGCTGTCGCCGACGCCCTCGACGGCCTGGAGGTCATCGACGTTCGCCGCAAGGAGCTTCTGCAGCGTGCCGAAGTGCTCGACGAGCCGCTCGACGACGAGCGGTGGCAGCCGCGGCACCTTGGCGAGCAGGCGGTAGCCGCGGGGGCTGATCGCCGTCTCGAGGGACTCGACGCTCGACGCGTGGCCGAGCGCCTTGGCGACGGTGCCGAGGTCGAGCATCTCGGCGGCGGTGAGCGCGTCGAGGTCGGCGAGGACGTCCGGGACGGTGCGGTGCTTGCGGCCCTTGGAGTCGGGCAGGTAGTCGCGGGCGATGAGCTCGCGCTCGGCCTCGACGCCGGCGACGAGCTCGTCGAGCTGGAGCGAGAGCAGGCGGCCGTCGGTGCCGAGTTCGACGACGTACCCCTCGATCTCACTGGCGATCCGGCGGACCATCTCCAGGCGCTGGCTGACCGCGCTGACGTCGCGGACCGTGACGAGATCCTCGATCTCGAGCGCCGAGAGGGTTCCTGAGACCTCGTCCAGGCGCATCTTGTAGCGCTCGAGGGTGGCGAGGGCCTGGTTGGCGCGCGAGAGGATCGCGCTCGAGTCCTCGAGCACCCAGCGCCGACCGGCGACATAGACCGCGACGATCTTCATCGACTGGCTGACCGAGATGACCGGGTACCCGGTCTGCTTGGCTACTCGTTCGGCAGTGCGGTGGCGGGTGCCGGACTCGTCGGTGTGGATGCTGGCGTCGGGGACGAGCTGGCAGGCCGCCCGGACGATCCGGCCGGCGCCGGAGTCGAGCACGCAGGCGCCGTCCATCTTCGCCAGCTCGCGCAGCCGGGTCGAGGAGAACTCGACGTCGAGGGTGAAGCCGCCGGTGCAGATGCCCTCGACGGTCTTGTCCCAGCCGAGGACGACGAGGGCGCCGGTGTTGCCGCGGAGGATGCGCTCGAGGCTGTCGCGAAGGGGGGTGCCGGGCGCCACCCTGGCGAGGGTGGCGCGCAGCAACTCGTCACGGTCGACGCCTGTGGCCGACCGATCGCTGGGTGCCACCCGACCTCCTCGCACGGTTGCTGGGGGGAGTGTATGCGGTGGGGTGCTCTGTCCCGTCTCGTCCGGGAGCTCACCGTGTCACCTCGCGGTCGCGCCGAGTCACCCGGCTCGTCGCCGGCGCGCCTGCTGACTCCCCCTCAGCCGGTGACGATCCGCTCGAAGAGCTCGAGGGCCTGCCCGACGTGGGAGACCTCGGCGAGGTGCAGCCCCTCCGGCGCCACCCCGCTCTCGCGGGGTACGAGCGCGAGGTCGAAGCCCAGCCGGGCGGCCTCTGCGAGCCGTCGGCCGATCCCGCTGACGTGGCGGACCTCGCCGGCGAGCCCGACCTCCCCGATGGCCACGACCTGGGGCGGCAGGGCCCGGTCGTGCGCGGCCCCCGCCAGGGCGAGGGCGAGGGCGAGGTCGGCGCCGGGATCGGCGATCTTCACCCCCCCGACGGTCGCGGCGTAGACCTCGCTCCGGCTGAACGGAATCCTGCCTCGACGCTCGAGGACCGCGAGGACCATGGCGACCCGTTGGGCGTCGAGGCCGCTCGTGGCCCGGCGGGGCGCCGGTGCCTGGCTCGGGGTGACGAGCGCCTGCACCTCGGCGACGAGCGGGCGACGCCCCTCCATCGTCACGGTGATGCACGTGCCCGACACGGGGTGCAGGTGCCTGCTGAGGAACAGCCCGCTGGGGTCGACGAGCCCGGTGATCCCGGCGTCGTGCAGCTCGAAGCAGCCCACCTCGTCGACCGCGCCGTAGCGGTTCTTCACCGCGCGGACCATCCGTAGCTGGGAATGTCGCTCGCCCTCGAAGGACAAGACGACGTCGACGAGGTGCTCGAGCACCCTGGGCCCGGCGATGGAGCCGTCCTTGGTGACGTGACCGACGAGCAGCATCGAGATGTTGCGCTCCTTGGCCACCCGGACGAGCGCTGCGGTGACGGCCTTGACCTGGGTGACCCCCCCCGCGGACCCGTCGACGTCGGCGCTGGCGACGGTCTGGACGCTGTCGAGCACGACGAGCGTCGGCTCGACCGCCTCGACCTGGCCGAGGATCGTCGCGAGGTCGTTCTCGGCGGCGAGGAACAGGTGCGGGTCCAGCGCCCCGATCCGCCCGGCCCGCAGGCGCACCTGAGCGGCGGACTCCTCACCGGTGACGTAGAGCGTGCGGGAGGACGGCCCGGCGTTGCGTGCGGCGACCTCGAGGAGCAGCGTCGACTTGCCGACGCCCGGTTCCCCGGCGAGGAGGACGACCCCGCCGGGGACCAGCCCGCCGCCGAGGACGCGGTCGAGCTCGCCCACCCCCGTGGGGCGAGCGCGCGCCGCCTCGACGTCGACGTGGACGATGGGCCTGGCCACCGAGGACTGCGGGACGACGGCGGCGACCGAGGCCGCCCCGCGCGGCAGGCCGACCTGCTCGACGGTGCCCCACGCCTGGCACTCGCCGCACCGGCCGACCCACTTCGGTGCGGTCCAGCCGCACTCGGCGCAGCGGAAGTCGTTGCGGTCCCTCGGGGTGCCCTTCGCCATGCCCGGGACCGTAGCCGTGGCCACCGACAGCCCCGGTACCGTGCGGGAGGGCGCCACAGTCGGCCGTCAGGGGCGGCGACCGTGCCGGTGGTCGAAGCGGGTGAGCTCGAGGTGGGAGCCGGTGCTCTCGAAGCTCGTCAGCGAGCAGTTGGCCACGTCGGTGGCCCGGTTGACCGCGAGGATCTCCCGCTCGGTGAGCCCCTCGACGACGTACCGAAGCATGAGGACGACGACCTCGTGGGCGACGACGAGCACCCGCCGTCCGTCGTGCTCCAGCGAGACGTCCCGCAGCCAGCTGCGCAGGCGCAGCCCGGTGTCGGCCCAGCTCTCCCCGCCGGGGGGCCGGTGGAAGAACTTGCCGAGCCGCCGGCGTCGCTCCTCCTCCTCGGGAAAGCGCGAGGCGACACCGTGGCGCGTCAGGAGGTCGAGGACGCCGAGCTCGCGCTCGCGCAGCCGCTCGTCGGTGCGCACCCGCAGCTCGGTCAGGCCTGAGGCGTCGAGGAGCAGCCGGGTCGTCTGCTGCGCGCGCAGGTAGGGGGAGGAGACGACGAGTCGGGCTCCCAGTCCTGCTCGGCGAGCCAGCGGCCGAAGGTGGCGGCCTGCTCCCGACCGAGGTCGGAGAGCGGGACGTCCATGTCGCGTTCGGTGACGTCCGGGGGGATCTCGATGAGCTCGGCGCCGGTGGACTCCGCGAGGTCGCGGGCGACGTTGCCGACGCTCTGGCCGTGTGGAGGACCCAGAGCGACGACGGGTGCGGCGGCATGCCCTGCGGCTACCCCGCGGGCGAGGGGGCTACTCGCCGCGGCCTCGGGCGCGCGGAGGCCGGGTGCCCGAGGGTGCGCGGGACCCTGGCCCGGCAGGCCTCGTCGAGGGCGGCAGCGAGCCCGGGGCCGAGCAGCTCGAGGAGCTCGGCGGCGTAGGTGAGGTACAGCGGCTGGGCCGCCCCGTGGGCCTCGGTGCTACCGGTGCACCACCAGTCGAGGTCGTGACCGCCAGGCCCCCAGCCGCGGCGGTCGTACTCGCCGAGGACGGTGACGAGCAGCTCGCTGCCGTCCGGGCGGGTGACCTGCTCGTACGTCCGGCGCAGGGGCAGCTGCCAGCAGACGTCTGGCTTGGTCTCCAGGGGGTGCCGACCCGTACGCAGGGCCATCGCGTGCAGCGCGCAGCCCTGGCCCCCGGGGAAGCCCGGGCGGTTGAGGAAGACGCAGGCGCCGTCGACGACGCGGGTCGTGCGGGCGCCGTCGTCCTCCGTCGCCGTCCAGCTGCGCCGGCGCAGCTGCCAGTCCGCGTCGGTGAGCTGACCGACGAAGCCCCGCACCCGGCGCTCGTCGTCCGGCCCCGAGAAGTGCGCGCCGAGCGTGCAGCAGCCGTCGTCCGGGCGGGCGGCGTCGATGCCCCGGCAGCCCCGGCCGAAGATGCACGCCCACGACGAGGTCAGCCACGTGAGGTCGGCGCGCAGAAGGTGGCCGGGATCGCCAGGGTCGGGGAGCTCGACCCACAGGCGGGGGAAGTCCAGCGGCACCTCGGGCACCGGGTCACTGTAGGGGCAGGGGCCGCCGATGACGCCGCAGCGGCCGCGCCGTGCCGCGAGCGGGTCGCCCCGGCGCGGTGCCGAGGCCGGTCACCCCGCCCGGTAGCGTGCGCACCATGCGTCTCGGAGTGCTCGACGTCGGCTCGAACACCGTGCACCTGCTCGTCGTCGACGCCCACCCCGGCGCAGCGCCGGTGCCAGCGACCTCGCACAAGGTCGAGCTGCGGCTCGCCGAGCTCCTCGAGGACGACGGCTGCATCAGCGAAGTCGGCGCCCAGCGGCTCCTCGACTTCATCGGCGAGGCCCTCGAGGTGGCCGAGGACTCCGGGGTCGAGGACGTCCTCGCCTTCGCGACCTCGGCGATCCGCGAGGCGCCCAACGGGATCGAGGTCCTCGCCCGGGTCCAGCGCGACCATCAGGTCGACCTCCAGCTGCTCTCCGGCGACGACGAGGCCCGGCTGACCTTCCTCGCCGTCCGCCGCTGGTACGGCTGGTCGGCGGGCCGGCTCATGGTGCTCGACATCGGCGGTGGCTCCCTCGAGCTCGCTGCGGGGATCGACGAGCAGCCCGTCGCCGCGGTGTCGCTGCCCCTCGGCGCCGGTCGGCTCACCCGTGACCGTCTGCCCGCGGACCCGCCGTCCGCCGAGGACGTCAAGGCGCTGCGCAAGCACGTGCGCGCCGAGATCGCCCGAGAGGTCCGGACCATGACCGTCCCCGGCGTCCCGGAGTGCGCCGTCGCCACGTCGAAGACCTTTCGCAGCCTGGCCCGGATCTGCGGCGCCGCCCCCTACGACGCCGGCCCCTCCGTCCGGCGTACCCTGCGCCACGCCGACCTCGTCGAGCGGCTGCCCAAGCTGGCGCGGATGACCTCGCAGCAGCGCGCAGGCCTGTCGGGGGTGTCGCCCGCACGAGCGCACCAGCTGCTCGCCGGCGCGCTCGTCGCGGACGCCGCCATGGACCTGCTCAAGATCGCGGAGGTCGACATCTGCCCGTGGGCGCTGCGTGAGGGGATCATCCTGCGCAGGCTCGACCAGCTGGCGGGCTGAGCCCGGCCGGCGCTCAGCCGAGCAGCTTGGCCTTCTGGGCGGCGAACTCCTCCTCGGTGAGGATGCCCTCGTCGCGGAGCACCGCCAGCTTGCGCAGCTGCTCGGCGAGGTCGCCAGGCGCGGCGGCTGGTGCCTGGGGCGCGGCGGGTGCCTGCGGGGCGTACCCCGGCATCGGCATCTGGTGGACGTAGGACGACTGGCGCTCGATGGTCTTCGCTCGCCGTGCCTCGCTCACGAGGGGCTGGAGCAGCTCGATGACCTGCTGCGGGTGCTCGATGTTGTCGAGGACCACCTGCCCCGACGCCCGTCCGCTCTCGCCTGCGCCCGTGAGGTCGAAGCCCATGCCCCCGGTCGTGCCGAAGGCCGGGTCCTCGAGCACGAGGACGACGTCGCCGATGTCCTTGCCGCGCTGCCACACGGCCTGACGCAGGTCCATGTCCTTGACCGACCACAGCGGCACGCTCTCGCTCCGGGTGCCGAGCAGGCCGCTCTCGACCCAGAGCCGGTCCTTGGTGATGCGGTAGTGGGTCGTCGAGACGCCGATCTTCGACGTCGCCGCGTTGGTGCTCGACCCGTGCCAGAGGGTGCTCGGGTCGTCGTCCCAGTGCGACGTCCGCTTGGCCTGCTGCTCGGCGAGCTGGCCCTTGGCCTGCTCGGCCATCGCCTTGCCCTGCTCGGTCACGGCCTTGAGCTTGTCTTTCCACGAGCCCTTGGTCGCAGCCCCTGCCGCGGTGGCGCCCGCGGCCGCTGCGGGCGGAGGGGGCACCGAGGCACCTGGCGGCGGCGGCTGGACGCCGTCGGCGAGGGGCTCGGTCGCGCTGGCGCCGGCGTCAGCGACGTGCTCGGTCCAGGCGGCGCCGTCCCAGTAACGCAGCTCGTGGGTGGTGACGGGGTCAGGCAGCCAGCCGGCGGGTGTGCTCATGCGGTCCTCCGTGGTGGGTCGGACCTCAAGTCATATCGCAACGCCCGCGGCCTGTGCGGGCCGACCGGCTCGCTGCGCCGTCAGTCGTGCTCGGGCGGCGGGACGTCGGCGGAAGGCTCTTCCCCGGCGGCGTCCGCGTCGGCCTTCGTCGCGTGCACGGTGTCGGGTGCGTGGTCGGGGGGCCCGTAGATCGTGTAGAGCTTCGCCGCCTCGGGCCCGACGTTGGTGAAGTTGTGCTGCGTGCCGGCCGGAACGACGAAGACCTGCCCCGCGCTCACCTCGCTGCTCGTGCCGGCGACGTCGGCACGGACCGAGCCCTCGACGAAGACGAGCACCTGGTCGTTGTGGTCGTGGACCTCGGCGCCGATCTCTTCGCCTGGCTTGAGCGACATGGCGACGACCTGGACGTGGCCTGTGGTGTGGAGCACCGTGCGGAACGTGTCGTTGGCGCGCACCGCCGCGTCGATGTCGAGCTGGAACGGGCCTCCGAGAGCACCCATGCGCTACACCCCCAGAGGGCTCGTCTTGGCCACCGTCAGAAGGACGACGGAGTCGACCGTAGCCGACAGCGAGTGCCGCACGGGAGGTACCTCCATGATCTCGCCGGTGACCGCCTCGTACCCCTGGCCGTCGGCGTGGACGGTGACCTGACCTCGAAGGACCTGGATCGTCGCCTCGCCTGGACTCTCGTGCTCGGACATCTCCTGCCCGGCGAGCAGCGCGATGGCGGTCTGGCGGAGCACGCGGTCGTGCCCGCCGTAGAGGGTCTCCGCCGCGCGTCCGGCGTCCCCCTCCCGAGCGTTGCCCAGCAGGCGCTCCGCGAGCTCCTCGGTCGACGTCTTGTCCATCGGTCCTCCTCGGTGGTCAGCAGTCCACGGGGCGTGGCTGGTACGTGCGACGTCTCGCCGTCCGGGTGCTTGCTGGGGCCCGGCCGGTGATCGTCACCTGAGCCCTTCCCGCCCGCGTCCGGGGCCACGCCCGCAGCATCGGCGCGACCTGCCTATGGTGGAGGGCATGAGCGCGGTGGTACGGGTCCCGGAGTCCCCGGTCTCGCTGTCCACCGCGTCGGCCTACCCGGAGTCGTGCACCACGGCGTTCGAGATGGCCGCGTCGCTCGGCTACGACGGCGTCGAGATCATGGTGTGGACCGACCCGGTGAGCCAGGACCCCGACGCGCTCCTGCGCCTGTCCGAGCACTACCGCCTGCCCATCGTCGCCATCCACGCCCCGACGCTTCTCGTCACCCAGCGGGTCTGGGGCAGCGACCCGTGGGGGAAGCTCGAGCGTGCGAAGTCCGTGGCCGAGGCCGTGGGCGCGGGCACCGTCGTCGTCCACCCGCCGTTCCGGTGGCAGCGGGACTACGCCCGGACCTTCGTCGCAGGGATCGCCGAGCTCGAGCGCGACGCCACGGTGGCCTTCGCCGTCGAGAACATGTTCCCGTGGCGTGCCCGGGGGCGTGAGGTGCTGGCCTACGGCCCGCACTGGGACCCGACTGACGAGGACTACCGGCACGTGACCCTCGACGTGTCGCACGCGTCGGTCTCCGGCTCCGACGTCCTCGCCATGGCCGACGCCCTGGGCGACCGGCTCACCCACCTCCACCTCGCCGACGGGGTCGGCTCGAACAAGGACGAGCACCTCATCCCCGGGACGGGGGCGATGCCGTGCGCAGTGCTCCTCGAGCGGCTCGCCCGCCGCGGCTTCGCCGGCAACGTCGTCCTCGAGGTCAACACCCGCCGCGCGCCGACCCGTGAGGCCCGCGAGGCGCAGCTCGCCGAGGCGCTCGCGTTCACCCGTCTGCACCTCGCCGCAGCCCTCGAGCCGGTCGCGCCGACGACGTGAGCGGGCTGCGCGCGCCGACCGCGTGAGCGGGCCAGCCGCGCGAGGACCTCACGGCTCTTGCGCCCGGCCGGACGGCGCAGCACCGTGATCTCTCGTGGTCACCCCCTCCCCGCCGCCGACGCAGCCACCGACCGAACAATCGATCGGGCCGTCCGAGCCCGGCGCGGCCGTCGTGGTCGATCACCTGCGGGTCCTCCGCGGCGGCCGGGTCGTCCTGCCGGACCTCTCCTGCCGCGTGCCGTCGGGCTCCGTCACGGGGCTGCTCGGCCCCAGCGGTGGCGGCAAGACGACGCTCATGCGGGCGGTCGTCGGGGTGCAGGTCGTCGCCGGGGGAGAGGTCACGGTGCTCGGGCAGCCGGCAGGCACCCCGGCCCTGCGGCGGCGCGTCGCCTACGTCACCCAGGCGCCCTCGGTCTACGGCGACCTCACGGTTCGCGAGAACCTCCGCTACTTCGCCGCCGTCCTCGCGGCCGACCCCGGCGACGTCGACCGGGCGATCGAGCAGGTGGGCCTCGCTGGAGCCGCCGACCAGCGGGTCGGCCATGTCTCGGGCGGCCAGCTGTCGCGGACGTCGCTGGCCGCGGCCCTGCTCGGCGAGCCCGAGCTGCTCGTGCTCGACGAGCCGACCGTGGGGCTGGACCCGGTGCTCCGGCGCGACCTCTGGGCGATCTTCCGGGACCTCGCCTCTGCCGGCCGCACCCTGCTCGTCTCGAGCCACGTCATGGACGAGGCTCGCCGCTGCGACCGGCTGCTGCTCGTGCGCGAGGGCCGGCTGCTGGCCGACGCCCCGCTGGCCGACGTCCTCTCGGCCACGGGAGCCGCCGACGTCGAGGCCGCGTTCCTCACCCTCGTCGACCGGGCGGAGGCCGCGGCATGAACGGCGCGGTCACCTGGGCCACCGCCCGGCGGGTCCTCACCCAGCTGCGGCACGACCCCCGCACCGTGGCGCTCCTCCTCGTCGTGCCGTGCGTGCTCATGGCACTGCTCTACTGGGTGTTCGAGGGCTCGCCGGTGTTCGACCGGATCGGCGCGCCACTGCTGGGCCTGTTCCCCTTCACCGTCATGTTCCTCGTCACCTCGGTGGCGACGCTGCGGGAGCGGACGAGCGGCACCCTCGAGCGTCTGTTGACGATGCCCATCGGAAAGCTCGACCTGCTGCTCGGCTACGCCCTCGCCTTCGGCGTCGTCGCGACCGTCCAGGTGGGGATCGCCGCAGCGCTGGCGCTCGGCCCGCTGGGCCTCGACGTCGCCGGCTCGGCGCTGCTGCTGCTTGTCGTCGCCGTGCTCAACGCACTCCTCGGCATGGCCATCGGCCTGCTCGTCAGCGCCTTCGCGGCGACCGAGTTCCAGGCGGTGCAGTTCCTCCCCGCCGTCGTCCTGCCGCAGTTCCTGCTCTGCGGCCTGCTCCGCCCGCGCGCTGACATGAACGGCGTCCTGCGGGCGGTGTCCGACGTCATGCCGCTCTCCTACGCCGTCGACGCGCTCAACGCCGTCACGCGCGGCGACGTCGGCAGCGGATTCGCCCTCGACGTCGTCGTCATCC
>JBBQFP010000029.1:0-30134 GCA_038322045.1 Actinomycetes bacterium | reverse complement strand
AAGAGCATGAGCAGCGTGAGGTTGAACGTGAAGTTGAACCGCGAGACCCCGAACGCGACGAACGACGCGAGCAGCAAGGTGATGGTCAGGGCGGGGATCGTGATGATCAGCGTGTTGACGTAGTAGTGCGGCAGGTCTGCGTTGACCCAGGCGTTCGTGAAGTTCTCGAACGAGAGGCTGCGCGCGATGGAGACGTACCCGTGCTCTGCCGTGTCCTGATAGGGGCGCAGCGCCGTATAGAGGGCGTAGAGCACCGGCAGCAGCCAGATGAGCGCCGTCAGCGTCAGGAAGACGTAAAGGACGACGCGTGCCGGGCGCAACGGCTGCTTGCGCAGCTGACGGCCGGTGCCCGCCGCTGCCACCGGCCGATCGAGGGTCGTGCTCACCGGGGCACCTCCTTGCGGAAGGTCTGGAACAGGTACGTGATGATGAACCCCAGGGAGATGAGCAGGAGGATGACGCCGATCGCCGAGCCGTAGCCGATACGGCTCGCCTCACCGATGATGTTGTTCGTGACGAGGACCGACAGCAGCTCCAGCCCGTTCCGACCCCTGTTCACCACGTAGACGATGTCGAAGGCGCGCAGCGACTCGATGACAGTGACGACGAGGACGACGATGTTGATGGGCTTGAGCGTGGGGAAGACGACCTGACGGAACGTCTGCCACTCGTTGGCGCCGTCGATGGCAGCCGCCTCGCGCAACGAGGAGTCGACGCTCTTGAGGCCCGCCAGGTAGAGCACCATGATGTAGCCGGCATGGCGCCAGCCGGCGACGACGAGGACCGCCCAGAGGTTGAGCCTCGGGTTCCCCAGCCAGTCCGTCGTGCCGTGCGTGAGGCCGTTGACCAGCCCCTGGTCGGGTGACCAGATGAGCTGGACGATGAAGCCCATGAGGGCGGTCGACAGGACCACGGGCATATAGAGCACGCTCTGGTAGAAGCGGCCAAACTTGATCTGCTTGTCGAGCAGGACAGCGAGGAGAAGGCCGAGGACCGTCGGGACGGTGAGGAAGAACGCCAGCCAGATGATGTTGTGGCGGAACGCCGGCCAGAACGGCGGGTAGATCGTGAAGATCTGGTGGTAGTTGGCCACGCCGTGCCACGTGATGCTGCGCAGGCCGCCGATCCCGTCCCAGGTCGTGAACGACAGGAAGACCGAGAACAGCGCCGGCGCCCAGATGAAGGCGACGTGGAGCGCGGTGGGGATGCCGAGCATGATCGCCAGGACGATCTTGTCGGTGCGAGTGAGCCGCGAGCTGCGCCGGTGAGAGAGCTCTCTCACCGGCGCCGGCTCGACGGTAGCCGTCGATATCGCCATGTCAGCTGGCGAAGATCGACTTCTTCTGAGCCTCGATGCTCTTCGTGAGGCCGTCGATGTCCTTGGGGTTCTTGAGGAAGGACTGGATCGACGGGATCATCACGGTGCTGGCGAAGTCAGGTCGGGTGTCGCGGTCCATGAACTGGGCGATGCTCTTTTGCGCGCCGATGAGCTCGGCGGCCTTCTTCTGGAGGGTGTTGTAGCCGGCGGTGTCGGCGTCCTTCGCGGCGGCGACGTCGTTGGCGTCGGTCTTGAGGTAGGCGAGCTGACCCTCGGCGGTGCCGGCGTAGGCGAGCAGGGCCTTGGCGGCCTTCTCGTCCTTCGGGTTCTTCGACATCATGAGGCCGTCGATCGGGGCGTCGAGCGCGTCGGCGCCGACGTTGCTGTCGATCTCGGGGAACGTGAAGAAGTCGAGGTCGTCAGCCTTGACCGCGGCCTCGAGCTGCTGGCCGACGAAGGACCCGAGCAGGTACATGCCCGACTTCTTCGCGCCGACGGACTGAGCGGCCTCCTGCCAGGTGCGGCCGAGGTAACCGGGCTGGTGCAGCGGGAGGAGCTCGGCCCAGGTCGAGAAGACCTTCTTGACCTTCGGGTCCTGCCAGGACTCCTTGCCGGCCATGAGCGACATGTGGAAGTCGTAGCCGTTGACGCGCATGTTGAGGATGTCGAAGGTGCCCATGGCGGGCCAGCCGTCCTTGTCGCCGAAGGCGATGGGGGCGATGCCGTCCTTCTTCATCTTGGCGCCGAGCGTCTTGAGCTCGTCGAGGGTCTTCGGGACCTCGTAGCCCTTCTCCTTCCAGAAGCTCTTGAGGTAGAAGACGGCCCACGGGTAGTTGTAGATCGGGACGAAGTACTGCTTGCCGTCGTCGCCCGTCGAGGCCTTCTTGAAGGCGTCGGAGTAGTTGGCGCCGATGGTCTCCCAGACGTCGGAGATGTCGCCGACGAGGCCCTTGCTCGCGAAGAACCGCATGCGGAAGCCGGCGAACCACGTGAAGACGTCGTCCGGCTTGCCCTGGAGGTAGCTGTTGATCTGCTCCTGGAACGTGTTGTGGTCAACGGTGTTGACCTTGACCTCGACGCCGTTCTTCACCTTCATGGCGTCGAACATCGCCTGGTAGGCGGCCTTCGGGACGGGGTCGGAGGCGTTCGATCCGAAGGTCGCCGTGCCACCGACCATGCCACCTGCGCTGGCAGGCGCCGACGATGCCGCCGGAGGTGCGCTGTTCGACGTCGTGCTCTTGCCGCTGCTGCTGCTGCCGCAGGCGGCCAGGACGGGGACGGCGAAGGCCAGGCCGGCCGCGCCCTTGACGACGGTACGGCGGCTCACACCCGCGATGGGCGACCCGCCAGAGGATGTCGTCCCCCTGGTTCCATCCGACAGCTCGTTCGACTGGTTGGACACTGCGCCTCCTACGGAACGGACGTGGATGCCCCGGTGGCCGTCCCCCGCGGAGCCGACCCCGACATGACGGGGCCGAAATCCAACGCGACTCACCAGAAGCGATCAAAGCGTCGTCCTGAGGCGAGGGGGTGTCAAGACCCGTGACCGCTTCGCAACATCACGGATCAGTCACGATCTTTCGGTCTCGTAGCAGTTCACCGTTGCATCATCAGAACGGTGGGTGAGCCGACAGCCTCCGACGGCCGCTGTTTGATCCTGTTGACTTATGTCCGCCGGAACGGGAGGCTTGTCCCGGTCTGCCGAGACCCCGACACGACCCGGTCACGAGTCCCGGGTCAGCGGCTCACGAAGGGACTTCCGCCGATGCTCGCTCGTCAGCGTCAGGCCCGGATCCTCGAGCAGGTGCAGCGTGACGGCGGGGTCCGGGTCAGCGAGCTCACGCGGATCCTCGGGGTCAGCGACATGACCGTGCGGCGCGACCTCGACGTCCTGGCAGCCGACGGCCTCGTCGAGAAGGTCCACGGCGGGGCCACGGCGATCGACGACATCGCCACCGACGAGCCGGGGTTCGAGGCGAAGTCCGCGCGCGAGCAGGCCGAGAAGCACGCCATCGCCGTCGCCGCAGCCGGTCTCGTGCGCTCCGGCACCGCGATCGCCGTCACCGCTGGCACGACGACGTGGGCGCTGGCCCGTCGCCTCGGTGAGGTCAGCGACCTGACGATCGTCACGAACTCCGTGCGCGTGGCTGACGAGCTGCACCACCGCGGTCGACGCGACCACTCGGTCATCCTCACCGGTGGCCTGCGCACCCCGTCCGACGCCCTCGTGGGGCCGGTGGCAGAGGCCGCCATCCGCTCCCTGCACGTCGACCAGGTCTTCATGGGGGTGCACGGCATGGACGAGCGGTCGGGGTTCACGACGCCGAACCTCATGGAGGCGAGCACGAACAGGGCCTTCGCCGAGTCCGCACGGCGCCTCGTCGTGCTCGCCGACCACACGAAGTGGGGCGTGGTCGGGCTGAGCCAGATCGTTCCCCTCCACGCCGCCGACACCCTCGTCACCGACGACCGGCTGCCCCAGGGGCCGCGCACCGTCGTCGACACGCTCTGCGGTCACGTCGTCTACGTCAGCACCGACTCGAGCACGGGAAGGGCCCAGTGAGCTCCATGAGCACCGAGAGCACGCCCAGCACCGAGAGCACGCCCAGCACCGACAGCACGCCCAGCACCGAGCGCACGCCCAGCGCCGAGCGCACGCTGGCGGCGAGGCCTCCGGTCGAACCGGTCCGCACGACGCTGGCCGACGGCCGGGAGCTGCTCTACTTCGACGACGCCCCCGGCGCGGAGCATGTGCAAGAGGACCGCCGGGACCTCCCGCCGATCTCGACCCGCTCCGAGGTGCGCCACGACCCCCTCCTCGACGAGTGGGTGAGCATCGCCTCCCACCGACAGTCCCGCACGCACCTCCCCCCGACCGACGAGTGCCCGCTGTGCCCCTCGACGCCGGACCGCTCGACCGAGGTGCCCGGCTACGTCTACGACGTCGTCGTCTTCGAGAACAGGTTCCCCTCGTTCTCCATGCGGGTGCCCGAGCTCGACGGCGGTCCAGACCTGCCGCACGTCGACCGGCGTCCCGGGCGCGGTCGCTGCGAGGTCGTGTGCTTCACCTCCGACCACAACGGCTCCTTCTCGACGCTGCCGCCGCAGCGCGTCGCCACCGTCGTCGACGCCTGGGCCCACCGCACGGCCGAGCTCAGCCGGCTCGAGCCCGTCGAGTACGTCTTCTGCTTCGAGAACCGTGGTGAGGAGATCGGCGTCACGCTCGCGCACCCGCACGGCCAGATCTACGGCTACCCCTTCGTCCCTCCACGGGCGCGCCAGGTCCTCGAGTCCGCCCGGCGTCACCACGAGCGCACCGGCGGCTGCCTGTTCAGCGAGGTCCTCGCCGCCGAGCGTGCGGGCGAGCGGGTCATCGGCGCGAACGCGCACTGGACCGCCTTCGTCCCGGCCGCTGCGCGCTGGCCCTTCGAGGTCCACCTCTACCCGCACCGCAAGGTCCCCGACATCGCCGCGCTCGACGCCGACGAGCGCGCGGCATTCGGCCCGCTCTACCTCGACGTCCTCCACCGCTTCGACGGCCTCTTCGGCAGCCCGATGCCCTACATCGCCGCCTGGAACCAGGCCCCCACGCGCGCCGACCGCGAGCTGGGATACCTCCACCTCGAGGTCTTCTCCATCCGGCGGGCCGCCGGGAAGCTCAAGTTCCTCGCCGGCTCGGAGTCGGGGATGGGGGCCTTCGTCAACGACATCGTTCCCGAGCAGGCGGCTCGGATGCTCCAGGAGGTAGCCCTGTGAAGGTTCTCGTCACCGGCGGCGCTGGTTACGTCGGCAGCGCAGTGGGCTCGCAGCTCGTCGGGGCGGGTCACGAGGTCACCGTGCTCGACGACCTCTCGACCGGCCACGAGGACGCCGTGCCCGACGGTGCCCGCTTCGTCCGGGGGAGCATCGCCGACGCCGACGTCGCCGCGCAGGCGCTCTCCGGGCAGGACGCCGTCCTCCACTTCGCGGCGAAGTCCCTCGTCGGGGAGTCGGTGAGCGACCCTTCCCTGTACTGGCACGCCAACGTCAAGGGGACCCGCCTGCTGCTCGACTCCATGCGGGCCGCAGGGGTCGCTCGCATCGTCTTCTCCAGCAGCGCGGCCACCTACGGCGAGCCGGAGCAGGTGCCCATCGTCGAGTCCGCTCCGACGCGGCCGACGAACCCTTACGGCGCCACGAAGCTTGCCGTCGACCTCATGCTCGACGGCGAGGCCGCGGCCTACGGCGTCGCGGCCACGAGCCTGCGGTACTTCAACGTCGCGGGCGCTCTCGGCCGCTACGGCGAGCGCCACGGCAACGAGACGCACCTCATCCCCATCGCCCTCCAGGTGGCGCTCGGCGAGCGCGAGCACCTCGCGGTGTTCGGTGAGGACTACCCCACCGCCGACGGCACGTGC
Organism: Actinomycetes bacterium; assembly: GCA_038322045.1. Taxonomy (GTDB): domain Bacteria; phylum Actinomycetota; class Actinomycetes; order JBBQFP01; family JBBQFP01; genus JBBQFP01. The sequence goes on along the minus strand of JBBQFP010000029.1, from coordinate 24,419 downwards.
GTCCGCGACTACATCCACATCGAGGACCTCGGACGAGCGCACCTGCTCGCCCTCGAGGCGGCGCAGCCTGGGGTCCACGAGGTCTACAACCTCGGCAGCGGCAGCGGCTTCTCGGTGCAGGAGATCGTCGATGCGGTGCGCGAGGTGACGGGCCACCCGCTGCCGACCCAGGTGGCACCGCGTCGAGCGGGCGACCCCGCCGTTCTCGTCGCGTCCTACGCGAAGGCCGAGCGCGCGCTCGGCTGGCGGCCGGAGAAGACCGACCTGCCGACGATCGTCGGCGACGCGTGGGCGTTCGCCCGCACTCGCCCGGGGCAGCGATGAGCGCCGGAGACGGCCTCGCCGAATTGCTCGGCAGGGAGCCCGGTGCCGTCTGGGCCGCGCCCGGCCGGGTCAACGTCATCGGTGAGCACACCGACTACAACGACGGCTTCGTCCTGCCCATCGCGCTCGACTACCACGTCGAGGCAGCGGTCGCCCGACGTCGCGACGGACGCCTGCGGATGCGCTCGGCACAGGAGCAGGAGCCGGTGGAGGTCGCCGTCGCCGAGCTCGCGCGCGGCACGGTCACGGGCTGGGCGGCCTACGTCGCGGGCGTCGTCTGGGCGCTGGGCGAGGCGGGGCACGACGTCGGGGGCCTCGACGTCGCCGTCGACGGCGACGTCCCGCCAGGGGCCGGCCTGTCGTCGTCGGCAGCTCTGGAGTGCTCGGTGGCCTGCGCGGTCGACGAGGTCCTCGGCCTCGGCCTGAGCAAGGTCGAGACCGCTCTGCTCGCCCAGCGGGCCGAGAACGACTTCGTCGGCATGCCCTGCGGCGCGATGGACCAGCTCGCCGCCATGCTCGGCGAGGCAGGGCAGGCGGTCTTCGTCGATACCCGCTCGCTGGAGTCACGGACCGTCCCGCTCGACCCGGCCGCTCATGGCCTCGCCATGCTCCTCGTCGACACGCAGGCGCCCCACCAGCTCACCGACGGGGCCTACGCGTCACGACGCACGAGCTGCGAGCAGGCCGCCCGCGCCCTCGGGGTGCCGGCGCTGCGCGACGTCGAGGACCTCGATGGCGCGCTGTCCCGGCTCGATGACGAGGTCCTGCGCCGGCGGGTGCGCCACGTCGTCACCGAGGACGCCCGGGTGCTCGAGTCCGTCCGGCTGCTCGAGAGCGGCCGGCTCGCCGAGATCGGTCCGCTGCTGACCGCCTCCCACGTCTCGCTGCGCGAGGACTACGAGGTCACCGTCGACGAGCTCGACGTCGCCGTCGAGGCGGCGCTCGAGGCGGGCGCGCTCGGGGCACGGATGACTGGCGGGGGCTTCGGCGGCAGCATCGTCGCGCTCATCCCCGCCGGCAGCGCGGACGAGATCGGCGACCACGTCCGGCGGGCCTTCTCGACCCGGGGCTTCACCGCCCCGCAGGTGCTGCGCTGCACCCCGTCACAAGGAGCGCACCGGCTGCGCTGAGCGGTTCTACGCAAGCAGAAGTGCATCCGTTGGATGCGAGACTGCCAGGACGGCACCGCCACGTTCGCTGACGCCGCCCCAACCGCACCCGCACCCGCGATTCCACCGAACGGGTGATCTGGCCCGAACCGCCCACCACTGTCCCCGCCTGGTCGTACTCTCCCGAGCGTGAGTGGGGAACCGGCCGGGGGGGCCGGCAGTGGCTACCGGGGAGCCGACCGGCGGGGCAGCGGCAGCGGTCACACGCCGACCAGCGGCACGGTGGTCGCACGTGACGGCCTGCTGCTGGTCGCGGCAGCGGCCACGCTGTCGACGGCCGCCGCGGCAGCCTGGCACGTCAGCGTCGCCGGACCGGTCCTCTCCCCGGTCCTCGCCGGCGCCGGAAGCGGACTGGCACTGCTCATCGGCGAGCACGGCTACGTCCGGTGGCGCCTGGTCGGCGACATGGTCGCGGCCCGCGTTGCGGCCGCGCTGTTTGTCTACGGCGTGGTCGTCATCCCGCTGGCCTGCACCAGCGGTGACGGCGCTGTCGGCACGATCGTCGCGTGGCTGGGGACCATGGCCGCTCTCGTGCTTCTCCTGCCGGTGATCTGGGACCCGGACGTGGACTCCACTGCCCGACTGGCCGGCACGGTCGGAGCGGTCGCCGGTGCGACCGGGGCCTTCGTGCTGGCAGCGTTCGCCGCACCGGGCATCGCCATCGGCCTGACCGAGCTACGACTCGGCCCGGCCCCTGCCGTGTTCGTGACCGGCGGCGGGGCGCTGATCGCCATGGCGGCAGCCCTCACCGCAGCCGGCGTCGCGCGCAACCGCCGCTTGCTCACGATCACCGGTGCCGCGCTGGGGATCCTCGTCGTCGTCCCGGCGATCGCTGACGCGTCCGCGGACAGCCAGCACGCCCGCACGGTCGCCGCAGCCGTCCAGGTCGCCGCGCTCGGCTGTGTCTTGATGGTCAGCGCCCGCGACCGCCGGCTGGCTCTGGCAGAGGCGGGGCGCTACAACGCGGGGCTGCGCGCCCGATGGCTCGACGCGGTCGCGGCCGCGGACGCGGCCACCCGCAGCCACGCCGACGCCGCGCACGCGATCCGTTCCGCGCTGGTGTCGATCCAGGGCGCCACCCAGGTCCTCGCCGTCCACCGCGGCGCCCTCGACCCGTCCGACGAGGCCGAGCTGACCACCGCGGTGACCAGCGAGATCACGCGGCTCCAGGCTCTCGTCGCCCCCGGTCAGCGCAAGCCCGAGCGGCCCGGCCAGGTCCTCCTGGTCGAGGTCCTCGGGCCTCTCGTCGCCGCGCACCAGGCCACCGGTCAGCGGATCACCTTGGACGTGCCGGCACGCCTCGCTGTTCGCGGGCACGTCCACCTCCTCGTCGAAGCGGTCGGGAACCTGCTCGTCAACGCGGCCGTGCACGCCCCCGGCGCTGCGGTGCGCATCAGCACCGCCCCGTCCCCGCACGCAGACTGCGTACGCGTCCTCGTCGCCGACGACGGCCCTGGGTTCACCGCCGACGGGGCCCGCCACGCCCTCGAACGCGGGTGGCGCGGACCGGACGCCAGCGACCGGCCCGGCAGCGGCCTCGGGCTGCACCTGGCCGCCGGCGTGGTCACCCGCGACGGTGGCAGCCTGACGGTGCTGCCGGCCGGCCGCAACCGTGGCGGGGCTCGCATTGCGCTCGACCTGCTCGTCGCCGAGCCCGCCGAGGAGCTCGGGGAGGTCGTCGGTGGCCGCTGACGTGCTCATCGTCGACGACCACCAGCTGCTCGCGCAGTCGCTGGCGCTCGCGCTGCGTGCCCGCGGCGTGGCGGCGACCGTCGCCGGCAGTCTCACACCCGACGCGGTGTGCGCCCAATGCGGTCCCGGCACCCTGGTCCTGCTCGACCTGCAGCTCGGCGACGCCGGCGACGGCACCGCGATGATCGAGCCGCTGCGAGCGCTCGGAGCCACGGTGCTGGTCGTCACCGGGACGGTCGAGCAGAGCGCACGCGGGCGGGCGCTGCTGGCAGGCGCCTGCGAGGTGCTCGACAAGGCGTGGTCGTTCGACCGGCTGCTCGACACCGTGCTCGCCGTGCTCGACGGGCGCGACGTCGGGGATCCCGACCGGCGGGTCGAGCTTGTCGCGCGAGCGGTCGCTTCCCGTGGCGAGGCGCAGGCCGCCGCGGCCATCCTCGAGTCGTTGACCCCGCGCGAGGCAGTCGTGCTGCGCGCGCTGTGCGACGGACGTACCGCTGAGAACATCGCCACGCAGGCGTGCCTGTCGCTGCCGACCGTGCGCACGCACATCCGTGGGGTGCTGGGCAAGCTCGGCGCACACCACCAGCTCGAGGCCGTCGCGACCGCGCGCCGGCTCAAGGAGACGGCCCGTCGGGGCTGCTGAGATCGCGGAGCGGGATCACCTCGGCCTCGGGGCGCTGACAGGCAAGCCGGGGCCGGGGCCGGGGCCTTCCCACCCGCAGCCCAACGCCAAGTCCATCAATATTGACGATGGTGGCGACGCGGCTGCTCGCGCCATCCTGGTCACTGCCCGGGACACCACCGGGCAGCAGGGGGACAGCACCGATGAGCCGTTACGCCGCCTGGTCAGCCATGGCCAGCCTGGCCGCCGCCGTCGCCGTCGCCGCGCTGATGCCAGCTCCGACACAGGCAGCTTTTGTCAGCACGGTGACCGTGACCGTGACAGTTCACGGCGGTGCTCTTCTGCCAGCAGCAAGCTCCGAGTCGCCGAACGCGACGGCGGAGCCGACGGTGACGCCGGTTGCCCCCAGCGCCACCGCCAGCCCCACGGGAGTGGCCAACACCCCCGCTGCACTACCCAACGGGTCCACCAGAGGGCCCGACGGGCCGGGCCTCACCACATCCGGTGAGGCCCCCACGATCTCACGAGGGGAATCACAGTGAACAGGACCCTGCTCATCTCGGCCGGTTCGATCGCCGGCGCGGCCGCGCTCGTCGGCGGCATGACCTTCGCGTCGTTCAACGACACCCAGGTCTCCATGCTGCCGTCGGTGGTCTCGGCGGGCACCCTCCAGCTCAACCAGGAGGGCCTGACCGACCCCATCCAGTTCAAGGACATGAAGCCGGGCGACGTCGCGAACTTCACCATCGACCTGCGCAACGCCGGTACCCTCGCCGGGAACCTGTACGCCAAGGTGAACTCGGTCGTCGGCTTCGAGGACGGCTGCGACGTCAAGCCGGGGAGCATCTCCGACGCTCTGACCGAGACGCAGGTCGAGCGCATCGTCGACACCAACTGCATGAACCTGCTCAGCGGCGGCGACCTGACCAAGTACCTGTCTTACTCCATGGTCGACGGCGACGGCGAGCACCAGATGGCGGCCGACGGCAGCGGCAACGTGGACCTCGGCGCGCTCGCGGCGAAGGCCACCGGCAGCTACACGCTGCGCGTGAAGTTCGCCAACGAGGCGATGGCCGACGGGTTCACCGTCCAGCAGCAGAACGACGCCCAGGGCGACGGCGCGGCGCTCACTTTGAAGTTCGCACTCGTCCAGAGCTGACCGCCCGGCCCGGGCCGGGCGGCGCCCGTCGCAGGACGCCGCCCGGCCCGTGGCACGCCCACTCAGCCCCGCCATCCCACCCGTGAGTGAGGTAGCCCCATGCGCCGGATCGCGACCAGAACCCTGTCAGGCCTCGCGGCCCTCGTCATGGTGTGCAGCCTCGGCGGGGCCGCGACCCTGTTCTGGTTGGTCCGCCACGACCACTGGACGGTCCAGACCGTCGCGACCGGCAGCATGGCCCCGACCGTCCCAACCGGGTCGCTGCTGCTGTCCCGCCCGGTCGACGCCGGCGCGGTGCGCCCCGGCGACGTGATCGTGTTCACCTCCCCGGTCGGGCACACCGCCGGGGCCGGGGCTGACGGCGCGTTCAGCACCACCACCGCGATGCTCATCACCCACCGGGTCATCGCCATCACGACAACTCCCGGCGGCCAGCTCGGTTTCCGCACCAAGGGCGACGCGAACGCCGACGAGGACCCGTGGGTGCTGCCCGCGGCAGCGGTCCACGCCCGCACCGTCACCCACCTCGCGCACGTCGGCGGATGGCTGGCACGTCCCGACGCGCGCCGCTGGCTGTACCTGACCGTCGCAGCCGCCGGCCTGCTCGTCATTGCCGTCGAGAGCCGCAGGGTCGTCCGTGAGCTGCGCCGCACCCGCGCGTCCGCACCCGCGCACGGACCCGCTTCGACGCCGATGTGACCGACCTGAAGGCCGAGCACGACCGTGGGACCCTGCCCGGGCTTCACGGCGCGGGCGACGACGGTGCGCCGAGGTGCCCGCTGTGCCGGGACCGCGGCCCGTCCTGCTGACCAAGACCACCTCGGCGCGATCGCCAAGGGTGCAATCGATGAATCCAGGCTTGGCGCCTCTGGACCCTGCTCCCGCGGCCGAGGTCCCAGGAGTCGATCACGAGGTGGGTCGGCGGACTCCCCTATCCGCACCACGACGAGCTTCACGACGTCGATCCGGAACGGGTGCAGCGGTCAGGGGATGCGCGGGCCGCGTCGGCGCGCAGCGTCGCCATCGTGCGTTGGACGTGTGCCCGCAACGGACCTTCGGTGAGGCCTCGGCACCGCCTAAGCCATCGCCCGCTTGAGGTTCTCGTCCAGCGCCGCCAGGAACTCCTGCGTGGTGAGGTACGGGTTCGCCGGCCCGATGAGCGCGGCGAGGTCCTTGGTCATCTGACCGGCCTCGACCGTCTTGACACAGACCCGCTCGAGGGTGTGCGCGAAGCCCGTGACCTCAGGGGTGCCGTCGAGGGTGCCGCGGTGAGCCAGGCCCTGGGTCCAGGCGAAGATCGACGCGATGGGGTTCGTCGACGTCGGCTTCCCCGCCTGGTGCTGGCGGTAGTGGCGCGTCACCGTGCCGTGGGCAGCCTCGGCCTCGACCGTCCGGCCGTCGGGCGTCATGAGGACGCTCGTCATGAGCCCGAGGCTCCCAAAGCCCTGCGCGACCGTGTCGGACTGGACGTCGCCGTCGTAGTTCTTGCACGCCCAGAGGTAGCCGCCCTCCCACTTGAGCGCCGACGCGACCATGTCGTCGATGAGCCGGTGCTCGTAGGTGATCCCCGCGGCGGCGAACTCCTCGGCGAACTCGGCCTCGAAGACCTCGGCGAAGAGGTCCTTGAAGCGGCCGTCGTAGGCCTTGAGGATCGTGTTCTTCGTCGAGAGGTAGACCGGGTACCCACGGGTGAGGCCGTAGCGCATCGACGCTCGCGCGAAGTCACGGATCGAGTCGTCGAGGTTGTACATCGCCATGGCGACACCCGGGCCGGGAAAGTCGTAGACCTCGAGCTCCATCGGCGCGGAGCCGTCCTTCGGGGTGAAGGTCAGCGTCAGCGTGCCCTCGCCGGGGATCCGGGTGTCGGTGGCGCGGTACTGGTCGCCAAAGGCGTGACGGCCGACGACGATCGGCTTGGTCCAGCCCGGTACGAGCCGGGGGATGTTCGAGATGATGATCGGCTCGCGGAAGATGACGCCGCCGAGGATGTTGCGGATCGTCCCGTTGGGAGAGCGCCACATCTTCTTGAGGCCGAACTCCTCGACCCGGGCCTCGTCGGGCGTGATCGTCGCGCACTTGACCCCGACGCCGTGCTTCTGGATCGCGTGCGCGGCGTCGATCGTGACCTGGTCGTCGGTGGCGTCCCGGTGCTCGATGCCGAGGTCGTAGTACTCGAGCTCGACGTCGAGGTAGGGCAGGACCAGCTGGTCCTTGATGAACGACCAGATGATGCGGGTCATCTCGTCGCCGTCGAGCTCCACGACCGGGTTGGTCACCTTGATCTTGGCCACAGGGTCTCCAGTCTGCGTGCGATTCGGCTGTCGGTGGTGCGGGGCGCTAGGCCGCGGTCGCAGCCCCGGCGTCCTCAGAGCGACTGGACGTCGGCCTGCTTGGCGCGGACGGCCTCGGCGGCCCCCTTGAGGGCGATGAGCTCGGCCTCGGTGAGGTCACCCTCGACGACCTTCTGCACGCCCGAGGCGCCGATCTGGGCCTCGACCCCGAGGTAGACGCCGTCGATGCCGTACTCGCCATCGACCCACGCGCACACCGGCATGACGACGCCGGAGTCCTCGGCGACGGCCTTGGCCATGCGCGCGGCGGCGGCGGAGGGGGCGTAGTACGCCGAGCCGGTCTTGAGCAGCGCGACGACCTCGGCACCGCCGTTGCGGGTGCGGGTCACGAGCGCCTCGATCTTCTCGGCCGGCATGAGGTCGGCCAGCGGCGTGCCGTTGACCGAGCAGCGCGAGGGGACGGGGACCATCGTGTCGCCGTGCGAGCCGAGGGTGAGGGTCTTGACGGTGCCGACGGGCACCCCGAGCGCCTCGGCGACGAAGAACGTGAAGCGGGCGGTGTCGAGCATCCCGGCCTGGCCCATGACGCGCTGGTGCGGGAACCGGGAGGCGAGCTGGGTCAGCGCCGTCATCTCGTCGAGCGGGTTGGACACGACGATGATCACGGCGTCGGGCGAGTGCCTGGCGACGTTCTCGGCGACCCCGCGAACGATCTTCGCGTTGGTCTCGATGAGGTCCATGCGGCTCATGCCGGGCTTGCGCGGGAGCCCTGCTGTGATGACGACGATGTCGGAGCCGGCCGTGGCCTCGTAGCCACCGCCGTCCGGGGTCGTCGTCGCGCCGAGGACGCGGGTCTCGAAGCCCTCGATGGGACGGGACTGGTTCATGTCGAGCGCGAGGCCCTCGGGCTTGCCCTCGACGATGTCGGTGAGCACCACGGTCTCGAAGAGGTCGTACCCGGCCAGCCGCTGGGCGGTGGTGGAACCGTAGAAACCGGCCCCGACGACGGTGACCTTGCCCTTGTTCGCCATGATCGAGCTCGCCTTCAGATCGGTCGTGCGCCGGCGGACGTCGATGCCGCCGACGAGGCTCGCCCGTGCCCCTGGCGCAGAGCCGGGGTGCGGGCGTCAGCGCCTAGGAGGCTATCGGAGCCGACCGACCCACGGACACCGCACCTGCCTCCAGCGACCCTTCCCAGCGAGGGGATCAGCCCCCCGACGGGACGACGAGGGCGACGACGACGAGCGCCAGCCCGAACACCACCGTGACGAGGACGTCGATCCACCGGGCGCGGACCCGCAGGAGACCTGCCGCGTGGTCGGGAAGGACGGCGCGCAGCCCGGCGGCAAGGAGCATCCCGGCGCCGACGAGGACGCACCCGCGCCGGAAGTGGTCGGCGACGACGAGGCCGAGGCCCACCGCCACGAGGGCGAGGCACGCCGCCAGCGGGAGGGCCCGCAGCGCAGCCCTCACGTCGCGCTGGCGCGCTCGGCGGCCTCGACAAGCCTCACGGTCGCGGCCCCCTCGCGCTGGCGCGCTCGGCGGCCTCGACGACGTTAGCGAGGAGCATGGCCCGCGTCATCGGTCCCACCCCGCCGGGCATCGGCGCGAGCCACCCCGCCACCTCACGCACGTCGGGGTCGACGTCGCCCACCAGTCCCGCCTCCGTGCGCGTGATGCCGACGTCGAGCACCGCCGCCCCGGGCCGCACGTCCTCGGCGCGGACGAGCCCCGGGACCCCGGCCGCGGCGACGACGATGTCGGCTCGGCGCAGGTGCGTGGGCAGGTCCCGCGTCCCGGTGTGCGTCAGCGTCACCGTCGCGTTCTCGCTGCGCCGGGTGAGCAGCAGCCCCAGCGGCCGCCCGACGGTGATGCCGCGACCGAGGACGACGACGTCGGCCCCGACGAGCGGCACGTCGTAGCGGCGCAGCAGCTCGACGATCCCCCGAGGGGTGCACGGCAGCGCCCCGGGCTGGCCCAGGACGAGCCGCCCGAGGTTCATCGGGTGCAGCCCGTCGGCGTCCTTGGCGGGGTCCATCCGCTCGAGGACGGCGTTGGCGTCGAGCCCGCGTGGCAGCGGCAGCTGGACGATGTAGCCGGTGCAGCGGGGATCGGCGTTGAGCTCGTCGACGACCGCCTCGACGTCGGTCTGCGAGGCGTCGGCCGGCAGGGCGCGCTCGAGAGAGGTGATCCCCACCTCGGCGCAGTCTCGGTGCTTGCCGGCGACGTAGGAGCGGCTGCCGGGGTCGTCACCGACGAGCACCGTGCCCAGACCGGGACGGGTGCCCGACTGTGCGAGCACCGCCACCCGGACGGCGAGCTCGGAGCGGATCTGCGCGGCAGTGGCTCGGCCGTCGAGGGTCACAGCGGTCACGGCCAACGATCCTTCCACGCCCGTCAGTCCACGACGGCCGGGGCGCGCGGCGACCGCGCGAGGAGCACCGCCCCGAACGTGATGATCACCCCGAGCAGGGTGAGCGCGCTGGGCCGTGCGCCGTGGGCCGGGACGACGACGTCGAGGAGGAGCGCCCCGAGGAGCTGGCCGGTGACCGCCGCGAGCCCGAGGAGGAGCACCCCCAGCGGGACGACGATGACCGATGCCACCGCGACGAAGACGACCCCGCACGTGCCCCCGAGGTAGAGCCACCACTGGGACGGGAAGTGCAGCGCCGGGACGCCCGTCGTCACGAGCCGGGCGCCGAGGATGAGGCACAGGGTGGTGCTGCCGGCGACGAAGTTCACCAGCGTCGCTGCGAACGGCTGCCCCGTGACCATCCCGACTCGACCGTTGACCCCCTGCTGCGCCGCCGTCAGCCCGCCAGCCACGAGCGAGAAGACAGCCGCCCCGAGCGCGAAGCCGGTCCCGCCGAGCCGGTCCGCCACGGCGACGAGGACGGCGAAGACCGCCACCAGCGCGGCCATGACCCGCCGCCGGCTGAGCATGGTGACCCCGCCCGGGCCGAGACCCGCCCGGTCCACCGCCAGTCCGGCGCCGGTCTGCCCCGCGACGACGGCGACGGTGAACAGCGCGACCCCGAGCACGGGGACGGCGACCGCCTGCGCGGTGACGAGCAGCGCACCCGCTGCCCCGCCGACGAGCTGCCACCAGCGCAGCCGCCCGAGCCGGACGTCGGCCGGCAGCCGCCGGAACGCCGCACGGGCAGCCGGGCGCGTCAGGACGACGAGAGCGACGACGACGAGCCCGCTGCCGAAGCTCACGAGCGCGGCGCTCATGCCGTCACCGAGCCGGGTCGCCAGTGCCCCGTTGATCCGGGCCTGGACCGCTCCCACCCCGCCGATCGCGACGGCGAGGACGAGGGCGACCCAGCGGGGCAGGTGGGCCGAACGGCGGCGGGTGCGCACGGCGTGGCGGGCAGGAGTGGGCACGGCGGTGATTGTCCCGTGCGCGGATGGCGCGTCGCGACGAGCCCTCGCCGCGAGGCGTCATCCGCGAGGCTCAGCCAACGTGCTCCCGCCAGATCAGACGGTAGATGCCCAGCCGCGCCGGGATGGACCGCAGGCCGGGGACGAACGGTACGCAGACGAAGACCGCCGTCAGCAGCGCCATGAGGGCCAGGACGAGGGCGTCGGCGTTGCCGGACGTGGAGAACGGTGGCACCTGGTACCAGAACGTGTAGAGCCACATCCACGGCTGCCCGGGGTAGTTCCCGGTCTCGTTCATCATCCCCCACTGGTCGCCACCGAGGTGGTCGGCCCGAGCACGGTCCTCGATGTAGGCGCCGTCGGCCAGGAGGAGCAGCGGTTTGGTGGCATCGGTGCCGTAGAAGGACGCCTGGGTGACGAGCAGCCCTTCGAGCCCACCGGTGCCGGCGAGGCGCAGGAACCGCTCGGCCAGCAGCGGGACCGGGCCGTAGGACCCTGCAGCGACCTTCGCCGGGTCGCCGTCAGGAGCCGCCGCCAGCGCCTCGCCGTAGGTCGTCGCCCAACCGAGGCGAGTGGCCTCCGGCGCTGAGCTCCAGGCAGCCAGCGCGTCACGCAGCGTGGGGTCGCCGGTCACCGTGGACAGCGGCGCGAGGACGAGGTCCTGCGCGGAGTCGACCGGGATCCGGACGCCGGCCCACCGCTGAAGGGGCAACGGCCCGAGCTTCGCCCCCTCCGACGCCGAGTTGTAGGGCGGCCCGTAGCCGGCGCTCGTGCTCGTTCCCGCGAGCTCGGCGGTCGCGGTCGCGACGACGTCTGCCGGTGCCGCCTTCGACCACGACTGAAGGCTGAGTGCCGGCCGGTCGGGAGAGGACAGCGCAGCCGCGAGGCCCGCGACGAGCACCCCGACGACGACCAGGGCGACGACGAGCTCCTTGACGAGGTCGTACGGGCGCGTCGCGAAGGCGCGCGAGTCAGGGGTGGTGTCCCGACCTCCACGGCGGGCTGCCACGGCCGAGGCGCTCATGGCCGACGCCCGAGGCTCACGGGCTCGTCAGCAACCATAGGAGTGCGCTGGGGGGCCACCTGGAGGGATGGGGTCCCTGCCTGCTCTGCCGGGGCGACGGCACCGATCGGTGGTACGACGCCGTGACGTCGCACGAGGACGACGTGGACCACGACGATGACGCCGAGGACCAGCGGCAGCAGCATGACGTGCCAGAGCAGCATCTGCCCGGTGTTGAGCACGTTGAACACGGCACCGATGCCCATGGAGTTCAGGCCGTCCTTGGCTTGGGTGGAGATCCACTGCGAGTCGAAGTTCGACTGGGAGAGGTAGCCGGTGAACGCCGTCCCGATCGAGCCGAGGAAGGCCACCGCCCCCGTGACCCAGGTGAGCCCGCGCTTGCCGCGCCACGCGGCCATGACGAACATCCCCCACAGGTGGACGACCATGAACATGAAGAAGAGCTCGACGCTCCACAGGTGCGTGGAGTTGACGAAGTGGCCGAGCGAGTTCGTGTGCCACCAGGCGGATCCCCCGATGACGAGGATCACCCCGGAGGCGATGACGTAGGCGAGGGCCGCGAGCGTGGCTACGCCGAAGACGTAGATCCACGAGCGCACGTAGACCGGCTGCCGGTCGGGCAGCCATTCGCCGGACGGAACGATGCCGACGATCCGCTCCCGAAGGCGCACCGTCCAGCTCCCCGACGGCTCCGTCGTCCCGGCGCTCATCGTGCACCTGCCCCGGACGCCGGTCCTGCCGTGACCGCATCTCGCTCGTCGCCGGGCGTTGGGTCGTCGTGGCCGTGCGGGAAGGGCACGAGCAGGGCCGCCAGGAACAGCACGATCATGACGGCGACGACGACGAGGTTGGCCACCGAGATGGAGAGGACGCCCCAGGTCAGGTAGTCCGGCGTTCCCATGAGCCCGCTGGCGGTCGTCATGGCCGACTTCTCTTCATCACCCGCATCGGGTGCCCCTCAGGTGCGGTGGACCAGTCCACCGGGACCCGTCGTGCACGCCGCTGGCGAGCCCCTTGCGTATGGCCGCCTGCGCGACCGTCCGACGTCCGAGACGCCGACGTGGCTCACGTTCCTCCGGGCTCCGGCCGCCGACAAGCGCGGACCGGCAAAGCGTCGGCAAAGCCTTCCCCACGACCGCCGCACCACGACCGCCGCACCGCGAGCGCCGCACGGTGCTGTCAGTGGAAGAAGTGCCGCGCCCCCGTGAGGTACATCGTCAGCCCAGCATCGGCCGCCGCGGCGACGACCTCGGCGTCGCGCACCGAACCACCGGGCTGGACGACGGCGCGGACGCCGGCGTCGAGGAGCACCCGCAGGCCGTCGGCGAAGGGGAAGAAGGCGTCGGAGGCGGCCACCGACCCGGCTGCTCGCTCCTTCGCCCGCGACACCGCGAGGCGCGCCGAGTCGACCCGGTTCACCTGGCCCATGCCGACGCCGACGGTCGCGCCGGCCGCCACGAGGACGATCGCGTTGGACTTCACCGCTCGGCAGGCCCGCCACGCGAACTCGAGGTCGGCCATCGTCGCCGCGTCTGCCGGCTCACCGCACGCGAGGTGCCACTCCTCGCTGGCGTCGCCGTCGGCCTCGATCGTGTCTGCGGTCTGGAGGAGCACCCCGCCCGAGAGCGACCGCCACTCGAGCCGGCGTCCGGGGTGCGGCCCGGGGCAGCGCATGAGGCGGATGCTCGCCTTGCGGGTGAGGATGTCGATCGCTGCCGGTGCGAAGTCGGGGGCGACGACGACCTCGGTGAAGATCTCGGCGAGCTGGCCGGCCATCTCGGCGGTGACGGTCCGGTTCGCCGCGACCACCCCGCCGAAGGCCGACACCGGGTCGCAGGCGTGCGCCTTGCGGTGCGCCTCGCCGACGTCGCGGCCGATGGCGATCCCGCACGGGTTGGTGTGCTTGATGATCGCCACGCACGGCTCGTCGTGGTCGAAGGCGGCTCGGCGCGCGGCATCGGCGTCGACGTAGTTGTTGTACGACATGGGCTTGCCGTGGATCTGTTCGGCGCGCGCCAGCCCAGGCCGGTGGTCCTCGTTGCGGTAGAGCGCGGCCTGCTGGTGCGGGTTCTCGCCGTAGCGGAGCACGGCCGCGCGGCTGAAGACGGCGCCGAGGAAGTCGGGGTACGGCGCGTCGTCGGCAGGGGCGTAGACGCTCGCGAACCACGTGGCGACGGCGACGTCGTAGGCCGCGGTGTGGGCGTAGGCGCGCGCGGCGAGCCGCTTGCGCCGTGACAGGTCGAACCCGCCGCCGCGAGCCGCGTCGAGGACCTCGGCGTAGTCGGCCGGGCTGACGACCACGGCGACGTTGGCGTGGTTCTTCGCCGCCGCGCGGACCATCGCCGGGCCGCCGACGTCGATCTGCTCGATGATCTCCGACGCCTTGGCCCCCGAGAGGACCGTCTCCCGGAACGGGTACAGGTTGGACACGAGGAGGTCGAAGGGCGCGATGTCGAGCTGCTCGAGGGTGGCGGCGTGCTCGGGGTCGGTCATGTCGGCGAGGAGCCCCGCATGGACGCCGGGGTGCAGCGTCTTGACCCGGCCGCCGAGGACCTCGGGGAACCCGGTCACCTGCTCCACCGCGGTCACCGGGATCCCGACCGAAGCGACCTGCGCTGCTGTCGAGCCGGTCGAGACGAGCTCGACCCCGGCCTCGTGCAGGCCCCGCGCGAGCTCCTCGAGCCCCGTCTTGTCGTACACGCTGAGCAGCGCCCGGCGGATCGGTCGCCGTCCCTCGGGACCCGCGGCCACCTGCTCCGTGCCGCGCAGGGCCGAAGCCGCATCGTCGGTCACCAGTGGACCGTCCTTCCCTCGAGGCGAAAGCCGCCACGGGCCAGTCGGCCCACGACCTCGACGAGCGTCAACCGCTCGGCGCCCTTGATCCGTTCGTGCAGGCGGGGCTCGTCGTCGCCGTCGCGCACGTCGACGGCGACCTGCGCGAGCACCGGCCCAGTGTCGACCCCGGCGTCGACGAGGTGCACGGTGAGGCCCGTGACCTTGACGCCGTAGGCCAGGGCATCACGGACGGCGTGGATGCCCGGGAACGCGGGGAGCAGCGCGGGGTGGGTGTTGACGACCCGGTCGGCGAAGCGGCCGAGGACCGCCGGACCCAGCAGTCGCATGAAACCGGCGCACACGACGAGGTCGGGGCGGTGCTCGGCCACGGCCACCGCCAGCGCCTCGTCCCACGCGACCCGGTCGGCGTGCTGCGCGGGGTCGACGACGAACGTCGCCACCCCTGCCGCCTGTGCGCGCCGCAGCCCCGCGGCGGCGGGACGGTCGCTGCCCACGGCCACGACGAGCGCGGGGGATTCGGCGGCACCTTCGTCGGCCGGGAGGGAGGCTGCACCGGCAGCGGTGGGGCCGAACGCGTCGAGCAGCGCCTGGGCTGTGCTCCCGCTGCCGCTGAGGAGGACCACGACCCGCGCTGCCGGCACTGCACCTCGTCTCGGGTCGGCGCCATGGGCGCCCGTCGTGCGACTCGGGTGGCCGTTCGCACCGCCGTCGCCCTGCGTCCGTCACGATAGCGGGACGACGCCGGAGCCCCGGTGCTCGCCCGTCCAGCCGAGGAGCCGCACCGATGGCCGCGCCAGGGCCCCAGGACCAGCCCCCGCCGCAGGGCCCGCCCGACGCTGCGCCGCCCAACCCCTACGCCCCGCCGCCGGCTGGCACGCCCCTGCTGCCGCCGGCGGCGCGCCAGCCACCGACGCGCCGGGTGAGCCCGCCACCGCGCCGCGAGCCGAGGCCGCAGCGCCCCAGTGGACCGCGGCCGGTGCCCCCGGG
This sequence comes from Actinomycetes bacterium, assembly GCA_038322045.1. Classification (GTDB taxonomy): domain Bacteria; phylum Actinomycetota; class Actinomycetes; order JBBQFP01; family JBBQFP01; genus JBBQFP01. The sequence continues at coordinate 8,971 of JBBQFP010000029.1, read as the reverse complement.
GCTGCGTGCGCTCACCCTCGCCCTGGTCGGCGTCGTGCTCGCCCTGCTGCTCCCGCCGTGGTCGTTCGCCGGTGTCGTCGTCGGCGTGGCCGCCGTCGTCCTCGGGGTGCGCTCCCGCCGTGTCGTCCAGGCACCCGCGCGGGCACCGGTAGCGACGGCAGCCGTCGTCACCGGCCTCGTCGCCTCGCTTCTCGCGGGCTCCCTGAGCATCTTCGGGCTCGTCTACCGCGAGCAGCTCGACGCCTACCGCGAGTGCGTCCGGGGCGCGAACACCGAAGCAGCCCGGGCACAGTGCCAGCAGCTGCTCAACGAGCTGCGCGACGACGTCGTCCGCGGACGACGATGAGCCGGCCCGCCACCCCTGCGTGGTTCGACGTCGGGCTCGACTCGGGCGTCCGCGCGGCGCTCCTGCGAGCCGGGGGCCTCGCCGTGCTCGCGCTCCTCGCTGGCGCGTGGCTGGGCATGGCACCGCCGGTCGTGCTCTGCCCGCTGCTGCGGTTCACCGGCGTTCCTTGCCCGTTGTGCGGAGGGACGACGGCGTTCGCCGCGCTCGGCGCCGGGAGCGCGGGACGCGCCCTGGCGGCCAACCCGGTCGTCGTGTGCGGCGCCGTCGCCCTAGCGTGCGCGCCGCTGCCTCGAGCACGGGCCCTCGGGCGCCGCGTGGCTCGTCAGCTCGGCGGGCGGGCGCTCGGGTGGCTCGTCGTCGGCGTCCTCATCGCTTCCGAGCTCTGGCAGCTCCACCGCTTCGGGCTGCTCGCCAGCTCATGAGCGCGGTGGTGATCCCGGCCGCGGCCCCGAGCTCGACGGCAGCGATGAGGCCGACCTGCCACCCGACCGGACCGACCTCGGCCAGGCGATGCGAGCCCAGGGAACCGGCCGACAGGCTCGTCAGCAGGCCGAGCGCGGCGCCGGCGAGCACCCCTGAGCCCACGGCGAGCAGCGCACCGTCGCGCAGCGACGCCTGCGGCTCCCCCCGCGCGACGAGGACGCCGACGAGCACACCGGCCAGGACGACGAGCAGCGGCAACGCCCGAAGCGGCGCGGGGAGCTCCGCGGAGGGCAGGACGCCGAGCACCGGCAGCGCCGGCACCGCTCCGAGGCTCACCCCCGTGACGGCGACCGACGTGCCCGTGCCGACGGCGAAGCCCGGGCCGACGATGACGGCGAGGGCCCAGAGCACGAGCGTGGGGACGGCGCACATGCCGATGAGCAGGAGCAGGACGCCCCCCACCCACCCCGGCCTCAACGAGGCGGCAAGGTCGGCGACAACCACGAGGTGACCTGCCAGGAGGGCGGCGACGAGAGCAGCCGCGAACGCGACGACGGCGCAGCTGCCGGCGCTCGCCGCACGGACGGCGAGCCGCACCCTCGGCGGCAGCAGGGCGGCGAGGTCGTCGCCGAGGTCGGCGGCGCGCACCAGCCCCACGCCTGCGCCGAGCGCGGCAAGGAGCAAGGACCAGCCGAGGGCAGTGACGGCGTGCACCTCGACCCGACCCGAGGACGCCAGCGGCGAGAGCGCCGCCACGACCGCGGAGTACGCGACGGCGATCGCTGCGGCGCAGCTGCCTGCCTCGCGCAGCGTTGCGGTCCCCGTGGCACGGGCGACCCACCGTCCGGCCGGGACGATGAGGGCCAGGGGCAGCAGGCTGAGCCCCAGGGGGACCAGGGTGAGCCGGGCCCCGCCGAGGTCGAAGCTCGCCCGGTGGGCAGCCAGCCACACGCGCAGGGCGCCGCGGAAGGCGTCGGGGGTGCTGCTCGAGCCGTGGTCGGAGGCGACCCAGCCGAGCAGGACGAGGACGGTGACGCCGATGAGCCCGAGGACGGCCGCCCAGACGCCGGCCGCTGCGGCGACCAGGAGCGGCGGGGTGGCGGGCCGTCCCGGCTCGCGCGTGCCGGCCCCGGGGCGGTCGAGCAGGGTGGTCATGCCCCCATGCTCCGGTTCGACCGTCCTCATCCGGCGCAGCCGCGCCGGATGAGGACGGTCGAAGTGCTGGGCGTGCTCAGCCCTTGCTCATGATCTCCCGCATGAGGCGGGCGGTCTCCGAGGGCGTCCGCCCGACGCGCACGCCGGCGGCCTCGAGGGCCTCCTTCTTGGCCTGCGCCGTCCCTGCGGAGCCCGAGACGATGGCGCCGGCGTGGCCCATCGTCTTGCCCTCAGGCGCGGTGAACCCCGCGACGTAGCCGACGACCGGCTTCCTCACGTGGGCGGCGATGTAGTCGGCAGCGCGCTCCTCGGCGTCGCCGCCGATCTCGCCGATCATGATGATGGCGTCGGTCCCCGGGTCCTTCTCGAACGCCTCGAGGCAGTCGATGTGGGTCGTGCCGATGATCGGGTCGCCGCCGATGCCGACGCCGGTCGAGAACCCGATGTCGCGGAGCTCGTACATCATCTGGTAGGTCAGCGTCCCGGACTTGCTGACGAGGCCGATCCGGCCGCCCGTCGCGATGTCGCCGGGGATGATGCCCGCGTTGGACTTGCCGGGGCTGATGAGCCCGGGGCAGTTCGGCCCGATGATCCGGCTCGTGCCGGCGTTCCGCGCGTACTGGAAGAACGTCGCGGCGTCAGCGACGGGGACTCCCTCGGTGATGACGACGATGAGCGACACGCCCGCGTCGACGGCCTCGAGGACAGCGGCCTTCGTGCCGACCGGCGGGACGAAGACGACCGAGACGTCGGCCCCGGTCGCCTCGACGGTCTCCTTGACGGTCGCGTAGACCGGGATCTGGCCGCCGGCGCCGTCGTCGACAGTCTGACCGGCCTTCTTGGGGTTGGTGCCCCCGACGATGCGGGTGCCCGCGGCCACCATCCGGCGGGTGTGCTTGGTGCCCTCTGAGCCCGTGATTCCCTGGACGAGGATCCGGTTGCTCTCGGTGAGGAAGATCGCCATTGTCGCGTGCCGTCCCTTACTTCGCCGAGGCGGCGAGCTCGGCGACCCGGCGGGCCGCGTCGTCCATGGTGTCGACCAGCTCGATGAGGTCGTGTTCGGCCTCGTCGAGGATGCGGCGTCCCTCGGCCGCGTTGTTGCCGTCGAGGCGGCAGACCAGCGGCTTGGTGATGGCCTCACCGCGCGCGGCGAGCATCTCGACCGCCTGCACGATGCCGTTGGCGACGGCGTCGCAGGAGGTGATTCCGCCGAAGACGTTGACGAGGACCGAGCGGACCGAGGGGTCACCGACGACGATCTCGAGGCCGTTGGCCATGACCTGCGCCGAGGCGCCGCCGCCGATGTCGAGGAAGTTCGCCGGTCGGATGCCGCCGAACTCCTTCCCGGCGCCGGCGACGACGTCGAGGGTGCTCATGACCAGACCCGCGCCGTTGCCGATGATGCCGACCTCGCCGTCGAGCTTGACGTAGTTGAGGTGGAGCTCCTTGGCCCGCAGCTCGAGCGGGTCGCCTTGGCGGTCGCCGCCTAGGGCGTCGTGCGCGGGGTGGCGGTAGCGGGAGTTGTCGTCGAGGGTGACCTTGCCGTCGAGGTCGAGGATCGTGCCCTCCGGCGTGAGGACGAGGGGGTTGACCTCGACGAGCGTCGCGTCCTCCTCGACGAGGACCTCCCAGAGGCGCACGAGCACCGCGGCGACCTGCTCGACGAGGTGGGCGGGGAACCCGCCCGCGACGGCGATCTCGCGGGCCTTGTCGAGGTCGCAGCCCTCGAGGGCGTCGACGCGCACCCGGGCGAGGGCCTCGGGTCGTTCGACGGCGAGCTGCTCGATCTCCATGCCGCCCTCGACGGAGGCCATCGACAGGTAGGAGCGCTGGGCCCGGTCGAGGAGGAACGAGACGTAGAACTCCTGCTCGATCTCGCCGGCCTTGGCCACCATGACCTTGTGGACGGTGTGCCCGTTGATGTCCATCCCGAGGATCGCCCGGGCGTGGGCCTCGGCCTCATCGGGGGTCTCGGCGAGCGTGACGCCGCCGGCCTTGCCGCGCCCGCCCGTCTGGACCTGCGCCTTGACGATGACGCGGCCGCCGATGCGCTCGGCCGCCGCGCGGGCCTCCTCGGGGGTGGCAGCCACCTCAGCGGGGAGCACGGGTACGTCGTGCTGGGCGAAGAGGTCCCTCGCCTGATACTCGAACAGGTCCACGGGCGTCCGTCCTCGACATTCCGGCGGTACCGGGCCTCGGGGCGGTGCGCCACCGAGGACCTGGCGTGACGGTGGCCGAGCCTAGACCGCGCCGCTGCACCACGGTGGCACGGCCCCCGGTGTGCGGAGCGCTGGTGCGCCGGACGGGCGTCATCGCGCGTCGGGCGGCGTCTCGACGTCGGGGCAGCGGGCCGCGGACCACCGCCGACGGCGGCTCCGACGCGGCGGCTCGGGAGACGCTCAGGCTGCTGCGGGGCTGCCCAGGTGCTCGTTGACCCACTCGACGATCGACGTCGTCGTGGCACCCGGCGTGAAGACCCGGGCGACCCCGAGCTCGGCGAGTCGGGCGATGTCGGCCTCGGGGATGATCCCGCCGCCGAAGACGACGATGTCGCGCGCGTCACGGGTCTTGAGCAGCTCGAGCACGCGGGCGAAGAGCGTCATGTGGGCGCCGGAGAGGACCGAGAGGCCGATGGCGTCGGCGTCCTCCTGGATGGCCGTCTCGACGATCTGCTCCGGGGTCTGGTGCAGACCGGTGTAGATCACCTCGACGCCGGCGTCACGGAGTGCTCGGGCGACGACCTTCGCGCCGCGGTCGTGACCATCGAGACCCGGCTTCGCGACCACAACACGGACTGCCGATCCAGACATACCGGACTCTCCCTCGCCGTTCGCCTGACTCCACGCAACGGGACCGAGCGTATCGCCCGACGCGGCCCGACCGAGGGGTCCGAGGTCCCGCATCGACGCGACCTCCGGACGCATACTGCCCGCGGGCAGGTGGAAGGGGGTAGGCCGTGGGTCACGGGGAGCAACGCGCGCACCGCTCCGCCGTCCTCCCGGCGTCCGACGATCGGGGCTGCCGCCACGCCGGGATGCGAGCCGCGGGGGCGCTGCTCAACCCGACCGGCCTGCGGGGCGCTGCCGTCGAGCTGGCCTGGGTCAGCGCCCACGTCGCGATGTACCCCCTCGGGGCGCTGGGCGAGAAGGCGCGCTCGGAGGTCGATCACCTACGCGTCGAGCACCTCGACCCGGTGCGCCGCGGCCTGCTCATCGGCGACGTCGAGGCGGCCGGCACCCCGATCCTTCTCGTCCACGGCATGGTCGACAACCGCAGCATCTTCACCCTGCTGCGCCGCGGGCTGCACCGGCGCGGCTTCGGTCGCGTCGTGACGATGAACTACAGCCCGTTGACGAGCGACGTCCGGGGCGCCGCACGCCGGCTCGCCGCGCACGTCGAGCGGCTGTGCGCCGACACCGGCTACGAGCGCGTCCACATCGTCGGCCACAGCATGGGCGGGCTGGCGGCTCGCTACTACGTGCAGCACCTCGGCGGCGATGCCCGCGTCCACACGGTCGTCACCATGGGGACGCCGCACGGTGGCACCGTCATGGCGCGGGTCCTCCCCCACCCGCTCCTGCGGCAGCTGCGTCCCGGCAGCGACGTCCTCGACGAGCTCGCCGCCCCCGCACCGGGCTGCCGGACCCGGATGGTCGCCTTTTGGTCCGACCTCGACCAGATGGTGGTTCCGCAGCGCAACGCCCGGATCGTCCACGCCGACCTGCACGCCCGCAACGTCTTCGTGCGCGGCGTCGGGCACATGTCGCTGCCCATCAACGGCCGGGTCGTCCACGAGATCTGCGCCACGCTGGCCCACCTGGACTCCGACGGCTCGCAGCTGACCGCCGGCGTGACCCCCATCGGCGCGGAGCGGCCCGAGCGCGGGTCGGCCTGGCACGCCCCTGCCGGACGACGGTCGGGGGCAGAGACGACCCGCCGCTACCCTTGACCGACGTGAGCCCCATCGCCTCGCAGTCGTGGCTGCGCAACGTCGGCATCCCCCTCCTCGTCATCGGAGGCGTAGCTGCCGTGGGCGGCGCCGGAGTCGTCGCCCTCGTGAGCTCCGAGGACGCCGGCGTCCACCAGGCGTGGAAGTCCCGCGAGGCAGCGCTCGTCAGGGTGCTCTCCGACACCCGCGCGGAGCTGGGCACGGGAGCCAGCGTCCCTGAGGTCACCCGGGCCGTCGGTCGCAAGGCCAAGGCCAGCCCACGGCCCGACGGCATCCCCGAGGACGCCCGGATCGCCGTCAACGAGAAGGCCGGCGTCGTCAACGTCGGCCAGGGCTCGGCCAAGTGCCGCAGCCTGCTCGTGGCCTCCGGCGAGGTCACGCACTGCTGACCTGCTGACCGGCTGACCGCCGCGGACCGTGTGCCCGCAGCCGGCCGCCCTGCGTCAGAGCTTCTCGACCGGGGCGTAGCGCAGGAGCAGCCGCTTCGTGCCCGAGGAGCCGAAGTCGATGGTCGCCTCGGCCTTGTCAGCGGCGCCGGCGGTGCTGACGACGGTGCCCATGCCGAAGGTGTCGTGGCTCACCCGATCGCCGGGCTTGAGGCTGACGACCGCCCGGTTGCCCGGCGAGCGTGCCCCGGGTCGGGCGGCGGCGGCCGACAACGACGGGGCGGTGATGCCGCGGGACACCGGCTCCTCCCGCTGCCAGGTGACGAGCTGCTCGGGGATCTCCTCGAGGAACCGGGACGGCGGGTTGTACGACGGCGCACCCCATGCGCTGCGGACGACGGCGCGGGAGAGGTAGAGCCGTTGCCGGGCGCGGGTGAGGCCGACGTAGGCCAGCCGGCGCTCCTCCTCGAGCTCCTTGGGGTCGCCGAGGCTGCGCATGTGGGGGAACACGCCGTCCTCGAGGCCGGTGAGGAAGACGACGGGGAACTCGAGGCCCTTGGCGGTGTGCAGGGTCATGAGGGTCACGACACCGCCGTCGGCGTCCGGGATCTGGTCGGAGTCGGCCACGAGGCTCACCCGCTCGAGGAAGTCGGTGAGGGTGCCCTCGGGGTTGGCGTCCTCGAACTCCCGGGCGACGGCCGCGAGCTCGCGGAGGTTCTCGACCCGGGTCTCGTCCTGGGGGTCCGGTGACGCCGCCAGCTCGGCGATGTACCCGGTCTGCTCGAGGACCGCCTCGAGCACCGTCGCCGGACCGCTGCCCGCCTCGACGAGGGTGCGCAGCGACTCCAGGAGGCGGGTGAACCCCTGGACCGCGGCCAGGGACCGGGTGGCGATGCCGGGGGCATCGGCGGCCATGCCGAGCGCGACGACGAAGGGGATCCGGTCGCGGCTGGACAGCGCTTCGATGCACGCCTGCGCGCGCTCGCCGATGCCCCGGCGGGGAACGTTGAGGATGCGGCGCAGGGACACCGTGTCGGACGGGTTGGCCAGCACGCGGAGGTAAGCGATGGCGTCGCGGACCTCACGCCGCTCGTAGAAGCGCACGCCCCCGACGACGCGGTAGGGCAGCCCCACCCGGATGAAGACCTCTTCGAAGACCCGGGACTGGGCGTTGGTGCGGTAGAAGACGGCGACCTGCGAGGGCAGGACCCCCTCGGTGTCGGTGAGCCGGTCGACCTCCTGGGCGACGAACGCCGCCTCGTCGTGCTCGTTGTCACCGACGTAGCCGACGATCGGCACGCCGTCGCCGGCGTCGGACCAGAGGTTCTTCGCCTTGCGGCCGGTGTTGCGGGCGATGACGGCGTTGGCCGCCGAGAGGATCGTCTGCGTCGAGCGGTAGTTCTGCTCGAGCAGCACCGTGCGCGCGTCCGGGTAGTCCTCCTCGAAGGCGAGGATGTTGCGGATGCTCGCCCCGCGGAACGCGTAGATCGACTGGTCGGCGTCACCGACGACGCAGAGCTCGGCGGGAGCGACGCCGTCCGTCCCGCCGCTGAGCTCGCGCACGAGGACGTACTGGGCGTGGTTGGTGTCCTGGTACTCGTCGACGAGGACGTGGCGGAACCGGCGCCGGTAGTGCTCGGCGACGTCGGGGAACGCCTGGAGGATGGTGACGGTGGTCATGATGAGGTCGTCGAAGTCCATGGAGTTGGCCTCGCGCAGCCGCCGCTGGTAGAGCGTGTACGCCTCGCCGAGGGTCGACTCCATGGCGTTGGAGGCCGAGCGCGCGTAGTCCTCGGGGTCGACGAGCTCGTTCTTGAGGTTGCTCACCGCAGCCGAGAACGAGCGGGGCGGGTAGCGCTTGGGGTCGAGGTCGAGGTCGCGGCACACGAGCGTCATGAGCCGCTGCGAGTCGGCGGCGTCGTAGACGCTGAACGTCGAGCGGAGGCCGACCTTGCTGGCCTCGCGGCGGAGGATGCGCACGCAGGCCGAGTGGAAGGTCGAGACCCACATCGCCTTGGCCCGCGGGCCGACCATCGCGGCGACGCGCTCCTTCATCTCACCGGCGGCCTTGTTGGTGAAGGTGATCGCCAGGACCTCGCCGGGCTGCACGTGGCGACGAGCGAGGAGGTAGGCGATGCGGGCCGTCAGGACCCTCGTCTTGCCCGAACCCGCCCCGGCGACGACGAGCAGAGGCGAGCCCTCGTGGACGACCGCCTGCCGCTGCTGGGGGTTGAGCGCGTCGAGGAGGGCGTCGACGTCGCCCGCCGTGCCGCCTGTGCCGCCCGTGCCGCCTGTGCGAGGGGTCGACACCTGCGCAGGAGCGGGCTGGCGCAGCATGGGCAGCGGCAGGTCGTCGAAGAGGGTCGGCCGGTCAGACATCGCCCCGGAAGTGTAGGTCGGGGTACCGACAGCCCCGACCTGGTGCAGGTCAGCGGGTGAACCACCCGACGACGGTGACGGTGGCCAGCACCGTCGAGGTGCTGGGGTTGCGCAGCACGACGGTCCCCGTCCCGGTCACCGGCAGCACCTGGTAGTACACCCGGCCGACGACGTGGGCGCCGCCGACGGCCATCGTCCGGGCGCCGCTGGCACGGACGTCGAGGCGCACCCGCACCCTCCGGGCCGCGGCGGGGACGCCGTGCCGGCCCGTCACGCGGACGGTCAGGCGCGCCCGCGCCGCGGTGCGGACGGTCGAGAGGGCGACGAAGGGTG
>JBBQFP010000028.1:0-30208 GCA_038322045.1 Actinomycetes bacterium | reverse complement strand
TGCCTGCGCTGCTCGCCGGCGTCGTCGCCGCGCACCGCGTCGTCGGTGGCCAGAGGTCCCCGGGCGTCACCGCCCCGGACGCGTCGTCGGGGAGGTCCGCCTCGGTGCTCGTGCTGCTGTCGGCCGCTGACGGCTCGACCTCCGCGGCGGCCCTCCTCGCGCACGATCCCGCCACTCGCACCGCTTCCGGGCTGCTGCTGCCGGCGCATCTGCTCCTCCCGGTGGCGGGGCGGGGCGCGGTGCAGCTCGACCGGATCGGCCCCTCAGGGGCGGACGACGCTGCAGCCGCTGGCGCGCTCAGCGACGTCCTCGGGGTCCGGGTCGACGCCACGTGGCGGCTCAACCCCCGGTCGCTGGCCGGGCTGGTCGACGGGGCGGGAGGCGTCTCCCTGCGCACCGACGCCCCCGTGGTGAACCGCGTCGGCAGGATGCTCGCGCCGGGGGAGGCCAGCCTCGTCGGGGTGGCGGCCGCGGCGTACGCGCTGCTCCGGTCGCCGGAGGAGCCGGACCAGGCGGGGCTTGCTCGCTTCTCCGCCGTCCTCCAGGCCGTGCTCCGCGGGCTGCCTGCCGACGGCGCCACGCTCGCCGATCGGCTCCGCGCCACGGGTGCCGCCGTCATCGGCAGCTCGGCACCGCAGCGCGTGCTCGCCGCGGTGGCGGCGGCTGCGCGGTCGGACTCCCTCACGGTCCAGGGGCTGCCCGTGCGGACCATCGACTCCGGGGGTGGTGCGCCGCTGCTCGCCCCCGACCACGACGGCGTGACCGCGCTCGTGCGAGCCCGCCTCGGCGGCCTCGTGCTGACCGACCCCCCGTCCGGCGCGGTGCGGGTGCTCGTCCAGAACGCCTCGGGAACCCCCGCCTCGTCGGTCGCCGCACGCTCCCGGCTCGTCGCCGCAGGGCTGAGGTACGTCGACGGCGGTCCCCCCTGGGCCACGGTGCGAGCACGGTCGGTGGTCCTCGTGCCGGAGGACACGGCCGGTGACCGGGCGCGCGCGGGCAGGGTCGCAGCGGCGTTGGGGCTGCCGGGCAGCGCCGTCGAGGTGTCCGCGACGGGGCAGGTCATCGCCGACGTCGTCGTCGTCCTCGGGTCGGACGCGGCCGACGGGCTCGCCGCCGAGGTCGGCCCGGCAGGCGCGGCAGGCGCGGGGACCCGGACCGCCGCCGAGGTCGGCGCGGTCGGCGCGGCAGGCGCGGCCCCGCGGGTGCACGGCGCGGCGTGAGACCCTTGAGGCGGCTCCCCGAGCGCCCGGACCGCCGTCTCGGCGCCCGGAAACCTGGGGGGCGCCCTGCCGCGACCGGCCAGCCTGCCTGTGAAGGACCTCTCCCGACGTGACTGCCTCCCCCCGCGCGATCGAGCTAGCCCTGGCCGCTGCCGCCGCGGCTGCCGAGAAGAAGGCCGAGGACGTCCTCGCCATCGACGTGAGCTCCCAGATGGTCATCACCGACGTCTTCGTCGTCGCGAGCGCCCCCAACGACCGCCAGGTGCGCTCCATCGTCGACGAGGTCGAGGAGCGGCTGCGCCTGCTCGGCGCCAAGCCGCTGCGCCGGGAGGGTGAGCGCGAGGCCCGCTGGGTGCTGCTCGACTACGCCGAGATCGTCGTCCACGTGCAGAACAGTGAGGACCGGCGCTACTACGCCCTCGAGCGGCTGTGGCGCGACTGCCCGTCGCTGGACCTCTCGGCCGTCCTCGACCCCCGCGACGCCGCGGGTGAGCGCGAGGAGGCCCCTGAGCTGAGCCGTCGGGACCGAGACGAGGCCGACAGCGACGAGGACCGTGCCGCACTCAGCGCTGGGTGACGCCCGCGCCGGCGCCGGACGCCGGCTGATCATGTGGCGCCACGGTCGCACGTCGTGGAACGCCACGGGCCGCTTCCAGGGGCAGGTCGACGTCGATCTCGACGACACCGGACGCGCCCAGGCCCATGCCGCCGGACGCCGGCTCGCCTCGCTGCGCCCGGACCTCGTCCTCACCTCCGACCTTCGCCGCGCTGCTGACACCGCTCAGGTGCTGGCCCGGCTCTGCGGGGCGCCCGTGCAGGTCGATCCACGGCTGCGCGAGACGCACCTGGGCGACTGGCAAGGGCTGACCCTCGAGGAGGTCCGCGCCAGCTTCCCCGGCGAGGTGGAGGCGTGGTCGCGCGGGGAGTCGGTCCGCCGCGGCGGGGGTGAGGCCGAGGACGCGGTCGCCGCACGGGTCGCTGCGGCCGTCGGTGACGCGCTGCGCGGGTCGGTGCCCGGAGCGACCGTCGTCGTCGTCAGCCACGGCAGCGCCCTGCGGGTCGGAATCGGCGGCCTGCTCGGCCTCGACCAGGCGCACTGGAAGGCGCTCGGTGCGCTGTCGAACTGCCGCTGGTCGGTCCTCGCGGAGAACGGGCCGAGCTGGCGGCTGGCCGAGCACAACGCCGGCAGCCTGCCCGAGCAGGTGCTCGGTGACGACGCCTGACGCGTCGTCGGGGCCAGCCTGGGAAAGGTCGTGACGAGCGGGCTGAGACGGTGGGGCAGGGGATCGAACCGGTGGCAGGCGGACGGTGACACCCGCTCGAGCGGGTCCCATCGAGCGATTTCGTCTCTGCGGTCGGCGGCGGCTAGAGTGTTCTAGCCCGCGTGGCCGACGGGTGACCCGTCGGCCAGCCTGGGCGGAGGGGCTTTAGCTCAGCTGGTAGAGCACCACACTGGCAGTGTGGGGGTCAGGGGTTCGAGTCCCCTAAGCTCCACCCTCATCGACGGCTTGCGGCTTCCCGCAGGCCGTCGTTCTGATCTGGAACCCTCCCCTCAGCTGCGCTACCCTGTGGTCATGAACTGTCGGTCACTGCTTCTTGCCTCGCCGCGCTGAGCGACGGGCTCTGGCCGCAGCAGGCCACACCACCGGCGTCACGGCGCGGCGACCCCTCGGTTCCCGGGGGGTTTTTTCGTGCCCGGGGCGCTCGGCCCGGAGGGCGTGCGGCGGTGGTCGCGCGTCAGCGGCGTGGCGTGCATCGACTGACAACGACGACGGACGAGGATGACGATGACCAGCACCGAGGTGGGGGCCGGCGCAGCGGCCGAGCGTGAGGCCTACGACGTCCAGGCGGTCCAGGAGCGCTGGCTGCCGGTCTGGGACGCCCTCGAGCCCTTCGCCGCAGGGCGTGCGGACGACGACCGGCCGACGAAGTACGTCCTCGACATGTTCCCGTACCCCTCGGGCGACCTCCACATGGGCCACGCCGAGGCGTACGCGCTCGGCGACGTCATCGCGCGCTACTGGGTGCAGCGCGGCTTCGACGTCCTGCACCCGATCGGCTGGGACTCCTTCGGCCTGCCAGCCGAGAACGCCGCGATCAAGCGCGGGGACGACCCCGGCGTGTGGACGTACGAGAACATCGCCATGCAGCGGTCGTCGATGCGTCGGTACGCGTGCTCGTTCGACTGGGACCGCACGCTGCACACCTCCGACCCCGAGTACTACCGCTGGAACCAGTGGCTGTTCCTCCAGCTCTTCGAGCGTGGGCTGGCCTACCGCAAGCCCTCCCAGGTGAACTGGTGCCCCACCGACCAGACGGTGCTGGCCAACGAGCAGGTCGTCGGTGGTCGTTGCGAGCGCTGCGACACACCCGTGACGAAGAAGAAGCTCACCCAGTGGTACTTCAAGATCACTGACTACGCGGACCGCCTGCTCGAGGACATGGAGCAGTTGCGCGGGCACTGGCCGGACAAGGTCCTCACCATGCAGCGCAACTGGATCGGCCGCTCCACCGGTGCCGATGTCTCGTTCGTCATCGAGGGCCGAGCAGAGCCGGTGACGATCTACACCACCCGCCCGGACACGCTGTTCGGGGCCACGTTCTTCGTCGTCGCCGCCGACAGCGACCTGGCGTCGGAGCTCGCCGAGGGAAGCGGGGCCGAGGAGGAGTTCGCTGCATACCTCGAGAAGGTGCGAGGGACGAGCGAGATCGACCGGCTGTCCTCCGACCGGGAGAAGACGGGCGTCTTCCTCCGGCGGTACGCGGTGAACCCCGTCAACGGCGAGCGTCTGCCGATCTACGCCGCCGACTACGTGCTCGCCGACTACGGCCACGGCGCGATCATGGCCGTGCCGGCCCACGACCAGCGCGACCTCGACTTCGCCCGCGCCTTCGACCTGCCGGTCCGCGTGGTGGTCGACACCGGCGAGGAGGACCCTGCCGTCACCGGCGTCGCAACGGGCGGACACGGCGTCCTCGTGCACTCCGGTGAGCTCGACGGGCTGGGCAAGGCCGACGCCATCGCACGGATCACCGACACGCTCGCTGCGCGAGGCCTGGGTCGCTCGGCGGTCACCTACCGGCTGCGCGACTGGCTCATCTCCCGGCAGCGCTACTGGGGGACGCCGATCCCCATCGTCCACTGTCCCGGCTGCGGTGAGGTCCCCGTGCCGCAGGAGCAGCTGCCGGTGACGCTGCCGCCAGCAGCGGGGCTGGACCTCAAGCCGCGCGGCACGTCGCCCCTCGGCGGTGCCACCGACTGGGTGAGCGTCCAGTGCCCTCGCTGCGGGGGACCCGCGCAGCGGGATACCGACACGATGGACACCTTCGTCGACTCCTCGTGGTACTTCCTGCGCTTCTGCTCGCCCGGGCGCGACGACGTGCCGTTCGACCGCGCCGATGTCGAGCGCTGGATGCCTGTCGACCAGTACGTCGGTGGCGTCACCCACGCGATCCTCCACCTGCTCTACAGCCGGTTCGTCACGAAGGTCCTCCACGACCTCGGTCACCTGGGCTTCACCGAGCCGTTCACCAGGCTGCTCAACCAGGGCATGGTCGTCATGGACGGTTCGGCGATGTCGAAGTCCCGCGGGAACCTCGTCCGACTCTCCGACGAGCTGCTGGTCCACGGGGTGGACGCCGTCCGGTTGACGATGGTGTTCGCGGGGCCGCCCGAGGACGACATCGACTGGGCCGACCTCTCGGCGTCCGGCTCGGCGAAGTTCCTGGCTCGGACCTGGCGGCTCTCCGGCGACGTCGCGTCACCGGTGGGCACCGATCCGTCGGAGGGTGACGTCGCTCTTCGGCGGCTGACCCACCGCGCCATCGACGACGCCTCCACGGCCGTCGAGTCCTTCCGGTTCAACGTCGCCGTCGCCCGGGTCATGGAGCTCGTCAACGCCACCCGTAAGGCGATCGACACGGGCTGCGGTGCCGGTGACCCCGCCGTCCGCGAGGCCGCCGAGGCGGTTGCGGTGATGCTCTCGCTCGTCGCGCCATACACCGCCGAGGAGATGTGGGCGCGCCTGGGCCACGAGCCGGCCGTCGCGCGCGCCGGTTGGCCGGCGGTCGACCCGGCCCTGCTCGTGCAGGAGAGGGTGACCTGCGTCGTCCAGGTGGCGGGGAAGGTGCGGGACCGCCTCGAGGTCGCCCCGGGGATCGGCGCCGAGGAGCTCGAGGCGCTGGCCCTGGCCTCGGAGCACGTCGTCCGCGCCCTGGACGGCCGAGGCATCCGGACCGTCGTCGTCCGGGCACCGCGGCTGGTCAACGTGGTGCCGGCCTGACGGGCCACGAGGAGGACGTGCCGGTCGTCGCGGTCGTCACCGACTCCTCCAGCGGCCTGCCGGACACGCCTCGTCCAGGGCTGGGCGTCGTGCCCATGCACGTCCTCGTGCACGAGCCGCGCACGGAGGTGCGCCCCGTCCGGGTCACGACGTCGACGCCGACGCCCAGGGAGCTGCTGAGCGCCTACCGGTCTGCGGCGGCGGCGGGCGCCCGGGCCATCGTCTCGGTGCACCTCTCGGCGCAGGTGTCCGGGACGTGCTCGGCGGCCGTGCTGGCAGGGCGCGACAGCCCCGTCCCCGTGACGGTGGTCGACTCGCGTCTCATCGGCTCCGGTGTCGGGCTCGCCGCGCTCGCCGGGATGCTCACCGCCGCCCGGACCGATGACGCCGTCGTGGTGGCTGCGGCCGTCCGGGGCCGTGCTGCCGCGACCTCCACGCTCTTCTGCGTCGAGGACCTCGACGCGCTCGTCCACAGCGGCCGGCTGAGCCACCTGGCTGCCCGGGTCGGCACGGTCCTGTCGATCAGGCCGCTCATCGAGGTCGTCCACGGTCGCGCCGTCGTCGCCGAGCGTCTGCGCACGGCGGCCAGGGCACGGGCCCGGCTCGGCGCCGTGGCCGCCGAGCGGGCGCTGGCGCTCGGGCGAGGCTGCGTCGTCGTCGTGGAGCACGGGGACGCCCCGCAACGGGCCGCTGAGCTCGCCGAGGACCTGCGGCTCCGGTGCGGCGCCGTCGCCGAGATCCGGCCAGTGAGCGAGGTCTTGGCCGCTCACGCCGGGCCAGGCCTGCTGGCGGTGACGGTGGCCCCGAGCGGTCCGGTGCGCTGACAGGTGCATCGGGCCACCTTCACCGATGAGGAGGCGGCCCGGACGTCGTCGTCCACAGGGTCCTCGTCGTCCACAACCCGGGGGTCGGGCGTCCCGGGCTGGCCGCCGCGCTCCTAGCGTCGCCGGGCATGACCACAGACTCCCGACGATCGGCGGAGGCCCGCGTCCGGGCGTTGCTCAGCGCACCTGCTCCCTGGGTGCCGCACGGGCAGGGGCTCGTCGGACATGCCTCACCCAGCCCGGTTCAGCCTGGCCCGGCTGCGGCGTCCACGGCCCCTGATCACGATGCCGGCGGTCTCGGCTGGGGCGCGGCGACGGCGGACGAACCTCTCGAGACGGCATGGGTGCCTGAGGTGCCGCCGGTCCCTGCTCGGGCTCGCCCGCGTCTGGGGCTGGCCGCCCCGGGTCGGGCGGCGGTGCTCGCGCTCGTGGTCCTGGCGCTGCTGGGATCAGGGGTCGTGTGGTGGCAGTCGCGTCCGAGACCCGAGCCCTCCGCCGTCACCGTCCTGGCGGCACCGGAGAGCTCGGCACGGAGCACCCCTGCGGCCGCTGCGTCCTCGGCGCGGCACGACAGCTCGGCGCGTGCCACGTCGCCGAGCTCGGGGACGGCCGACGGGCCGGTGGATGGGCGGCA
Organism: Actinomycetes bacterium; assembly: GCA_038322045.1. Classification (GTDB taxonomy): domain Bacteria; phylum Actinomycetota; class Actinomycetes; order JBBQFP01; family JBBQFP01; genus JBBQFP01. The sequence goes on along the minus strand of JBBQFP010000028.1, from coordinate 23,247 downwards.
GGGTGGCGACCAGGCGTCCGAGGCGCCGAGCGGGCTCGTCGTCGACGTCGTGGGCAAGGTCCGCAAGCCCGGCCTGGTCCGGCTGCAGCCGGGCAGCCGGGTCGCGGACGCCATCGCCGCGGCCGGAGGCGCCCTGCCGGGGGTGGACGCGACGAGCGTCAACCGCGCGCGACCTCTCGTCGACGGTGAGCAGGTGGCGGTCGGCGTCGCGACAGGCGGCGGCAGTGCGCCGGTGAGCAAACCGCCAGCAGGGTCGGCTGCGCCAGGCCGCCAGCAGCCAGTCCTCGACCTCAACACGGCGACGGTGGAGGCGCTCGATGCCCTGCCCGGCGTCGGTCCGGTCATGGCCCAGCGGATCGTCGACTGGCGCAGCGAGCACGGCCGGTTCACCTCGGTCGAGGAGCTCGGCGACGTCTCAGGCATCGGCGAGCGCAAGCTGGCGTCGCTGCGGTCCAAGGTGCGCGTGTGAGCCGTGCCCGTACCGGCTTCGACGAGCTTGACGCTCTCCTCGCCCCCCGAGGGCCAGAGCAGCCCGAGTCGACCACAGCCGACCTGCGCCTGCTCCCTTCGGCTCTGGCGGCCGGGTCTGCGGGGTGGGTGGCCACCGGCTGGGGCGCCCCCGTCGCGGCGGTGCTGCTCGCAGCGACGGCTCTGGCAGCGCTGGGGGTCCTCGGGGTCGCCGCTCGAGCCCAGCGTCTCGGGGAGCCTCGTGCAGCTCGCTGGCTCTCGACCTGGCGGTGCGGTGCCGGCGGCACGGAGCCCGCCAGGTCCTACCGGACCCTCGTGGCTTCCGTTGGGGTGGCGGTCGCTGTGGCCGCTGCTGTCACGGCAGGGGTGGCAGTACGGCAGCAGTCGCTGACGCGAGGGCCGCTGGCCCAGGCCAGCCGAGCGGAGTCGGCGGTGCGGCTCGGCGGCGTGCTCACAGACGACCCGTCACCCAGGGTGGTCCGAACCGGTCCGGGGAAGGGGCGTCCCTACGTCCTCGTCCGGATGCGGGCCGAGACGCTCGTCTCCCGGCGCTGGTCGGGGCGGGTCAGGGCACCGGTCCTCGTCCTCACCGCCTCGCGTGCCTGGCTCGGCCTGCTCCCTGGTCAACGTGTCGAGCTGGTCGGCCGGCTCGCGCCACCCCGAGCGGGCGACGACGTCGCGGCCGTGGTGTCGGCTCGGGTCGCCCCGCGGCTCTTCGGCCGACCGCCGGCGCCGCAGCGGTGGGCCGGGGCGGCGCGGGCGGGGCTTCGGGACTCCGTCGAGGGGCTAGGACCTGACGCGAGGGGGCTCGTGCCGGCGATGGTGGTCGGCGACACGGCAGGCGTCCCTCCTGAGCTCGACGAGGCCTTCCGCCGCTGCGGGCTCACCCATCTCATGGCGGTGAGCGGGGCCAACCTCGCGATCGTCGGGGGAGGGGTGCTCCTCCTCCTGCGAGCGCTGCGCGCGCCTCCGCGGGTGGCCGCGGCTGCCGGCCTGCTGGCTGTCGCGGCCTTCGTCCTGCTGGCCCGGCCCAGCCCCAGCGTCCTGCGTGCTGCGGTCATGGGCGTGACCGCGACGGCGGCGCTCGTCGTCGGTCGCCGTCGCAGCACGCCTGCGGCTCTGTGCCTGGCAGTCGTCGTCCTGCTCCTGGCAGACCCGTGGCTGGTCCGCTCGTGGTCCTTCGCCCTCTCCGTAGCGGCCACGGCCGGACTGCTGGCGCTGGCCCCTCGGTGGACGCGCAGCCTGGCTCGCTACCTGCCGAGGTGGCTCGCGGCCGCGATCGCCGTCCCTGCTGCAGCCCAGCTCGCGTGCACGCCCTTGCTCGTGCTCCTCACCGGCCAGGTGAGCCTCGTGGCGGTGCCGACGAACCTCCTGGCAGGACCGGCGGTCGTCCCGGTCACCCTCCTCGGGGCGATGGCTCTCGTCATCGCGCCGGTCTCGCCCGGAGCGGCCGCCTGCGTCGCGCAGGTCGCCGGCATCGCGGCCAGGTACGTGGCAGCGGTCGCTCGCCTCGGTTCAGCGCTGCCGGCGGCCGTCGTCCCCTGGCCGGTGGCGGCGATGGTCGTCGTCCCCGTCGTTGGCGTGGTGCTGCTCGCCGTTCATCGTCACCGCCGAGCTGAGGCGGCCGGTGAGGCCCGTGGCCACCGCAATGGGGACGCGCGAACCGGGAGCCGACGGAGTCGCGTGGGATGCTGACGCGGTCATGACTCCTCCCGCCCCAGCCACCGCTGCGCCCGTCCCGCACCTCGTCGTGGTGTCCGGCCCTGAGGCCGTCCTCGCCGAGCGCGCGGTGGCGTCAGTCGTCGCGGCGGTGCGGGCGCAGGAGCACCGCGTCGGCGTCCCACCGGGGCAGCGAGCGCTGGTCACCCGTCTCGAGCCGACGGAGGTGGCTGACAGCGGCCTCGACGAGCTCCTCAGCCCGTCGTTGTTCGGCGAGCGGCGGGTCCTCGTCATCCGGAGCTGCCACGAGCTGCCGGAGGACGTCGCCGAGCAGGTCCGGGCGCACCTGCCGGGCGTTGCTGCCGGCTCGGACGACGACGCCCCGACGCTCGTGCTCGTCCACCGGGGCGGCCCCCGAGGCCGCAAGCTGCTCGACGCGGCGCTCAAGGCGGGGGGTCACGAGATCCCGTGCCCCGCGATGAAGTACGACAGCGACAAGGTGGCCTTCGTCACCCGTCTCGCCCGCGAGGCTCGGCCCCGCCGGGTCATCACGCCCGAGGCGGTGCGGGCCCTGGTCGACGCACTTGGCCGCGACGTCGCCGAGCTGGCGGCTGGAACCGAGCAGCTCATGGCCGTCACCGAGGGGGAGATCGGCGCCGAGACGGTCAACCTCTACCACGGCGGCCGCATCGACAGCAGCGGCTTCACCATCGCCGACGCCGCCGTCGAGGGCCGCGCCGGTGACGCGCTCATGCTCCTGCGGCACGGTCTTGCTCTCGGGCTCGCTCCGGTGCTCGTCACGAGCGCGCTGGCCAGCACGCTGCGCTCGGTCGCCCGGGTGGCGGCCGCGCCTCGAGGCCTTCGGCGCGACGACCTTGCCCGCGACCTCGGCATCGCACCCTTCCAGGTCGACAAGGCGCGCAGGCTCGTCCCCGGCTGGAGCGCCCAGGGGATGGCGGCAGCGATCGCTGCCGTGGCCGAGGCTGATGCGGCGGTCAAGGGGGCTGCCACCGACGCTGGCTACGCACTGGAGCGCGTCGTCGTCACGGTCGCCGGGTACCGGGTCCGCCCCGAGGGCGGCTGACCGGCCGCGCCTGCCGGCCGGCGCGCCTGCCGGCCGGCGCGCCTGCCGGCCTGCGCGCCTGCCGGCACGTGCTGGTACCCGGTCCCACGCGCACCACGGCGCCGTCCCCCGTGAGGGACGGCGCCGTGGTGGACGACGTGCGGCGCGCCTGCGCCGGCAGCCCGGAGGCTGGGGAACTACAAGCTCGAGACCTGCTTGGCCATGGCCGACTTGCGGTTGGCGGCCTGGTTGGCGTGGATGACGCCCTTGCTCGCGGCCTTGTCGAGCTTGCGAGAGGCCGCCTTGAGGGCTGCCTGCACGCTGTCGGCGTCGCCGGTGGCCACGGACTCACGGAACTTGCGCACGACCGTCTTGAGCTCGCTCTTGACAGCCTTGTTGCGCTGGCGCGCCTTCTCATTGGTCTTGATGCGCTTGAGCTGGGACTTGATGTTCGCCACGAAACAGCCTCGTCGATGGTCGTCGGAGTGCGGTCGGCGCGGCTGCTGGCGAGAATGGTGCTGACCCACGCGGGATCAGCCGCACCTCACGAGGGCGCCGACGCAAGGGCCCACACTACCAGCGAACCCCCGCCCGGCTCCAACCGGCGCCGCCGGGCCGCAGCGTCCGGGTGCCTGGTGTCCGGGACGGCTCATGGGCGCCGGCTCGTGGGACGATGGGTTGCCGACGACGAGCGAGAGACGGATCCCGAGTGCCCCCCACGTCACCACAGCCCGGCAGCACCCCGCCGAGCCTGATCCGCAACTTCTGCATCATCGCCCACATCGACCATGGCAAGTCGACACTGGCCGACCGCATGCTCGAGGACACCGGGGTCATCGACGCGCGGCAGATGCGCGCGCAGTACCTCGACCGCATGGACATCGAGCGCGAGCGCGGCATCACCATCAAGAGCCAGGCGGTCCGGCTGCCGTGGACGGTCGGCGACACGACCTACGTCCTCAACATGATCGACACGCCTGGCCATGTCGACTTCACCTACGAGGTGTCGCGCTCGCTCGCCGCCTGCGAGGGCGCCGTCCTCCTCGTCGACGCCGCGCAGGGGATCGAGGCGCAGACCCTGGCGAACCTCTACCTGGCGATGGCGAACGACCTCGAGATCATCCCCGTGCTCAACAAGATCGACCTGCCGGCGGCGCAGCCCGAGCGCTACGCCGCCGAGATCGCGCACATCATCGGCTGCGACGCCGACTCCATCCTCCGGGTCAGCGCCAAGACCGGAGACGGTGTCCCCGAGCTGCTCGACGACATCGTCCGCCGCGTCCAGCCGCCGACCGGGGACGCCGACGCGCCGGCCCGCGCCCTGATCTTCGACTCCGTTTACGACAGCTACCGCGGCGTCGTCACCTACGTCCGGGTGGTCGACGGCGAGCTCGTCACCCGCCAGAAGATCCAGATGTTCTCCACGGGGATCACCCACGACATGCTCGAGGTCGGGGTCATCAACCCCGAGCCCAGCGTGGCCAAGGGTCTCGGCGTTGGCGAGGTCGGCTACGTCATCACCGGCGTCAAGGACGTCCGGCAGTCCCGGGTGGGCGACACCGTGACCAGCGCCGCCCGGCCTGCCACGATCCCGCTCGGCGGGTACTCCGACCCCAAGCCCATGGTCTTCTCCGGGCTCTATCCCCTCGACGGGTCGGACTACCCCGACCTGCGCGACTCCCTCGACAAGCTCCAGCTCAACGACGCCGCCCTCGTCTTCGAGCCCGAGACGAGCGCCGCTCTCGGCTTCGGTTTCCGCTGCGGCTTCCTCGGCCTGCTCCACCTCGAGATCGTCCGGGAGCGGCTCGAGCGCGAGGCGGGCCTCGACCTCATCTCGACGGCGCCGAACGTCGTCTACCGGGTCGTCATGGAGGACGGGACCGAGCACACCGTCACCAACCCCAGCGAGTTCCCCGCCGGGAAGATCTCCGAGGTCTTCGAGCCCGTCGTCCGTGCCACGGTGCTGACGCCGAGCGACTACGTCGGTTCGGTCATGGAGCTCTGCCAGCAGCGGCGCGGGGCCCTGCTCGGCATGGACTACCTCTCGGCCGACCGGGTCGAGCTGCGGTATACCCTCCCGCTCGCCGAGATCGTCTTCGACTTCTTCGACAACCTCAAGTCGCGGACCCGCGGCTACGCGTCGCTGGACTACGAGGCCACGGGCGAGGCGGCCGCCGACCTCGTCAAGGTCGACATCCTCCTCCAGGGCGAAGCCGTCGACGCCTTCAGCGCCGTCGTCCACAAGGACAAGGCGTACGCCTACGGCGTCGAGATGACCAAGAAGCTGCGCAAGCTCATCCCGCGGCAGCAGTTCGAGGTGCCCATCCAGGCGGCCATCGGGGCCAGGGTCATCGCCCGCGAGAACATCAGCGCGATCCGCAAGGACGTCCTCGCCAAGTGCTACGGCGGGGACATCACCCGCAAGCGCAAGCTCCTCGAGAAGCAGAAGGAGGGCAAGAAGCGGATGAAGATGGTCGGCCGGGTCGAGGTCCCGCAGGAGGCCTTCATCGCCGCGCTGTCCACCTCCGACACCGACGCGACGAAGAAGTGACGGAGGCTGCGGCCCCGTCGTCCGGCCAGGACGCCGGCACGCTTCTTTCGGTCAACGTCGGGCGCATCGTCGAGGCGGAGTGGGCCGGCACCCTCAAGCGCACCGCCATCGACAAGCGTCCGGTCGAGGGCCGGGTCCGGGTGCTCGACGACCACGTCGAGGGCGACGAGATCGCCGACCTCGCATGGCACGGTGGACCCCACCAGGCGGTCTACGCCTACGCCGAGGAGGACGGCGACTTCTGGCGGTCCGAGATCGGAGCGTCCCTGGCCAGACCGCTCGTCGCGGGATCCTTCGGTGAGAACCTCACGACCCGAGGCCTCGACCTCATCGGCGCCGTCGTCGGCGAACGGTGGGCGGTGGGCTCGGCGGTGCTCGAGGTGTCGACCTTCCGTCAGCCCTGCCGGGTGCTGCAGGGGTACTGGGACGTCCCGAGGCTCGTCAAGCGGTTCGTCGCCGCAGGGCGCTGCGGGACGTACCTGCGGATCATCACCGAGGGCGACGTCGGAGCCGGCGACGAGGTGCGGGTGGTCTCACGGCCGGAGCACGGCGTCACGGTCGGCCAGCTCTTCCGGGCGCGCAACGGTGAGACGGACCTGCTCGACCACGTGCTGACGGCACCGGAGCTGGCTCCCTCGTTGCGCACCTGGGCGCTCCGGCGACGCAGCGCGCTGGCCCGCACCCGGGCATGACCCGTGGCCGCCCGGCGCCGCGTCAGCCGCGCACCGGACCGCCCCTGCACCGGTCGACCCCGCAGCCGGCGGCCGTGACCCGTTGCCGACGAGGCGGCTGAGGTGCCCTCGGTTCTCCCCGAGGGCGAGCCGGCGCCCGCGGACGGCGCCCTGCCGGAGACTGTGCTGGCGGGCTCGGCCGACCGGCCCTTCGGCGTCTACGTCCACGTGCCGTTCTGCGCCTCACGCTGCGGCTACTGCGACTTCAACACCTATACCTCCGCCGAGCTCGGTGGAGGGGGTTCGCAGGCGGCCTGGGCGGCCTCGGCCGTCGCGGAGGTCCGCCTCGCCCGGCAGGTCCTCGGTCCTCGGACCGTCTCGACGGTGTTCGTCGGCGGCGGCACGCCGACCCTCCTGCCCGCGGCCGACCTCGCCGCCGTGCTCGCCGAGATCGACCTCTCGTTCGGGCTCGTCCCTGCGGCCGAGGTGACGACCGAGGCCAACCCCGAGTCGGTGACGCCCGCGTCTCTCGTCGAGCTCCGTGCGGCGGGGTTCACCCGTGTCTCCTTCGGCATGCAGAGCGCGCGCCCGCACGTCCTCGCCGTCCTCGAGCGGCGGCACACCGTCGGCAGGCCCGAGCAGGCGGTCGCCGAGGCGCGCGCGGCGGGCTTCGAGCACGTCAACCTCGACCTCATCTACGGGACGCCAGGGGAGTCCGACGCGGACTGGCAGGCATCCCTCGACGCCGCAGTGGACGCTGCGCCCGACCACGTCTCGGCGTACTCGCTCATCGTCGAGGAGGGCACCCGGCTGGCCGGGCGGGTCCGCCGCGGCGAGCTGCCCGCACCCGACGACGACGTCCTTGCCGACCGCTACCTCGTGGCTGAGGCGACGCTGACCGCCGCGGGCCTGGGCTGGTACGAGGTGTCGAACTGGGCGACGACGCCAGCGGCGCGGTGCGCCCACAACGAGCTCTACTGGCGCGGCGGGGACTGGTGGGGCGTCGGCCCCGGGGCGCACAGCCACGTCGGCGGGGTGCGCTGGTGGAACCGCAAGCACCCGACGGCGTGGTCGGCGGCGCTGTCCCGGCGCGAGAGCCCAGCCCAGGCCCGCGAGGTGCTCGGGCCCGAGGACCGGCTCGTCGAGCGGGTGCTCCTCGAGCTGCGCCTCGTCGATGGGATCGCGCTCGAGGCGCTGCCCGACCGTGCGGCGGCGCGCCGCGCGGCCGAGGACGGGCTGCTCGACCACGGCGCGCTCACGGCAGGACGTGCGGTGCTGACCCTGCGAGGCCGGCTGCTCGCCGATGCGGTGGTGCGCGCCCTGCTCAGCTGACGCCGCGGCCTACTTCACCATGCGGATCGTGAAGGGGTACTTGTACCACTGGCCGTTGTTCGCGGCGATGGCCGCCATGATCGAGAGCACCAGCGAGGCGATCGCCAGGACGATGAAGCCGACGATGCCGATGAGGATGACGATGAGGATCGTGCTGACGACGTAGCCGATGAGCAGCGTGAGCTGGAAGTTCAGCGCCTCGACGGCGTGGTGGCGCACGAACGGGCCGCGCTTGCCGAAGACGAGGAAGATGACGAGCGGCGCGAGGAACCCGAAGAAGATCGCTCCGACGTGGGACAGGAGAGCCCAGGTCTTCTCATCCGACTGCGACATCGGCTGGTCGGGGCCGCCGTACGCGGGGGGCGGAGGGGGAGGGGGCATGCTCATGGCTGGCCTTCCGGGGAGGTGACGAAGTCGATCAGCTCCTCGACGCGGCCGAGCAGGGCTGGCTCGAGGTCGGCCCAGCTCGCCACCGAGGCGAGGATGCGCTGCCACGCTAGCGGTGGATCAGGCTCCCAACCCAGTCTTTGACACACCCCGTCTTTCCAGGTCTCCCCGCGCGGCACGTCTGGCCACCGAGCGATGCCCACCGACGACGGCTTCACGGCCGCCCAGACGTCGATGTACGGGTGGCCGACGACGAGCACGTGAGGGGACGTCACGGCGGCGGCGATCCGGCTCTCCTTGGAGCCGGGGACGAGGTGGTCGACGAGGACGCCGAGCCTGCGGCCAGGCCCCGGCGCGAAATCCTCGACGACGGCCACGAGGTCGTCGACCCCTTCGAGGTACTCGACGACGACGCCCTCGACGCGCAGGTCGTGGCCCCAGACCCTCTCGACGAGCTCGGCGTCGTGCCGGCCCTCGACGTAGATGCGGCTCTCGCGCGCGACCCGCGCCCGCAGCCCTTGGACCGCGATCGACCCCGACGCCGATCGGTGGGGAGTGCTCGGCCGGAATCCCGCCGGGCGCACCAGCGTCACCGGCTCACCATCGAGGAGGAAGCCGGCCGGCGCCAGCGGGAAGGTGCGGCGCCGGGAGTGCCTGTCCTCGAGGACGACGAGGTCCTTGGCCAGCTCGACGATCGCGCCGCAGAAGCCGGTCCCCGCCTCCTCGACGACGAGGTCCCGCTCCGCCTCCACCTCGCGGATGGTCCTGGGGCGGCGCCACCCCGGGCGCAGGACGTCGTCGTAGCGGCTGCTGCGGGTCTCCACCCGCACAGGGTGCCAGCCCGCAGCCCCCTGAGAGCGGAGCGCTACCGGGCGGGCGCGGCGTCGCCGTCGCGCTGCGGGTTGCGGACGACGGGCCGGTCGGCACCCTCGGGGTACGAGGCCGCGTCGCCCTGGACCTCGCGCTCGGTCTCGGCGTTGAGCAGTGCGCCCATGAGGATCGCGTACACGGTGAGGTAGAGCCACAGCATGAGCACGATGACGCCAGCGAGCGCTCCGTAGACGTTCCCGTACTTGCTGAAGTTGTTGACGTAGATGGCGAAGGCGATCGTGCCGACGGCCCACAGGGTCGTCGCGAACAGCGCCCCCGCCGAGGCCCAGTGCAGGCCGACCGGCCGGTTGGCGGGGCCGAGCCGGTAGAGCACGGTGATCGCCCCGACGACGAGGACGTAGAGGACGACGAAGGCGAGCACGTAGAGCAGGATGCGGAGCGCGCCGTTCTCCAACGCCGAGCGAAGCAGCCGGGGCAGCACACCGACCACCCCGATGACGATGACAGCCATGACGAGGGCACCGACGGTGAGCAGGAGCGCACGCACCTTGAGCGCGACCGCGCCTCGCGTCTCTTCCTGCTCGTACGCCGTCGACAGCGCCTTCATGAGGTTCTGGACGCCGCCGGAGGCAGACCACAACGAGACGAGGACGGAGACGATGAGCCCGACCGAGAGGCTGCCGCCGCCGGAGGCGATGGTCTTCAGCTGGGTCCCGATGACGTTCTGCGCGTCCTTGGACAGCGCGCCGAGGGCGTTGTCCACCTGTCGGGTGACGTCCTGCGGGCTGCTCACGAGGCCGTAGACGGTGATGAGCGCGATGAGCATGGGGAACAGCGACAGCAGCGCCCAGAACGCCACACCGCTGGCCAGCAGCGGGATGTTGAGGAGCTTCGCCCGCGGGTTCACCCGCTTGAGTGCGGCACGCCAGGCGCGCGCAGGGGTGTCCTCAGGGTCGCGGTCCGGCTCCTGGGTCCTGTCGTCGGCGAGAGGGCTCATGGCTTCCTCAGTTCCCCCTCGGGCAGGGGCGTGAACGCACCGGCGTCCTTCGACCTGGAGCGCGACACAATGGGCAGGACGACGACCCTGCGGAGGCGCTCGTGGAGTACGTACGGCTGGGCGGCACGGGCCTCGAGGTCTCGAGGATCACCCTCGGGTGCATGAGCTACGGCGTCCCCGAGCGCGGCAACCACCCGTGGACGTTGCCGGAGGAGCGGGCCCGGCCGTTCATCCAGGAGGCGCTCGAGCTGGGGATCACGTTCTTCGACACGGCGAACGTGTACTCCGACGGCACGAGCGAGGAGATCGTCGGGCGCGCGCTCAAGGACTTCGCCCGCCGGGACGAGGTCGTCATCGCCACGAAGGTCCACGGCGTCATGCGCCCCGGGCCCAACGGCGGCGGGCTGTCCCGACGCGCGATCATGAACGAGATCGACGCGAGCCTGCGCCGGCTCGGCACCGACCACGTCGACCTCTACCAGATCCACCGCTGGGACTACGCGACCCCGGTCGAGGAGACGCTCGAGGCGCTCCACGACATCGTCAAGGCCGGCAAGGCGCGCTACATCGGCGCGTCGTCCATGCACTCCTGGCAGTTCGCCAAGGCCCTGTGGACCGCTGACGTGTACGGGTGGACCCGGTTCGTCTCCATGCAGAACCACCTCAACCTCCTCTACCGCGAGGAGGAGCGCGAGATGCTGCCGCTCTGCGCGGACCAGGGCATCGGCGTCCTGCCGTGGAGCCCGTTGGCCCGCGGTCGGCTCACGCGTGACTGGGACGACGAGAGCGCCCGCTCGAGCACCGACGACTTCGCCCGCAGCCTCTACGACTCCGAGGGCTCCGACCGCGTCGTCGCCTCCCGCGTGGCCGAGATCGCCGCCGAGCGCGGCATCCCACGGGCGCAGGTGGCGCTCGCCTGGGTGCTGCGCAACCCGGCGGTCACCTCGCCCATCGTCGGGGCGACGAAGCCGGGGCACCTGCGCGACGCGGTCGCCGCACTCGACGTCGTGCTGACCGACGACGAGGTCGCGCGGCTCGAGGAGCCCTACGTCCCGCACCTCGTCGCCGGGTTCGTCTAGGCGGGTCGGACCAGCCCGGTCGGGCGGCATGCGCCGGCGAGCGGGTTCGAGTACCCGGTCGTGGAGGCGCCGGACGGGAGTCCGCCCGTACACTGGCACTCTGTCCGTGGGAGTGCCAGCACCGCTGCGCGGTGCCCGAGGCGAGGAGGTGCGCATGCTCGAGGACCGGCGGCTCGAGGTGCTGCGCGCCATCGTCGAGGACTACGTGTCGACCCATGAGCCCGTGGGCTCAAAGGCGCTCGTCGAGCGGCACAGCCTCGGTGTCTCGCCCGCGACGATCCGCAACGACATGGCTGCCCTGGAGGAGGAGGGCTACATCGCTCAGCCCCATACCAGCGCCGGTCGGGTGCCCACCGACAAGGGCTACCGGCTCTTCGTCGACCGGCTCTCCAGCGTCAAGCCGCTGTCCTCCGCCGAGCGCCGGGCGATCCAGACCTTCCTCGACGGTGCCGTCGACCTCGACGACGTCGTCTCCCGGACCGTCCGGCTGCTGGCCCAGGTGACCCGTCAGGTCGCCGTCGTCCAGTACCCCTCACTCGTGCGCTCGACCGTGCGTCACGTCGAGCTCGTCCCCTTGGCGCCGCAGCGCCTGCTCGTCGTGCTCATCACCGACACCGGCCGGGTCGAGCAGCGCTCGGTCGAGGTGCCCGAGGTCATCAGCGAGCACGCGCTGGCCGACCTGCGCGCGAAGGTCAATGCCGTCGCTGCCGGACGACGGCTCAGCGAGGTGCCGCCGTTGCTCGGGGACCTGCCCGAAGGGGCGGCGCCGGAGGACCGGCGCTCGGTGAGCGTCATCTGCGCCGCGCTGCTGGAGACCCTCGCCGAGCAGCGCGAGGAGCGGGTCGTCCTCGCCGGTACGGCGAACCTCGCGCGCTTCACCCCCGACTTCCCCCAGACGATCCGACCGGTGCTCGAGGCCCTCGAGGAGCACGTCGTCCTCCTGCGCCTGCTCGGCGAGGCCAACGACCCGGCGACCCTGAGGGTGCGGATCGGGCACGAGAACGACCACGAAGGGCTGGCGAGCACGTCGATCGTCAGCGTCGGCTACGGCGCCGGCGACGAGGCGGTGGCCGCGCTCGGGGTGCTCGGCCCGACCCGCATGGACTACCCCGGGACGATGGGAGCGGTGCGCGCAGTGGCTCGGTACGTCGGACAGATCCTGGCGGGCTCGTAGGTGGCGACGGACTACTACGGCGTCCTCGGCGTCGCCAAGGACGCCTCGCCGGAGGAGATCAAGAAGGCCTACCGGCGGCTTGCGCGCGAGCTGCACCCCGACGTCAACCCCGACCCCCACACCCAGGAGCGGTTCAAGGAGGTCACCGCCGCCTACGAGGTGCTCTCCGACCCGCAGAAGCGGGAGATGCACGACCTCGGCGGCGACCCGTTCGCCGCGGGTGGTGGCTTCGGCCAGGGCTTCGGGTTCAGCGACATCATGGACGCCTTCTTCGGCGGCGCCGGTGGTGCCGCCCGCGGCCCGCGTCAGCGCCGTCGCCGCGGCCAGGACGCGCTGCTCCGCCTCGACGTCGACCTGCGCGAGGCGACCTTCGGCGCGACGAAGGACGTCGTCTTCGACACCGCCGTCACGTGCCCGACGTGCACCGGTGACGGCGCGAGCCCTGGCACCAGCGTCATCACCTGCGACGTCTGCGGCGGGCGCGGCGAGATCCAGCAGGTCCAGCGCTCGTTCCTCGGCCAGGTCATGACTTCGCGGGCGTGCCCCTCCTGCCAGGGGTTCGGCTCCCGCATCCCGCACCCGTGCCCCGAGTGCAGCGGCGAGGGCAGGGTCCGCACCCGACGCACCGTCCCGGTGAAGGTGCCGGCGGGCGTCGAGACCGGCCTGCGCATCCAGCTCGCGGGCGAGGGCGAAGTCGGCCCCTGGGGCGGGCCCCCCGGTGACCTCTACCTCGAGGTCGTCGAGCTGCCGCACCCCGACTTCCGCCGTCAGGGCGACGACCTGCACTGCACGGTGACCCTGCCGATGACCGCCGCTGCCCTCGGGACGTCGGTGACCCTCGTGACCCTCGACGGCGAGCAGCAGATCGACATCCGCCCGGGGACCCAGCCGGGGCAGACCGTCCCGCTGCGGGGCGCCGGGGTCACGCACCTGCGCTCGTCGGGACGCGGCGACATCATCGTCCACGTCGACGTCCAGACGCCGATGAAGCTCGACGAGGCCCAGGAGGAGCTGCTGCGCCAGCTCGCCGAGCTGCGGGGCGAGGACCGCGCCGAGGGGCAGTTCAGCCCCGGCCAGCAGGGGCTGCTCGCCCGGCTGCGCGACGCCTTCAACGGCCGCTGATACCGGCGTCCTCGACGTGACGCTGCCGCTGTTCCTCCTCGACGCGGGCGTGCTCGCCGGCGTGGCTCCGGGCGCCGACGTCGTCCTCGACGGTCCGGAGGGGCGCCACGCTGCGCTCGTCCGACGGCTGGCGGCCGGGGAGCAGCTCGTCCTCACCGACGGTGCGGGCCGCGGGGCGGTCGCGACGGTGGTCGAGCCGCGCAAGGAGTCGCTCCTGTGCCGGGTCGAGCGGCTCGTCGCCGACCCGGAGCCGCAGCCCCGGGTCGTCGTCGTCCAGGCCCTGCCCAAGGGCGACCGCGGGGAGCTCGCCGTCGAGCTCATGACCGAGGTCGGCGTCGACGTCGTCGTCCCGTGGGGTGCGGCGCGCTGCGTCACCCGGTGGCGTGATGCCCGCGGCGAGAAGGCGCTGGCCCGATGGAGGGCCACGGCGCGGGAGGCCGGCAAGCAGGCCCGCCGGCTCACCCTGCCCGAGGTCCGCCCGCTGGCGAGCACCGCCGAGGTCGTGGCGCTCGTCGAGTCCGTGTCGCGTCCCGGTGCCGGGGGCGCCCTCGTGCTGCACGAGACTGCGTCGGTGCCGCTGGGCACGCTCGACGTGCCGGAGCGTGGTGACGTCGTCGTCGTCGTGGGGCCCGAGGGCGGCCTCGACGACGGCGAGCGTGCCGCCCTCGTCGCCGCCGGGGCCGGGGCCGTGCGGCTCGGCCCGAGCGTCCTGCGGACCTCCAGCGCCGGCATGGCGGCAGCGGCGGTGCTGCTCAGCCGCACCCGCCGCTGGGCCTGACCACCTCGTCGGCCTGGTCGCTCCCCGTCACCGCGTGACGGTGATGGTCTTCGTGTCGGGCCAGCGCATCGAGCCGTCGGCCGCCGAGGACTCGAACGCCCGCACCACGTACCGTCCCGGCGGCAGCGTGACGAGCGCCTTCCAGGTCCCTCGTGCAGGCGCCCCGACCGACGCGGTCGTGAAGCCCTTGCTCACGACGTTTGTGCCGGTGGCGTCGAGGACCTCCCACGACACCGTCGCCTCGAACACCGTTGCCTGCCCGGTCAACGTCACCGGCGACGGGAGCGACGCGCCCTCCTCAGGCGTGCTCAACCAGACGAAGGCGAGGACGTCGGTCTGCGGCGCGCGCACGACGGGGGAGCTGCCGGGCCATCCCCGTCCCCACGCCGAGGACAGCGTCGCGCCGTCGAGCGTCAGGCGCACGGCCGTCACGGTCGGGTCCGCGGCGGTCACGGTGTGGACGAGCTGCTGGACGGCCATCGTCGCGTTCGCAGCGGCCGCCGACCGCGGGCCTGCGAGGTCCAGCGTGACGACCGAGCCGGAACGCTGCACCGAGCGCAGCGAGGTCCCGCCCGGCCAGGCGGAGCGGTAGTCCGGGTCCGTCGGCCGGCCGAGCAGCACCTGCCGGACGGCGACGTCGACGGCGGAACCCGGGGGCACGGCGACCCGCCGGAACTCCCGGTAGAGCCGCGGACCCTGGCCGGCGCCCGGCGAGCCTGCCGTCGCGCCGGCCGCTGCGCCCTGGGTGCCGACCCAGTAGAGGGGGAGGGCCACCTGCGGGATGGCGGGCGGCGCCGTCGTCGTCGTGGCGGTGGTCCCGGGCGGCGTGCTCGGGGCGGGAGTGCTCGGGGCGGATGCGGCCGGGGGCGTGCTCGTCGAGGCGTCGCTACCGCCCCGGTCGTCGAGGACCAGCCCGATCCCGACCCCGGCCCCGAGGACCGCTGCGGCCCCGACGGCTGCCGCTGCCGGGCGCCACCACGGCGAGCGGGTGGTGCGCCGCTGGATGCGGGAGAGCCCGTCTCCCTGTGGCTCGATCATGTCGGCCTCCTCGTGGAGTGCGCGCCTCAGCGCCGAGCCGAGCGCGCCGTCGTCCATCGGGTCCTCGCTCATGGCCGGCGGCCCTCCTGGGACGTCATGGCCGCTCGGACGGCCGCAGCCGCCCGAGACGTGTGGCTCTTCACCGCACCCCTGCTGCATCCCATGACCCGGGCCGTCTCCGCCTCGGAGAGGTCGAGGTAGTACCGCAGGACGAGCGCCTCGCGCTGCCGTGGCGGCAGGTGGCGGACGGCGGCCATGACGAGCTGGCCCTCCAGCGCGGTCATCGCCGCACCTTCCGCGCTCTCGGCGTCAGGCATCGGTGCCGGGGCGTGGCGACGCGCGACCGCGCGACGCCGCAGCGAGGAGCGGGACCGGTTGACGACCGCCTGGCGCAGGTAGGCCAGTCCCTTGTCCGGGTCCTCGAGCCGCCGCCAGCCGCGGTGCATGGCGACGAAGGAGTCCTGCACGACGTCCTCGGCGGCCTCCCGGTCCCCGAGGAGCATCGCGGCGAGCCGGACGAGGGAGCGGTAGTGGGCCGCGTAGAGCCGGGTGACGGCCTCGTCGGCCGCCCAGCGCTCGACCGGTGCCGGGCGAGCGGCCGGGCCTGGCTGCTCTGGTGGGCGGATGTCCATGGCAGGACGACCTTCCCACGTCACGACGAGCGCGCCTGGTCCTGGACCCATGCCCGTTGGACGCCGGGCCACCCTCCCCGGTTTACCGCCAGGCGACCCTACGATCGGCCCATGCCCGACTGCCTGTTCTGCCGCGTGCTCGCCGGTGAGCTGCCCTCCGAGAAGGTGTCGGCGACCGAGCGCACGTACGCCTTCCGTGACATCGCACCGGCGGCGCCGACCCACGTCCTCGTCGTCCCGACCGAGCACCACCCCGACCTCGCCTCGGTGGCAGCCGCCGACGCGTCCCTCGTTGCCGAGCTCATCGCCCATGCGGCAGCCGTGGCGGAGAAGGAGGGGCTCGACGGCTACCGGCTGGTCACGAACACCGGCGAGTCGGCCGGCCAGTCCGTCCCCCACGCGCACCTGCACGTCCTCGGCGGCAGGCCGCTCCAGTGGCCGCCAGGGTGAGCGTGGGGTGACCTAGCATGACCCGGACCGAGGCCGGTAACACCGGTCCCGCAGCCAGCGAAGGCAGGAGCCCAGGCCGCAGCGCCGACCCATGACCGATCCCACACCTGCAGAGACCTCCACGACGGTGGTCGTGCCGGCGAGCGTGCCGATGGTTTCCCTGCTCGGCGCTGGCGACGAGCTCCTCCGGGTCGTCGAGTCCACGACCGACGCCGACGTCCACGCGCGCGGCAACGAGATCACCATCAGCGGCCAGCCTGCAGAGGTGGCCCTCGTCGAGCGGCTAATCGACGAGCTCGTCACGGTCGTGCGCACGGGCCAGGGGCTCACCCCGGAGTCGGTGCGCCGCGCCGCCGCGATGCTCGTCGCCGAGAGCCAGGAGCGCCCCGCCGACGTCCTCACGCTGAACATCCTGTCCAACCGTGGGCGCACCATCAGGCCCAAGACGCTCAACCAGAAGCGCTACGTCGACGCCATCGACAAGCACACCGTCGTCTTCGGGATCGGGCCTGCCGGCACCGGCAAGACCTACCTCGCCGTCGCCAAGGCCGTCCAGGCTCTGCAGGCCAAGCAGATCACCCGCATCGTCCTCACCCGGCCCGCGGTCGAGGCGGGCGAGCGGCTCGGGTTTCTGCCGGGGACGCTCAGCGAGAAGATCGACCCCTACCTGAGGCCGCTCTACGACGCGCTGCACGACATGCTGGACCCCGAGACGATCCCCAGGCTCATGACCGCTGGGACGATCGAGGTCGCACCGCTGGCCTACATGCGCGGGCGCACCCTCAACGACGCCTTCATCATCCTCGACGAGGCGCAGAACACCTCTGCCGAGCAGATGAAGATGTTCCTCACCCGGCTCGGCTTCGGCTCGAAGATGGTCGTCACCGGCGACGTCACGCAGGTCGACCTGCCCTCGGGGACCCAGAGCGGCCTGCGGGTCGTCCAGAACATCCTCCAGGGCATCGACGACGTCGCCTTCAACCGGCTCACGAGCGCCGACGTCGTCCGGCACCGGTTGGTCAGCGAGATCGTCGAGGCCTACGGGCGCTGGGACGACTCCCGGTCGGAGACCGTGGCCCCGCGCCGGTCGGGCTGAGCAGGTGGGCGTCGACATCCTCAACGAGAGTGGCGTGCCGGCTGACGAGCGCGAGCTCTCGGCGCTCGCCTCGTACTGCCTGACGTCGCTGCGCATCCACCCGCAGTCCGAGCTGTCCATCCGCCTCGTCGACGTCGGTGCCATGGAGGCGCTGCACGTGAGGTACCTGGACGAGCCCGGGCCCACCGACGTCCTGTCCTTCCCCATGGACGAGCTTCGCCCCGGGTCCGATGACGAGCCCTCGGAGGAGGGCCTGCTCGGCGACGTCGTCCTCTGCCCTCAGGTTGCGGCGAGCCAGGCTGCCGAGGCGGGGCACCCGGTTGGTGCCGAGCTGGCGATGCTCACCGTGCACGGGATCCTCCACCTGCTCGGGTTCGACCACGCCGAGCCCGAGGAGAAGGCCCAGATGTTCGGCCTGCAGGGCGAGCTGCTCGCCGGGTGGCACGCAGCCACCGAGCAGGCGAGCCCGTGAGCCCTGCCCAACGCCCGACGCCCCGAAGGTCGGCGCGGCGGTGAGCGGGGGAGACGTCGTCCTCCTCGTCGTGGCCGCCGTCCTCGTCGTCCTCGCCGGGCTCCTCGTCGCGGTCGAGACGGCCCTGACCCGGACGTCGCGGGTGCGCGCCGAGGAGGCGCGGGCCCGCGGGCGCACTGGCGCGAAGGCCCTGGCTGCCATCGCCGCCGAGCCCGCCCGGTTCCTCAACGTCATCCTGCTCGTCCGGGTCGCGGCGGAGGTCACCGCCACCGTGCTCGTCGGGCGCGTGTGCCTCGAGGCCATCGACGTCGGCTGGCAGGCGGTCGTCGTCGCCGCGCTCGTCATGGTCGTCGTCTCCTACGTCGTCATCGGCGTCTCGCCGCGCACGCTGGGGCGCCAGCACTCCGACGCCATCGCGCTGCGGGCCGCCCCCGGCGTGCGGGCGCTGACCCGGGTGCTCGGGCCGCTACCCCGGCTGCTCATCCTCATCGGCAACGCCGTGACCCCGGGGAAGGGCTACCGCCAGGGACCGTTCGCCAGCGAAGCCGAGCTGCGCGAGCTCGTCGACATCGCCAACGCCGACAAGGTCATCGACGAGACCGAGCGCGACATGATCCACTCGGTGTTCGAGCTCGGGGACACCATCGTGCGCGAGGTCATGGTCCCGCGGCCCGACGTCGTCTCGATCGAGGGCGCGAAGACGCTGCGGCAGGCCCTGTCGCTGGCGCTGCGCAGCGGGTTCTCGCGGATCCCCGTCGTCGGGGAGAACGTCGACGACGTCATCGGCATCGTCTACCTGCGCGACCTCGCCCAGCGGACCCACGAGTACCACGAGTCCGAGAGCACCGAGCGCGTCACGTCCGTCATGCGCGCGGCGACGTTCGTCCCCGAGAGCAAGCCGGTCGACGCGCTCCTGCGCGAGATGCAGCTCGCCCGGATCCACGTCGCCGTCGTCGTCGACGAGTACGGGGGCACCGCGGGGATCGTGACGATCGAGGACATCCTCGAGGAGATCGTCGGGGAGATCACCGACGAGTACGACACCGAGCCGGTCGCGGTCGAGCACCTCGTCGGGGGCTCCGTGCGGGTCAGCTCGCGACTGCACCTCGAAGACCTCGCCGACGAGCTGGAGATCGAGCTCAGCGACGACGACGTCGACAGCGTCGGCGGCCTGCTGGCCAAGGCGCTCGGCCAGGTGCCGATCCCCGGCTCGGTCGCCGTCGTCCACGGCCTGCGGCTCGAGGCGGAAGGACCGCTGGGTCGCCGGCACCGGGTCGGGACGGTGCTCGTGACCCCGCTGGGGCGGTACGGGGAGGACGACGACGCCTGAACCGGCTCGGCCGGTCGTCGGTCGCGGCAGCGGCGGTGCCGGTCCCTGCGGCGGTGCCGGTCCCTGCGGCGGTGCCGGACAATGGCCGCATGACCTCTCCGACGGCCGTGCCGGTCCACCGTTCCGGCTTCGCCTGCCTCGTGGGCCGGCCGAACGCGGGCAAGTCCACGCTCACCAACGCCCTCGTCGGCGAGAAGGTCGCCATCACCTCCTCACGGCCGCAGACCACCCGGCACACCGTCCGCGGGATCGTCACCCGGCCCGACGGCCAGCTGATCCTCGTCGACACCCCCGGGCTGCACAAGCCTCGTACCCTGCTCGGCGAGCGGCTCAACGACTTGGTGCGCTCCACCTGGGCCGAGGTCGACGTCGTGGCGCTGTGCCTCCCGGCTGACGAGAAGGTCGGACCGGGCGACGCCTTCATCGCCAAGGAGCTCGCGGCCGGGCGCCGAACCCCCAAGGTGGCGCTCGCCACCAAGATCGACAAGGTGGGCAAGGAGCGGCTCTTCGAGCACCTCACCGACGTCGCCTCGCTCGGCAGGCGCGCGGGCATCGAGTGGGCCGAGGTGATCCCGGTGTCGGCGGTGAGCGGCGAGCAGGTCGATCTCGTCGCCTCGCTGCTCCTGGGGCTGCTGCCCGAGGGCCCGGAGCTCTACCCCGACGGGGAGCTCACCGACGAGCCGGAGCTTGTCATGGTGGCCGAACTCATCCGCGAGGCCGCGCTCGAGGGGGTGCGCGACGAGCTGCCGCACTCCCTGGCGGTGACGGTCGAGGAGATGATCCCCCGCGAGGACCGCCCGGAAGACAAGCCGCTGCTCGACGTCCACGCCACCGTGTTCGTCGAGAGGCCCAGCCAGAAGGCGATCATCATCGGGGCCAAGGGGGCCCGGCTGCGTGACGTCGGCACCGTGGCTCGGCACTCGATCGAGGCCATGCTCGGCGTGCCGATCTACCTGCACCTGCACGTGAGCGTGGCCAAGGACTGGCAGCGCGACCCGCGCCAGCTGCGCAAGCTCGGCTTCTGACGCGGGGCTGACGCGGGGCTGACGCGGGGCTGACGCGGGGCGGACGCGCCGGCTGACCCGGGGCGGACGCGCCGGCTGCCGTGGCTGCCCCAGCTGCCGTGGCTGCCCCAGCTGCCGTGCGGCCGCCCGTGCTACGGTCGACAGGTGCGGCGCAGCCTGCTCCTTACCTGCCGCGGCGAGGGCCTGTAGCTCAGGCCGGCCCCCTCGTCGCGGAGATGCACGTGCCCGTCGGTCGCACGTAGCCAGCACGAGGAGCTCCGATGTCCCAGTCCCATCCCCTCCACGCCGCCGCCCACGCCGCCGCCCCCGCCGCCTACCCGGCGCAGCAGCCCAGCGGCATGCCGATCGAGAAGTACCGCCCGTTCGTCCCGCACGACCTGCCCGACCGGACGTGGCCCGACAAGGTCATGACCACGGCCCCCCAGTGGTGCTCGGTCGACCTGCGTGACGGTAACCAGGCGCTCATCGACCCCATGAGCCCCGCCCGCAAGGCGGCGATGTTCGACCTGCTCGTGCGGATGGGCTACAAGGAGATCGAGGTCGGGTTCCCCTCGGCGAGCCAGACCGACTTCGACTTCGTCCGACAGCTCATCGAGGACGACCGGATCCCGGACGACGTCACGATCCAGGTGCTCACCCAGGCCAGGGAGCACCTCATCGAGCGGACCTTCGAGTCGATCAGGGGTTCCCGCCAGGCGATCGTCCACCTCTACAACTCGACGTCGACGCTGCAGCGGCGGGTCGTCTTCGGCCTCGACCGCGCGGGCATCGTCGACATCGCCGTCCAGGGCGCGCGGCTGTGCCAGAAGCTCGTCGACACGGTGCCCGGCACCGAGGTCCTCTTCGAGTACTCACCGGAGTCCTACACGGGCACCGAGCTCGACTTCGCCGTCGAGGTCTGCGACGCCGTGACCGACGTCTGGCAGCCGACGCCGCAACGCAAGGTCGTGCTCAACCTGCCGGCGACCGTGGAGATGTCGACGCCGAACGTCTACGCCGACTCCATCGAGTGGATGTCGCGCACCCTCGCCCGCCGGGAGGGCGTCGTCCTCAGCCTGCACCCCCACAACGACCGCGGCACCGCGGTGGCTGCCGCCGAGCTCGGCTACCTCGCCGGTGCCGACCGGATCGAGGGCACGCTCTTCGGCAACGGTGAGCGCACCGGCAACGTCTGCCTCGTGACCCTGGGCCTCAACCTCTTCAGCCAGGGCATCGACCCGATGATCGACTTCTCCGGCATCGACGAGATCCGCCGCACGGTCGAGTACGCCAACCAGCTGCCCGTCCACGAGCGGCACCCCTACGGCGGCGACCTCGTCTACACGGCGTTCTCCGGCTCGCACCAGGACGCGATCAAGAAGGGCTTCGACGCTCGGGACGCGAGCGCCCAGGTGCTCTGGGAGGTGCCCTACCTGCCGATCGACCCGCACGACGTCGGGCGCAGCTACGAAGCCGTCATCCGGGTCAACAGCCAGTCCGGCAAGGGCGGCGTGGCCTACATCATGCGCAGCGAGCACTCGATGGAGCTGCCACGCCGGCTGCAGATCGAGTTCTCCCACGTCGTCCAGGAGCGCACCGACTCCGAAGGTGGCGAGGTCGAGCCGGCGGCGATGTGGCAGCTCTTCGATTCCGAGTACCTCACCCCGCGGGAGCCGGTGGCTCTGCTGTCGCACACGAGCGAGAGCAGCGACGACGACGTCGACGTCCTCACCGCGACCGTGCGGGTCGACGGCGAGGAGCGCGTCGTCAGCGGGCGCGGCAACGGCCCGATCGCGGCGTTCGTCGCCGGGCTCGCCGAGCTGGGTCACGAGGTCCGGGTGCTCGATTACTCCGAGCACGCGATGTCTTCGGGCGGCGACGCGCGTGCGGCGGCCTACGTCGAGTGCGCGATCGGGGACCGGGTCCTCTGGGGCGTCGCCGTCGACCCCAACATCGTGCGGGCATCGCTCAAGGCGGTCGTCAGCGCCGTCAACCGCGCGGCGCGGGGCTGAGGCGAGGCTCGAGGCGTCGGGCACGACGGGCCGCTGCCCCTCGTGACCCGCTCGTCGGGTCGGGTCCTCGCGTGGCCGGGCGAGGGGGTCAGGCGTCTCCTGCGGCGTCGGTCGGCTCGGCTGCGCCGACGTCGCCGACCCGGTGGAAGCCGATCCGCTCGTAGACCCGCGCGACGTCGTCGCCGGCTGCCGAGAGCATGACGGTGCAGACGCCGGTGGCGTAGGCGTGCGCGACGAGCGCAGCGGTCACCGCGGCGCCGAGGCCCTGCTGCCGCGCGCTGGGCAGCGTGGCAACCCCCACGACCTCGGTGACGTCGGCGACCGGCTGGTGGGTGGCCACCGCGAGTGGCCCCTCGGCGCCCTCGGCCACGGCCATGACCGCGAGCCCCCGACGGAGCCGGTCACGGACGTGCGCCACGCCGGGCACGTCCGGGGCCCCCTCGGTGGCCCGGCGCTCGGCCACACCCGGCGCCCCGGGGGCCGTCCCGCCGTGGCCGAAGGAGACCGAGGCCACCGCGAGCGCGCCCGGCAGCGCGAGGTCGTCGGCGGTGAGCAGGCGGACCCGCACGCCGTCGGGCAGGGTGACCTCGTCGACGACGGCGTCGGGGTCGTGGACGAGCAGGGGGTGCTCGACGACGCTGAGGTCGGCGTCGGCGGCTGCCTCGGCGAGCTCCGGGGCCGTCTGGACCACCCACTCGAAGGTCTCGGGCACCCCGAGGTCGCGCTGGTCGCTGCGAGCGGCGCGGACGTCGTCCGCGCTGATCCGGCGCGCACGACCTAGCCGCGGGCGGGCGTAGTACGGCCAGCCGCCCTGGGAGACGAAGACGGTGAACGGGCCGACGTCGTGCGTGCTGGCGTTGGGTCGAGGGACGGCGTCGAAGTAGGCGTCGAGGCGCTCCATCGGGGTCACGGTGACCATCCTGCCTGTCAGCGACCGCCGTGGTTCAGGTGCGGAGTCTTCCGGGGGTGTTGTGGGAGGGCCGCCACTGCTGGTGGGGGTCGATGTGGCGGGGTGGGCGGAAGCGGGGGTGCCCGGTGGTGGGGTCGAGGTCGATGTCCCAGCGGCTGTGGTGGGTGAGGCGGTGGTGGGCTCCGCAGAGG
>JBBQFP010000027.1:0-31022 GCA_038322045.1 Actinomycetes bacterium | reverse complement strand
GAGAAGCTCAGCACCCAGCCGTTGGCGACCGCGCGCCGGGCCATCTCGGCGTCGCCGGAGAAGCAGTGGAACACCGTGCGCTCCGGCGCGGCCTCGGCCTCGAGCAGCCCCATGACGTCGTCGTGGGCGTCGCGGTCATGGATGACGAGCGCCTTGCCCAGTGCCCTGGCCAGCCGGACGTGCTCGCGCAGCGACGCCTGCTGGGCTGCGTGGCCCTCGGGGCCGGTGCGGAAGTAGTCCAGGCCCGTCTCGCCGATGGCCCGGACCCGGGGGTGGACGGCGAGCTCGGCGATCGCGGCGATCGCGGCGTCGAGGTCGCCCCGTTCGGCGTGGCGCGCCGCCTCGTTGGGGTGCAGCGCCACCGCGGCGACGACCTCTGGGTGCGCCTGCGCCGTCGCGATGGCCTCGGGCGCGCTGAGAAGGTCGCAGCCGACGTCGACGACCCGGGTGACGTTGACGCTGCGGGCCCGCGCGAGGGCCTCGGCCACCGGGAGCGTCTCGGCCTGCGCGTCATAGCCGAGGTGGCAGTGCGAGTCGGGGACCGGCTCGAGGAGCGGCGCAGGCAGCGGCGGGTGACTCTCAGGGGCGCGGGAACCCCGGCTCATGCGCCGAGCGCCTCGACCGGCTCCTCGAGGCGCGGGAAGAGCACCGCGCCCTTCGTCACCGTGACCCCCGCCGGCAGCTGGCCCCACGTCCCCGCGTCCGCGACGTCCTGGGCGCTCAGCGGACCAAGGACGGCCTCCGCGCCGAGCGAGGACCACAGCGCCTGCGTCGACTTGGGCATGACGGGGTGGAGGAGGACGGCCAGAGCACGCAGCGACTCGGCCGCCGTGACGAGGATGGTCGACAGCCGGACGACGGCGTCCGGGTCCTTTGCGACCTTCCACGGCTCCTGCTCGGTGAGGTAGCCGTTGACGGCCTTGACGAAGGCGAAGATCGCGTCGAGGCCGCCCTGGAAGTCCAGAGCACGCATCCGGGCGTCGGCGTCCGTCACGGTCGTGGCGAGGAGCGCCGCGAGCGCCTGCTCGGCCTCGCCCGCTGGTCCGGCCTGCGGCAGCACGCCACCGAAGTACTTGCCGACCATGGCCGCGACCCTGGAGGCGAGGTTGCCGAAGTCGTTGGCGAGCTCGCTCGTGTAGCGGGCGGCCATGGACTCCCACGAGAACGAGCCGTCGTGGCCGAAGGCGATCTCACGCAGGAAGTAATAGCGGAACGCGTCGGAGCCGAAGTGGTCGACGATCTGGCTCGGGTGGATGCCGGTGAGCTTGGTCTTGCTCATCTTCTCGCCGCCGACGAGGAGCCAGCCGTGCGCGAAGACCGTGCGCGGCAGCTCGAGGTCGGCCGCCATGAGCATCGCCGGCCAGATGACCGCGTGGAACCGGAGGATGTCCTTGCCGACGAGGTGGACGTCGGCCGGCCAGACGTGCTCGGGGTCCCCCTCCAGCGCCGTCCAGTAGTTGAGCAGTGCGTCGAACCACACGTAGACGACCTGCGACTCGTCCCACGGCACCTTGATGCCCCAGTCGAAGCTGCTGCGGCTGATGCTGAGGTCTTGCAGGCCTCCGCGGACGAAGCTGAGGACCTCGTTGCGCGCGCTCGCGGGCTGCACGGCCTCGGGGTGCTCCTCGTAGTGGGCGAGGATCCGGTCGGCGTACGTGCTGAGCCGGAAGAAATAGTTCGTCTCCGAGATCTGATCTACCGGACGGCCGTGCACCTTGCAGCTGCCGACCTCGTCGAGGTCGCCGGGAAGCTTGAACTCCTCGCAGCTCACGCAGTAGGGGCCGGTGTAAGAGCCCTCGTAGATCTCGCCCGTGTCGTAGAGACCCTGGAGGAACGCCTGGACCCGCTCGGTGTGCCGCGGCTCCGTGGTGCGGATGAAGTCGTCGTTGGCGGCGTCGATCGTCTCGAGGACCGGCTTCCACTCGCGAGCCACGAGGTCGTCGCACCACTGCTGCGGGGCGACGCCGTTGGCCTCGGCGCTGCGGAGCACCTTCTGGCCGTGCTCGTCGGTGCCGGTGAGGAAGCGGACCGGCTCCTGGCGCTGGCGGTGCCACCGGGTGAGCACGTCGCCGGCGACCGTCGTGTAGGCGTGGCCGATGTGGGGGGCGTCGTTCACGTAGTAGATGGGCGTCGTGAGGTAGACCGCCTTGGGGTCCGCCATGGGCCCAAGTCTAGGGAGCCGCACGGGGCGCCCCGGTCGCCTGCGGGCGTCGTGCGGGCGGACGGCGGGGCGGCGGGGCGGACGGCGGGGCGGCGGGGCGGGGCGTCGGGCGGCGCGGGCGTCGGGCGGCGCGGGCGTCGGGCGGGGCGGCGGACGGCGGGGCGGGGCGTCAGCGGGGCTTCGTGGCGACCACGGCGTCGAAGACCCGCCGCTTCGGCACGCGCAGCGCCTCGGCCACCGCGGCGATGGCCTCCTTGCGCGACTCCCCCGCCGCTTCGCGGGCCGCCACCCGCGACGCGAGCTCCTCGGGCTCCGGCTCGGCGGCCCCACCCCGCGCGGCACCAGCGACGACGACGGTCACCTCGCCGCGGACCCCGTCGGCGACCCACTCGGCCAACGAGGCGAGTCCCCCGCGACGGACCTCCTCGTAGGTCTTCGTCAGCTCGCGGCACACCGCTGCAGGCCGGTCGGCGCCCAGGGCCTGCGCCATGGCCTCGAGGGACACCGCGAGCCGGTGCGGCGCCTCGAAGAACACCATGGTCCGCGGCTCGTCGACGAGCTCGGCGAGCCGCCGGGCGCGCTCGCCACCCTTGCGCGGCAGGAAGCCCTCGAAGCAGAACCGGTCCACGGGCAGCCCGCTGAGCGCGAGCGCCGTCAGCACGGCCGAGGGGCCTGGCGCCGCCGTCACCTGGACGCCGGCCTCGACTGCGGCCGCGACGAGGCGGTACCCCGGGTCCGAGACGCTCGGCATCCCGGCGTCCGTGACGAGGAGCACCCGGTCACCGTCGAGGAGCGCCTTGACGAGCTCCGGCGTCCGGCTCGCCTCGTTGGCCTCGAAGTAGGAGAGCACCCGGCCACTCACCGTCACACCGAGGGCCACCGTCAGCCGGGCGAGCCTGCGGGTGTCCTCCGCCGCGACGACGTCGGCAGCGGCCAGCTCGCGAGCGAGCCGCGGCGAGGCGTCCTCGGGGTCACCGATGGGGGTACCGGCGAGGACAAGGACTCCGCTCATGGCGGCCATCCTGCCCGCTCGGCTGAGGGCGCACGGGACGAACGGACCCTGTCCAGGGCCGAGCGGACCGGTCATCCTCTGACCATGGCCCCTCACGCCGACGTCGACCGAGCGATGGATCCCTGGTTGTTCCCCGGCATCGGCGTCTCCCTCGGGGCGGGGGCCGGCATGATCCTCGGGATCCTCGGGGCCGGTCCGGTCGGCCTGACCCTCGGCGCGGTGGCCGGCGCAGGCGTGGGCCTCGTCGGCGGGGCCGTCGCCAACGCCACGACGCGACGCCGCGCCGCCGCTGACCCGACGGCGAGGCTCGACCTGACGTCCGCCGCGCCGCCACCGACCCGACGGCGAGGCTCGACCTGACGCCTTCGGCCCGCCGCTACCAGCCGCGGGCCAGGGCTTGCGCGACCGCCCGGGTGGCCTCCTCGATGCGGGTGACCGCGGCCTCGTGCTCGGTGGCCGGGCGGCCGATGGGGTCCGCGACGTCGTCGTCGTCGGGGTAGGGAAGCGGCTCCATCCCGCGCAGCGCCCTGGCCCGCACGACGAGCTCGGGCAGCGTCAGCCGCTCGTCGGGGACCGCAGTGCTGAGCCGGGCGAACTCCGTGAGGGTGAAGGCCATCGCCACCGAGGCCGGGCGCAGCCGGACGACGTCGGAGCGCACGCTTCGCTCGGCGGTGAGGACGAGGTCTGCGGGGGCGAGGTCAGCAGCCGTCATCCGGTGCGCGGAGTGGTGCGGGGCACCCAGCCCCCGGACGGCGAGCGCGGCCGCGGTGGAGGGGTGGACCCCGTGCCCGCGAGGGGCCCGGCTCCCTGCGCTGCGCACACGTACCTGTCGGGGGTAGGCCAGCGGCAGGAGGTCGTGAAGATCACGTCGCAGCAGCACCTCGGCGGCAGGGCTGCGGCAGATGTTGCCCACGCACACGACGATGACCTGCCAGGCTGCCTCGCTCACGGGCGCCACCTTCCCACGAGGCCGCCGTCGTCCCCGCACCGACGGCCTCGCGCAGCCCGGCTGTCGGTCGTCGTCCCTACGATGACGCCATGACGGCCACCGCCCCCGAGCTCGCCGAGCCGCTGCCGGACCGGCCCGACCGGGCGGCCCCCGTCGCGGCGGATACGCCCACCGCGAGCCTGCGGGACCGGCTCACGCCACCGATGCCCTCCGACCGGCTGCTCGGCTGGCTCGTGCCGGGCGTCATCGCGCTCGCCGGCGGCGTGCTTCGCTTCTGGCGGCTCGGCGTCCCCAGCGACAAGATCTTCGACGAGGTCTACTACCCGGTCTACGCGCACAAGATGCTGCAGTTCGGCGTCGTGTGGGACAGGGTCAAGGACCAGCCCGAATACGTCGTCCACCCGCCGGTGGGGCCCTGGGTGATCTCGGTGGGCGAGTCGTTCTTCGGCTTCGACTCCTACGGCTGGCGGTTCATGCCCGCGGTGCTCGGGACCCTGTCGATCCTCATGATCGGCCGGATCGCGCGGCGGCTCTTCCGCTCGACGCTCCTCGGCGGCATCGCGGCGCTCCTGCTCGCCCTCGACGGCATGCACCTCGTCCTCTCGCGGACCGGGATCCTCGACGGGATCCTGTCCTTCTTCGTCCTCGCCGCCTTCGGCACCCTCCTGCTCGACCGGGACGCCAGCCGGGCGCGGCTCGCCCGCCTCGTCGAGGCCCAGGGCGTCGGCACCTGGGGGCCACGGCTGGGGCTGCGGCCCTGGCGGCTGGCCACCGGGGTGCTCCTCGGCCTGGCCTGCGGGGTCAAGTGGAGCGGGCTCTACGTCGTCGCGGCGTTCAGCCTGCTCAGTGTCATCTGGGATGTCGCGGCGCGCCGGGGTGCCGGCGTCCGTCGTCCGTACGTCTCGGCGCTGTGGCGCGACGCGATGCCCGCTGCGCTGAGCCTCGTCGTCCTCGCCGGGCTCGTGTACCTCGCCTCGTGGACCGGGTGGTTCGTCAGCGACAAGGGCTGGGGACGGGACTGGGCGGCGTCGAACCCGAGCACGTCGTGGGCCTGGGTCGGTGACCCGCTGCGCAGCCTCTGGCACTACCACGCACAGATGTGGCAGTTCCACACCCACCTGCGCACGCCGCACCCGTACCAGTCGAACCCGTGGAGCTGGCTGCTGCTGGGGCGGCCGGTGATGTTCTACTACCAGACCCGCACGCAGGGGCAGAACGGCTGCGACGCGTCCTCGTGCTCGGTGGCGGTCACCGCCGCCGGCAACCCCATGGTGTGGTGGGCCGCCCTCCTCGCGCTGCCGGTCATGCTGTGGCGCTGGGCTGGAGCCCGGGACTGGCGGGCGGGCGCGATCCTCGCCGGCGTGGTCGCGGGCTACCTGCCGTGGTTCGGCTACCAGGAGCGGACGGTCTTCTCGTTCTACTCCGTGGCATTCCTGCCGTTCCTCGTCCTGGCGATCGCCATGTGCGCGGGGATGGTCCTTGGGGGGCCGACCGACTCGCCCAACCGACGGGCGATCGGCGCCTCGGCGGTCGGGCTCTACCTCGTGCTCGTCGTCATCGTCTTCTTCCAGTACCTGCCGGTCCTCACCGCACAGGTGATCTCTCAGGATCACTGGGCGCGGCTCATGCAGATCCGCAGCTGGATCTGAGGCCGGGCAGCACGACGGGCGGCCAGCAGGTGCCGGCCGCCCGTGCAGGGTGGTGTCGGGAGGTGGAGCTGAGGGGATTCGAACCCCTGACCCCCTCGATGCGAACGAGGTGCGCTACCAGGCTGCGCTACAGCCCCGAAACCGTGGGAAAGGCTAGCATCCGCGCGCGGGCTCAGTCCCCGACCGCTCGCTGCTGGCGGTAGCTCTCCTCGGCGTCGACCTCGTGCGCCCAGGTGCCACGCGTGTCGCCCATCGCCTCGCTCCACGACTCCTCGCCAGAGGGGTCGGCGCCGGTCAGGCGGGCAAAGCTCAGGCTGAACGCCGGGACGACGGGAACCGGCTCGTCGACCCGCTGGCCCTCCGACCACGCACCGGGCGAGGTGAGGTCGATGACTCGCGAGGAGCGAGCGACCTTCACCGGGCGCACCGCCTTGGGTGCGGTGACGTAAGTCGGCAGGGGGACCGGGACGGGGTGCCACGAGTCGTCGACGGCGAGGTCGAGGACGGCCTCGAGCGGGTCCTCCTCGAAGCGGACCCCACCGGCCGAGACCATCTCCGGTGCTCGCTCCGCCGGCGCCATGACGGCACGGCGGGCACGTGCCTGAGCCGGCACGGTGAGCTCCCGGCGTGCGCGGGCGACGACCCGACGCTCGGTCTGCAGGCGGCGCCGGGCGACCTCGCGCGCGACCCGGGTCTGCGCGCGCAGATGGGCGACATAGGCAGCGAACAGGACAGCGGCCGCCCCGGAGGCGAGCCAGCTCACCTTGCCGAGCAGCGACGCGGTCACCGCGACGAGCGTGACGAGGAGCAGCAGCGCGAGCACCCGACGCCGACGGGTGGCCATGGCGCTGCTCGGCCCGGTGGGAGCGACGGGGCGGACGACGTAGCGGCGGTCAGGCGTCGGGGTGCGGCGGGAGAGCGTGCGCATCGCCCGGGAGAACCGGTCGACCGAGCGGCTCTCGTTGGTCAGGTCGTGCCTGCGCAGCCACATCGGGACGAGGTAGGCGGACCACATCGCCACGATCACCAGGGTTACGACGCCGCTGCTGCCCACGGAAGTCCACCCTAGACAGGCCGAGGGGGTACTTCGGACCATTGGCCCCGGCGTGTCGGTGAGATCACGCCTAGTGATCACCAGGACGGTGCGTCGCGCCGAGGCGGGCCAGCAGGCTCCCGGGCACCTCCTCGACCGTGAGGGCGTAGCTGAGGTGGTCGCGCCACTCGCCGTCGATGTGGAGGGAGCGCGGCCGCACGCCCTCCTCGCGGAACCCGAGCTTCTCGACGACGCGCCTGCTCGCGACGTTCTCCGGGCGGATGCTGATCTCGAGCCGGTGCAGGCGGACGACCGAGAAGCAGTGGTCACCCGCCAGCGCGACGGCGGTCGGCGTGATGCCCCGGCCGGCGACCGCGCGGTCGATCCAGTAGCCGATGTACGCCGAGCGCATCGAGCCGAGGGTCACCCCACCGACGGTGACCTGCCCGACGAGGCGCCCCTCGTAGGTGAGCGCGAAGGGCAGGACCCTCCCCGCGTTCGCCTCGCCGTGGAGGTGGCGCACCCAGCGCCAGTACGGCACCGCCTCCGGGCGTCCCGAGGGGTTGGTCGCCTCCCACGGTCGCAGCCACGAGGCGTTGCGCGCCCGCGCCTCGCGCCACGCCGGCCCGTCACGCAGGGTCAGCGGCCGCAGCCCCACCGGGCCGTGCGAGAGCCGTGCGGGCCACCCCCGGACAGGCTCAATGCCGGGGCTGGACACCGGCCGCCCCGGCCGCAGGGGCCGCCTGCGTCGCGTCGGTCCTGGCCCACGGGCCGGTGGCGCCGCCCGTCTTGGACTCCACCTGGACCGCCTCGATGACCGTCGCAGGGTCGAGGGCCTTGACCATGTCGACGACGGTGAGCGCCGCCACCGCGACGCAGGTCAGGGCCTCCATCTCCACGCCTGTGCGGTCGGCCGTGCGCACGGTCGCCGTGATCTCCACCGCGTGGTCGACGACGACGAGGTCGACGGTGACGCCGTGGATGGCGATGGGGTGGCACAGCGGGACGAGCTCCGGCGTCCGCTTCGCCGCCTGGATCCCGGCGATCCTCGCGACGGCCAGCGCGTCGCCCTTGGGCACGCCGTCCCCCCGCAGTGCTGCGACGACCTCCGGGCTCACCCGGACCCGGCCGCTGGCCACGGCCGTGCGCACCGTCACCGCCTTGGCCGTGACGTCGACCATGCGGGCGGCGCCGGAGGCGTCGACGTGCGTGAGCCCTCGGTCGCCTGCCGACGCGGTCACCCCTGCCTCCGCTCGAGCACCATGACCGTCACCGGGCTGCCTGCGGGGACCTCGGTCACTCCCTCGGGGACGACGACGAGGCAGTTGGCGTGGGCGAGCGCCGCGACGAGGTGAGAGCCGGGACCACCGACCGGGCGGACGGCGTAGCGGCCGTCGACGACGTCGAGCCACCCGCGGCGGTACTGCCGCTTGCCCGCCGGGGAGGTGATCGCCTCGGTGCTCACGGCGCGGACCCGCGGACGCTCGAGCGGGGTCACGCCGAGCATGCGGCGAAGGACCGGTCGGACGAAGACCTCGAACGAGACGTAGGCGCTCACCGGGTTGCCGGGCAGCGTGATGATGGGCGTGCTGTCCGGCCCGACCGTGCCGTAGCCCTGGGGCATCCCCGGCTGCATGGCGACCTTGCAGAACGAGACCGTGCCTAGGCGGCCGAGCACCTCCTTGACGACGTCGTAGGCACCCGCGCTCACCCCGCCGCTCGTGAGGACGAGATCGGCACGCACGAGCTGGTCCTCGATCGTCGAGGTCAGCTCCCGAGGGTCGTCGGGGACCGCGCCGATCCGGTAGGCGATCGCCCCCGCCTCGCGGACCGCTGCGGTGAGCAGGTAGCTGTTCGAGTCGTGGATCTGCCCCGGGCCGAGCGGCTGCCCAGGGTCGACGAGCTCGCTGCCCGTGGACATGACGACGACCCGCGGACGGGGACGGACGGCGATGCGCTCGCGTCCGGCCGAGGCGAGCGCCGCGATCTGGGTGGCGCCGAGCCTGGCCCCGGAGGCGAGGACCGGGGTCCCGGCCGTAAGGTCGCTGCCGGCACGGCGGACATAGGCCCCGACGTCGGGGGCCCGGGTGATGCTCACGACGACGGTCCCACCGTCGGTCCACTCGACGGGGACGATGGCGTCACCACCCGGCGGGACCGGGGCGCCCGTCATGATCCGCGCACACAGCCCGGGCTGGACGCGGTAGGCGCCGCCGTCGCCAGCCGCGATGTCCCCGACGACGGGCAGGCGCACCGGCTGCTGCGGGGTCGCTCCGGCGACGTCGGCGGCCCGCACGACGTAGCCGTCCATGGCGGAGTTGTCGAACGGGGGGAGGTCCGCGGGCGCCGTGACGTCTTCGGCGAGCGCGCAGCCGTGGGCGTCGAGGAGCTGGACGTCGAAGGGCGGCAGGGGCTCGACAAGGGCAAGGAGCGCCTCGAGGTGCTCGTCGACGCTGCGCAGGTGCTCGCCGTCCTCGCCGCCGTGCGGGGGGTGGCTCACCGGGCCGCGACGAAGTCGGTCAGCCATTCCCGGAAGGGCCCACCGAGGTCCTCGCGCTCGCACGCCAGCTGGACGACGGCCTTGAGGTAGTCGAGCCGGTCACCGGTGTCGTAGCGACGCCCGCGGAAGATGATCCCGTGCACCGGTCCTTCGCCGGCCCCGACGGCGAGCTCCTTGATCGCGTCGGTGAGCTGGATCTCGCCGTGGCGCCCGGGGCGGGTCTTCTCGAGAACGTCGAAGACCCGGGGCTCGAGGACGTAGCGCCCGATGACGGCGAGGTTGCTCGGCGCCTCTTCCGGTGCCGGCTTCTCGACGAGGTCGGTCACCCGGACGAGGTCCTCGGTGCCGGTCGCCTCGACCGCGGCGCAGCCGTAGAGACCGGTCTGCTCCCGAGGCACCTCCATGAGGGCCAGGACGCTGCCCCCCTCGACCTCGGCGAGGGCGATCATGTCTTGGAGGAGGTGGTCACGGGGGTCGATGAGGTCGTCGCCGAGGAGGACGGCGAAGTGCTCGGCGCCGACATGGTGACGCGCGCAGAGGACCGCGTGCCCGAGGCCCTTGGGGATCCCCTGGCGCACATAGTGGACGGCCGCGAGCTCGCTGGAGTGCCGGACGAGCTCGAGCTTCGTCGAGTCGCCCTTGTTGACCAGCGCGGCCTCGAGCTCGTAGGCGGTGTCGAAGTGGTCCTCGAGGGCGCGCTTGTTGCGCCCGGTGACCATGAGGACGTCGGCGAGCCCGGCTGCGGCGGCCTCCTCGACGACGTACTGGATCGCCGGGGTGTCGACGACCGGCAGCATCTCCTTGGGCATGGCCTTGGTCGCAGGGAGGAACCGGGTGCCCATCCCGGCTGCGGGGATGACGGCCTTGGTGACGCGGAGCGGCGCTGAGGTCGGCATGGGCGGAGCCTAGTTGCCGCTCGGCTCGCCGTCGCGGGTGGCGGCCGCGGCCCGGGCCGCGGCCTCGGCGGCGCGGGCACCCACCTGGCTGCTCGGCGAGGCTGCCAGGCGCGGGGGGTCCCCCGCGACGGCACGGAAACCCGCGACGGCGATGGCCCAGGTGTCACGACCACCGTTCTTGGCCTCGTAGAGGGCGGTGTCAGCGGCGCGCATGAGCAGCGCAGGGGTGCTGCGGTCGCGGTTCATGACGGCGACGCCCACGGAGGCCGTCACCGTGATCGGCTCGCCGCCCTCGGTGAAGGGACGGGACCTCAGCGCGTAGCCGATGCGCAGGGCGAGGGCGATGGCTCCCTGCTCGCCGGTCTCCGGGAGGATGACGGCGAACTCCTCGCCGCCGTAGCGGGCGAGGAGGTCGACCTCGCGGAGCTCCTCGGCCAGCCGGGTGGAGAGCTCCCGTAGGACCGCGTCACCCCGGGCGTGGCCGTAGCGGTCGTTGACCGCCTTGAAGTGGTCGATGTCGAGCATGAGCACCGACAACGGGCGGCTGAATCGCTGCGAGCGCTCGATCTCTCGGCTCAACGTCGTCGAGAGGAGCCGGTAGTTGCCGAGCCCGGTGAGCGGGTCGGTGATCGACAGCCGCTGGGCCTCCTGATGGAGGATGACGTTCTCGAAGGCCGCGGAGGCCGAGCCGGCGATCGAGCGGACCTCGCGCTCCTGGTCGCGCCCGAAGGCGACCGTCGTGCCGGAGCGCAAGTCGTGGCGGTCGTAGACGGCGAGCACGCCGATGACCCGACCGGAGCGCCGGATGGGTACGCCCAGCACGAAGCGGGCCGCCGGCTCCCCGGCGACGGGGAGCAGGTCCGCCGTCGTCCCGATCTTGCCGACGGCGACGCCGCCCTCGGCCACCCGCCCGACGATCCCCTCGCCGACCCGCAGGCCCCGAGCCGTGCGCTCTGCCTCGCTCAGCCCGTGCGCGGCGGCGACGGTGAGGCCGCCGTCGGGCTCGACGGCGCAGACCAGCCCGGCCCGCGCACGGGTCGCGGCGACCGCCGTCGCGAGGACGACGTCGAGCAGGCGCTCGAGGTCGTGGGTGCTCTGGAGCATCGTCTCCATCCGCTCGAGGCCAGAGCGCACCTCGTCGTGGCTGCGCTCCACCTCGGCCCGCTGGGTGGCGAGCTCGCTCGTCATCTCGTTGAACGCGCGCGCCAGCCTGCCGACCTCGTCGTCGCCGCTGACCCGCAGCCTCGTCTCGAGGTTTCCGCTCGCGACGCTCTCCGCGGCTGCGGTGACGTCGTCGAGGGACTCGGTGAGCGAGCGGGCGAGGCGCCGCCCGATGAGCAGCGCGAGGAGCACGCCGCCAACGGTGATGACGCCGATCGCCAGGAGCAGGCGCCCACGGTCGGGTTGCGGGGTGGACACGACGACGGTGTACGGGACCCCCGGCGCGGCAGCCTTGACCGAGAGGAGCACGCCAGGCCCGCGGGCGTGCGGACCCGTCGCCTGCTCGGCGGCCCCCACCAGGGCCTTGGAGCGCTCCGGGCCGGTGCTCGACGCGACGACGACGCCGGCATCGCCGAGGACGATGTCCGACCGAGGGTCGAGCCCTGCCCGCAACGACGTGAGGTCATCGGGCCCGAGCACCCGCGCGACGACGACGGTGGCGAGCTGCGGCTGGTTCGCGATCCTCAGGACGACGCGCTCGACGAGGGCTGGGCCGCCACCCCGTCCGGAGGAGCAGGTGGCAGCCGTCAGCGCGCCCGGCACGGGGCTGCCTGCCTGCGAGCGGGGCCGGCCCTCGGCATCGAGGATCGCCGCGTAGTCGACGCTGCGGGTCGTGACGACGGCGGCAAGGGCGGCGCTGGGGGTCTGGCCGAGCCCGACGGCGGTCCCGGCGCTGCGTCCGGCGTCGCCGAGGGTGGCACAGGCGTTGCCCAGGGCAGCGGACGCCGAGGCGACGGCGACGTCGGTGGTTCGCCAGGCGGCCGCCTCGAGCCGAGCCGGCACGAGGGCAGCGGCGAGCGCACCGCCGACGACGAGCGGGAGGAGGACGAGGGTCGCGAGGACGATCCACAGGCGGTTGCGCAAGGACACGGCCGCGGCTCCCTTCGTCCCTAGATGTCCGGAAGATAACCCATAGTGATGCGAGCGTAACGCTCAGTGAGGCCCTCGGCAACGCACCTCGACCCCTCCCCCTCTTTACCCACGAGGATCCCAGCCGATCTCGCTCGGCGACGTGCTGCCACGACGCCGGGCGCCTTCGCGCCCGCAGCCGAGGTGAGGCCTGCCTACCGCCGGCCGCCGCCCCGCCCTGGCACGATCGCCACGTGCATCGTCCACCACGAGAGGCCCCCTCCGCGGGAACGCCACCGACCCTGTGGACGGCGCAGGCCAAGACCGTTGCTCGCGCCGAGGCGCTGCGACGCCGACGGGCGAGGCCGCCAGCGGACCTCGCAGCGCAGTCGGAGCGCACCGTCGCCGCGCTCCTCGCGTGGCCGCCCCTGCTCTCGGCAGGGACCGTCGCGGCCTACGCGTCGCTGGACGACGAGCCGGCGACCGAGGCGCTGCGCACGGCGTTGCGTGCGCGGCGGTGCCGCGTGCTCCTGCCCTGCCTCGACGCCGACGACGACCTCGACTGGGCCCCCGACACGGGCGCGCCGCTGCGTCGAGGGCTCCGCGGCACCGACGAGCCGCCCCCTCCACGGCTCGGTCGGGAGGCGGTGAGCGCGGCGGACGTCGTCGTCGTCCCGGCCGTCGCTGTGGCGCGTGACGGGACCCGGCTCGGACGCGGAGGAGGCAGCTACGACCGAGCGCTGCAGCGTGTCCGACCAGGCACCCCCGTCGTCGCGCTGCTCTTCGACGGGGACCTGCTCGAGGCCATGCCCCGGGCGGCCCACGACGTCCCGGTGACGCACGCGGCCACCCCGTCCGGCATCGTCGCGCTGGGCGGAGGGCCATCAGCCGTCCCCTGACGCGAGATCATGGCCGCACGACCGACGGCGGGAGGGACCCGGCATGGACGTGGCGCAACTGGGCGAGGCCCTGCTCGGTGGCTCCGTCGTCCTCCTCCTCGGCATCGGCGCGGCGCGGCTGTCGGTACGCACCGGCCTGCCGTCGCTGCTGCTCTACGTCGGCCTCGGCGTCGTCCTCGGCTCCGGGTTCGGGATCACCCTCGACGACCCGCAGACGGCAAGGACGCTGGGCTACGCCGCCCTCGCGGTGATCCTCGCCGAGGGCGGGCTGACGACCTCGTGGCGCTCGCTGCGGCCCTCCGCCGCGCCGGCGGGCGCGCTGGCCACGGTCGGCCTCGGGGTCAGCGTCCTCGTCGTGGCAGCCAGCTCGCGCCTCGTCCTCGACCTGGGCTGGGGGCAGGCGCTGCTGCTCGGAGCGGTCGTGTCCTCGACCGATGCGGCCGCGGTGTTCTCTGTGCTGCGGCGCGTCCCGCTGCACCCGCGGCTGGCCGGGCTGCTCGAGGCGGAGTCCGGGGCCAACGACGCCCCGGTCGTCATCCTCGTCGTCGCCTTCTCGGCCGACATCGACCTCGAGCACACCTCGCTCGTCGGCATGCTCGGCCTCCTCGGTTACGAGCTCGCCGTCGGGCTCGGAGTCGGCCTTGCCATCGGCTGGGCCGGCGTGCTGCTCCTGCGGCGGATCGCCCTGCCAGCCTCGGGCCTCTACCCGCTCGCCGTCCTCGCCCACGTCGGGGTCGCCTACGGCCTGGCTGACGTCGTCCATGCCAGCGGCTTCCTGGCGACCTACACGTGCGCCGTCGTGCTCGGCGGTGCTCGGCTGCCGCACCGGCCGGCGACGCGCGCCTTCGCCGAGGGGACGGCGTGGCTCGCCCAGATCGGCCTGTTCGTCATGCTCGGACTGCTCGCGGAGCCATCCCGGCTGCCCGGCGCTCTCCTGCCGGCGCTCGCCGTCGGCCTCGTCCTCCTCCTCCTCGCCCGACCCGCCTCCGTGGTGATCTCCCTCACGCCGTTCCGCATCCCGTGGAACGAGCAGGCCTTCATCTCCTGGGCCGGCCTGCGGGGCGCCGTGCCGATCGTCATGGCGATCGTCCCCGTCGTCGAAGGGGTGCCCGGCAGCAACCGGCTCTTCGACATCGTCGTCGTCCTCGTCGTCCTGTTCACCCTCGTCCAGGCCCCGACCCTGCCGTGGCTGGCGGGTCGGCTGGCCGTCGCCGCGCCGGCCGAGGCACGCGACCTCGACGTCGAGTCGCTCCCCCTCGCTCACGTCGGCGCGGACCTGCTCGCCGTGCGGATCCCCCCCGGCTCCCGGATGCACGGCGTGGAGATCTTCGAGCTGCGGCTGCCGGCGGGGGCGGCGGTCACCCTCGTCGTCCGGGGCACCCGGGCGTTCGTCCCCGACGCGTCCACCCCCCTGCGTGAGGGCGACGAGCTGCTCGTCATCGCGACCGCGGAGGCCCGGATGGCAGCCGAACGACGGCTCCGCGCGGTCGACCGCGGCGGGCGGCTGGCCAGCTGGCTCGGCGAGCAGGGGCGCGGCCAGGGTTGAGGTGTTTGCACGCACGTCACGCGGGCGACGCACCGAGGACACCGAGAGCCGCCACGCTGGCGCGCACCACGTACCGAGCACCGCCGAGGAGCGCTGATGAGCGTGCGTCCCGTCCCCGACCTACCTCGCCCGCCGAGCGGAGCCCGCGGCCCGGCACCCGTCCCGGCCCAGGGAGCTCGTCCGAGGCCAGAGACGCAGGACGCAGCCGCGGTGACGGGCCCGTCGGACTGGGACTGGCGCCACCGCGGGCTGTGCCTCGGAGAGGCCGCCGAGGACTTCTTCGACGAGGGAGAGCGCGGACGGCGTCGCGAGCTGCGGATCGCCCGCGCCAAGGCGCTGTGCGGGCGGTGCCCCGTGCTCGCGAGCTGCCGCGAGCACGGTCTGCGATCCCGGGAGCGCTACGGCATCTGGGGCGGGCTCACCGAGGTCGAGCGCGCCCGCCACCTGCTGAGCGAGGGGCTCGAGGTCGCATCCTGACGAATCGGGTGGATCTGACCTCCCCCTCGGGGAGATCGCGTGCTACCGTCAATGCGGTCACCGGTGCAGTGCCTCGCCCGTAAGTCTCGAGCGGTGCGCCTCAACGCCACCGCTCGTCGTTCATCGATCTGGCTCCACAAGACTCCAGAAGTGGGACGACGATCCATCCGGTGACCACCAGGTCCGCACAAGGCGGGCTCGGGGAGTAGTCCCACCAAGGAGACAGCACATGGCTCAGGGCACCGTCAAGTGGTTCAACGCTGAGAAGGGCTTCGGCTTCATCGCCCAGGACGGCGGCGGCGCTGACGTCTTCGTCCACTACTCGGCCATCGCCACGCAGGGTTTCCGGACCCTCGAGGAGAACCAGCGCGTCGAGTTCGAGATCACGCAGGGCCAGAAGGGCCCGCAGGCGGAGAACGTCCGCCCCCTGTAGTACCCCTCGCACGTATCGCTCCCGCAGCCTCGCGCTGCAGACGGCGAGCAGAGCGCCTCGGCCCACGGCCGGGGCGCTCTGTCGTACAGGGGCCGGGTGCCGGCACCCGGCTGGGTGGACGGCGGCCCCGGGCATGAGTCAAACTGGCACTCCGCAGCCCCGAGTGCCAGCACGCGCCGCGCTGGACCTCCGCAACCGCTCCACCCGGGAGGACCCGATGCCCACCTACGAGTACGCCTGCACCTCGTGCGGGCTCGACCTCGAGGTCGTGCAGAAGTTCACCGATGACGCCCTCACGACGTGCGAGGCGTGCGGGGGCACGCTGCGCAAGGTCTTCTCCCCGGTCGGCGTGGTCTTCAAGGGCTCAGGCTTCTACCGCAACGACTCCCGCTCCGGGGGCAAGGGTTCCGGCTCCAGCGTCCCGGCCTCGTCCAAGGAGGGCTCCGGCTCGGGTGGCGGCGGCGGCTCCGGCACGGGTGGCGGCGGCTCCGGCTCGGGCAAGGACGCCGGCTCCGGCAGCTCCGGCAGCTCCGCCTCGGGCAGCAGCAGCTCAGGCTCGGGCAGCAGCTCGTCGAGCTCCTCGGGCTCGAGCAGCTCCGGGTCCTCCAGCGCCGCCTGACCTCACCAGCCCGCCCGCAGCGACTGCCTGTGGACAAGCTCGACCTCCCCTGGCCTGTGGACGACGCCCGACGAGCACGCGTCGCTTGGCTAGGGTCTGAGCCATGAACCCGAGCACCCAGCAGGCCGAGATCGGCGTCATCGGGGGGTCAGGCTTCTACGCCTTCCTCGAGCACACGACCGAACTCGTCGTCGAGACGCCCTACGGCGCGCCGTCCGACCCGTTGACCCTCGGCGAGGTCGGTGGTCGCCGGGTGGCCTTCCTCCCCCGTCACGGCCGAGACCACCGGTTCCCACCGCACCAGGTCAACTACCGGGCCAACCTGTGGGCGCTGCGCTCGATCGGCGTCCGTCAGGTCCTCGGCCCCTGCGCCGTGGGCTCGCTGCGCCCCGAGCTGGGGCCCGGCACCGTCGTCGTCCCCGACCAGCTCATCGACCGCACGACCGGCCGGGTGCAGACCTTCTTCGACACCGGCGCCGTCCACGTCCAGTTCGCCGACCCCTACTGCGCGACCGGTCGCACCGTGGCTGTCGACGTCGCCGCGCAGCAGGCACTGGACCCGGTCGACGGCGGCACCCTTGTCGTCATCCAAGGCCCCCGGTTCTCCACCCGGGCGGAGTCCCGGTGGCACGCCGCCGCCGGAGGCACCGTCGTCGGCATGACGGGCCACCCCGAGGCCGTCCTCGCCCGCGAGCTCGAGCTCTGCTACACCTCCATCGCGCTGGTCACCGACCTCGACGCCGGCGTCGAGGGCGGCGAGGGCGTCACGCACGAGGAGGTCCTACGGGTGTTCGCCGACAACATCGACAAGCTGCGGACCCTGCTCTTGACCGTCATCCCGGCACTCCCGACCCAGCGCACCTGCTCCTGCGGGGACGCGCTCGCGGGCCTCGTCGTCCCTCTCCAGCTGCCGTGACCGGCGCCGACCCCTCCCTGCGGGGATGGGCCGGCCCCGAGGGACGACGCGACCCCGCAGGGCGGGGGTTCCCCGACGCCTCGACGCGCGGCGTGCTGCGGCGTGGTCGTCGCGCGCTGCTGCGGCACCGGCGTGCCGTCATGGCGGCCCTCGTCGTCCTCGCGGTCGCCAGCGGGTTCGCGGCGCTCGCCCCGGTCCCTGCCCCGGGGGTGTGGGTCGTCGCCGCGACCCGCGACCTGCCGGCCGGCACCCGGATCGACGACGGCGACGTCACCCTGCGCCGGCTCTCCCGGGCCGACGCCGCCCCGGGGGCGTTGTCCTCGCTCGCACGCGCCCGCGGCGCGCTGCTCGCCTCCGCCGTCGGCGCGGCGGAGGTGCTCACCGACGCCAGACTCGTCGGCCCGAGCTTGCTCGACGCCAGCCCAGCGGGCACGGTGGCCGTCCCGGTGCGCCTGGCCGAGCCCGGGCTCGGCGCGCTCGTCCGGGCGGGATCCCTCGTCGACGTCATGTCCACAGCAGCGCTCGACCCGACGGCGTCGCTCGATCTCGGCTCCGGGCTCACGCAGAGCGGCGCAGCGAGGGCCCCCATCTCGACGGCGGTCGTCGCCGCCGGAGTCCGGGTCCTCGCCGTGGCGTCCTCAGCGCAGAGCGGCGGCCTCACCTCGGACCCCGGCTCGGGCACGCTCCTCGTCCTGGCGACCGACGAAGCGACCGCCGTGAGGCTCGCCGACGCATCGGCGACGTCGCGACTCTCGGTGGCGCTTCGCCGCTGAGCCCGCCGCTTCCCGGACCGTCGTCTCCGCCCCATCTTCGGCCGATCCACCGACCACTCCACTGACAGGCATGCGAGAGGAACAGGACATGCTCAAGGGATTCCGCGACTTCCTCATGCGAGGCAACGTCGTCGAGCTCGCCATCGCGGTCGTCATCGGCAGTGCGTTCGCCGCGCTCGTGACGACCGTGACGAAGTCGCTCATCCAGCCGCTCATCAACGTCTTCCTCGGCGGCGGGGCGGACGGCGGCACCTTCACGCTGCGCGGCCAGCGCTTCGACATCGGCGCGATGATCAACGGGCTCATCACGTTCGTCATCACCGCGGCGGTCGTCTACGCACTCGTCGTCGTTCCCCTCAAGGCCGTCGAGGAGCGCCGCCGCCGCGGCGAGGCGGTCCCGGCAGCCCCGCCGTCAGACGAGACGGTGCTGCTCTCCGAGATCCGCGACCTCCTGGCCCGTCAGGGTCGCGACTGATCGCCCCGCGAGGAGCGCTGCCCACCGTTCGACGTTGCGCAGGGTGCACCTCCTGGCACCCGGCCCGGCGCGTCAGTTGCCGTGGTGCGGGGGTACCTCGCGCAGCAGCCGCTCGTCGTCGCGCGAGTCGCCACCCT
This sequence comes from Actinomycetes bacterium, assembly GCA_038322045.1. GTDB lineage: Bacteria > Actinomycetota > Actinomycetes > JBBQFP01 > JBBQFP01 > JBBQFP01. Next base: position 12,477 of record JBBQFP010000027.1, on the reverse strand, counting down.
CGGGATCGGGCCGCTCGGGGTCGGCCATCCCCGTCGGGAGATCGCCCCAGCCCTCATCGGTGTCATCGAGGGTCTGGTCAGGGAGCACGGCTCCGTCGTCCGGCCCCCGGTAGCCGTCGCTCACAGCGCCTTCACCGCGTCGGCGATCCCCCGGGCGAACGTCGGGTACGCCCAGATCATCTCGGCGAGATCCCCTACGGGCACCTCCGCGGCGATCGCCACGGCCAGGCTCGCCATGACCTCCCCGCCGCAGGGCCCCATGACCGTGGCCCCGACGAGCACCCCGCGTTCGGCGTCGGCCACCACCTTGATGAGCCCCTCGTTCCCCGGCCCGTGGATCCACCCGCGGCTGCTCGACGCCATGGGCACCGATGCCACCGACACCGTGAGCCCGGCCTCCCGCGCCTGGTGCTCGGTGAGCCCCACCGAGCCGATCTCAGGGTCGAGGAAGGTGACCCGGGGCAGGGCGGCGTAGCGCGCCGGCGACCTCGGCGTGCCCAGCACGTCCTTGACGACGACGTCGGCCTGGTACATCGCCACGTGGGTGAAGGCCCCGGCCCCCGTGAGGTCACCGACCGCCCAGACGCCGGGCGAGACCCGGCACCGCTCGTCGACCGGCAACGACCGATCAGACTCGTCCGCCCCGACCGCCGCGACGCCGAGACCGCGCAGGTCGACCCGGCGCCCGGTGGCGACGAGCAGCGCCTCCGCAGCGAGGACGGATCCGTCAGCCAGCGTCACGGCGAAGCCGTCAGGGCCGTGCTCGACCCGCGACGCCGCAACGCCGGTACGCACCTCGACGCCGTCGCGGGCCAGCACGCCGACCGCGATCTCCGACACCTCAGGCTCCTCGGCGGCGAGCACGCGTGACCCGGCCTCGACGACGACCACCCGCACCCCGAAGCGCGCGAGCACCTGCGAGAGCTCGACGCCGACCGCCCCCCCGCCGAGGACGACGACCGAGGCCGGCAGGGTCTCGAGCTCGATGGCCTCGTGGTTGGTCCAGAACGGCGTCCCGGCGAGCCCCTCGATCGGCGGGACGGCCGGCGTGGAGCCCGTGGCCAGCACGAGAGCCCGCGTGGCGCGGTAGACGACGTCCCCGACCTGCACCGCGTCGGGGCCGACGAGCCGGGCGGAGCCGCGCACGAGGGTGCCGCCCTTGCCCTCGAACCGCTGCGCGGCGACGGTGTCGTCCCAGGAGTCCGTCGCCTCGGCACGTATCCGGCGTGCCACCGGGGCCCAGTCGGCTCGGACGTCCGCGTCACCGGCGAGCAGCCGCACCCGGCGCGCCTCGGCCAGCGCGTTGGCCGCGCGGATCATCATCTTGCTCGGGACGCAGCCCCAGTACGGGCACTCGCCGCCGACGAGGTTGCGCTCGATCCCGACGACGCTCAACCCTGATTCGGCCAGCCGGCCCGCGACGTCCTCCCCGCCGGGCCCGAGCCCGACGACGACGACGTCGATCGTCATCTGAGACGCGCCCTCGCTCACCTCAGCCACCGACCGTGCTCGTCGTCCGCGGCCGTGTCTCGGTGCTCTGGAGGATCAGCGTCGCGTGGTGCAGCGCTTCACCCGCCTCGGACACCTCGGAGTCGACGGCCTGAGCCTCGAAGGCCGGGTCGCGGTCAGGGTGGACGGCGAGGCCGGCGCGGCGACGCACCTCGCGCAGCCCGGCGGCGAGGATGTCGAGATCGCGCTCGAGGGTCCCTTCGAGGCAGCCCATGACCGCTGCGGTGTCGGTCACCGTGCGCAGCAGGCGCTCGGCGTCGAAGACGACGCCGCGGATGTCCTCGACGCTGGAGGCGAGCAGCTCGGGGGTGCCCCGTCCGGCGGCGTAGGAGTCGCGCAGGGTGAGCGCGTACCGCCGGATCTGCCCGAGCCGGGTGCTCAGGGTCCCGAGGTCGTGGCGGAGGTTGCGGCTCGGGGCGTGCGCCGACTCGTCGCGCAGCCACCGGGTGAGCAGCTCGAGCCCGGCGGTCACGGTGAGGATCCCCCCCGGCCCCGACGGGATGAGGAACACCGGCAGCGTGCGGGCAGCGGTGCGCAGCAGGCTGCGAAGGACCCGCCTGCGGTGGGCGGGCTCGTCGGGCCCGGCCTTCCCACGGACGACGCTGCGCAGCCGGTAGGCGAAGCTGTCGAGCTGGCGGCGCGCCTCGGAGATGCGCTCCTGCTGGGTGCCGAGGGCGTGGGACTCCCCGAGGGCCGTGTCGAGGGCGTCGAGCGTCGCGTCGCAGAACTCGCGCAGCGTCGGCGGCACGCTCCACGGCAGCGCCTCGAGGTCACGAGGCAGCGTCTCGTCGACGTAGCGGTAGAGCGCCGCCGTGCCGTCCGGGCCCAGATCGGCAACCTTGCCCGCCTGCGCGAGGAGCCGGTCCCAGAGCGTGGGGTCCGCGAGCAGCTCGTCGACGGCGTGCAGGACGTCGTGCGCCGTCCCGGTCAGCCGCTCGCAGGCACTCGCCTCGTCGGCGTCCGCAGGAAGCGAGCGGTCGGCCTCGAGCGCCTCGAGGATGGCGGCCTTGGCCGCCACCAGTCGGTCGTGCATCGTCAGGTCGTCCACAGATCGGCACTCCTCGCGGCGGGGGTGGCCCCATCCTGCCCGACCCGGCTCGCCTCGTGGCACGCGGCTCGTCCCCGGTTTGCCGAGAAGGCTCACGGCGCGGCGGCTTGCACCCGGGCCGCGACGTCGCGCACCGTCGCCACAGGGGCGTGCCGGCGTGGCACGCGACCGCCCCACCAAGGAGTCCGCCATGCTCGACCAGCCAGACGTCGTCCCCGGTCTCGTCAGAGGCGGCGAGGCCCCCTTCTCCCTCGTCCGGCGCGGGTACCACCCGGAGCAGGTCGACGCCGTGCTCGCTGAGCTCGACGCCCGGGTCGCCGACCTCACCGACGCCCTCACCGTGGCCGAGCACAGCGCCCTCGACGCCGACGCCCGGGCCACCGAGGCCGCCGCGCTGCTCGAGCGGGGCCGTCCGACCTGGGACTCCTTCGGCGGGCGGGTCGCCGAGATGCTGCGACTTGCCGAGGACGAGGCCACCGAGCTGCGGGCGAAGGCCGTAACCGACGCCGCCCGCCTGCGGGACGAGGCCGCCCAGGAGGCCGAGGAGCTCCGCCGCGGCTGCGAGGGCGAGGTCGACGCGCTGCGCGGCTCCGCCTACGCCGAGGCCGAGCAGGTGCGGACGTCTGCGGCGCAGGAGGCGGCCCAGGTGCGCGAGGCGGCCGACCGGGACGCCGACCTGCGCCTGCAGGTGGCCGTGCGGGAGCTCGAGGCCATCGAGCTGCGGCGCGACGACGCCCTGCGCTCGGCGCGGGTCATCCGGGACAACCTCGACCGGCTGCTCGAGCCCCCGCAGCACTGAGGACGCGGACGGGCCGGCCGCCGACGGGCCAGGCGCCAGCCGTCCGACCAGGCGCCGGGCCGGCCGCCGACGGACCAGACGCCCGCCGTCCGGCCGCCGGCCCCTTCCCGCTCGTCCTCGCGCTGGCTAGCCTGACGGCGCCGGCGCGCCCTGCGCCCGCGAGCGAGGAGGTCTCCGTGCGCCACGAGGTCGACATGCTGGTCGTGGGCGCCGGGCCTACCGGCCTCTACGCCGCGTACTACGCCGGCTTCCGCGGGCTGTCCGTCGCCGTCGTCGACTCCCTCGAGGAGCCCGGGGGCCAGCTCACCGCGCTCTACCCCGAGAAGATGATCTACGACGTCGCCGGCTTCCCTGGGGTGCGCAGCCGCGACCTCGTCGCCGAGCTCGTCACGCAGGCCTCGACGTACGACCCGACATATCTCCTCGGGCGTCGAGCGCTCGACCTGCGCACCGACGGCGACGGCCCGGTGACCGTCAGCCTCGACGGCGGCGACGAGATCGGCGCCAAGGCCGTGCTCGTCACCGCAGGCATGGGCACCTTCAGCCCGCGGCCGCTCCCCGCCGCCGCTGGGTTCGAGGGCCGCGGGCTGCGGTTCTTCGTCCGCGACCCCGAGGAGCTCCGCGGCCACGACGTCGTCGTCGTCGGCGGCGGCGACAGCGCGCTCGACTGGGCACTGGGCCTGCTCGACGTGGCGTCGACCGTCACCCTGGTGCACCGCCGCACCGCGTTCCGCGCCCACGAGGCCTCGGTGAGCCAGCTGACCGCCTCACCGGTCGAGGTGCTCACCCCGTACGAGGTCCTCGAGGCTGCGGCGGGTCCCGACGGCTCCATCGCGAGCATCACCGTCGCGCAGAACGGCGCCGAGACGCTGCGCACGCTGCCGTGCCAGTCCCTCGTCGCCGCCCTCGGGTTCACGGCGGACCTCGGCCCGCTCGCCGGCTGGGGCATGGAGCTCGACCACCGGCACATCGTCGTCGACACCCGGATGGCGACGGCCGTGCCGAGGGTCTTCGCCGCCGGCGACGTCACCGAGTACCCCGGCAAGGTGCGACTCATCGCCGTCGGGTTCGGCGAGGCCGCGACCGCCGTCAACAACGCCGCCACGGTCATCGACCCGCACCTCAAGGTCTTCCCCGGCCACTCCTCGGACCCGGCGAAGGCGCACGCCTGAGCGTCCGCACCGCTGGCGGCGGGCGAGCACGACCCGTGCCCCCTCGGCACGCAGGGGAGGGGCCGCTGCCTAGCCCGGACGGGTGGTGCGGCCCGGTACCACGGCCGCGCCGACCTGGCGGCCGGTACCGTCGTGGTACCGGATCGACGCGGGGGGTCGCGAAGCGCATCCGGCTCGACGGGTCCCTGGCGCGGCATGACGCCGCCACCCGGGGTCCGCTCAGGACGGAGGGGTGGGGGGCATCGTGCCGACGCGTGCGCAGCGCCAGCCTGCCGTCCACCTCACTCTCGACTCGCGCGGCCACGTCCTCGACGCCGCCGGCGGCGCGGGTTCCCTCGACCGGCTCTTCGGGACGACGCAGCTCGAGGGCCGTCACATCGTCGATCTCGTCCCTCCAGCCACCGTCACGGAGTGGTGGGTCTCGCTTCTCCTGACCCGCGGCGGGGAGCCGTTCCCGCACCGGCCGCTGCACGTGCGCACCGAGCGCGGCTCGCACTGGGCCCTGGTCTCGGGCGCAGGCCTGCCTGACGACGGGCCCCCGGCTCCCCCTGCGGCCGCGAGCACGCCTCTGCGCGGCCGGGTACTCCTGCGGTTCAGCCACATCACCCCGACCGTCGAGCTCGGGGCCACCGCCTCGACGCTGGGCGACGGTCCAGAGGTCGCGGAGCACGCGCTCGCCCACTCCACCGGGCCCTTGCCTGACGACGTCTTCCGCCGGGCCTTCGAGTCGGCGGCGAGCGCGCTGGCGATCACGAGCATCGACGGCGTCCTCCTGCGGGTCAACGCGAGCTTCGCCGACCTCGTGGGTCGCGACGCCGGGCACCTCGTCGGCCGCTCCGTCATGCACCTCCTCCACGCCGACGACTGGGGGCCCTGGCACGAGGCCGCGGCGACCCTGCTGCGCGGGGCGGCCGACCACGTCCGGATGGACCGGCGCTACCTGCGCCCTGACGGTTCGCTCGTCCACGCAGCGACCTCGTCCGCGCTCCTGCTCGATCCCGACGGCCGCCCGCAAGGCCTGTTCACCCAGCTCATGGACATCGGTGAGCACGTGCGTCGCACCGAGGCGCTGTCGCACGCGGCCGAGCACGACGCGCTCACCGGGCTGGCCAACCGGGTCCCGCTCGAGCGCACCCTGCGCCGGTGGCTCGGCGAGGCCGAGCGCGGGGGGCAGTCCGTCGCGGCCGTCGTCATCGACCTCGACGGCTTCAAGGCGGTGAACGACACCTACGGGCACGCCACGGGCGACCAGCTGCTCTGCGCGGTCGCCGCCCGGCTGCGGGGCGCGGTCAGGTCGGGCGACCTCGCGGGCCGCCTCGGTGGCGACGAGTTCGTCGTCATCGCCCGGGCGTCCTCGGCCGACCAGCTCGGCGCCCTGGCCAACCGGCTCACGGCGGCGCTGCGCGGGACGATCGCCGTCGGCGGGCTGAGCATCGGCATGCGCGCCAGCCTCGGCATGGCCGTCGTCTCGCCGGAGGGCGCCGGCTCGACGCGCGAGGGGCTGGCACCCGAGCAGCTGGCCGCCGCGTCGGCTGGGCTGCTGCGGGCGGCCGACCTCGCCATGTACGAGGACAAGCGCCGGGCCGCCCGGGCCACCGGCACCCAGGAGGAGCTCCTGTAGTCAGCCCCTGCGGGTGCGTATCCTCGTCGCACGAGCACCACCGCTGACGACGGAGGGAGGGCACGAGCCCGTCATGCTGCGCCTGGCGCCTGTCCTCCTCGTCCTTGCCCTGACGGTCTTCTGCCTCATCGACGCCGCCACGACGCCCAGCGACGAGGTCCGCAACCTGCCGAAGTGGGCGTGGCTCCTCCTCATCGTCGTCTTCGACCTCATCGGCTCGATCGCCTGGCTCGTCGCCGGGCACCCGTGGGGCGGCGCGCCGGGCAGGGTCGCGGGATGGCCGGGTTCTCAGGCCGCCGGGCCGCGCCCCGGTGGCCCCGGACGGCCCGCCCCTCGGCGCACCACCGCGCCGGACGACGACCCCGCCTTCCTCAACCACCTCGGCCGCTCCAACCGCGAGCACGAGGACCTGCTCCGACAGTGGGAGCAGGACCTCCGCCGTCGCGAGGACGAGCTGCGCGGCCCTGACGACACCGACCCGCCCGCGCGCCCCGACCCCGCCCCGTGACGACCACCGCACCTGACCGCGGCAGCGTGAGGCACGAGGGCGCGGGCTGGACGTCGGGATGGGCCTAGGAGCTCTCGGGCGCAGGTTCGACGACGCCCAGCAGTCCCGTCGCTGGACGGCGTTCCCCGTGGCGGTGTGGAAGAAGTTCTCCGACGACCAGTCGGGAAGCAAGGCGGGGTTGCTCTCGTACTACGCCTTCGTCGCGATCTTCCCGCTGCTCCTCGTGCTCGTCACCATCCTCGGTGTCGTCCTGCGCAGCGACCCCGAGCTCCAGACGCGCGTGCTCGACTCGGCGCTTGCCGACTTCCCGGTCATCGGCGAGCAGCTGCGCAGCAACGTCACGTCGCTCGACCGCACCGGCATCGGCCTCGTCGTCGGACTGCTCGGCACGTTCATCGGCGCGCGCGGCGTGGCGTCGACCGCCCAGGACGCGCTCAACTCCTGCTGGGGTGTGCCCTTCACGCGGCGCCCGGGCTTCCCGGGGAGAACGCTGCGCTCCCTGGGCCTGCTGCTCCTGCTCGGGACCAGCGTCATCGTCACCGGAACGCTGTCGGGCATCGGCGGGGGCTCGGGCACTCTCGGGTCGGCGGTCCGGGTCGGGGTGCTCCTGCTCTCCCTCGCCGTCAACGTCGTCGCCTTCACCGTGGCGTTCCGGGTCGCCACCGCGGGGTGCGTCCGCACGCGGGAGCTCATGCCGGGGGCCGTGCTCGCGGCGCTGTTCTGGCAGGTGCTGCTCGCGCTCGGCGGCTACGTCGTCACCCATCAGCTGCGGCGCGCGAGCGCGGTGTACGGCAGCTTCGCCATCGTCATCGGCATGCTCGCGTGGCTCCGGCTCCAGGCCCAGCTGACGCTCTACGCCGTGGAGGCCGACGTCGTCCGGGCGCGCCGGCTCTGGCCGCGGTCCTTGCTGCAGCCGCCGCTGACCGACGGGGACCAGCGGGCCTACGAGAGCTACGCGCACGCTCAGCGCCGGCGCCCCGAGCAGCGCATCGACGTCGACTTCGACGGCCCGTCCGAGGAGCCCGACCACGGTCCGCCCGACGAGCTCGACGACGGGACGGGCGACCCGGCCGGCGAGGTCGCGGGGAGCGACCGGCGCTAGCCGCCGTCAGCCGCCGTCAGCCGCCGTCAGCCGCCGTCAGGCGGCGTCGCCGAGCAAGGCGCGCTCGGCGCCGATCGTCGTCGGCTCGCCGTGCCCGGTGAGCACAGTCGTCTCGTCGGGCAGGGAGAAGAGCACCCGGCGGATGCTCGCGACGAGGGTGTCCCGGTCGCTGAACGAGCGCCCGGTGGCACCCGGTCCGCCCCGGAACAGCGTGTCGCCGGTGAGGACGACGCCGAGCTGGGGCACCCACAGGCACACCGCACCCGGGGCGTGGCCCGGCGTGTGGAGGACGTGCACCGCCACGCCGGCCACCTCGAGGACCTGACCGTGGGCGAGCTCGCCGTCCGGCGGACGCCTGGGGTGGGTGAGGCTCCACAGCGGGAGGTCGTCGGGGTGCAGCAGGACCGGCGCACCGGTCGCCTCGGACAGCGCAGGCGCGCGGTTGACGTGGTCGTCGTGGGCGTGGGTGCTGACGACGGCAACGACCCTGCGCCCCGCGACGGCCTCGAGGATCGCCGCCTCGTCGTGCGCGGCGTCGACGACGATCACCTCGGCGTCGTCCCCGAGCAGCCACACGTTGTTCTCGACGTCCCAGGTGCCTCCGTCGAGGGAGAACGTCCCGCTCGTGACGATTCGGTCCACCCGGGCGGTCACAGGAGGACCACCGAGCGCAGGACCTCGCCGGAGTGCATGCGCGCGAAGGCCTCCTCGACGTCGTCGAGCCCGATCCGCTCGGTGACGAACGCCGCCAGGTCGAGGCGGCCCTGCTGGTAGAGGTCGACGAGCATGGGGAAGTCCCGGCTGGGCAGGCAGTCGCCGTACCAGGACGACTTCAGGGCCCCCCCGCGGCCGAAGACGTCGAGCAGGGGCACCTCGAGGCGCATCTCCGGCGTCGGGACGCCGACGAGGACGACGGTCCCGGCGAGGTCGCGGGCGTAGAACGCCTGCAGCCAGGTCTCGGGCCGGCCCACGGCGTCGATGACGACGTCCGCGCCAAACCCGCCCGTGAGCTCGCGGACGCTCTCGACGACGTCGGCAGAGGATGCGTCGACCGTGTGCGTCGCCCCCATCGAGCGCGCCCACTCGAGCTTCTGGGCGCTCGTGTCGACGGCGATGATCCTCGACGCACCGGCGAGGCGGGCCCCGAGGACGGCGGCGTCACCGACACCGCCGCAGCCGATGACCGCCACGCTCTGACCACGGCGGACCGGCGCGGTGTTCAGGGCGGCGCCGAGGCCGGCCATGACTCCGCAGCCGAGCAGCCCCACGACGGCGGGGTCCGCGGTCGGGTCGACCTTGGTGCACTGACCTGCGGCGACGAGGGTCCTCTCGGCAAAGGCCCCGATGCCGAGGGCTGGACTCAGCGGCGTGCCGTCCTCGAGGGTCATCGGCTGGCTCGCGTTGTGCGTCGCAAAGCAGTACCAGGGCTCACCCCGGCGGCAGGCGCGACAGTCCCCGCACACCGCCCGCCAGTTGAGGACGACGAAGTCCCCTGATGCGACGTCCGTCACGCCCTCGCCCACCTCCTCGACGACCCCGGCGGCCTCGTGGCCCAGCAGGAACGGGTAGGCGTCGCTGATGCCGCCGCGCACGTAGTGCAGGTCGGTGTGGCAGACGCCGCAGGCCTGCACCCGGACGACCGCCTCTCCGGGGCCTGGGTCGGGGACGTTGACGGTGACCGTCTCGACCGGGGCGTCCTTCGCCCGGACGACGACCCCTCGGACCTGCTGCACGACGACCTCCTGGAGCGGCTCGGACAACTCGGCCGGACGCTACCCCGCCCGGCGCCGACCTCGTGCGCCCGACCCCCGTGCGGTGCTCCGCCCGAGGGCGGTCAGCCTGCGAGCAGCCCGGGAAAGCCGGCGGTCATGGCGGTGCGGCCGTCCCTGCCCACGGCGAGCGCCTCGACGCCGTCGAGGCGCTTCTCGACCCAGCGCAGGCCGTCCTCACCCTTGGCGTAGGCCGCCGTCGCGCACGCATCGACCCAGGCCAGGCCGGTGCCGACAAGGGTGATGCTGGCGAGCCCGCCCCCCGCTCCGTCGTCCGGGACCCGGTCGATGTGGGCGCCGCGCTCCGCCGTGCCCGACGTGGCCACGGCCATCGGCTCCGCTGACGGGGCCCGGACGACCGCGACGAGGCGGGACCGGTCGGCCGGGTCGGAGATGCCGATCTGCCACCTGCGAGCCGCCGTCGTGAAGCCCCGGGTCTGGACGTCGCCGCCGCCGTTGATGGAGAACCGCTGGGCCCCGTGCTCGACGAGCACCGCCGCGGCACGCTCGATGGCCCAGCCCTTGACGACTCCGGACGGGTCGAAGCGGCCGAACGGAGTCGTCGTGAAGGCTCCGTCACTCATCGCAGCGACCTCGGCGGCGAGGGAGAGAACCTCACGCAGCTGCGGCGAGGCGTCGGCGAGCTGGCGCCGGCCGTCCGCGACGGCTGACACCTCGCTGTCGGGGCGGTACGGAGAGAAGCGTGCGTCGACGTCGTGCAGCCACCGCACCGCCGCATCGACGGCAGCCGCGGCGACGTCGGCGTCGAGGTCCCGGACGTCGAAGGAGAACACGGTCCCCATGCACTCCTCGGCCCGCCGGTGGCCGGGCGCGAGGCGTTGCGGGTGCGCGAGCCGGAACCCCGCCAGCGGCGTCGTCACCGGGTGATCCCGGCCTGGTCGAGGGCGCCCTGCAGGGACCGGATGTAACCGTCGCTGGTGTAGGTCGCGCCGGAGACCGAGTCGATGTGCGCGCTCTGGACCGTCATCGTCTCGTTGATGAGGATCGGGAGGGCGTAGCCGTTGATCTGCTGGTCCTGGCCGCTGGCGGTCGGGTGCTGGAGGACCTGCACGTTGGTGATCTTCGACCCGGAGAGCTGCACCTGCACCTGCACCGGCCCGTAGGGGGTGTGAGCGGCGTGGCCGTTGACGGTGCGGATCTTCGAGGTGGTCGTCCCCGGGGCGCTGGGGCCTGCGGAGGTGGCTCCGCCGGTGCTGCCGGTGCTGCCGGTTCCGGTGGACGACGTGCCCGTCGAACCCAGGGCTACCGGGGCTGCGGTGCTGTGGGTCTTGAAGCCCAGGAGCATCACCAGACCGGTGACGGTGCTCACCAGTGCCAGAACGACTCTCTTCATGATCTGCTCGTCTCGTCTCTGTCAGTGCTGGTCAGTGCTCGTCAGTGCTCGTCAGGGCTGGTCAGAAGTCGAAGGACTCGTGGTGGATGTTGCGCCGCGGGACACCGGCGGTGCGCAGCGCCGTCCGAGCGGCCGAGGACATCCCCTCCGGCCCGCACAGGAACACGTCGTGCTCGCGCAGGTCAGGAACCAGCCGCACGAGGTTCGCTGCGGACAGCGGGTCGTGGCCGAGCTGCCTCCTGGAGCCGAGGACGTAGTGCACGGTGGTGCCGCGCGCCTCCGCGATGGCGTCGAGCTCGCGCCGCAGGACGACGTCGCGTGCCGAGCTCGCCCGGTAGACGAAGGTGACGTCGTCACCGCCGGGAAGCGTCTCGAAGAGCGCCCGCAGCGGCGTGATGCCCACCCCGGCGCCGAGCAGGAGGACCTTGTGCCGGCGTCGGCGTCCGGCGATGAAGCCGCCGTACGGGCCTTCGGCGAGCACCCTCGTCCCCGGTCGCAGCCGGTCGACGAGGCTGCTGTGGTCACCGAGGTCCTTGATGGTCACGCGCATGAGGCCGCTGCCGACGGGGGCTGACAACGAGTACGGGTTGGCCGCCCACCAGTGGTCCTTGGTGAGGAAGCGCCACCGGAAGAACTGACCAGGCTCTGCCCCGAGGCGGTCGAGCTGACGGCCGCTGATGTAGATCGAGACGACGTCGCGGCCCTCGCGGCGCACGTCGTGCACCCGCAGCTGGTGCCGCAGGGCCAGCCGGACGGGGCTGAGGAACCGGTACCAGAGGAGCAGGACGCCGACCCCGAGGTACATCGCCGACCAGACGACGCGCGCCGCCGCGCTGCTGACGAACTCGGCACCGGTCGAGAACTGGTGGCTGAAGGCGAGCACCACGGCGAGGTAGGTGTAGAAGTGCAGGTAGTACCAGGTCTCGTAGCGCATGCGTCGCCGGGCTGCTCGGGCCGAGACGACACCGACCCCCACGAGGAGCAGCCCCGCGACCGTCGCCATGAGGACGTCGGGATAGTTCGTCAGGAGCAGGTTGCCCTGGTGGAGCAGACCGGCGTGCGCCGTCACGGCGTAGCCCCACCAGATGAGCACGCCATGGGCGACGACGAGGCTGACGCTGTACCGGCCGCCCATCGCGTGCCAGCGCACCAACCGGTCGCTGCCGACGCCGCGCTCCAGCGCGGGGACCCGTGCCATGAGCCCGAGAAGGACGACCATGGCGTAGCCCGCAAGCAGGCCGGTGATGCGGCCCGCGTTTGTCAGCCAGCCGCCGAGGCCAGTCACCGAGGTGGTGCCGTGCCACCACAGGGCGATGACGAGCGCGGCGCCGAGCCACACCGCGGCGAGGACGGCGGAGGCGGGCAGCTGCCTGCGCGTCCTCGGCGGAGTCGTCGTCCGGACCGGCACCGGTCTTGCCACGGGCATCGTCGTCGTCACTCTCGGCTCCTCAATCGCTCACTCGTACCCCTCGAGAGTCGCGGACGACGGTGTGCACGACCTAGTGCTTGGCTGTGGACGTGCTGTGACCGGGTCCGGCCCGGAAGGGTGGACGCCGACATGCATACCGGGTATACATACGCGGTATGTCGATCCG
>JBBQFP010000026.1:0-32215 GCA_038322045.1 Actinomycetes bacterium | reverse complement strand
CCTTGTCCAGCGCTCCCCGGCGAACTTCTCGTTGGCCTTGCGCAGCCGGGCGTGCTTCGCCTCCAGCGGATCGCTGGGCGCCCGCCCGGCCGGTCGGGCCAGCGCCTCGAGCGCGCCGCGGTCGCGCTGCTCGCGCCACGCCGAGATCAGCGAGGTGTACGGGTTCTCCGGCGCAGCAACGCGCCCTTGCCGGCCCGGTCGCACGCCTCGTACTCAGCCAGGACCGCCGCCTTGTACCTCGCGGTGTACCTCCGCCGCGAAGCTCGCTCGGGCACCTACGGGTCGGGCACGTCCTCCACCCGCCCAGCCTGCCCAGCCTGCCCGGCTGGCGGCTGGCGGCTTCGGTCTTGTAGGCCATGCCCGCCGAGTGGGGCGGACGGTCCGCGTTAGCCGGGGCGCCTCGCCCCTCCGCTCCGCGCGGGCTCAGGTGGTGCGGAAGTGCCCACCGTGGGCGGCCGAAGGTTCGGCCGCGGCAGGTTGTAGAGGTGGCGCCGCGAAGGCCCGGGTAGCCATATCCATTAGGCAAGTCATCCGGCATCCACGCCTACCACTATCCCGTCTGTTAGTCGGAGACGTAACCGGTCGCACCGGTAATCCAGACGGTCCGGAAGTATCCGTCCATCGACCTCGACGACCTTCGTACAGAGCCCTGCCTCGCGGGCCTTCCTCTCCGCCTCTGCAAGTGGCAGGCGCAGGTACTGTGGCGCAGCGGCGGACGTCAGTGCGAGTCGGGCGCGAAACGCCGATGGCAGATGCGCGTTGACTTCACCGGGCACGGGGCCGTTATCCTGTCACAATGGTGGCCCCATAGTGCGCCGCGATGGTTCCCCAATTTTCCCAATAGCCAGTTGATCCTGTTGTCGTGGACCCGGAGAGGAGCCCCCGGATTTGGGCGGATCCGTCGCTTGCTTTCGCGAAGAGAGGGCATCCGGAGTCGCCGTTGATCGGCCTCTGGGGGCCCGTGGTAACAACGAGAGCATATGTGCAGCCGTCGGCGTCACAGAGCGACCCGTTGAGTGCTGTCACGCGGAGGCCGCCGACTTCCCCTGATGACTGACCAGAGAAGTACAGGTTCGAGCAGCCTACGCAGGCTGAGGCGGCACTGCTGACGCGGATGCTCTTGTTGGTAGTGGCACTGCCCGAGTAGATGCGACCGGCATAGGAACTGCCGCCGATCTCCGTGAAGTCGTAGGCGGGGTAGGGTGGGCGGTTGACAACTCGACCGTAATAGTACGGACCGCTCGTGATGTCGACTCCAGGCTGGTAGCAGTGATTGGCAGTCATTCCATAGTTGGTGCTGCCCACCCGGATCGTGAAAGCCGCGGTACACGTCGATATGCCGTCGAAGAGTTGCGCGGCGCCGTAGTGCGGTGCCCCATCGAGCGTGCGCGCACCCGAGAGCCGACTCACTGCCTCGGCTCGTATGGTGATCTCGCGTGGGTGCTGTTGGCGGAGCGACAGGGTGCTGGCGGACGGAGCGCCGGTCTGCACGACGATCGTGTCTGTTGCTGCGTCGTAGTAGAACGCGTACGGGAACCGTTGGGCGTCCGGGAACCAAGCCCCGCTGGCGAGGTACTTGCTCAGCGAGTCAAGGCTTTCGGCGGAGAACTGGCTCGCCCGGATGGCGGTCTCGGCGGGCATAGACCGCAGCGGAGCGCTCCGGCCACGAGGGAGCCGCACGAGAACCGACCCGTCGGCCCTAACAGCGACCCCGATGGCCCCCTCGGCGATGGCCTTCTCGGTCACTGCCCGCGTCTCCTCGCCGCGCGAGGGATATCCGCTTGTGCCGCCGACTGCTGGCGCCGAGGAGGGAAGGAGTAACGGGAAAAGGACGACCAGAAGCACCGCTACAGTGGCGGAGCGCAGGCGATGCAGCATTTGGGACCTCCCCGGCCATTCAAGGACAGGACGCTGGCGCTGACGGTCGCACTCGGGTCCTGGGCTGTCAAGAGGTCCCTGCCTCCCTTGCCGCGTTTGGAATGCCTATGCTAGAGAGCGAAGGGCGAGCCCGAATCTGAAGCCGGTCCGGTGCCGGGGTGCCGATTCGCGAAGGACCCCTGCCCCCTTCCGGCGCTCACCAAGTGCAGCACCGCTCGCCTTGGGACGGGGAGACTCCGGCGGCCAGCCGTCCCCGACACGAGCCACGCGCGGCGGCGCTTGCATGCGACACCGGAACGCCGGTCGGGTCGGTGCCACGCGGATGGCGGCCTTCTGCGCCGGCACGGCTACTCCGGTCGCACCCGCCCCGAGCTGCTGGTCGAGCGGCTACGGGCCACCCTGCTCACCGCCTCAGCCGGGACGACCGCGGGAGCGGGAGTCTGCGTGGTGCACCTCACCCGCGCGTCGCTGCGCTACGTCTCCTACGGTGACCGCAAGAAGGTCGCGGCCGCGCTGCGGCAGGTCTACGCCGCTCCGACCGCCGAGGCCGCCGAGGCCGCCGAGGCCGAGCTGCTCGCGTTCGCCGAGTCCGACCTCGGCCGCCGCTGCCCCTTCACGGTGGCGACCTGGACCGCCGCGTGGGAGCGGTTCATCCCGTTCCTGGCGTTCCCTCCCTAGGTCCGGAAGATCATCTACACGACGAACAGCATCGAGAGCCTCAACTACCAGCTCCGGAAGATCATCAAGAATCGGAGGCACTTCCCCAACGACGACGCGGTGATCAAACTGTTGTGGCTGGCGATCCGCGACATCGAGGACAAGCGAGCCCGGCAGCGCGCCGCCGAGAAAGGCCTCCCGCGCGAGGCCCGCATGGCCCCCGGCCGGCTCGTCGAAGGCGCCGTCACCCAGAACTGGAAGCAAGCCCTCAACGCCCTGTCGCTGGCCTATCCCGACCGGCTCAAGCCCTACCTCATCTGAATCAACAACCAAGCCATACACAGAGAGTTGACAAGCTGTCGGGTGGGTGCTGACCGGCGCGAAAAGTGGAAGCTGATGCGCACCCTGTTGGGCACGATGCTGCAGGCGCTGATCGAGGCGGAGGCGGGGCGCGCACATCGGCGCGGAGCGGCACGAGCGGACCGCGACGCGCACCACGCAGCGCAACGGCACCCGGCCCAAGACGGTGGCGACCACGGCGGGCGACCTGACGGTGCGGATCCCCAAGACCCGCACCGGGTCGTTCTTCCCGGCGTTGTTGGAGCCGCGCCGGCGCATCGACCGGGCGTTGCACGCGGTGGTGATGCAGGCCTGGGTGGAGGGGGTGAGCACCCGCAAGGTCGACGACCTGGTCGCCGCTCTAGGGGTGGACTCCGGGATCTCCAAGAGCGAGGTGTCCCGCATCTGCGCCGGCCTGGACGGCGAGGTCGCCGCGTGGCGCACCCGCCCGTTGGACCACATCGCCTTTCCCTACATGTTCCTTGACGCGACCTACTGCAAGGCCCGCGTCGCCGGGCGGGTCGTCTCCCGCGCCGTCGTCGTGGCCACCGGGGTGAGCAGCGACGGGCGCCGGGAGGTGCTGGGCTGCGCCGTCGGCGACAGCGAGACCCAAAGCTTCTGGACCGAGTTCCTGCGCGACCTGCGCGAGCGCGGCCTGGGCGGGGTGCACTGGTGGTCTCCGACGCCCACGTCGGGCTGATCGCCGCGATCGAGGCGACCATGGCAGGGGCGGTCTGGCAGCGCTGCCGGGTCCATTTCATGCGCAACGCCCTCGCCCGGGTCCCCAAGGGGCAGGCGGAGATGGTCGCCGCCGCGATCCGCACCATCTTCGCCCAGCCCACCGGCGAGGACGTCCGCGAGCACGCCGAGGTCGTCGCGGCCACCCTGGAGCGGCAGTTCCCGGCCGTCGCCGAGCTGCTGCGCGCGGCGAAGGCCGACATCACCGCGTTCGCCGACTTCCCCCACGCCCACTGGCGAAAGGTGTGGTCGACCAACCCGTTGGAGCGGTTGAACAAGGAGATCAAGAGGCGCACCGACGTCGTCGGCATCTTCCCCAACGACCAAGCCCTCTTCGCCTTCATCGACTCCCTCGCGAAGCCCTGCCCCGGCCCTAACGGGGGCACCCCCAAGACCCCGGAAGTTCAGGGCCTCGGCCGGAGCACCACTGCCCGGGGGCCAGGCGGCGGCCTGCACGCGGCGCGACCATGAGTAGGGGGGCGCCGCGTGCAGACCCGGGGTCGCGATGCCGGCGCCCCAAGCGACACCCGCTCCTCGACGGCCGAGTAACGGCAAGCGCTTCACGCGCCTCGGGGGCGAAGGGGCGTCGGACGGGCGCGGGAGAGGGGCCGGCGGCCCACTAGATCGGTGGCGCAGACCTAGGTGGCTGTGTCCTTACCCAAGACGCACCGGAGCCTGCACGTGCCCGATGCGGATGGGTCACGTCGTCCCGGCGAGCGCAATCGCCTGCCGGGCGGGTCGGGCGTGCGGCACCCGGACAACGACGCCGTGCGGATCAAGGCTGCGCCCGGCACAAAGGCGTGGCGCGTTCGCCCCAGACGAACCGCGTCCCGTACAGCCAGTCAACGAGTAGCGGGCTTCGCCGACCCCTCCGCGGGCGCCTACCGTGCGCGACCCGCCGGAGGGGTCAAGTCCTTGGGAGTGGTGTAGCGGTTCGGTGTGACCCTGGTGTTGTTCAGGCGCTCAGGGCCAGGGGCGGCTCCTCGTGGTCGGAGGTGTCGGGGACGAGGGCGAGGCGGGCCTTGGAGAGCAGCTCGAGGCCGAGGTAGCGGCGGCCTTCTGCCCACTCGTCGTGCTGTTCGGCCAGCACCGCGCCGACGAGGCGGACGATGGAGCCGCGGTCGGGGAAGATGCCGACGACGTCGGTGCGCCGGCGGATCTCGCGGTTGAGCCGCTCGTTGGGGTTGTTCGACCAGACCTGGCGCCACAGGTCCTTGGGAAAGCCGGTGAACGCCAGCACGTCGGCGCGGGCGGTGTCGAGGTGGGCGGCGACGGCGGGCAGCGGGCCGGTGAGCTGGTCGAGCATCTTGTCGAACTGGGCGTGCACCGACCCGGCGTCGGGCTGGTCGTAGACCGAGTGCAGCATCGCCTTGACCGCCGGCCAGGACGACTTGGGACAGGTGGACATCAGGTTCGCCGCGTAGTGGGTCCGGCACCGCTGCCAGGTCGCGGCGGGCAGGGTCGCGCCGATCGCGGCGACCAGCCCTGCGTGGGCGTCGGAGGTCACCAGCCGCACTCCGGACAGCCCGCGCGCCACGAGGTCCTCCGAAGAACGTCAACCACGCCGGGCCGGTCTCGGCGGTGGTGGCCTGCACCCCGAGGACCTCCCGGTGCCCGTCGGCGTTGACTCCGGTGGCCACCAGCACGACGGCATTGACCACCCGCCCGGTCTCACGGACCTTCATCGTCAACGCGTCGGCGGCCACGAACGTGTACGGACCGGCGTCCAGCGGGCGAGTCCGGAACGCGGTGACCTGCCCGTCAAGGTCCTTGGCCATCTCGCTGACCTGCGACCGTGACAGGCTGGTGATCCCCAACGACTGGACGAGCTTGTCCATGCGCCGCGTCGACACCCCGAGCAGGTAGCACGTCGCCACCACCGAGGTCAGCGCGGCCTCGGCACGGCGGCGGCGGGTCAACAACCACTCCGGAAAGTACGAGCCCGAGCGCAGCTTGGGCACCGCCACGTCGATCGTGCCGACCCGGGTGTCCAGGTCACGGTGGCGGTAACCGTTGCGCCGGTTCACCCGCTCGCTGGACACCTGCCCCCAGCCGGCGCCGCACACCGCGTCGGCCTCCGCCGACAGCAGCGCGTCGATGAACGTGCCCAGCAGCTCGCGCATCAGGTCCGGCGACGCCTGCTCCAGCTGCTCGTGCAGGAACCGGGCAGGGTCGATACTCGACGGTGCGGTCATCGCGATGCTCCACTTCGAGAGTGCTGTGAGAGGTTCACTCGAAGGGTCACGCGGTGACCGCACCGTCGTCTACGACGACACGATCACCGGGCTACCGGTACACCACTCTGACGGACGCAACTGCCGGCCCCGCGCGTTCGCCGACCGGTGCGGCCGGCTCACCTTGGCCCGGTCATCGAAGCGTGCGGTCTGAAACGGCTACCGCCGGGCGTCACGCGAGCGGCGGTCACCGCCCTCCCGTTGCCGTTCGGAACGAGGCGCCCTTCCGCTGGGTACACGTGGCGCAGAGCAGCCGCAGATTATCGACCGTGTCCGCGCCGCCGAGGGAGAAGGGAATGACGTGGTCGAACTGGATCTGGAAGTCGGACTCGCACTCGACACAGCGGCCGCCATCGCTGGTGAACACCTGACGCTGCACGTCACGCGGCCCCGGCTGGCTCCTTCGGGCGGCCGGGGCCGCATGGCCCGGCTTCTCGTCGAGAAGGAGTTGGCTGGGAGAGGGCCCGGATCTTGATCACTGAGGGCCGCGACCGCCTCGAGGCCGTGCCCATCTGGCCTCTGCTCAGCAGTCCTCGGCTGTGCAAGCGTCCGAGTCGGGGACACCACCCACGTCCGCCGACAGCCGCCGAAGCCCGTGTTCGGACGCCGAAGTCCGGGGTCAAATTGGGGTCAAACGATCAAGAGGCCGGTTCGGGTGAACCCCAAACCGGCCTCTGACCTGCACAAACACCGTCGGGACGACAGGATTTGAACCTGCGACCCCTTGACCCCCAGTCAAGTGCGCTACCAAGCTGCGCCACGTCCCGGCACCCCGCGGCCCGCTGAGGCGGGTCGGAGAGGCGAGAAGACCTTACCGCAGGTGGCCGGGTCGTCGGCCCCCGCAGCGTCGGGGGGAGTCAGCGGGCGCGCTTCTCCCGCACGCGCACGCTGATCGAGATGGGGGTGCCGACGAAGCCGAACTGCTCGCGAAGACGTCGCTCGATGAACCTGCGGTAGCCGGCCTCGAGGAACCCGCTCGTGAAGAGCACGAACCGCGGCGGTCGGGTCGCGGCCTGCGTGGCGAAGAGGATCTTCGGCTGCTTGCCGCCACGCACCGGTGGCGGGGTGGCAGCGACGAGCTCGCCGAGAAAGGCGTTGAGTCTCGCCGTCGGGATCCGGGTGTCCCAGCCGCCGAGGGCGGCGTCGAGCGCGGGGACGAGCTTGTCGGCGTGGCGCCCGGTCAGCGCGGAGATGTTGACCCGCGGTGCCCACGTCAGCTGGACGAGCTCCCGGTCGATCTCCTTCTCGAGGTAGTGGTGGCGGTCCTCGTCGACCTGGTCCCACTTGTTGTAGGCCACGACGAGCGCCCGGCCGGACTCCTCGACCTGGCCGAGGATCCGGATGTCCTGCTCGCTGATGGGCTCCGAGGCGTCGATGAGGACGACCGCGACCTCGGCGCGCTCGAGCGCCGCCTGGGTGCGCAGGCTGGCGTAGTAGTCGGCGCCGGTCGTGAGGTGCACCCGGCGGCGGATCCCTGCCGTGTCGACGAATCGCCAGGTCCGACCGCCGAGCTCGACCAGCTCGTCGACCGGGTCGCGGGTCGTGCCGGCCGTCGCGTCGACGACCACCCGCTCCTCGCCGGCGAGGCGGTTGAGCAGGCTGGACTTCCCGACGTTGGGCCGGCCGAGCAGAGCCACCCGCCGCGGGCCGCCGGGGCCGGTGCCGAACCGCTCCCCCGGGGCCTCCGGCAGCGCCGCGAGGATCGCATCGAGCAGGTCACCGCTGCCTCGTCCGTGCAGGCCCGAGACGGGGATCGGCTCGCCGAGGCCGAGCGACCACAGAGTGGCGGCGTCCGCCTCGCTCGCGGGCCCGTCGACCTTGTTGGCCGCGAGGATCACCGGCTTCCCCGCGCGCCGCAGGACGCGGACGACCGCCTCGTCGGTGTCGGTGGAGCCGACCGTCGCGTCGACGACGAACATGACGGCGTCGGCAAGCATGATCGCCGTCTCCGCCTGGGCGGCGACCCGGGCAGCCATCCCCTCCGCGTCGGGCTCCCAACCGCCGGTGTCGACGACCGTGAACCGACGCCCGTTCCACACGGCGTCGTAGGGCACCCGGTCCCGCGTGACGCCCGGGGTGTCCTCGACGACAGCTTCACGCCGACCGAGGATGCGGTTGACCAGGGTCGACTTGCCGACGTTGGGCCGTCCGACGACGGCGAGGACCGGCTGCGGCCCGAGGTCGGCGTGCTCGTCGTCGACGCCGTCACCGCCTGACGAGGCTGCGTCGTCGTCCAGCGCCTCGGCCCATTCCTCGGGCACGTCGCCCGCCAGGCCGTCACGTCCGGCGTCGATCCCACCGGTGTAGCTCTCGTCGCTCATCCGTGCCTCTCGTCGGCTGCCTCGTGCTCGGGCAGCCCAGGTGCCGCCCTCTGGACGAGGGCAGAGATCTCGGCCACGACGTCGTCGACGCCGAGCCACGTCGCGTCGACGACAACGGCGTCCGCCGCCTGGGTCAGCGGCGCGACCGTCCGCGTCGAGTCGTGGGTGTCACGACGCTGCAACGCCCGCCGCGTGCTCGCTATGTCCGCGGCGTGCGCGTCTCCGTGCAGCTCGGCGGCCCGACGCTGAGCCCGGGCCCGCGCATCGGCGGTGAGAAAGACCTTCACCGCGGCGTCAGGGGCGACGACGGTCGTGATGTCTCGTCCCTCGACGACGATGCCGCCCTCGCCGATGATGCGCCGCTGCTCCGCGACCAGCCGCGCCCGAAGCGCCGCCACCGCGCTCACCGGGCTCACCGCCGCGGTGACCTCCGGCGTGCGGATCTCGGCAGACACGTCGCGGCCGTCCGCCGAGACCGTCGGCGCTTCGGGGTCGGTCCCGACGTCGAGGACGACGGAGGAGGTCGTCTCGGCGACGGCGTCCGCGTCGGCGACGTCAACCCCTCGCTCCAGGCACGACCACGTGAGCGCGCGGTACATGGCGCCGGTGTCGAGGTAGCGCAGCCCGTAGCGACGGGCGAGCGCCCGCGACACCGTCGACTTCCCGGAGCCGCTCGGCCCGTCGATCGCGATCACGAGGCGGGCAGGCACGAGGCGGCGTCCTTCGAGGGGTCTCGGGGGTGGGGCTCCGGAGGTGGCGGTCCGGGAGATGCGCGGGCAGGGCGCCGGCGCCCTAGTCCTCGAGGTTACCCGCGTGCACGGTCCACCCACGCGAGCGCAGCGCCTCGGCCAGGCCGGCCCCGGCCCCTGGTCGCACCGAGAGCTCGACGAGACCGACGAGCTGGCCCGGGGAGTGCTCGATGCCGATGTCCTCGACGTTGACCCCCTCGCGGTCGGCCTCGGAGAGCAGCCGGGCGAGCGCTCCGGGCTCGTCACCGATGACCACCGGCAGGACGTCCCAGCGCACCGGCGGCCGACCGTGCTTGCCCGGGACCCTGGCCCGCCCGCGGGCACCGGCGGCGAGGACCCCCGCGACCGCCGTCCGGCCCGCGTCGTCGTCCGGGTCTGCGCTGAGGGCCTCGAGCGCGGCGCGCAGCCGGGTGAGCTCGCGGCTGAGCCCGTCGAGGACCGCCGCGACCTCGCGTGCGTTGCTCGCGAGGATCGCCGTCCACAGGCTCGCGTCGGAGGCCGCGATGCGGGTGACGTCGCGGAAGCCCTGGCCGGCGATCCCCGGCACGGCGTCGGCGCAGTCGACGAGCTGGGCGGCCACGAGCGAGGCGGCCAGCTGCGGGACGTGCGAGACGACGGCGACCGCCCGGTCGTGGTCCTCCGGCGACATGTCGACCGGCTCGCCACCGCAGAGCAAGGCCACCGCCCGCGCTGCCTGACGCGCGTCGGCCGACGTCTCGGGTCCCGGGGTGATCACCCAGGGGCGGCCGAGGAACAGGTCGCTGCGCGCTGCTGCGGGCCCGCTGCGCTCGCGCCCTGCCATGGGGTGGGCGCCGCAGTAGACCTCCGCGGCCTCCGGTGCCAGGGCGAGGAGGGCCTCCCTCGGCGCGGCCTTGACCGAGGCGACGTCGGTGTACGAGCGCGCTGCCCCGGCGGCCACAAGTGCCGCGATCACCTGCGCCGTCGCCTCGGGGTCCACCGCGACGACGGCGACGTCGACGACGCCCTCAGGCCGGCGGTCGACCCCCGCCCCGAGGTCGGCGGCGAAGGCGCTCGCCCGGGGGTCGGTGTCGGAGAGGAACACCTCGACGCCGGCGGCGCGCAGCGCCAGGCCGACCGACGTGCCGAGCAGCCCCGTGCCGACGACGAGCACGGTGCGCACGGCGTCGGCTGGCCCCCTGGCTGCGGCGTCCGGACCGCTCACTGCGCGAGGTCCTGGCGCAGCACGACCGCGCCCCGCTGGTACACATGGGTGATCCCGACCCGGCTCAGGGGGCTCATGGCGTGGACCATCACCCGCACGACGCGCGGGAGCGCCCCGACGACGTCGATCTCCTGGGCGCACATGAGAGGGACGTCACCGAGGTCGAGCTGGCGCGCCGCGAAGGCGGGGAACTGGGCGTGGAGGTCCGGGGTCGCGGTGAGGAAGGCCGAGATGAGGTGGCCGTGCTCGATCCCGTTGACCGCGAAGAGCTCGCTGAGCAGCGCGACGACGGCCTCGACCATCGCCTCGGAGGTGTCCTCGTCGAGCTGGGTGGCGCCGCGGAACGCCCGCACCGCCATGACCGCACCGTCGTCTCCCACGGCGCGCGAGCCTACCGAGGAGGCCGGCCGGGCAGCCGCGGTGGTCGGGGACTGGGACGAGCCGGTGGCGGAACGGAGGTGTCCTGGTGCCGTCACATCCCCACGAGCTCGAGCAGTCCGCCGACCTCGGGGGTCTGCAGGGTGCGCAGCCGCCCGACCTTGAGGTCACCGAGGCGCACGGGGCCGATCCGGGTGCGCACGAGGCGCTCCACGGGGTACCCGGCCTCGCCGAGCATCCGGCGCACGATGCGGTTGCGGCCCTCGTGGAGCACGATCTCGATCATGACCCGCCCGGCCGCGCTGCTGACGAGCCGGAACTCGTCGACGCTGGCCAGGCCGTCCTCGAGCTCGACCCCTGCCTTGAGCCGACGCCCGAGGTCGCGGGCGACCGGCCCCGGGACCTGGACGAGGTAGGTCTTGGGCACCTCGAAGGAGGGGTGCGCGAGCCGGTGGGCGAGCTCGCCGTCGTTGGTGAGGAGGAGGAGGCCCTCGCTCTCGACGTCGAGGCGTCCGACGTGGAAGAGCCGCTCGGCTCGGCCCTCGACGTACTCCTGCAACGACGGACGGCCCTCGGGGTCGCTCATCGTGCTGACGACGCCCTCGGGCTTGTTGAACGCGAGGTAGACGTGGTCCTGGCTGGTGGGGACGCGCTCGCCGTCGACGTGGATGACGGCCGTGCGCGGATCCACGCGCATGCCCTGGACTCGGACGACGGCGCCGTTGACCGAGACGCGGCCGCGCTCGATGAGCTCCTCGCAGGCCCGCCTGCTGCCCACGCCGGCCTGGGCGAGGACCTTCTGCAGCCTGACCCCCTCGGCGTCGGCACCGGTGGGGCCACCGTGGTTGTCGGCACCGCCCCGGCCGGGTGCGTGAGAGGGCGTACGGTCACTGCTGGGCATCAGGATGGTCCTCGAGGTCGGTGAGCTCCGGCAGGAGCGGGGAGAGCGCGGGCAGCTCGTCGAGCGAGCGCAGCCCGAGGCGTTCGAGGAAGTAGCTCGTCGTCCGGTAGAGGACCGCCTTGGACTGCGAGTCGGAGCCAGCCTCCTCGACGAGGCCTCGTGCAAGCAGGGTACGCATGACGCCGTCGACGTTGACGCCGCGGACAGCCGCCACCCGGCCTCGGCTCACCGGCTGGCGGTAGGCGACGACGGCGAGGGTCTCCAGCGCAGCCTGGGTCAGCCGCGCCTGCTGACCCTCGAGGACGAACGCTTCGACGGCGGACGCGTGCTCGGCCCGGGTCGAGTACCGCCACCCGCCCGCGACCTCGCGCAGCTCGAAGCCGCGGCCCTCCCGGGTGTAGCCCTCCGCGAGCGAGGTGAGCACCGCGTCGACGGCGTCCACGGGGTGGCCGAGAACCTGAGCGAGCGACGCCGCAGGCACCGGTGAGTCGCTGACGAGGAGGATCGCCTCGACCGCCGGGGCGAGGTCGTCGGCCGTGACGAGGGGAGCCGGGGCCTCCTCGGCGCTGCCGGTCTGCGCGGCGGGCTCGGTTCGCGGTGCGTCGTCGGTCACGGCTCCTCCTCCTGCTCGGGCGCGTCGTACTCCTCGCCGAGGGCGGTCGCTTCGGCGTCGTCGAGCGTGCCGCCGGTGCTTCGGACGAGCAGCTCGCCGAGGGGCGACGCCTGCTCGAAGGTGACGAGGCCCTCGCGGAACAGCTCGAGCAGAGCGAGGAACCGGGCGACGACGGTGACCGTGTCGGGGCACCCGGCCGTGAGGCCACGGAAGGTCGCCGACCCTGTGGTGCCGAGCATGCCCAGGAGGATGCCGGCCTGCTCGCGGACGCTGACCGGGGCGGCGTGGACGTGGGCGACGTCGACGGTCGGCACGGGCCTCGGCGCCAGCACGCGGGCGGCGAGCCAGGCGAACTCGGCGGGGCCCAGGCCGAGAAGCACCTCGGGCAGCAGTGAGGCGAACCGGGGGTCCATCGCCACCACCCGGGGGTGACGCGAGGACTCCCCCGCGAGGCGCTCGGCGAACCATCCGGCCACAGACTTGTAGGCGCGGTACTGCAGCAGCCGCGCGAAGAGGAGGTCCCTGGCCTCGAGCAGGGCGAGGTCCTCGTCGTCCTCGACCTCTCCTGAGGGCAGGAGCCGGGCAGCCTTGAGGTCGAGCAGAGTGGCCGCGACGACGAGGAACTCCGTCGTGCGACCGAGGTCCCACACGGGGCCGGAGGCCGTGATGTGGGCGACGAACTCGTCGGTGACCTGGGCGAGGGCCACCTCGGTGACGTCGAGCTGGTGCTTGGAGATGAGGCTCAGGAGCAGGTCGAAGGGGCCCTCGAAGTTGCGCAGGTGCACGTCGAACCCCGGCTGGGTGGCCTCGGGCTCGACGGCCGGGCTCCGCACCGCAGCGGGGCGGATCAGCGGGCTGCGGGGCGAGGCGCTCCGGCGCCGAGCCCCCCTCGGGCGGCGGGAGCGCTCACCGGGCGAGGACCTCGCGGGCGAGCTGCCGGTAGGCCACGGCACCCGGGGAGGACGGCGCATACGTCGTGATCGGCTCGCCGACGACGGTCGTCTCGGGGAACCGGACGGTGCGGCTGATCACGGTGTGGAAGACGAGGTCACCGAACTGCTCGACGATGCGCGCGACGACCTCGCGGCCGTGCAGGGTGCGGGCGTCGTACATCGTCGCGAGCAGGCCCTCGACCCGCAGCCCGGGGTTGAGCCGGTCGCGGATCTTGGCGATGGTCTGCATGAGCAGGGCGACGCCTCGCAGCGCGAAGTACTCGCACTCGAGCGGGATGATGACGCTGTCGGCGGCGGTGAGGGCGTTGACCGTGAGCAGGCCCAACGACGGCTGGCAGTCGATGAGGACGATGTCGTACTCGTCGAGGATCGGCGCGAGCTTGCGCTTGAGGGTCTGCTCCCTGGCGACCTCGTTGACGAGCGCGACCTCGGCCGCGGAGAGATCGATGTTGCTCGGGAGCAGGTCGAGGCCGTCGACCGAGGTCTTGATGAGGATGTCCTCGACGCCGAGGTCGGACCCCATGAGCAGGTTGTAGACGGTGCGGTCGAGCTCGAGGTGGTTGACCCCGAGGCCGACCGACAGCGCCCCTTGAGGGTCGAAGTCGACGAGCAGCACCCGTCGGCCGTCCTCGGCGAGCGCGGCGCCGAGGTTGATCGTGCTCGTCGTCTTGCCGACGCCGCCCTTCTGGTTGCACAGCGCGATGACCCGCGCGGGACCGTGGCGCTCGAGGACGCTGGGGATGGGGAACAGCGGCAGGGGCCGACCCGTGGGCCCGAGCTGGTCCGTGATGTCCTCGCCCGGCAGGAGGAACAGCTCCTGGTGCCCTCCTGCAGTCTCCACGACGGGCAGCGTAGGCCCGGGGAGAGGGGCCTGCAAACGACCCCCTGCCCCTGCCTCAGGGTCCAGGTCAGACGCCGGCGAGCACATGATCCAGAGGGTCGACGTCGATGCCGAGCGCCTGGCCGACCGGCTCGCTGACCAGTCGGCCGGCGTGCGTGCTGAGACCGAGCGCGAGGGCGGCGTCGCTGCGGCAGGCGTCGGCCCACCCGCGGTCGGCGAGCTCGGCGGCGTAGGGCAAGGTGACGTTGGTCAGCGCGTAGCGCGACGCGTGGGGCACCGCACCCGGCGCGGCGCGCGTCACTCTAACCAGCGCCGACGTGTGCGGGCGCCTCTGGCCAGGGGGCGTCGGCCGGCCGCAGCCCGGCCCAGCCTCCGGCCCGAGACACCCACGCGGCGAGCACCCCGCTCACGGCCGTGGGGTTGTGCAGGTGCCCGGCGAGGACGAGGTCGCGTGCCTCGTCGAGCGGCACCCAGCGCAGCGGCATGCCACGCTCTTCACCCTCCCCTACGTGACGCTCGTCGTCGGCCACGTGGCTCAGCCCCCGGGCGAGGAAGCACCGGAACGACTCCGTGCTCCCGCCGGGCGAGTTGAAGAAGTCGACGAGCACGTCCCAGTGCGCGGCCCGGAGCCCGGCCTCCTCGAACAGCTCGCGCCTCGCCGCGTCGAGGGCGGGCTCGCCATCGACGTCGAGCAGTCCCGCCGGCGGCTCCCACAGGAGGCGTCCAACGGGATGGCGGTACTGGCGCAGGAGGAGTACGCGGTCGTCGGCGTCGAGCGCGACGATGCCCACGGCGCCGGGGTGGACGACGACGTCGCGGGTGACCTGCTGGCCGTCGCCGAGGTCGACCTCGTCGGTGCGCACGCCGACGACGAGCCCGGAGAACCGCTGAGCGCTGGAGACGACGCGGCGCTGCTCCACGGCGTCGACGAGAGGCACGTCCGCGCCGCCGGGCGGGTCGGCGTCGGGGCTCACGAGGCGTTGCCGGCGACGGCTGGCACCGACTGCCGCTCGGCGATGGCCGCGGCGATGAGGCCGACGAAGAGGGGATGCGCCCGCGTGGGGCGGGAGCGGAACTCCGGGTGCGCCTGGGTGCCCACGAAGTAGGGGTGGACGTCGCGGGGAAGCTCGACGAACTCCACGAGCCGGCCGTCCGGGGAGGTGCCGGAGAAGACGAGCCCCGCCTCCTCGAGCACCGGGCGGTAGGCGTTGTTGACCTCGTAGCGGTGGCGGTGGCGCTCGTCGACGTAGGGCTCGCCGTAGACCTCGCGCACCACCGACCCCTCGGCGAGCTTCGCCGGGTAGAGGCCGAGGCGCATGGTCCCGCCCATGTCGCGGGCGCCCGAGACGACGTCGCGCTGGTCGGCCATCGTCGCGATGACCGGGTCGGGGCAGGCGGGCTCGAACTCCGTCGAGTTGGCCCCTTCGATGCCGGCGAGGTGGCGGGCCGCCTCGATGACCATGCACTGCAGCCCGAGGCAGAGGCCAAGGGTGGGGATGCGGTTCTCCCGCGCGAACTGGATCGCGCCCACCTTGCCCTCGATACCTCGGACGCCGAAGCCCCCGGGGACGCAGACGGCGTCGACGCCGGTGAGGTGCTGGGCCGCGCCGTCTGGCGTCGCGCAGTCGTCAGAGGTGACCCACCGCAGCTCGACGCGAGCGTCGTTGGCGAAGCCGCCGGCACGCAGCGCCTCGGTGACCGAGAGATAGGCGTCCGGCAGGTCGATGTACTTGCCGACGAGTGCCACGGTGACCGATGTCGCCGGATGGTGGACGCGGCGCAGCAGCTCGTCCCAGTCGTGCCAGTCGACGTCGCGGAAGGGCAGGTCGAGGCGGCGGACGACGTAGGCGTCGAGGCCCTCGGAGTGCAGGACCTTGGGGATGTCGTAGATCGACGGCGCGTCGACCGCGGCGACGACGGCCTCGTCGTCGACGTCGCACATGAGGGAGACCTTGCGCTTGATGCTCACCGGCACCGGACGGTCGGCGCGAAGGACGATGGCATCGGGCTGGATGCCGATGTTGCGCAGGGCCGCGACCGAGTGCTGGGTCGGCTTGGTCTTGAGCTCCCCGGACGGCCCGATGTAGGGCAGCAGCGAGACGTGGAGGAAGAAGACGTTGTCACGGCCGACGTCGTGACGGATCTGACGGACGGCTTCGAGGAAGGGCAGCGACTCGATGTCGCCGACCGTGCCGCCGATCTCGGTGATGACGAGGTCGACCTCGGGACCGGTCATCGCCCGGATGCGGGACTTGATCTCGTTGGTGATGTGCGGGATGACCTGGACGGTGTCGCCGAGGTACTCCCCCCGCCGCTCGCGAGCGATGACCTGCGAGTACACCTGCCCCGTCGTCACGTTGGCCGAGCCGTGCAACGGGGTGTCGAGGAACCGCTCGTAGTGCCCGACGTCGAGGTCGGTCTCGGCGCCGTCGTCGGTGACGAAGACCTCGCCGTGCTGGAACGGGTTCATCGTCCCGGGGTCGACGTTGAGATAGGGGTCGAGCTTCTGCATGGTGACCCGCAGGCCGCGCGCTCGCAGCAAATGGCCGAGGCTCGAGGCGGTGAGCCCCTTGCCGAGCGAGGAGGCCACCCCGCCGGTGACGAAGAGGTGCTTGGTGGACTGAGGCGCGGCCACTGTGGAGCTCCCGTGGGTCGAGTGCGACGGTCGGTCGCGGTGGCCCGGCTGCGCGGCAGACCGCTCGGCGGCTGGTCCCGCTGCGCAGGGCCGGGGTGGCTTGCGTCAGTCCACGGGCTGCCAGCCTAGTCCGCCGGTGACCTCGCGGTACACCGCGGTGAGTGCAGCCACGGTCGCGGCCTCGTCGGGCCAGGTGGCCGCGCGGGTGCGACCGGCGTCGACGAGCCGCGCACGCAGCGCCGCGTCGCCGAGCACCCGCTCGACGGCGTCGGCCAGCGCGGGGGCGTCTCCGGCGGGGACGAGCACGGCGGCGTCGCCCACGAGCCCCGGTACCCCTCCGACGGCCGTGGCCACGAGGGGCACCCCTGCGGCCAGGGCCTCCTGGGCGACGAGTGCCCGCGCCTCCCACAGCGAGGGCAGGACGACGACGTCAGCGGCGGCCAGGAGGTCGGCGACGTCGCCGCGCCTGCCGAGGAGTCGCACCGGGAGGTCGGCCGCGTTGACCTCGGCGTGCAGGTGCGCCGTCAGGCCGGGGTCGCCGTCACCGGCGATGACGACGAGGGGTCCCTCCGCCCCCCAGCGCCGCGCAGCCGCGAGGAGGGTGTCGAGCCCCTTCTGCGGCGCCACCCTCGTGACGACGAGCACGACGGGACGGTCACCGGCTCCGAGCTCGGCCCGCACGGCGTCGCGCGGTCTCGAGGGAGGCGCCAGCGCGGGTGCCGCCACCGGTGCGAGCCGTGCGTCGCGGGCGCCGAGGGCGCTGGCGCGGGCGACGAGGTCGTCGGAGGCGCCGAGGGTCACCGTCGCACCCCGTGCGACGACGATCTCGAGCCCCGTGAGCACGCGGCGGCCGCGGGCGGCGGGGAGCACCGCGTTGTGCCAGGTCACGACGACGGGCACCCGGCGTCGGCCCGCAGGAGCCGCGGCGGCGCACACCGTCACGAGGCCCGCGCGCAGCCCGTGGGCATGGACGACGTCGAGGCGCCGGAGGCTCGCGCGCACCTCCCGGACGGCGGCGAGGTCGCGACCCGGGTGCGGCGACGCCGGGATCTCGGTCGGGACGACGACGGCGCCGAGAGCCGCGAAGCCGAAGACGGCCTCCGTCTGCGCCGGTGCGTGGACGACAGGTGTCACGCCCTCGGCGACGAGATGGCGGACCACGGAGGCCACGTGACCGCCGACGCCTCCGGTGCTCGTGGCCACGACGATGCCTAACCGCACGACCTCACCTCCCCCTCCCCCTTCCCCGCAGCCGCAGGAGCTCCCCGGCGGCCTGGCGGTCGACGACGAGCAGCCCGCCCAGCGTGACGCCACCGGCCACCGCGGCCGCGAGGCCGGCGCCGGCAGTGGCCGCCAGCAGCCCCGGGCCGTCGAGGATGCGAGCGAGCACCGCGCCGAGAGCGCCGCCTGCCAGGGCGCCCGCGAGGCCACCGCAGGCGGTGCGCGCCGTGCCCGCGGCGACCCGGGGGCTCCGTGCCCGTCGGAGGAGCAGCGCGAGCGCGGCCGCCCCCACGAGCATGCCGAGGCTGTTGCCGAGCCCGAGTGCGGCGACGACCCATCCGGCGTCTGGCGCGAGCCGGACGAGAACGACGTCGGCGACGACGACACCCAGCCACGCCCCCGCGGTCGCCGAGGCCGCGGCTCGGGCGAGGCCGAGCGCGTAGAGCGACCGGCTCAGGTGCAGCAGCATCCCGTAGCCCAGCAGCCCGGGGGCGAACGCGACGAGGGCCCGGGCCATCTGGTCGGCGCCCGGCCCGCCCGGAGCCAGCTCGGCGAAGGCCCGGGACACCGGAGCCGCGGCGGCGGCGAGAGCGGCCGCCCCGACGGCGCACGCCGCCAGCACCGCCCGGGAGGTGCGCGAGCACGTGGCGTCGAACCGGTCGAGCTCGCCGGCCTCGGCCGACGCCGCGAGGCGCGGGTAGGCGCTCGTGGCGAGCGGGACGGCGAGGACGGCGTAGGGCAGGAGGAACACCATCCAGGTGTTGGCGTAGGTGACGGCCGGACCCTGGCTGCCGGAGCCGTTGGCCAGCCGGAGGACGACGACGACCGAGAGCTGCTGGGCCACGAGCGCGACGACACCGGCGCCGGCCAGGCCACGGGCCCTGACGGCCACGCCGTCCGGGAAGCGCAGGCCCGGCCGCAGCGAGAGCCCCGACCTGCGCAACGGAAGGAGCATGCACGTGGCCAGGGCCAGGACGCCGAGGGTCGTCCCCGCGCTGAGGAGCAGCTCGTCGCCGCGGCCCACCGGCCCGGCCGGGTCCGGGACGCGGGCAGCGAAGAGGAGGTAGACGGCGGCGACGACGAGGCTGGACACCAGCGGCGCGGCCGCCGGCCAGAAGAAGCGGCGCCCCGCCTGCAGCGTCGCACCAGCGACGACGGCCACGCCGTAGAGCGCCACCTGTGGGAGGAAGACGACGAGCATCCGGGTGCCCGAGGCCACCACCGTCGAGGGGTCGCTGCCCTGGCCGTCGAGGAGCGCGCGCATGACCGGGGTCGCGGCCAGGGCGACGAGAGCGCTCAACGGAACGAGGATGACGACGACCCACGTGAGCAGCGCGGACACCGTGCGCGAAGCGGTGGCACGGTCGCCGCGCTCGAGGGCACCGGCCAGCACGGGGACGACCGCGCTGGCGAGCGCTCCCCCGGCGACGACCTCGAACAGGACGTTGGGCACCGTGTTGGCCGTCTGGTACGCCGTCCCGAGGTCGGTCGGTCCCACGGCGTGCTGGAACGCGAGCTGCCGGCCCAGGCCTGCGATCCGCGCGACGACGGTGACCGCGGCGATGGTCGCCGCACCGGCAAGAACCCCGGTGGCCGTCCCGCGGGGCAGCGTCACGTCCGGGCTGGGCTGACGGCGACGCGGCCCCACTCGTCGACCAGGCGCAGCACGGGGTTGCCGGCGATGACGGCGCTGAAGCTCACGCGCTCGCTGGCCCCCGTCAGCACGACGAGTCCCCCGGCGAGGACGACGAGCCCGCGTCCACCGGCCGTGGCGACAGCGGCCGCGCCGAGCAGCCCGCCGAGGGCGTTGGCACCGCAGTCCCCGAGCATGCCGGTCTCACCGAGGTCGGCAGGCATCAGCGCACCGCCCACCCCGAGCACCACGCCCGGCAGCGGGCCGGGGCTGATGACGGTCAGCAGCGCCGCCGCGACGCCCGCCGTCTTGAGTGCCCTCCCTGGCCGCAGGTCGAGAAGGTTGAGGAGGTTCGCCGACCCCGCGACGACGACGGTCGCCGGGACGACTCTCCACCGTGGGCCCTCGATCAGGAGCGCAGCCCCGAGCGCGGTGGCACCGATGCCGACGATCTTCACCGTGCCCGACGTCACCTCGCCGTGACGCAGTGCTCCGAGATGCCCGGCGAAGCCGCGACGCGTCGCGCTGCCCGACAGGTCGTCGTAGAGGCCCAGTGCGCCGCAGCACAGCACGGTCGCCGCCGCCGACGCGGTGGCCCTCCGAGGCCGACCTCCCGTGACCGCGATCGCTGCCGCCCCGCCGATGACCGCGGCAACGCCCTCGAGCAGGCAGACCTCGCCACCGCGGTAGTTGGTCCGGGCCCACCTGCGGGTACCGCCGGGCGGACGACGGCGCAGCACCTGCCACGCCAGCCCTGCCGCTCCGGCGCCGACCGCGGCCCCGAGCAGCTCGCTGGCCGCACCGCCGAGCCCGGCACCTGCGAGCCCCGCGCCGCCGAGCCCCGCACCTGCCGGTCCCCAGCCGCGGGCGGCGGGGGCGGCCGGCCGACGGTCCGGCGTCACGGCTTGACCGGGCCGGAGAGGTCGGGCAGCACCCCCGAGGCGCCGTCCTCGCTGCCGTAGTGCCCGACGCTGTCCCGGTTCTGCTCGACGAGGGCGTATACCACCGCGACGAGACCCTCCGGGGTGTCGACGGTGTCGACCGTCGAGACCCGCTGCGACGCCGTCGTGCTGCTGCGCAGGGCGCTGACAAGCCCCCCCTTGGCAGCCGACGAGGCGGCTCCCACGAGGACGCTGCCGCTGGCCCTCGCGTCCAGGCCCGCGGCGAGGGTGACGAGCGAGGCGTCCGCGGCCGCCACGGCGTCGTCCGGCGCGGCGGGGGCATCCGAGGCGACCATGACGGCGAGGCTCGCCCGCCGCGACGGGCTGCCCGAGAGGTCGAGGAAGCCCGCCTCGCGCAGCCCGGCGAGGACCTCGGCCCCCGCGGCGTCGGGCGCACCGGCGACGGTGGTCTGCGGGGTGAGGATCGCGTCGCCCAGGACGGCGGCGACGCGGGTGTACGGGTCCTCGGTGGTCGGTAGGACGGTCGTCGGCGGTGCGAGCCGACGCGCGAGATCGTCGAGCACGCCCACCTGTTGGGGGTCGGTGAACTTCTTCGCGACGGCGACCTGGCCGGTGACCCGCGCCCCGGCGAGGGTGAGCTCGGAACGCACCGACGTCGTCAGGCGGCCGCTCGTCCCCGGGAAGGTGACGAGCACGACGGACTGGCCGAGGAGCCGGTCGCCGACGAGGTCGGGGCCCACCTTCGAGGCGAAGCTCTGGGCGTAGGACAGATGGCGCTCGAGATCACGGATCTGGGACCGTTGCTCGGCCTTGTCCTGCGCAAGCTGCTGGGTCTGATTCTTGAGGCCCGCGGTGATGGGCTCACGCAGCGGACCCGAGCCCAGGACGATGCCGATGGCCAGCGCCATGAACACGGCGACGATGGAGACGAGGTGGTAGCGGAAGTCGATCATCTCAGAAGAGCCCCTGGATCCAGAACACGAAGTCGGCCCAACGGTCGGCCAGCACGCTGAGCCAGGCCTGACCTGAGTCGGTGACCGCGATCGCGGCCACGAGGGCCACGAGCGCCGCGGCGACGAGCAGGACGAGCTGGATCGAGGAGATGCGGCTGCGGTAGAGCCGGCTCACCCCCTTGGCGTCGACGAGCTTGCCCCCCACCCGCAGGCGGGTGAGGAAGGTGCTCGCCATGCCCGACCGGCCCTTGTCGAGGAACTCCACGAGCGTCGCATGGCTGCCGACGGCGACGATGAGCTCGGCGCCCTTGTCGTCGGCGAGGAGCATGGCGATGTCCTCGCTCGTCCCGGCGGCAGGGAAGACCACGGGGTCGAGCCCCATCGCTTGCAGTCGCGGCAGGCCGGGCGCTCGCCCGTCGCGGTAGGCGTGGACGACGAGCTCGGCCCCGCAGCGCAGCGTCGAGTCGGAGACCGAGTCCATGTCACCGACGATCATGTGCGGCCGGTGGCCCGCCTCGATGAGCGCGTCGGCCCCGCCGTCGACCCCGACGAGCACCGGGCGGTACTCCCGGATGTAGGGCCGCAGCGTGACGAGGTCCTCCTTGTAGTGATACCCGCGGACGACGACGAGGGCGTGACGGCCCTCGAAGTCCGTCCGCACGTCTGGGACCCCCACGCCGTCGAGGAGCAGCTCGCGCTCGCGCAGGAGGAACTCCATGGTGTTGCCGGCGAAGGCCTCGAGCTGCACGGAGAGCCCTTCCCGGGCCTGCTCCATGGCGGCCTCGACGGACTCCACGCTCTGGCGAAGCCCTCGGGCGACCGGGACGCCGCGTTGGTGCAGGACGTCGCCGTCGAGCCGCGCCGGCTCTCCCTCGACGATCTGGGTGAGCACAGCGCTGCCGGCGGCGTCGAGGAGCGGGATCCCGGCGTCGACGACGATCTTTGGTCCGAGGTTGGGGTACCGGCCGCTGCTGCTCGGCGAGGCGTTGACGACGGCGGCGACCCGGGCCGCGACGAGCGCCTCGGCGCTCACCCGATCGAGGTCCACGTGGTCGATGACGGCGATGTCACCGTGATGGAGCCGCTTGGTCAGCCGCTTCGTGCGACGGTCCACCCGCGCCGTCCCGACGACGCCCGGGAGAGCGGTCTCCCGAGGCCGGCGCGACGGGAGAAGACGCATCTGCCCATCGTGCCAGAGCGGTGCACGACCGCTGGCACGCCGGGCCGTGCCGCACGCCGCCCTCGCGACGCCGCTGGCCCAGGAGTGCCCCCGGCGTGGGCATGCCGAGGCGTGGGGCCGGCCGGGGTTGGGGCACGCCGGGGCGCCCTGCGTCGGACTTCTCAGCGCGCGAGGGCCTCGACGGCCGCAGCGACGAGCTCCCGGGCGTGCTCCGCGGCTGACGCCGAGCGCTCCTGACCGGCGAGCATCCGGGCCAGCTCGACGACCCGTTCCTCTCCCTCGAGCCGCCGGACCCCGCTCGTGACGACGCTGCCCTCGTCGTCCTTGACGACGACGAGGTGGCGGTCGGCGAAGGCCGCCACCTGAGGAAGGTGCGTGACAACGAGCACCTGAGCGGTCCGTGCGAGCCGAGCGAGCCGGAGGCCGACCTCGGTGGCTGCGCGACCCCCCACGCCGGCGTCCACCTCGTCGAAGACGAACGTCGACACCGGGTCGCTGCCGGCGAAGACGACCTCGATGGCCAGCATGACGCGGGACAGCTCGCCGCCCGATGCGCCGACTGAGAGCGGCAGCAGCGGCGCTCCCGGGTGCGAGGCGAGGAGGATCTCGACGTCGTCCACGCCGGTCGGTCCCGCGGCGAGCAGCCGGCCGGAGACCGGCAGGCCCGCGTCGTCCTCGGTCTGGGCCACGCGGACCTCAACCCGGGCATGCGGCATCGCGAGGGCGGACAGCTCGCCGGTGACCTCCTCGGCGAAGCGGCGGGCAGCCGCAGCGCGCGCCTCGCTGAGCCCTCCCGCGAGCTCGCCAGCAGCGACGGTGAGCGTCGCCACCCGCTCGGCGAGGCCACCCCGCCGCTCGTCGTCGCCCTCGAGCGCGGCGAGCCGGGCCGCAGCCTCGGTCTCCCACGCGAGGACGTCGTCGACCGTGGGGCCGTGCGCCCGGCACAGCGAGGAGAGGACAGCCCGTCGCTCCTCCACGGCATCGAGGCGGAGCGGGTCGGACTCGACGTCCTCGTGGTAGGCGGCGAGGTCGCTTGCTAGCTCCGACGCGAGCACAGCGACCTCACGCAGCCGGGTGCCGAGCTCGACGAGGGTCGGGTCGTGACCCGCGCCCGAATCGAGGCTCGACCGCGCCGCACTGAGGAGGGTGAGGACGTCGGCCTCGTCGGATGAGCCGTCCGGGTCGCCTGCAAGAGCCGCTCGCGCCCCCGCCGCGCACGCCCGAAGCCCCTCGGCGTTGCGCAGCCGCTCGGCCTCGACGGCGAGGGCGTGGTCCTCACCAGGTTCGGGCCGCGCCGCCTCCACCTGGTCGAGCCCGAAGCGGAGCATCTCGGCCTCGCGGCGACGTTCCTGCTCCTTGGTGACGAGCTGGTCGAGCTCGTCACGGGCCGTGCGAAGCTCGTCGGAGGCGGCCCGGTACGCGCCGAGGAGCTCCCGCACCGGCTCCCCAGCGAAGCGGTCGAGCGCGGCCCGCTGACGGGCGGGGGCGAGCAGGCGCAGCTGGTCGGACTGGCCGTGCACGGCGACGCTCTCCTGCCCGATCTCGGCCAGGGTGGCCGAGGGCACCGAGCGGCCGCCGACGAAGGCGCGCGATCGCCCAGCCGAGGCGATGGTGCGACCGAGGACGACGACGCCGTCCTCGACGAGCCCACCGGCGTTGTCGACGAGCGCTTCGACGGGCGAGCCGGGCGGGACCGCCAGCAGGCCCTCGACGAGCGCACGCTCGGAGCCGTTGCGCACGCGGCTTGGGTCGGCCTTGCCGCCGAGGAGCAGCGCCAGGCTGCCGACGACCATGGTCTTCCCCGCGCCGGTCTCACCGGTGAGGACGGTGAGGCCCGGCCCGAGCTCGAGCACGGCGTCGGCGATGAGTCCGAGCCCGCTGATCCGGATCTCCTCGAGCACCTGGTCGCGTCCCTTCCGAGATGTGCTGATCGAGCCTGAACGAGCCTGAACGAGCCTGGCCGTGGCGTCGACAAGGCGCTCGCCCGGGTCGGCCCTTCGATGAGACGACCGGCTGCTCGACGACAGAGCCGCAGGCCGCGCCGCCTCCCGTGGCCGACGGCGGAGCACTCCGTGCAGGTCGGCCTCAGGTCGCTCCCGCGGCGGCCCCTCGCCAGCCCTGGACGGGTAGCTGGAACTTGGCGACGAGCCGGTCGGTGAACGGACCCAGGTGCAGCCTGGCCAGGCGCACCGGCTCGCCACCACGGGTCACGACGACCCGGGATCCCACCGGTAGCGAGACGCTGCGGCGGCCGTCGCACCACAGCACGGCGGCGCCCTGGTCGTCGAGCACCTCGACGACGAGCACCGAGGACGGAGCGACGACGAGAGCTCTCCCGAACAGGGCGTGCGGGCTCAATGGCACGGCGAGGACCGCCTCGACCTCCGGCCAGACGACCGGCCCGCCGGCGGAGAAGGCGTAGGCGGTCGACCCCGTGGGCGTGGCGAGGACGATGCCGTCACAGCCCCAGCGGGAGAGCGGGCGGCCGTCGACCTCGAGCAGGATGCTGATCATCCGCTCTCGCGCGGCCTTCTCGATCGAGACCTCGTTGAGCGCCCAGCTCTGGGCCAGCGGTCGCCCGTCGACGCTGACGTGGACATCGAGGGTCATCCGCTCCTCGACGGTGTAGTCACGGCTGACGATCCGGTCGACGGTCAGCTCGAGGTCGGCCCACTCCGACTCCGCGAGAAAGCCGACGTGCCCGAGGTTGACGCCGAGCATCGGGGTGCGGGTCGGTCGGCAGAGCTCGGCCGCCCGCAGGAGGGTCCCGTCACCACCGAGCACCACAGCGAGCTCGCAGCCCGCAGCAGCTCCCGGCTCGGGCGCGACCGGGACGACGTCGAGACCGACGAGCGGGGCCATCTCATCGACTGCCACCTTGACGGCCAGCCCCGCAGCACGCAGGCGTGCGACGACGACCTTGGCCGCGGCGACGGCCTGCTCGCGCCCGGTGTGGCTGACGAGGAGGACCGTTCGGCCGTCGGTTGGATCGCTCATCGGGGGCCCTCGGCGATGGCGCGCGCCAGACGATCGTCGTCGAGCGGAGCGCCGCCCTGGCGCAGCCACAGGAAGAGCTCGACGTTTCCCGACGGGCCGGGGAGCGGGCTGGCGACGACCCCGGTGACACCGAGGCCGAGCTGGAGCGCCGCCTGCGCCACCGCTCGGACGGCTCCGGCGCGCTGCGCGGGGTCGCGGACGACGCCGCCCGAGCCAAGTGCCTCGCGTCCGACCTCGAACTGGGGCTTGACCATGACGACGAGGTCGCCGCCGGCCGACGTGCAGGCCGCCAGCGCGGGCAGGACGAGGCGCAGGGAGATGAACGAGAGGTCGGCCACGACGAGGTCGACCTCTCCCCCGACGGCCTCCGGCGTGAGGGTGCGCACGTTGGTCCGGTCGAGCACGATCACCCGTGGGTCGTTGCGCAGCCGCCAGACGAGCTGGCCGTAGCCGACGTCGACGGCCACCACCTCGCGGACCCCCCGGCGCAGCAGGACGTCGGTGAACCCACCGGTCGAGGCACCGGCATCGAGCGCTCGCCGGCCAGCCACGGACAGCCCATCCGAGGCGAACGCGTCGAGGGCGCCGGTCAGCTTGTGGGCGCCTCTCGAGGCGAAGCCCGGGTCGTCACCCGCCGAGACGACGACGGGCTCGTCGGCGTCGACCTGGGTGGCGGGCTTGCTCGCCGGCCCGGAGCGCAGGCTCACCCGGCCGTCGGTGACGAGGTCGACGGCATGCTCTCGCGAGCGGGCCAGCCCGCGTCGGACGAGCTCGGCGTCCAGGCGACGACGGACCACGAGGTCAGCGCGGCTGCGCGGGGTCGAGAGCGGCGGACAGCGTCGACTGGACCCGCTCATAGGCCGCCGGGTGCTCGGCCGTCGGCCGGTCGTCGAGGGTGCCGAGGTCGAGCGCCGTCCGGGATACGAGCTCGTCAACGTCCGGCCCCGGCTCTTGCACGGTGTCGGTGTCGGTCACGCGTCACCCGAGGAGCCGGCGGCGTCAGTGCCCGTGGTGGCGGACGCCTTGGCGGTCTTGGCCGGCCGCGGCGTGGACTTCTTGGTCGCGCGCTTCGCGGGACCCGCACCCGGGGCAAGGTTCGCCGTCGACGCCGCACCGGAGGACTCCGACGGCGCCGCTGCGGCCCTCGCCCGAGGTGCGGTCTTCTTCACTGCGCGCGGGCCAGGCTTGGGCGCGGAGGCCGTGCTCGGACGGGGCGCGGGCGCCGCCTTGCCCTCCCGGACGGAACCGGATGAGGCGGCGGAGCCAGACGCGGCCAGCTGGTCCTCGAGGCGCTCGACCCGCCGACGCAGGACACCGACCTCGTCGCTCGCGGCGAAGCCGAGGGAGGCGACGGCGCGCTCGACCTCGGCGCGCACGACCGTGAGGACGAGGTCCCGGTTGGCCTTCGACTGCGTCATGATCTCGTCGGCGAGGCTGCTCACCTGGTCCTTCACCGCGCCGGGCCCCGGCACGTCACGGCCACCGGCCAGCAGCGATTTCGCGATCTCGGTCGCCCGGGCCCTTGTGACGTCACCGAGACCCGAGGCCAGCTGGACGTAACCCCGCACCGCATCCATCACCATGGCGTGCTCCTTCGAGTCTGAGACCGGTTTCCCGCGCCGGTGCGAGCGACGTCCAAGTCGTGCAGGCGCAGGCCTGACGCTACCCAATCCGTCGACCGTCCACATGCCGTCGTCCCCAGGTCGCGACGACGACCTGCATCGGGCACCGTGCGTTAGGGCGGGCGTCCTGGGTGAGCCCGGCTTGCGGGTGGCCTGGGCGGCGGACGCCACGGTGCGTGCGCGAGGCGCTGCACGGTAGCGTCGGCCCGGACCCGGCTCGAGGAAGGTGGCGATGGCGACCCTGCAGGAGTGCCATGACGCGGTGGAGGCGCTGGCGGCCAAGCTCGCCTTGCTCAGCGACAAGCCACGAGGGATCGCCGACCGGTCGCTGAGCTGCCACGTGACGGACCTGCACACGACGTTCTCGGGGCACATGCGCAACGGGCTCATCGAGGACCTCACGACCCAGCCGGCGCCCAAGGCGCAGATCAACCTGCGGCTGGCCAGCGAGGACCTCGTCGCGCTCACCCAGGGCCAGCTTCACATCGGTCACGCCTTGGCCACCGGTCGCCTCAAGATCGATGCCAGCCTCATGGACCTCCTGCGCCTCAAGTCGATGTTCTAGGCGGGTTCCGGCCACCGTTCTCGCGACGACGCCGCACCCTCGGCGGACACCGCGAGGACTCAGACATCGAGGAGCTCGTCGAGCAGCGCCGTGGCCGCTCGGCAGTCGAGCCCCTCGGTGCTCCAGGCCGCCGCGCACGCGGCTCTGAGCGCATCCAACGCCGCGTCGAGAGAACCCCGGCTCGTGACATCGGCCGACCCGTGCGTCGGGCCCCCGTCCGGCGTGGCAGACGCGACCGGCTTCGGCCCGGCTGCTCCGGCTCCGTCATCGTCGCCATGGGGCTCCGGCCCGCTCGCGTCGAGGCACAGCTCGCCCGCGTCGACCGATGCGGTCCAGCCGCGGCAGGACCACGGCCCGTCGCCGACCACGCCGGGATGCTCGACGAGCAACGCGCCGACGTCTCGACCGAGATAGGTCGGTCGATGCTGGGGAGGCGCCGCCAGCAGCCCGCCGACGTCGGTGACACCCGAGAGGACGAGAAGGCTGTCCGCTCCCGCCCGCACGGCGCCCTCGATGTCGGTGTCGAGGCGGTCACCGACGATGAGCGGGCGAGTTGAGCCCGTCCTCGTGATCGCCTCCTGGTGCATCGGCAGCTCAGGCTTGCCTGCCACGACCGGTGACACCCCGGTGGCCTCGGCGACCGCGGCCACAAGCATGCCGTTCCCGGGGGCGATCCCCCGAGCCGTCGGGATGGTCCGGTCGGCGTTGGTCGCGACCCAGGGCAGGCCGGAGGCCACGGCATAGGAGGCCTCTGCCAGGGAGTCCCAGCCCACGCTCGGCGCAAAGCCCTGGACGACCGCCTGGGGGTGCTCGTCGAGGCCACGCACCGCGACGAGCCCACGCTCGCGCAGCGCCTCGACGAGTCCGTCGCCCCCGACGACGAGGACGGCCGCCCCCGCCGGAAGCATCCCGACCAGCAGGCCGGCGGCGGCCTGGGCGGAGGTGATGACCGACTCGACCGGGGCCGAGATGCCCAGGCTCTCGAGGTGGCCCGCCACCGTGGCCGACGTCCGGGAGGCGTTGTTCGTGACGAAGGCGAGCCTCATGCCGGACGAGCGTGCCGACGACAGGGCCTCGGGCGCAGCGGGCACGGCCTGCGCCCCGACGTAGACGACGCCGTCGAGGTCGAGCAGCGCCACGTCGTAGGCGCCAGCCAGCACGCCGCAGGGACTGGGCGACCGGCGGACGGGCGAGGTCGGGACCACGCCGCCGTCGCTCATCCCGGCCGCTTGCGGGCGCGCAGCGTCGCCTGGACCTGTCGCAGGGCCTCGCGGTAGTCCTTACGGGCGGGTCGCATCGTGGAGGCCGCACTGAGGTAGTTGGCCGCCTGCTCGAAGCGGCCCTGACGGGACAGCGCCAGACCGAGCCCGAACAAGGCGTAGTCGTCGTCGGGGTAGTCCTGGGACAACGAGCGGAACGCCCCTGCGGCGTCGCCGAAATTCCCCGAATCGAACAGCGCCCGTGCCAGCGCCTCGCGAGCGCTGCGGGAACCGGGCTCGACGTCGAGGACGTGGCGGAGCAGGTGAACGGCAGGACCGGGCGAACCCGACGAGAGAAGCTGCTCGGCGCGCTGGTACCAGTCGTAGACGTCACCGGCCGGACGGCCGGCGGCGCTGGCCTGACCTTCGCTCACCTCGGACCTCCTCGCGGCTTGGGTGCGCGTCGCACCATTATCCGCGACGGCGAGGGTCGACGCCCGGCTCGCCAACCCACCCTGCGTCATGGCGCGGACGCGCTCGCCTCCCGCGGCC
This sequence comes from Actinomycetes bacterium, assembly GCA_038322045.1. Lineage (GTDB taxonomy): Bacteria > Actinomycetota > Actinomycetes > JBBQFP01 > JBBQFP01 > JBBQFP01. Next base: position 2,971 of record JBBQFP010000026.1, on the reverse strand, counting down.
TCCGCCGAGAGGTGTCTGGAGAAGCCTTCCCGTCCGCCCGGCACCGGCGGGAGCCGCCGACGACCTCGATCTCGTAGCGACTGGCCACGCCAGCTGGCGAGCGCCAGAAGCGTCGCCGCAGGCACCCGTTGACCTCGACCGTGTCACCGGCGTGCCACCGCGAGAGCATGCGCCGGGCCGAGGCCGTCCAGGCCGCGCACTCGAGGGTGTCGACCGTCGGCGTCCGCGCTCTGGAAGTCGGTCGCGCCGGAGCGCCCTCCCGGCTGACGACGAGGCGCAGCATCGTCACCGTCTCGCCGCTGGGCAGCACGCGGCTCTCCGGCTCGTTCGACACCCGTCCGACGACGTGGACCTCGTTGACGTGATCAGCAACCCCTGCCCGCGAAGAGCCGTCGCCCATCGGTCCTCCTCCCTGATCCCGACACCATCTGTGCCGACGACCAAGGCTCCACCGGCCCGGAGGCACCACGTGCGCCAGCGTGCCCAGCCTGTGGACAGGTGCTGCTCCAGGCCCGGCCCTGGGGACGAGCTGGCATGCCGGCAGGACTGCGCACCCCGCGCGGGGACCTTTAGAACAAGCGGTCGTCGTCCTGGGGCTCGGCAGGCGGCGGCTCGGTGAAGACGACCTGCGGCAGCGGTACCGGACCAGACCGCACGGACTCCTCCACCACGGGCTCACCGGAGGACGGCTCGACGAGATCGGCCGACGGACCGGCCCCGGTCGGCGTGTCGTCGGACTCCGACGGCGCTGTACCGACAGCTGAGCTCTCAGCAGCCTCGGAGAGATCGGCGGAGGCGCCGACGTCCTCGGTGGCGGGCCCGTCGTTCTCCGCGCGCTCGTCACCCTCGGACACGTCCTCAGCACGGTCTTGCCCCGTCTCAGGCAGCGACCCGGCGTCCTCGGGCTCGGGCTCGGGCTCGGGCTCGGGCTCGGGCTCGGGCTCGGCAGGACCCTCCCAGTCGTCGAGGAATCCCACGCCCTGGATCTCGGCCAACCGGTCCGACGCGTCGGTCTCTCCGAGGTCGTCGAGAGACGCCACACGGCCGAACCAGTCTTCAGCCTCGTCGGCGCGCCCCGCGGCAAGGAGCGCGTCGGCGTAGGCGTACCAGAGCCGGACCGTCCACGGGGCCCGCTTAGCGCTCTGCAGCTCCGGTCCCTGAAGGGTGACGACCGCCGCGTCGTGCTGGCCGAGGTCGCGACGTGCCCCTGCGGCGACGATCCTCATCTCGATCTGGGCGGCCCGGTCGAGCCGGCCGACCTCGGCGGAGCCCGCCATGGACAGCGCACGCTCGGGTCGACCGAGGCCGCGCTCACAGTCGGCCATCACCGGCCAGTACGAGGAGTCCCCGGTGATGCGACGAGCGGCACGCAGCTCGGCGAGCGCCTCGTCGTAGTGGCCTGCGGCATAGGCGGCGATCCCGGCAGCCTCGCGGACGACCCCCACACGACCTCCGCGCGCCTGCGCCGCCATGGCGTGGCGGTAGGCCAGCTCCGGGTCGTCCTCGAGAAACCGGCTCGCCATGACGAGGTGGCGCGCCACGAGCTCGGCGCTGATCGACGCCAGACCGGACAGGTCGCGTCGGATCGTCCGGTCGAGCTCGCTGGCGGTGACGTCGTCGGGCAGCTCTGGCTCGTCGCGAGCGACGAGGCGCCGGACGCCGGGACGTGAGCCGGCGTTCGAGCTGTCACGGGCGTTCCGTACCGGTCCTCCGCGGGACGAGGCGTCCGAGCTCCCTCGCCACGCCGCTGACGAGCTTCGAGAAGGCGCGTCGCGGTCCGTGGCGGGCCGCGAGGTCCGAGTGCCGGAGGAACCGGTCACCGGACGCGCGCCGTGGCGCTGCGTCGAGTCAGCACCCCTCGCACCGCGCGCGTCGGTGTCGCGGCGGCGGTCGTCCCCTCCCCCTCCCGCTGCCGGCCGGCGGGAAGCCGGGCTCGAGGATGACTCCTCGCGGGAGGGGCGGCCGGTGCCCGACGTCCCGGCGCCTGCACTGCCAGAGGCCTGACCGGGGCGCCACGGAGCCGACCCTGTGCTGGGACGGGCGGACCGCGCCCCGGTGCCCTGTCGACGATCTCCTGTGCTCCCGGCACCGGAGGACACGGCGCGTGGTGCCGACCGACCGGTGGACGTCGGACGCCCGCCGCTCGCCGGCCGGTCGTCCCACGCGCGACGTCCGCCTGAGGCCGGACGGGCCGCCGAGGCAGACGTCCCGCCGGACGACCGACGGTCACCAGTGCCCGGCGCGTGGGAACCTGGCCGACCTGCCGACGCGGACCGGCTGCTCGTGCCGGTGCGCGCAGCACCCGAACCCGACGACCTGCCGCCGGCGGAGGGGCGCCCAGCCGACAAGGACCGGCCGGCGCTCTCGGGACGGCCCGTCGAGCTTCCGCCCCACGACGCTCGGCCGCCGGAGGAGGTCCCGGTGCGGGGCGCGTCGGGGCGAGACGGTCGGCTGCCCTGTCTCTTCGGGTCGACCGGCGGCCGAACGTACGCAGGCGCCGCACCCGGCGACGAGGGCCGCTGATACTTGTCACCGGACCCCCCGGCGCTGGCAGGACGGCCGGAGCCGGAGGAGCGTACGGACTGATACGTCGTCGGCTCACCGTCGCGGGCTGGACGTGGCCGCTCGGTCCCACCTCGAGGATTCGTTCGCTGACCGCGAGAGGTTGCGGACGACGAGGGGGCTGATCGACCGGCGCCCTTTGCGGCGCGCGGCTGTGACCCCCGGTCGTCACGGGGGCTCGAGCTCGACGGTCGACGTTCTGCCACGGTGTTCAACCCTACGGTCAGGCGCGATCCTCAGGGAAGCCGGACGGCGCCAGAGGCTGAGGGGGAAATGCGTGACGGCCACCCTGGGTCAGGGTGGCCGTCACGGGAAGGGTGTTCGGCGGCGTCCTACTCTCCCACCCCCTGGCGGGGGCAGTACCATCGGCGCTGGAGGGCTTAGCTTCCGGGTTCGGGATGGGACCGGG